>JBJOJS010000023.1:0-81773 GCA_046046455.1 Actinomycetota bacterium | reverse complement strand
GTGGGGGATGCGGACACCTATCGCGTGGAGACCCGTTACCGGGACACGAGCCTGGAGCGTGAGTTCACCATTCCGCTTCCGGTGGACGACACCGAGTCCGTGCTCCATGTCACGGATGTGGGGCGCACCACCTACGACCGGCAGTGGTACCAGCGGTGGCAGCTCGCCGAGGGATGGACACCCCTCGCGCGCACCACGGCTTGGGAGCCGGCGGCTGTCCACGAGGAGACCGGCCTCTACCTCTACGGATCCTGCCGCTCGGCCCACTACATGCGGATGTCCGTGACCCCCGTCGAGACCTTCCCCGCCTGGCGCGTCGCGAGGCCCGCCTCATCCTTGGACTGCGGCGGCCTCGGCAGGGTCGTGAAGCTGGAGACTCTCTGGGTCGTGAGCCCCGTCGAAGGGATGCTCACGTGGGATGCGCTCACCGGTGAGTACGCCGTCGTGCCGCCGCAACCCGTCCTCCCGATTGACCCCATTGGCCCGATCGATCCGGTGGACCCGGTCCCTCCCGCCGGGTGACCTTGCGAACTTTGGGACGAAAACGCCGCTGCACGGCGTTTTCGTCCCAAAGTTCGCCTAATTCATGCAGCGCGCTGGGCGACCGCGGCACAAATGATGCCGATCACCTCGTCCGGTCGCTCGGTGATTTGCTCCCAGGTGAAGCGCAGGATGAGCCAGCCGCCCACGACCAGGGCATTCTGGCGCCAGCGATCACGCTCGAACGAGCGTCGATCCGAGTGGAAGGCACGCCCGTCCACCTCGATCGCGATGCGCAGCCCGACATGCGCGAAATCGATCTCCGCGATCACGCGCCCGCTGCCATCGCGTAGGGCGTAGTTCGGCATCCACGGGCCGGTCGCGCTGCGCCGGAGCACTCGGGCCATCCTCTGCTCGGCTTCCGATCGCGATCCCGACATCGCACGATCGCGCAGCGAGCGAAGACCAGCCGCATTCCGCCGGCCGCGCCCGAGACGGGCTTCGAGGTCTTCGGCCAATGTCTGCGGCCGCACGTAGCGCTTCTGAAGGGCTGCATCGAGGAGATCGGCCGCCGTAGCCGCGGGAAGCACGGTGAGGCAGTCCACGAGAGCCTCGCGCGCGGACACAAAACGGATGTCGCCCGCGGTGCCGCTGGTCTCGGCTTCGGGGCGGCGTAGGACGACGACTCCTGGCAGCCGAGCACGGGGCTTCTCAGCGAGTACGACGATGTGGGCCTCGCACGGCAAGTGCCAGTGCGCTCGGCGCAAGGCGAGGGCACCGCTGATCCGAGCCCGAGTGCCGAACGTCCAACGCAGAATCCATGACAGTGCGATGTCGCTCCAGGCGGGAGGCCCGGACCGCTCCGGCCCCAGGGCGACTGCCGCGCCTATGCGATGCCACGAGCCTTCAGCGATGCGGCGGCGTACGGCACCGCTACTGAAGCCGCACGCCATCAAGTTCGCTTGCGACACGACCCCACCCTGGGCAGCAGCGAACGACCAGAGGCGCTCGAGGTCTTGAGTCGGGCGAGGCATGCCCCACTATCGCCCGGGCACGTGCTCACCCGCTCCCGTCATCCACAGAGCCAGACCGCTGAACTTAGGGACGAAAACGTCGCTGCACGGCACTTTCGTCCCAAAGTTCGGGTGACAAGCGTCAAGGCGAAAAGCGTCAGAGCGAGAAGTCGGCAGGGCCACCTGCCGGCGGTGCCTGCACGGCACCGGGGAAGTGCACGCGGAAGGACACGTTGCGGGCGCTGCCACCGTCGCTGTCGCCGATGTAGGCGCGTACGACGTAGCCACCGGGTCGCCCGAACTGCACCTCGCCGCTCACGGCGAGCACGCTGCGCAGATCGGCGCCAGGCGTGGCACCGGCCGGGCGACCGGCCTCGACGCTGCCCTCGACGGCGAAGAGCTGCTCGCCATCCTCATGCTCCACGCTGATGGTGAGCGGGTAGTTGCGATTGGTCTCGTTCCAGCCGATCGTGATGCTGACGCCGATGCCGAGATGCAGCATGCCGAGATTGCCCTCGCCGTCGATGGGCTGCTCGAGGTCGGTCCAGCCTGCACCCTGCAGGTAGAGGAGGCCGTTGACGGCCTCGGCGTGGTGGGCGAGTGTCACGTATTCGATCTGCGGCATCGGACCATGGTGCCCTATCGCAGGGCGGCGAGCCGGTCGAGGGCCTCGCGGAGGACCTCGGGCCGCTTGCAGTAGGCCCAGCGCAGCGAACGCTCGCCTACTCCATCGTGATCGCAGAAGACCTGCAGCGGGATCGCGACCACCCCGGCCCGATGCGGCAACTCGCGGGCTGCGGTGAGCGCGTCACGGCGCCCGCCGGACCCTTCCGACAGTGGGCCCAGGTCGGTGGTGAGGAAGTAGGTCCCCTCCGACTCGACGGCGGTGAAACCCAGATCGCGCAGTCCGCTGGTGAGGATGTCTCGCTGCTCCTGCAGTCCGTGGCGGAAGCCCTCGAAGTAGGAGTCGGGCATGCGCAGCGCGTGGGCGATCGCGTACTGGAAGGGACCGCCGGAGACGAAGGACAGGTGCTGGCGTACGGCGCGCACGGCACGGATGAGATCCGTCGGTCCCGTCGCCCAACCAACCTTCCAGCCCGTGAAGGAGAAGGACTTGCCGGCACTGCCGATGGTGACCGTGCGCTCGGCCATGCCGGGCAGAGTGGCGATGGGCACGTGAGGGTGCCCGTCGTACCAGAGGTGCTCGTATGCCTCATCGGAGATGACGATGAGGCCGCGCTCAATGGCCAAGTCGGCGATGGCCTGCAACTCGTCGCGCGTGAAGACCACCCCGGTGGGGTTGTGCGGTGAGTTGAGCAGCAAGAGCCGGGTGCGGTCGGTGATCGCCTCTCGCAGGGCGTCGATGTCCGGTCGGAACGCCGGCGGGCGCAGGGGCACGCTCACGCGCGTGGCATGAGCCAGCGCGATGCCCACGGCGTAGATGTCGAACCACGGCTCGAAGACGACGACCTCATCACCCGAGTCGCACAGGGCAAGGAGTGCGGACTGGATGGCTTCCGACGCGCCGGTGGTGACCACGACATCGGTCGCGGGATCGACGGCCAGGCCGTAGAAGCGCAGCTGGTGCTCGGAGATCGCGGCGCGCAGATCGGGCAGGCCGTGCACGGGTGGGTACTGATTGCCCTTGCCCTCGGCGATGGCCGCGCGCGCGACCATCTTGATCTCGTCGGGGCCGTCGGTATCGGGGAAGCCCTGGCCGAGATTGATCGCGCCCGTCTCGGCGGCGATCGTCGACATCTCGCCGAAGATGGAGGTCGCGTAGGGCTCCATCCGCGGCACGAGGGTGCGCTTCACGTCAGCCCCAGCGCAGGATGACGTTGCTGTAGGGCACGGGGTCGCCGGTGTGCACGATGCCGAGGCAGCGACCCACCTCCTGCTTGAAGTCCACGTGGGGAATCCACTGGACGGGGAGGTCGCCCAGGTGCGACAGGTAGTCGGCCTGGATGGGCGCATCGACGTGCTGCCGGAACTCCTCGGCCATGACGACGCTGCTCACCTCGTGCTCAGCGAGGATGAGATCGACGAGATCGGGGATCGTGGGTAGGCCGCGTCGCACGATGAGGTCGACGGTCTCGACATCCGGGTACGACGGGAAGGGAGCGTCGAGCACCGCGATCGCGTTGGCGTGCCGGAAGCGGGCGAGCAGCGAGGCGAGTTGCGGATGCCAGATCACGTGTCCTCCAGTGGTTCGACGGAGATGAGTCGTCGGATGGCGTCGGCCGAGGGCAAGGAGGGAGCGGCGCCCGCGATGGTGGTGGCGAGCGCACCGGCGGCACTCGCACGGCGCAGCGCCACCTCCCAGGGCAGATCGTCCGCGAGGGATGCGGCGAGCACACCGCAGAACGCGTCGCCCGCGGCCACGGTGTCGACGGGCGTCACGGCGTACGCCGGCGTGTGCCCCTCGCCGTCCGGTGTCGACCACACCGCACCCTCGGCCCCGAGAGTGACGATCGCGCTGCCGGCACCGAGGTCGCGCATCGCGCGGGCGGCGGCGTACGCCGCATCGGCACCGTCGACGGTGCGCGTGGTGATGAGGCTCGCCTCGTGCTCGTTGGCGATGACGATGTCGGTGACCTCGAGGATCCCCGGGGGCAGGCCCTCGGCTGGGACGGGTGCGGTGTTGAGCAGCGTGCGCATCCCCGCGGCGCGCGCCGCGCGCAGTGCGCCGAGTACGGCGAGCGGTGGGACTTCCAGCGGTGCCAGTGCGATGCGCGCGGGTACGAGGCGATCGACTTGCTCGGCGGTGTAGTCAGCGGTGAGCCATCCGTTAGCACCCGGGATGACGACGATGCGATTGGCTCCACTCGCGTCCACTTCGATGAGCGCGGTGCCACTCGGACCTTCGACGTCCGCGACCCCGGTGAGGTAGACCCCCTCGGCCTCGAGCTCGGCGCGCATCCACGCGCCACCGTCGTCCGTGCCCACGGCACCGACGAGGGCGACGTCGCCACCCGACCGGGCGGCCGCGAGCGCCTGGTTGAGTCCCTTGCCTCCGAGGTGGCGCTCCAGGGCATGGCCCGTCACGGTCTCGCCGGAGGCGGGCATCCGGGCGACCCGTACGACGAGATCGACGTTGAGACTGCCGATGCAGACGACCGCGGGCACGGGAGCGAGGCTAGCGCGGCAGGATGTGCCCATGCGTCGCGTCGTCGGGATCGACCTCGGCACCCAGTCGGTCAAGGTGGCGGTCGTCGCGGACGATGGTGAGGTCCTGTCCTCCGCCGTGCGCCCCTATGCGGTGGATTCCACGCAGCCGGGATGGGCTGAGACGGATCCCCAGGCGTGGCTCGCCGCCTCGCTCGATGCCGCACGCGAGGCGGTCGCCCAGGTCGAGGGACCTATCGATGGAATCGGCCTGAGCGGACAGATGCACGGTGTGGTGCTGTGCGCGGCCGACGGCTCGCCGCTGCGTCCGGCCATCACCTGGGCGGACACCCGCAGCGCCGCGCAGGCTCGCCGCATCTCCGACTCCCTCGGGCGAGCGCAGCTCGCGCGCTTGGGCTCGGCTCCCTTCCCCGGCTTCGCCGGTGTGACGCTCGCTTGGCTGGCCGATCATGAGCCGGAGATGCTCACCCGCGCACGGTGGGCCCTGCAGCCCAAGGACTGGCTGCGCATGCAACTCACGGGAGATGTCGCCACTGATCCCTCCGATGCCAGCGGCACGCTGCTCTACGACCTGGTCGCGGGTGCGTGGAGCCCGGCAGCCCTCGGGGCCTGTGGCGTGCGACCCGATCTGCTGGCCCCCGTTATCTCCTCGGCCGCTATCGCCGGCACTGTGACGTTGAAGGACACCGTGCTCACGGGCCTGCCGGTGTCGACAGGTGGTGCCGATGCCGCCTGCGGCATCCACGGGCTGGGTCTCGCACCCGGGTGCGGCGCGCTCGCCCTCGGCACGGGCGCGCAGGTGAGCAGTGTCCTCGCGAGCCCGGATCCCGACGACACATTGCGCACGCACACCTTCGCGGCCACCGGCACGATCGGTGCGGCGTACTACCGCCTCGCGGCCGTGCAGAGCGGCGGCCTCGCCCTCGAACGCGCACTGGCGTGGCTTGGCGCGACCATCGATGACGCGCAGCGTGCACTCGCCGCGGGAGTGCGGGCTGACGATCCTGTGTTCCTCCCCTTCGTCGCCGGTGAGCGCAGCCCCTACCTCGATCCCGATCTGCGGGCCTCCTGGCAGGGCCTGTCCCTGTCGACCACACGCGAGGCGATGCTGCGTTCGGTGCTCGAAGGCATGGCCTACGCCGTCTCCGCGGGATACGCGGCGATTGCCGAGTCGGGTGCGGCTCCGGCCGCGCCGCTCACGACGCTCGGTGGCGGCAGTCGCGATGCAGCGTACGTCGCGCTCCTCGCTGACGCGCTCGGCATCGCACTGCAGCCTGCATCGGTGGCCGATGCGACGGTGGTGGGAGCGACGCGTCTGGTCATGACTGCACTCGGGGAGGAGATGCCGCCCGTGGTGATCGACGCCCATGGCATCGTGGAGCCCACGGGCAGCCCGCTCATCGCCGAACGGCAGGTGCGCTGGCGTGAGGCCGTCGAGCGCGACCGACAGAGGGAGGGCACATGAGGATCGTGATCGGCAGCGACCATGCCGGCTTCGAGCTCAAGGAAGCCCTGCGCGCGTGGCTCCATGACGCAGGTCACGAGATCATCGACGTGGGCACCGACTCGGACGCATCCTGCGACTACCCCGTCTTCGGTGCCGCCGTGGCACGTGCGGTGGCAGCGGGCGATGCCGATCGCGGAGTCGCGGTGTGCGGCAGTGGCCTCGGCATCTGCATGGCCGCTAACAAGATCCCGGGCGTGCGTGCCGCCGTACTCCGCACGGCTGAGGACGCGGAGATGAGTAGGCGTCACAACGATGCGAATGTCGCGTGCTTCGGAGGCCGCGTGACCGCCGTCGCGGAGGCCGAGCTGGCCCTGGGTGTCTTCCTGGGCACCGACTTCGACGGTGGCCGACACGAGCGGCGCGTCGACCTGCTCGCCGAGCTGGATGCCGAGGGTCGGTAGTCCCTACGGCAGGTCGATGAGCACCTTGGCGGGCGTGCGCGACTGCACGGCGTCGTGAGCCGCTGCGACATCGGCGAGCGGGAAGCGCACGACGGGGAGCGGGCTGAGGTCTCCGGCCTCGAGTGCCTCGGTCACCTCGGTGATGCCCGCGGCGAGCAGGGGCGCCGGGAAGCCGTAGACGAGGGCGAAGCGCAGGGTCGCGTTGCGTGTCATGAGGTTGCGGACCGGCACGGTCGGGTCCACCGCGTCGGCGGCGTACGTGACGATGACGCCACCGGGCACGATCACGGCGAGGTCGAGCTCGAGATTGCGCGTGAGGTCGACCTCGACGACACGATCCACACCCGCTCGAGCTGCTGATCTGATGGCGTCGATCGCGCCATCGGACGTGTAGTCCACCACGACGTGCGCACCGGCGTCGGCGGCGATCGCGCCCTTGGTGGCACTGCTCACCGTGGCGATCACATGGGCGCCACCGCGGCGGGCGAGTTGCACCGCCGCGTGTCCGACCGCACCCGCGCCGCCGTGCACGAGCACCGTCTGGCCGTCGATGGATCCGTCGGCGAAGAGGCACCCGTACGCCGTGAGATAGGGGATGCCGAGGGCGGCCGCCTGATCAGTATCGATGCCGTCGGGGATGCGCACCGCCTGGCGCGCGGGCACGACGGTGAACTGTGCCGCCGTGCCGTACTGACGCTGGAAGGCTGCGTGATAGACCCACACACGCTCGCCGATGCGGCCGATATCGACACCGGGGCCGACCGCTTCGATGACGCCCGCGCCGTCCTGGCCCGGCACCTGCAGCGGGAAGTCCATGGGTGCGGCATGCGCGCGCGACTTCCAGTCGGTCGGATTGACCGCGGCGACCTGGAGGCGCACCCGGACCTCGCCCACGCCCGGTCCCGGGGTCGGAATCTCCCCGACGGTGAGGACGTCGGAGTTGCCCCGCTGCTCGTAGTAGGCCGCCAGCATGGCGCGAGCCTAGTGGGCGTCAGCGCGCCGTGACACGGACCTTCTCGGACTGCTTCGAGCCGTACTCATTGGTCACGATGGCCACACATGTATACGTGGCGCCACGGTGCAGCCCCGAGACAAGCGCGATCCCCTTGGCGACGATGGGTGCTGAGCGCGTCGGGTGGTTGCTCGTCGAGCAGCGGACCACCTTGCGCAGGACCGGAGAGCCGTTGCCGCGGATGCTCGTGACCACGAACCCGGCGTAGCCTCCGCGCTCGACCTCGACGGCGTCGATGCGTGGCTTCGCGGGCAGGCCCGCGGGGGTGATCGTGCGCTCGGCGCTGGGTGTCGAGGGTGTGCCTTCCGCGATCGCAATGGCGGACACGGCGTACGCCGTACCGGGAGTGAGTTCGGCGATGGTGCACCGGGCGGTCGCGGGCCTCGGGGGCGCCTCCATCGAGCACGACGTCACGAGGCCGCTGGGATCGCGTGCGGACACGGCGTACTCGTCCGGCTCCAGTCCACCGGTGGCGGGTGTGACAGTGATGGTCATGCTCGTCGCCGTGGTGGTAACGCCGGAGATGCGCGGAGGCAAGGGTGTATCGGTCGGCTCCGGTGTGAAGGGCACGCCGGCGTCCCTAAGGAACGACGTGAAGGCCGAGACCCGGGCGTAGACGCCGGGACCGCTGCGTGTCGCGCACTCGTCGAGGCCCCAGCTCACCACGCCGATGAGGCGCTGCGCTGCACCGATGCCGCCCACGAGCGGCCCGCCGGAATCGCCGACGCAGCTATCCACGGGGGCGCCATTGCGGACTCCCTCTGCGCACAGCATGACCCTCGGATCGAGGGAGGCGGGTCCGTAGCCGCGGAAGGTCACGCCGTCGATGACGAAGTTCTCCCCCTCACCGCAGGAGCTGGTGGGGAAGACCACGAGTTGCCCGATGCGATAGACGGAGGTGAAGCGCCAGGGCTGCTGGTGGTTGGTCGCCCCCCAGCCGGCGACACGTGCGGGGGCGCGGGGGGCTGTGAGCACCGCCGCCTCCTCCGTGGTCGCGGGCGCGAGCGTGGGCACGCCGAGGAGCGGCTGCTTGAGCGTGATGACGGCGATGTCGTGCGACTGGGTCGAGCCGTTGTAGCGCGGATGGATCTTGATGGCGGCGACACCGACAACGCGTCCGGTCTCACTGGCAAGGTCTCCGTCGACAAAACTTCCGACGACGATGTCGCGCACGGTCACGTCGACGACGCAGTGCGCCGCCGTGATCACCAGGGTCGTGGAGGCGAGGGTGCCCCCGCAGAATTGCGCTCTATCCATGCCGAGCGCCTCGTAGCGCCCGCGGTCGCCGAGTGCGACGAGGTAGTCGAAGTCCGTGGACGGCCCTGGCTCGCCGTTGACGACGCGGGGTGCGACGTCGGGCGCAGCCTGTGCGGGCACGGGCAGCATCGCCAGGAGCGCGATGCCCGAGAGGAGAGCGAGGGGCGCGAGACGGCGCATGTCAGAAGTCGATCCGGACCGGCTTCGACCGGGCAGCACCGACATCGTTGGTGCTCTTGGCGTAGCAGCGGTAGGTGTGCCCGGAGGGAAGCGCCAGCACCGCCCTGCCTCCTACGACGTCCGAGCGATACGTGCGGCCGCCATCGCTGCACACGACGAACGTCGACGTCCAGCCGGCCGGATCGAGACGGCTCACGGAGACAGCGAGCCGTCGTGCGGGTGTCGTCGTGACCGTGTCGATGCGCGGCTTCTCCGGGCGCAGGGTCGGCGTACCCGCGACGGCCATGACCGGCCCTGAGGCACCCGACTCGAGCGAGCCGCTCACGGCGTAGCCGAGGACGGCGTACGTCGCTCCGGCGGTGAGTCCGCTCACCGTGCACGTGAGCGCCGCGCCGCTGGTCGTGCACTCGGCCGTCGTGCCCGAGGGACCCGATGCGACCGCGCGGTAGCTCTCCACCACGTTTGCGTCGCCGGGGATGAAGGTGACGGCGATGCCGTCGGCTCCGGTGGAGACGGCGGTGATGCGCGGTGCCGATGGCGCCTGGCGCACGCCGACCTGCGTCAACCAGTTCAGGTACGGCGTGATGCGCGTATAGACGCCCGGGGTCTTGTCGGTGAGCTCATCTCCCCTGTCGTCGAAGCCGGCGCAGCCCACTCCGACGCTCACCAGTCCGAGCAGGCGTGGTCCTGCGGCGGTGCCGGCGTAGAGCGGGCCACCGGAGTCTCCCTGGCACGTGTCGATGATGAGGCTGCTCTCTGGCTGAACGCCGATGGCGCACACCGCTGTCGAGGTCGCGATGTCGAGGCCGATGAAGCTGATGCCGCCGATCGTGTAGGTGAGTGCGTCGTCGCGGCATACGCGATTGGGGACGACGGTGAGATCGCCCACGAGCGCACGATTGCTCAGTGGGCCGCGTGACGAGGTGTAGCCGAAACCTGCAGCCTGGACAGTCGCGCCCGCACCGAGAGAGGTGCGCGCGACATCGGTCGTGGCGAGCGCCATGGGCGTGGCACCGAGGAGTGGCGTCGCCAGGGTGAGCACGGCGATGTCGTTGACGAAGGTCTGCCCGTCGTAGTCGGGGTGCAGGGCGACCTTGGAGACGCCCGCCCAGACCGGGGCGGGCAGGGTGCCCGTGGGGGTCCAGCCGACGGTGAAGGACGAGGGACTCTTCGTGGTCCCGGCTCCTGAGGCGGCACAGTGCCCGGCGGTGATGACGTGGGTGGCATCGACCAGCGTGCCGCTGCAGATCGCACCGCCGGCCCTGACGTAGACGAGGCCGGGGACCTCGTCAGGGAGGGGTTCGCGACCATTGACCACGCGGGGAGACATCTCGGCTGCGGAGGCTGCCGGTGCGAGGAGCAGGGCGGCCGGGAGCAGCGCCGCGGCGATCCCGGCGAGCAGGCGTCTCATCCTCACGAGGCCAGAGTAGGCAAGGATGGGGGTCTCACGCCTGACGCACGAGAGTCCCGCGTGGCTTTTGCGACGATCCCGAGGAGATTCACATGGGCACGGCACTCATCACGGGCGCGACATCGGGCATCGGACTGACCTTCGCCCGCACTCTCGCCCGCCGCGGGCATGACCTCGTCCTCGTCGCTCGGGACCGCGAGCGGCTCGAGGTCGTCGCAGCGGAGCTGCGCGGTCATCGCGTGGAAGTGGAAGTCCTGCCCGCGGATCTTGCTGACCGGTCGCAGATGGCGCTGGTCGAGGAGCGCCTGCGCACCATGCCGGTCGAGATCCTCGTCAATAACGCCGGATTCGGCGTACCCCAGCGATTCTCTACGGGGGACCTCGAGGCGGAGCAGCGGATGCTCGACGTGCTCGTCACCGCGGTCATGCGCCTCACCCATGCGGCACTGCCGGGAATGGTCGCGCGGGGCAGCGGCGCGGTCCTCAACGTGAGCAGCGTCGCCGGGTGGATCACGGGCGGCACCTACTCCGCCGCGAAGGCATGGGTCACGGTCTTCAGCGAGAGCCTGTCGATCGAGCTCGCGGGCACGGGAGTGCATGTCACGGCCGTGTGCCCGGGCTACACGCACACGGAGTTCCATCAGCGCGCGAGCATGGAGATGGACGCCGTGCCCGAGTGGATGTGGCTCGACACCCAGGATGTCGTCGATCGGGCCCTGGTCGACGTACGCAAGGGTCGTCCGGTGAGTGTCGCCGGCACGCAGTACAAAGCGCTCTCCCTCGCGGCGCAGTACCTCCCACGTCCGCTGGTGCGCGCCATCGGCTCGCGCCGCGCCGGCGGTCAGGCCCGCGCCGCTCGCTAATTCGTTGAGTGGCGGGCGCTCGCCTGCTTCTCAGGCGTGTCGCATGCGACACGCCGCCACTCAACGAAGTTAGGGCCGGGCGGCGATGTCGGCGATAAGGCTGCTCGGGTCGCCCTCGAGCACCTCCCAGCCGCGCAGGCGCGCACCAAGCGCGGCAGCCCGCGTGTCGTCGTCCGCCTGCGGGGTGAGGATCACCGTCACGGGCGCGTCGGGCCAGTCGCTCACCGCTCCGGGGCGTGGCAGCACGGGATCGACGAGCACGTAGCCACTGACGGCACGTCGCGCCGAGCGCTGCGCGAATCCGAGATGGGGTGCGTGCGCCGCGGCGTGTCCGGTGAGCACGAGGAGCAGGGGCGGCGCCAGGTCCGACGACGCAGCGGCGATGCCGAGGGCCACCCGTGCCGTCCACTCCGAGTCGGCGAGCGCCTCAGCGGAGAGATCGAGTGCACCGGGCACGGCGTACGCCGACCCGGGGGTGAGCACCACGCTTCCGGTAGCCACGCTCAGCACCCTAGGGTCTGCCCATGAGCGACCGCGAAGCCCTCCGCCAGCAGATCGTCGACAAGGCCGTCGTGCACGGGAAGGTCATCCTCTCGAGTGGTCGGGAAGCGGACTACTACGTCGATCTCCGCCGCGTGACCCTCGATGCCGTGGCTGCCCCGCTCATCGGCCGCGTGATGCGCGATCTGACCTCCGACTGGGACTACGACGCTGTCGGTGGACTCACCTTGGGCGCGGATCCGGTTGCCACGGCGATGCTGCACGCGTGTGCCGCCCGGCGTGAGCACATCGATGCCTTCGTCGTGCGCAAGGAGGGCAAGGCGCACGGTCTGCAGCGTCGTATCGAGGGCCCCGATGTCACCGGCCGACGCGTGCTCGCGGTCGAGGACACGTCGACGACGGGATCGAGCGTGCTCACTGCCGTGGAAGCCCTGCGCGAAGCGGGTGCCGAGGTCGTCGGCGTCGCCGTGATCGTCGATCGTGGTGCAGGGGACGCCGTGCGCGAGGCGGGACTGGAGTACCGGGCGGCTTACTCCCTCGACGACCTGGGCCTCGTCTAGGACTCGGCGGCACCGCGCTGGCGGCGGTGCTTGATGAACTCCCAGATGATGGGAATGACGCTCACCAGGACGACGAGGAGAAGGATCGCCTCGATGTTGTCCTTGACGAAGGGGATCGTGCCGAGGAAGTAGCCGGCGAGGGTGACACCGACGGCCCAGATGATGCCGCCGATAGCGGTGAAGAGCATGAAGCGGCGGAAGTCCATGCGGGCGACACCGGCGATCGCGGTGATGAAGGTGCGCACGATCGGCACGAATCGAGCCAGGATGATGGCGCGGCCGCCGTACTTGTCGAAGAAGGCATGGGTCTTCTCGACGTACTCCTTCTTGAACAGCCGCGAGTCCTCACGACGGAAGAGCGCGGGACCCACCTTGTAGCCGATGGCGTAGCCGACCGCGTTGCCCACGACCGCCGCGGTGAGCAGGAGGAGGCAGGCGAGCCAGATGTTGATGGAGATGAAGCCCGAGGCGATGAAGAGACCGGTGATGAAGAGCAGCGAATCCCCGGGCAGGAAGAAGCCGATGAGGAGGCCGCACTCGGCGAAGATGATCCCGAGGACCACCCAGAAGGCGATGTCGCCGAGGTTGGTGAGCAGGGTCTGCGGGTCGAGCCACTCCGGGCCGAGGGCCGTGACGGCTGCCGTGAGCGTGAGGGCGAGATCCGGCACCCATCGACTCTAAGGCCTGGCCCCTGCCCATCCCTCTAGGGTCGAGCCATGGGTTCCGGTGTCGATGGCTCCGATCCCGATCCGCGGATTGATCCGCAGCTGGTCGCGGAGGGGGACACCCGCAACGTCGTCGACCGCTACCGCAACTGGACCGTCGAGGCGATCGTCGCGGACCTCGATGCGCGGCGGCACCCCTTCCACGTCGCGATCGAGAACTTCGAGCACGACATGAACATCGGCTCGGTCGTCCGTTCGGCCAATGCGTTCCTGGCGGCCGAGGTGCACATCGTGGGCCATCGCCGATGGAATCGGCGGGGCGCGATGGTGACGGAGCGCTACCAGCACGTGCGCCATCACGAATCGATCGAGGCACTGGTCGGGTGGGCTGCTGATGCCGAGATCCCCTTGATCGGCATCGACAACGTCGAGGGCTCCGTGCCGATCGAGACCTATGACATCCCGCGGGACTGCGTGCTCGTCTTCGGCCAGGAGGGCCCAGGTCTCTCCGCGCAGGCGCAGGACGCCTGCGTCGATCTGCTTGCCATCACGCAGTTCGGCTCGACGCGCAGCATCAACGCCGGCGCGGCCGCTGCCGTGGCGATGCATGCCTGGGTACGCCGCCATGTGTTCGGACAGCTGCCGAGCGCTCCAGTGGATTAGCGCACGAGTGCGGCGATCGCGGCGACGGCGCGATCCACCTCGTCCTCGGTGTTGTAGGCATGCGGGCTGATTCGCACGAGACCGGGTGCCTGGTCACGGCCAAAGTCGATGCGGGAGTAGTCGGGGGTCGACAGGCTCGTGTTGATCCCGAGCGCCCGCAGCCCGGCCACGACCCCGGCCGGATCCTCGACGCGAATCGTGACGATGCCTGACTGAACGCTGCCACGGTCGCGCACGATCACGCCCGGGATCTCGGCGAGTCCGGTTCGCGCGCGCTGGGCGAGCAGGCCGATGCGCGCAGCCAGGGGCTCGATGCCGCAGGCGAGGGCGTAGTCGATGGCCGCGCCCATGCCGAGGAGTGCGGCGTACGCCTTCTCCCAGGACTCGAAGCGTGCGGCACCCGCGGCCAACTCGTAGTCGTCCAGCGCGGTCCAGGTAGCCGCATGCAGGTCGAGGGGGAAGGGCTCGAGGTCGTCGAGCATGCGCTGCGAGACGACGAGGAATCCCGTCGCACGTGGTCCGCGCAGGAACTTCCGACCCGTCGCCGACAGCACATCGCATCCGATGCGCCCCATGTCGACGGGCAACTGGCCGACCGACTGGCACGCGTCGACGAGATACCACGCGGGCGAGCCGTGCATCCGGAGCATGTCGCCTATCGCAACCACGTCATTGACGAGACCGTTCTGGCTGGGTGCGTGATTGACCGAGACGATGCGCACCCCCTCGTCGAGCATGTTGCCGAGTGCCTCGACATCGACACTGCCGTCAGCACCGTCGGGGATGACCTCGACGGAGGCACCTGTACGTCGTGCCAGCTGCAGCAGCGGCAGCACGTTGGACGCGTACTCACTGCCCGAAACCAGCATCCGGTCACCCGGTCCGGGCGGGTCGCTGAAGGCGATGGCCTGCAGACCGCGGTCCCACGCGACGGTGGCCGACTCCACGAGCGCCACCCGCTCGATCGGCGCATTGACCAGTGATCCCACCGAGGCGTAGACACCGGCAACTCGATCGCGTGCTTCCGCGTGCGCCTCGTAGCCACCGACCTGCTCCTCGCGCCGCAGGTGCGCGACGACGGTGTCGGTGACGATCGCCGGCTGCAACGCCGATCCCGCGTTGTTGAGATGCGTGACGTTGACGCAGCCCGGGGTGTCCGCGCGCAGTGCCTCGATGTCGATCACGCGGCGACTCTAGCGATGACATACGGGACATAGGATCCGCCGGTGAGCGTGCGGATCCTGGCGTCGATGTCGGCGTACCGACGTCTCTTTGCCGCTCGCACGATCTCCAACATCGGCAATGGCATGGCACCCGTGGCACTGGCCTTCGGTGTCCTCGGACTGCCCGAGGGCTCGCCCACGGCCCTCAGCATCGTTCTCGCTGCCCAGGCCATCCCTCTGGTGATCTTCCTGCCCATCGGGGGAGTGATCGCCGATCGCGTGGGTCGACCGCTCATGATCGGCATCTGCGACATGCTGCTCTTCGCCGTGATCGCGACCATCGGCCTGCTCTTCATCACCGATAGCGCGACGATCCCGCTCCTCATCGGACTGCAGGTGCTCGCCGGCATCCTCAATGGACTGTGGTACCCGGCGTACCCAGGATTGATCTCCGACGTCGTGCCTGAGGAGCACCTCCAGCCGGCCAATGCGTACCTCTCCGTCGGCTCCAACGGTGGCTTCATCGTCGGCACAGCCATCGGCGGCGTGCTCGTCACGTTCTTCGGATCCGGGTGGGCGATCTTCCTCGACGCCTTCACCTTCCTCGCCGCCGGTGCGCTCGTCTTCTCCTTCCGACGCCTCTCGAGACCGCATCACTCCGGTGAGTCGCCCGTGCGCGACCTCATCGACGGGTGGAAGACCTTCATCTCCTACCGCTGGATCGTCGCTGTCGTGCTCGCCTTCAGCCTCATCGTCATGGTCATGCGCGGCGCGGAGGAAGTGCTCGGGCCCGTGCTCGCCGAGGAGGAGTACGGCGGCCCGGCAGGATGGTCGGCCGTGCTCGGGGCCTTGGCCGTCGGACTGCTCATCGGTGCGCTGGTCGCCTCGCGATTGCGCATCGAGCGTCCGATCGCCTTCGGCATGCTCATGTGCCTGACGCTGCCGGCGTGGCTGCTCACCCTCGCCCTCGCGGCTCCGCTGCCGGTCATCATGCTCGGCGCCTTCGCCTGGGGTCTCGCGATCGAGTTCTTCCAGGTGCTGTGGTTCACGGCGCTTCAGCGCAATGTGCCACCCGAGTCGCTTTCCCGCGTCTCCTCCTACGACGCTTTCGGCTCGCTCATGTTCGGGCCCATTGGCCTCGCCCTGGCCGGGCCGCTCCTCATCTTCATCCCCATCTCCGAGGCGTTTGCCATCGCAGCCCTGATCGCCGCCCTCGGAGCGGCGGGCGCCCTCCTTGTGCCCTCGGTCTGGCGGCTGCGCTCCCGCGATGGCTATGCCGTGGCCGCCGATGGCTATGCCGTGACCGCCGATGACACGACCGTGACCTGAGGGCCCCTTCCCTCTGCAAACGTTTGCCGATAGGGTGCGGGGACCACCGACGCACGGGAGATCGCCCCATGAATACCGATATGCGCACCCAGATGGGATCCGGCAAGGGCTTCATCGCCGCACTCGACCAGAGCGGCGGCAGCACCCCCAAGGCGCTGAAGCTCTACGGCATCGACGAGAGCGCCTACTCCGGCGACGAGCAGATGTTCGATCTCGTCCACGCCATGCGCTCGCGCATCATCACCAACCCGGCGTTCAACGGCGACAAGGTGATCGCAGCGATCCTCTTCGAAATGACGATGGACCGCGATGTCGAGGGCCAGCCGACTCCGTCGTACCTCTGGAACGTCAAGCGCGTGGTGCCGCTGGTCAAGGTCGACCTCGGCCTCGCCGACGAGGTCGATGGCGCACAGGTCATGAAGCCCATGCCGCACCTCGATGATCTGTGCACGCGCGCGGCGAGCAAGGGCGTCTTCGGCACCAAGATGCGCTCGGTCATCAACTCGGCGAATCCCGCGGGCATCAAGGCGGTCGTCGACCAGCAGTTCGATGTCGCCCTGCAGATCCTCGGCCACGGTCTCGTGCCGATCATCGAGCCCGAGGTCAACATCAAGAGCGATGACAAGGCGCAGAGCGAGGCGATCCTGCGCGACGCACTGCTTGCCGGTCTCGATCGCATCCCCGAGGGCCAGCAGGTCATGTTCAAGCTCTCGCTGCCGAGCGAAAACAACTTCTACAAGGTCCTCATCGACCATCCCAAGGTCCTGCGCGTGGTGGCGCTGTCCGGTGGCTACTCACGCGACGATGCGTGCGACATGCTCGCGGCCAACAACGGCATGATCGCGAGCTTCTCGCGCGCCCTTTCCGAGGGACTCACCGCGCAGCAGAGCGATGCGGAGTTCACGGAGACCCTCCAGGCGACGATCGACGAGATCTACGCCGCGTCGATCACCTGACCCGCGATGGACCTCGAGATCCGCACGGCCAGCGCGGATCAGATGCACCTCTTCCAGGAGTGGGCGCTGCGCGAGGGCTGGGGCGCGGGCCGCGGGGATGTGGAGGCGTTCCACCTCGCCGACCCCGGAGGCTTCCTGCTCGCGTGGGCTGCTGATCGACCCGTGGGCTCGATCAGCGCCGTGCGCTACGACGACACCTACTCCTTCATCGGCTACTACATCGTCGACCCGGGGCTGCGGGGCCGAGGTATCGGGCACCAGATCTTCGACGCGGCGCTCGAGCGCATCGGCCCGGCGGCGAGCGGCCTCGACGGAGTCGAGGAGCAGGTGGCGACATACGCCTCCCTTGGCTACGTCCCCGCCCACCTGACGAAGCGATATGTCGGCAGCGCCCAGGACATCTCGGCAGCCCTGGCGGGGCGCTCCATGCCCGTGGACGACGTCGGACCGGCGGACATCGAGGCGCTCATCGACTACGACGAGGAGCACGTACCGGCGCGCCGTGAGCAGTTCGTACGCGCCTGGCTCGCACCGGATTCCCCGCGTACGTCGTACGTCATCGGCCGCGGGCCGGACACTCGCGGCTACGCGACGGTGCGACCCATGATCGGCCGTGGCGCGCGCATCGGTCCGCTCTTCGCCGAGGACGAGGACGTCGCACTCGCCCTGCTGGCCGCCTGCGCCACGACGGCTGCGTCATGGGGTGACGACCTCGTCATCGATATCCCGGCTCCGCACCAAGCCGCCGTCTCCCTGGCCGAGTCGCTGGGCATGGTGTCGACCTTCGCCTGCACGCGGATGTATCGCGGAGACGTGCGGCCGCTGCCGCTCGAACGGATCTGGGGCAGCACCAGCTTCGAACTCGGGTAGGGCAGGATGCGGGTGTGAGCCTGCACGAGAACCTCCTCGGGGGTCCGCCCCCGACCCTGCTTCCCGACGACGTCGACGCGCGCACTGAGCTCGAAGGCGGTGCTGACGCGTACGACGTCGCGCGACGTCATCCGCAGTCGAGCCTCGCGTGGGCGGTTCTCTCGGATTCCGCGTGGAATGAAGGTCGCGTCGTGGAGTCCTACGCCTTCGCGCGCGTGGGCTACCACCGCGGCCTCGATGCCCTGCGACGCAATGGGTGGAAGGGTCACGGCCCCGTGCCCTGGTCACATGAGCCCAACCGCGGCTTCCTGCGCTGCCTCATCGCGCTGCAGCGCGCCGCCGCAGCCATCGGCGAGGACGACGAGGCGGAGCGCTGCGCGACCTTCATCGTCGACTGCGATCCCAGCCTCCGGGACTAGGGGAGACGATGATGGCGGATGTCGCGGTGATCGGCGGCGGCATAAGCGGCATCGCCTGCGCCACCGCACTGGCGGACGCCGGCCTCACGGTGGACGTCCTCGATCGCGGACATCGCCTCGGCGGTCGCCTCGCCACGCAGACTCTCCGTGACACGGGCACGCCCTATGACGGACGCGTGGTCGACGTGGGTGCGTCCTACTTCACGGTCGACGACACGGCGTTCGGCGAGGTCGTGGGCGACTGGGTCGACCGCGGGCTCGTGCGGCCGTGGACCGACACCTTCCACATCGCGGACGGCAGCGCGATCCTCGGCACCAAGTCGGGTCCCGTGCGCTACGCCGCCCCGCGTGGACTGCGCAGCCTGGTCGAGGACCTTGCATCGGTCCTGCCCTCGGATCTCGTGGAGATCCGCCACCCCGTCGATGTGACTAGCGTGGACGTCGGCAATAGCGGTGTACGCGTCGCCGATCGCGACTACCGCGCAGTGGCTCTCTGCGGCCCTGACCCGCAGATGGACGCGCTGGTGCCCGTAGGTGACGCTCCCCTGTGGGAGCCGGTGATGGCGCTCGTCGCCGTCTATCCCGAGCGCACCTGGGACTTCGACGGCGCCTTCGTCAACGACGATCCGGTGCTGTCCTTCATTGCCGACGACGGCTCGCGACGCGGTGACGACGCACCCGTGCTCGTGGCGCACTCGACGCCGGTGCTTGCCGCGGGGCACCTCACCGAGCCGGTCACCGCGGCGCCCGCCATGCTCGCCGTGCTCCGCAATCTCAGCGGGGCCGCGCCCGCGTGGTTCACCGTGAAGCGCTGGACCTACGCCCGCCCCGCCCACGCCCGCCCCGAGTCCTTCGCCTTCGATGGGGTGGTGGGTCGCGCGGGCGATGGCTGGGCAGGGCAGCCCCGCACCCAATCCGCATGGGTATCCGGCGATGCGCTCGGCCGTGAAATGTCCCATTCGCTCCGCTGAGGGATCGTTATCCGCATTCGCCTTGCCTCGGCGCCCTGAGCGCTCCACACTCCTGCCGAGGAATGGAGTCCCCATGCGTCCTGGCTATGTCACCGCAGCTCTGATCGCCGTCGGCACGCTTCTGGCAGGTGCGCTCCCCGCTTCAGGCGCGACCATCCCCGATGACCTGGAGTTCGAGTACACCATGAGCTCGCCGCTCATCGGCAACATTCGCGACTCCGCGAGCACCATCTGCCACCAGAGCCTCGGCGAGTCATTCACGATGGAGATGACCGCGGGGCCGGCAATGGGTCTCACACAGGCGATCTCCAAGCCGGGCAACGAGATCCTGTGCACCGTCACGATGGAGCGGATCCTCTCCAGTGTCGCCATCAACGGCACGGCGTCGGCCTCTGCCGAAGGCCAGTCGGGGACGGGCAGTTTCACACTGCTCTGCGAGGTAGGACAGAAGCGCTCCAGCTTCTTCAGCATCGCCGTCGCGGCATCCGGACTTCCCGGCTACGGACCCAATCCCTACGGCATGTCAGGCAGCGGTCACGTGTCGTGCTCGTGGACGATCAGCGTGGACGATGCGCAGAAGTCCCAACTGGCCGGGACCTTGGAGTCGTTCGGCGACTACACCCAGGATTCCGAGCGAGTGACGTGCGAGGAGGCCGGGATCACCATCCAGGGCAGCGGGGACTCCTTCTGCGTTGCCTACGACATGACGGTGCAGGCCTACCTCACGGGAGCGACCGGGGCCTATGCCGGGCGCACCGGCGAAGGGACGCTCGTCCAGCGGGGGTACGCCGCCGTCACTATCCCGCTGAGCCTCGACATCGACACCGCATGCCCACCCGAGGTGCCCAACTGCGACGAGCTCATGGGCGGGGGGCCGACCCAGAGCCTGGTGGGCTGCCAGTACTCCGCGTCCCAGCCCGCCAATCCGCAGGGCTGGATGCAGTTGCCGCCCCTTCCCCCGGGCATGCCGACGCAGCCCGGCTGGCAGGGTCCGGGCTGGTACTACTGCGACGACGTCGCTGCCAACCTGCCGCCGAGCGACGAAGATCCGAACGTCCCTCCGTGCATTCCCGGCGAAGAGGGCAATGTCCCGCCGGAGGGCTTCAGCACGTGCGTGAATCCCGGCGCGTCAACGGCGATGGTGCGCGCGCTGGAATCCGTCGTGCGCGCGAGCACGGGTGAGGGCCTGTCCTTGAGGACAGTGACCAAGGCTGGCGTCACGCGTTTCGTCTCCCCGGCGCAGACAAACTCGAATCCCGTCCGCGCGTTCGGCTCTACCGCGACGACGCAGCCCACGATCCGTCTGGCGACGGTGCCGGGTGCGATGTGCGATGTCACGGCGCGAGCCGGCAAGGTGACCAGCAAGATCGCCACGAAGGCCAAGGCGACGAATGGTCAGTTGAATACCGGCGTCACCGCGCCCGCGCTCATGAGCCGACTCAAGGCGGCCAAGGGCTCGCAGGCGACGCTGACGGCCACATGCTCCGCGAAGGTCGGCAAGAAGACTCAGAAGATCCCCGCCGCCAGCGTCACGGTCGCCTTCTCCTAGGCAGGCCCGGGCCTCAGGCAGGCTCGGCGACGAGCATGTCGAGCGCCTGCTCGAGCTGGCCGGGCTTCACGGGGCCGATGATGCGCACCGCGATGCGGCCCTGACGGTCGAGGATCACGGTGCTCGGGAGCGAACGCGGTGGCACACCCGGGATGGTCGCGAGGATCGCCCCATCGCGGTCGTCGATGCTGCGATACGGGCTCGATCCGAGCAGGCTCGCCGCCGCGATCGGGTCATCGAGGGAGTTGAGGCCGACGAAGGTCACGCCCTGGTCGGCGTAGGACTCGGCGGCAGATGCGAGCAGGGGGAGCTCCTCGATGCACGGCGGGCACCATGAGGCCCACGCATTCACCACGACGATGTCACCACCCATCTGCGCGGTGGAGAGTTCGGTGCCGTCGGCAGTCTCGCCCCCGATGACGATCGTCTGCTCGCGCTCTGCGGCGGGAATGATCGTGACTCCGACGACGTCGTTGATCGCGGCCGAGGTCGCGGGGATCGTGACGACGGGCGTGGCGGCGTACATCCCCGATCCTGAGCACGCGGTGAGGAGCACAGCCGCGCCCACGAGGACCGTCACGGCCTTCATCGGGACACCTCCTGCTGCTCGCGGCGCTCCTGGAGCGATGTGCGACGCTCCTCGGACCGCCACCACTCCACTGCCGCCACCATCATCCATATCGAGTCGATCACCATCGTGATCGCCCACATGAGCGCTCCGGCGAGCTGCTGATCGACGAGCGGGTCGCCGCCCGCAGCCGTCGTCGCGGCGACGTACGTGGGGTAGAGAGTGACGGGGGCGAGGAAGATGATCGCCCCGAGAGCGGTCTCGGGGATCATCATGAGCCCGAGCGAGAGCAGGCGGTAGGCCGGCTTGGGTCGCCGCGCGCACATGTCGTTGCCGATGAGCGGGTAGTAGAACAGCAGCGCCGCGATCAGGTAGAGCGGACGCTCGACGTAGGCCATGGCGTCGTGATCGCCGAGAACCCACTCCATGACCGGCGTGATGTGCGAGCCGATGAGCACGGTGACGAAGAGCACCCACGTCACCACCGGGTTGACGAGCGCGAGCCCGATCGGCGAGCGCAGGCCACGGATGATCGCCGCCCGCGTGCGACCCGAGGTCGCGAGCACGGCCAGGGCCACCGGGCACGAGAGCACGATGAAGGGCGCGGCGAGCATCATCACGATGAGGTGCTGGCCCATGTGCGCCCAGAAGTAGGTGTGCGCGAGCGTCTCGAAGGGACCCAGATAGGCCACGGCCAGCAGTGCCATCGCGATGAGGAAGGTGCCGGTGCGCCAGGCAGACCATGTGAGCCCACGGCTGGCAAGGACGCGCACGCCGATGAGGTAGAGGGCCGTGACCAGGATGAGGTTGGTCGTGACGAAGAGATCGACCGTCCACAGATCCTCACCAGGGACCCACGGCGTCATGTGCCCACGATAGACATCGGGGGCGCGAGGATGAATTCGCAATGATTTCGCGTCGAATACCGGACGGCGGCCTCGCCGACCCCTAACCTGAGCCCACGGCTGTGCACCCACGGCCCGTCCCACGCTCTCGGGAAGGGGGGACGTGAAGCGTTTCCTTGTCGCGCTCGTCTCCGTGCTCATCGGTGCCGGAGTCGTCGCGGGTGTCGCGGTCTTCGCCAGCACCACGAGCGGCGAGCCGCCTCTGCTCGTCGCGGAGCCGGCCGGCACCGTCGACACGCCCGAGGGACCGGTGAACGCCGCCAACCTCGAGCTCTACGTCTACCCCAACAGCTCTGACGCCGTTCCGGGACCGACCGAGGGCGTCAATGCGCTCTACGCGAGCCAGGGCTGGCCCTTCTACTGGCCGTCCACGACCCTGCAGGTGCCGGCGAACTCCCTTGTCACCGTGACGATCTACCAGTACGACTCCGGGGGTCGCGTCTTCAATCCCTACTGGGCCAAGGTGCACGGCACGGTCGACGGCACGATGACCGTCAACGGCAAGACGGTGACCGAGGTGGATCCGACCAAGGTCGCGCACACCTTCACCGTCCACCAGTACCCCGAGAGCGGCCAGCCCTACCTCTTCCTCTCCGTGCCGTTGCCGGATCTCGGCGCCAATGAGGTGGGCAATGCCAACCCCTACGTCGATAACCCGAAGGAAGTGACCTTCACCTTCCGGACGGGCGCGCCGGGCACCTACGTGTGGAACTGCGAGTTCCCGTGCGGTGATCAGTACCAGGAGTTCGGCGGTCCGATGCAGCAGCGCGGCTGGATGTCCGGCACCCTCGAGGTCGTCTGATGGCCGACACGATGATCCCGGCCGAAGAGCCCGAGGCGCCGACCAACAGGCCCCCGGCCATGCACCGCCTGCGCGAGTGGCTGCAGCGCCGCTACGTGCGACACATCCTCATCATCACGGTGGTCGTGGGCTTCCTGCTCCTGCCGCTGGCCTGGCTGATGCTCGCGGCGATGAACCAGTCGGGCGGCCCCGCATCGTCGATCATGGCCGACATCCAGCAGACGATCTTCGTCTTCACCCTGGTGTCGATCCCCATCACGGCGTTCGTCTTCGCGGTGCTGCTCTACAGCCTCTTCGGCTGGAAGGGCAAGAGCGGCGATGCTCCACCCAACAACGACAACCCCGCGATCCGCACCAACGCGGTTGCCGTCATCACCTGGACGGCGGCCTCCAGCCTGCTGGCGGCGTTCCTCGTCGTGTGGGGCCTGATCGAGCTCGCGGACATCACCGCGGACTCCTACGGCTCCACGTCGGCCACGGGGCAGCCCAAGACCGAGGATGCCCTGGTCGTCAATGTCACGGGCCAGCAGTGGGTGTGGACCTTCGAGTACCCGCAGTACGACAAGTTCGCGAGTGACGTGCTCTACCTCCCCAAGGATCGTCCCGTGCTCTTCAACGTGACCTCGGTGGACGTCATCCACAACTTCTGGGCGGTCGAGCTCGGCGTCAAGATCGACGCCAATCCCGGTGCCATCACGCAGACGGGCGTGACCCCCAGCAAGGAGGGCGTCTTCAACGTGCGCTGCGCTGAGCTCTGCGGCCTGCACCACGCCTACATGGAGACGCAGATCCGCGTGCTACCCGAGGAAACCTTCGAGACCTTCATGCGCGAGACGGGCGGGGGTAAGACCTCATGAGCACCGCGACGATCCACCAGGTAGAGGTGCCGCAGCCCAAGCAGCACGGCAAGCCGGGCGGCATCATGCGCCACCTCAACTTCTTCACCGGACTCATCGGCGGAGTCGTCCTCGCCCTCGTCTTCGGCTACGTCATGAGCCTGCAGTTCCCCGCGGGCGCGCTCACCGCCACCTTCGCCAACGCCGCGTCCGGCCCGGTCTTCTGGGCGATGATGGTCGGCTGGGTCATCGGCTTCATGGGTGGCATGGGCGCCTTCGTCGGCCCGATCCGCTGGCTCCTCGGACGCGACCTCACCCACGAGGACGCGGAGTTCATGGCGGGCAAGGACCAGGGCAAGTTCCGCTACTGGCGCTTCACCACCGATCACAAGGTGGTCGGCATCCAGTACCTCATCGTCGCCATGATCATCCTCGGCTTCGGCGGCCTCCTCGCGATGCTCATCCGCACGGAGCTGGGCGCGACGTGGATGGAAGTCTTCAATCCCGACTTCTACAACTCCCTCGTCGGCACGCACGGAATCGCCATGGTCATCGCGATGATCGTGGTCGTCTCCGGCCCGGTGGGCAACTTCATCGTGCCGCTCATGTGCGGTGCGCGCGACATGGCCTTCCCGCGCCTCAACGCACTGAGCATCTGGCTGCTCGTCTGCGCGGTGCCCCCGCTCATCCTGTCGCTGCTCGTCGGCGGCATCCGCGACGGCTGGAGCGTCTACCAGCCGCTCAACTCCCAGGCTGGGCCCGGGATGATCGGCTACCAGACGACGATCATCGTCTTCGCGGTCTCGACCGCGCTGGCGAGCGTCAACATCATGACCACGGTCCTGACGATGCGCGCCAAGGGCATGACGTGGTCGCGTACGCCGATCCTCATCTACGGCGCGTTCGCCGCGGCGGCCATGGGCCTCTACGCCTTCCCGTTCTACATGTACTCGCAGATCCTGTCGATGACCGACCGCCTCATCAATACGTCGTTCTTCAACCCGATCGAGGGCGGCAGCGTCTGGCTCTACGAGAACCTCTTCTGGTTGCTCGGCCACCCCGAGGTCTACGTCATCCTCATCCCGAGCATGGCCGTGATGATGGAGCTCATCCCCGTCTTCATGCGCAAGCCGCTCTTCAGCTACTACATGGCCATTGCCGGCATCGTCGGCGTCGTCGGCCTCAGCGGCCTAGTGTGGGCGCATCACATGTACATGACCGGATGGGCCCCGCAGGCCAACTATCCCTTCATGCTCTCGACGGAGATGATCTCGATCCCGGTGGGCTTCCTCGTGCTCGTCGTCATCGGCACGATGTGGCGCGGCACCTTCTGGAGCCGCCTGCCGATGATGGCCGTCTTCGCAGTGATCTTCAACAAGATGATCGGCGGGGTCACCGGCGTCTACCTCTCTGACGTGCCCGCCGACCAGTACTTCCACGGCAACATGTTCGTCACCGCGCACTTCCATTACATGCTCATGGGAGCGGGCCTCTTCGGTGCCATGGGCGCGGTGGCCTACTACTTCCCCAAGATGACCGGCCGCTTCCTCGACGAGCGCATGGGATCAATCGGTTTCTGGACGGCCTTCGCCGGCTTCCAGATCACCTTCATGTCGATGTTCGTCGCCGGACTGCAGGGCCAGCCGCGTCGCGTGCTGCAGTTCGACAACATGTTCAATATCTCGAACTGGATCTCCACCATCGGCGCATATGTCATCGGCATCGGCATGCTCATCTTCCTCGCCGCGATCATCCACTCGTGGCGCAGCGGGGAGGTGGCCTCGTCCAATCCGTGGCACGCGCAGACCCTCGACTGGCAGACGCAGACACCCGTGCCGCTGGAGAACTTCCCCGTCCTGCCCGTCGTCACCAAACTGCCCTACGACTACGGCGTACCCGACCCGCTCGATCCGAAGACCCTCGAGAAGCAGTACGACGAGAAGGTGGGGGCCCCGTCATGAGCGCACCCCTATTGTCGCCCACCACGGGAGAGCCGGTCGCGGTCGTCGCCCGGCGCAACCGCCTCGGGCTCATCTTCCTCATCGTCGCCGACTTCTCGGGCACGATCGCCCTGATCATCAGCTACTGCTACCTGTGGTCGCTCAACGTCAACAACGGATGGGCACCCAACCAGCAGACCTTCGGCAACAACGACCTGCTCAAGAGCCGTTCGCCGTTGCCCTGGGCTGCGGACTGGCCCTTCTGGGCGATCCTGGTCCTCGTCGTCGTCTCCACCCTCATCCTGTGGCTCGGCATTCGCAGTCTGCGATCCGATCACCGAGGGGGGCTCGTCGCCGCGAGCGCGATCGCGCTCGTCGTCATCATCGGCGCGATCGTGCTGCAGTGGTGGCAGATCACGACATTCCCCTTCGGGCCCGGCAATGGCTCCTACGCGTCGGCGGTCTTCCTCCTCACCGCGTCGACGCTCGCGCACCTGCTGCTCATCGCCTTCCTGCTCCTTGCCATCACCAATCGCACGCGTGCGGGCCTCGTGTCGACGGAGAACCCCTTCCAGGCCAAGCTGGTCGGGTACTGGATGGTCTGGGTCTGCGCGAGCATCCTGCTCGGCGCGCTCTGCACGACCTTCCTCAAGGCGAGCCCCAACACCACCCCGGCCAACTTCGGCGAGTTCAGCCTCTACAACCCGGACGCGCCGGCGCCATCCCCGTCCGCATCACCTTCGGGTTCGGCTTCGCCCAGCGCCTCCCAGTGATCTCAGGTCAGTGAGCTCAGCACGACTGTCTGCCGGTGCCCGCGTCAGCGTGGGTCTCTTCGCCGGCGTACCCGTCCTGCTCCTCATCCTGGCCACGCTCGGTGCCCTCTCGGAGACGACGGTCGAGGGACTGCCGGTGGTGCCGTGGCAGACCCTCTGGGGGCTCCCTCTGGATCGGTGGGCGCGCGACGTGGCCGCGGCGATCGTGCTGGGCTTCGTCGTCGTGGGTGGCCTCCTGCTGCCGCGCGTCGACCATCGCCTGATCCGGCTCGCCTCGCTCGGTGCGCTGGTGTGGCTCGTCGCCCTGATCGCCCAGGTGCCTCTCACCGTCTCCGAACTGCTCGGTCGACCGCTGACCGACTCGCTCGACCCGCAGATCGTCTTCGCCCTGATCACCCAGACCCAGCTCGGCCAGATCCTCGTCGCGCAGATCGTGCTCGTGGCGTTCGTGGCCCTGCTCGGCTGGGCGATCCTCGGCCGAGTCACGGCGTGGATCGTCCTCGCACTCGCGGCCACAGCGGCCGGCCTCACCGGGCTGATGGGCCACTCGGGCCTGCACTCCGGACACACCTCTGCGTCGATCTCCCTGGCCATCCACCTCCTCGCGGTCGGGGTGTGGGTCGGCGGCCTCATCGCCGTGTGCTCGCACGTCGCGCGCCATCCCGATGACGCAGCGCTCGCGATCCGCCGCTTCAGCACACTTGCCCTCGTCTGCGTCATCGTCCTCGCCGAGAGCGGCCTGCTCAATGCCTCGCTGCGTGTCGATGGTGTGGCTTCTCTCATCACGACGGCGTACGGCACTCTCATCCTCGCGAAGGCGACGCTGCTCGCCGCGCTCATCGTCTTCGGCTGGCGTCAGCGCCGCCATGTGGTGCCCACGGGAGACGGCGTCTCCCTGGTCCGCTTCGCGTCCTATGAGGTCCTCCTCATGGGCATCGCCCTCGGCATCTCGGTCGCGCTCTCCCGCACCGCTCCACCTGCTGGCGCTATCGCGGGCGATCGCATTACCGCCGGCGCCCTCGCCCTGCTCGCCCTGGCCCTGCCCGCGGTGATCGCGTGGTCGGGAGCGCGTCCCGCGTGGCTGCGCCGGGCGACGGACGCCTACCCCGAGCCCTTCGCCGTCGCCCTGGCGGTCCTCACCTACGTCATGGCCGCGGTCGTCCCCTCGGGGCTGCTCGGCATCGGAATCGCTGCAGTGATCGCGTCCATGGTGCTGGTCCTCGCAGGCTGGGCCTTCGCCGTCGCTGCCCTAGGGCCGCGCGGGCTGCCGGCGATCATCCTCACTGCCGTGCTGTGGCCCGCGGCACTGTGGCTCGCCTCCCGATCCGATCCGGTGGAGACCAGCGCTCAAGTCGCGTTAGCCGGGGGCGTCGGGCTCGCGTGCATCGCCGTGCTCGCCCTTGTACGACGTCGTCCGCGCGAGATCTCTGCCGTCGTGGAGGCACCGCAGGAGGTGCCGGTCGCGTGAGTCGTCGCTGGAAGGACATCCTCACCCTGCACCTGCCTCTCGTCGTCGTGCTCGCACTGTGCACCTATGCGACGTTCAAGCAGTACGGCCGAGCGCAGGAGGGCGTGCAGCGCTCGTGGGCCTACACCTTCCAGTGGCCGATCATCGGGCTCTTCGCGATCGTCGTGTGGAATCGCTATCGCACGCACGGCAATCTCACGCGGTGGTTCACCGACCGCTATCGCTCGCGCGTGGATGCCTATCGCGCGGAGGCCGAGGCGGCCGAGGCAGCTCAGGCGGCTGAGGCAGCGGCGGACCCGGATGCGCAAGCCTGGGAGGCCTACGTGGCCGAGCTGCATCGCCGTGAGGCGGAGCGCGGGGATGTGACCGATAGGGGCCCCAACCGCTAATCTTCTGCGGGCCCATCGTGGGCCCGGGGAATGTCCTCCCCGCCCGTCTCGAGGTGATCCCCATGCCTGCGATCGTGCTGCTCGGCGCCCAGTGGGGCGATGAGGGCAAGGGCAAGGCCACCGACCTCCTCGGCGGGCGTGTCGACTACGTCGTGCGCTACCAGGGCGGCAATAACGCCGGCCACACCGTCGTCATCGGCGACGACAAGTACGCCCTGCACCTGCTGCCCAGTGGCATCCTGTCGCCCGGTGTCATCCCGGTGATCGGCAACGGCGTCGTCGTCGATCCAGCCGTGCTACTGCATGAGATGGCCGGACTCGAGGCCCGCGGTGTCGACACCTCGCGCCTGCTCATCAGCGCGAGCGCGCACCTCATCACGCCGTATCACGTCACTTTGGACAAGGTGTCCGAGCGTTTCCTCGGCAAGTCCAAGATCGGCACGACCGGTCGTGGCATCGGGCCGACGTACATGGACAAGGTCGGTCGTCTCGGCATCCGCGTGCAGGACCTCTTCGATCCGTCGATCCTGCGGCAGAAGGTCGAGGGCGCGCTGGCCAACAAGAACCAGGTCCTCATCAAGGTCTTCAACCGCCGCGAGCTCGAGGTCGACGCGATCACCGAGGAGCTGCTGCAGTACGCCGAGCCGCTGCGGCCGCATGTCGCCGACACCGCACTCGTGCTCAATGACGCACTCGACGGGGGCAAGACAGTCCTGCTCGAGGGTGGTCAGGGCACCCTGCTCGACGTCGACCACGGCACCTATCCCTTCGTCACCTCGTCCAATCCGACGGCGGGTGGCGCGTGCACCGGCAGCGGCATTGGGCCGACGCGCATCACGCGCGTCATCGGGATCCTCAAGGCCTATACGACGCGCGTGGGGTCAGGGCCCTTCCCGACCGAGCTGCAGGACGAGTGGGGCGAGCGGCTGCGCAGCGTCGGAGGAGAGGTGGGTGTCACCACCGGGCGCCCGCGTCGTTGCGGTTGGTTCGACGCTCCGATCGCGCGCTACGCCACGCGCGTCAACGGGCTGACCGACATCTTCCTCACCAAGCTCGACGTACTCACCGGAATCGAGCGCATCCCGGTGTGCGTGGCGTACGAGATCGAGGGACAGCGCATGACCGAGCTGCCCATGACGCAGACCGACTTCCATCATGCGAAGCCGGTCTACGAGGAGCTGCCCGGCTGGACCGAGGACATCTCGGGTGCCCGGTCGATCGAGGACCTCCCGCCGAATGCCCAGGCCTACGTGCGCTATCTCGAGGAGCTGTCAGGTGCTCCCATCAGCGCCATTGGCGTCGGCCAGGACCGTGACGCCACCATCGTCGTACGCGACATGCTCGCCTGAGCGCGCTGCCCCGCCGGGAGCTGCCTTGCGCGATTCCCACCGGGGCCTACCCCAGCGAATCCAGCCCCAGTACCAGATCGTGGTGAGCAGGTAGTCGTAGGCGAAGAGCAGGAGCAGCGCCGGTCCGGCGACGTCGATCTCGGCGACAGCATCGAGCATCTCGCCGATTTCCTCCGCCGACCGGATGTTGCCGTCGAGGATGACGAAGGCGATGAGTGCCACGGGGACGACCTTGGCCAGCTCATGTGCGGCGTGAGGTGTGACGAAGGCGAGCGTGCGGATCGCGATGATGAGCGCGATAGGGAAGATCACCAACTGCGCTGCGTTGATCTCATTGGCGTTGACCAGGAGGACGGTGAAGAAGAACGCCCACCACAGCACGATGAGCACCGGGGTCGTCACCGCGTAGAGGATGACGTCGCGTCGCATCGCCCGTGGTCCCTCAGGGGTGGGGGTGAGCCGCAGACGTGGGCGGTCCATCGATCGGTAGACCCAGTAGGCCACGATGGCGGCCACGCCGATGAGGATCGACCACAGCACGATCATCGACAGCGTGACCTCGGTGATCTCGATCGTGTCCACGTGCCCATCGTAGGAATGCCACACTGGCCCGGTGACCATCCCGCCCGACTCTCGGCCTGATGACGTGGTGTGGCCTCAGGCGCAGTGGCCGCCTCCCCAGGAGCTCGTGGGCGACCACGTGACGCTCACGCAGTTCGTCCCACAGGATGCGCCCGCGCTCTTCGCTGCACTCGATCACGATGCCTGCTGGGATCATGTCGCGGGGCGTCCGAAGGCCGCTGAGGAGTACGCCGCGACGCTGGCGCAGGCACCGCAGGCAGGCAGGTGGCCCTGGGTTGTCCGCCAGGGCGATGGGGTCGTCGGCACGACGTCGTACCTCGACGTGAGCCTCCCGGATGCCCGCTTGGAGATCGGGAGCACGGCGTACTCCCCGTCCGTCTGGGCGACCGAGGTCAACCCGGAGTGCAAGTTGCTGCTCATGACGTGGGCCTTCGATCACGGCTTCGGGCGCGTCCAGCTCAAGACCGACATCCGCAACAGGCGCTCGCAGGCGGCCATCGCGAAGCTCGGGGCGACGTACGAGGGCGTGCTGCGCCGCTATCAGCGCCGATCCGACAGCACGGTGCGCGACACGGTGATGTTCTCCGTGACCGCGGAGGAGTGGCCGGGAGTTCGGGAGCGCCTTCGCCGCAGGCTCGGGCAGGTCTAGGCTGCTGCCGTCCCAGCAAAGGAGCCCCCATGGACTACACCCCCGATCCCGCCGAGGGTCAGCGCGTCTACGACCTCGATCGCGCGCATGTCTTCCACTCCTGGAGTGCCCAGGCTCAGATCAAGCCACTTCCTATCGCGGCGGCGGAAGGCTCCTATTTCTGGGACTACGACGGCAATCGCTATCTCGACTTCTCGAGCCAGCTGGTCAACGTCAACATCGGCCACCAGCACCCCAAGGTCGTCAAGGCGATCCAGGATCAGGCCGCGCGCCTCGCCACGATTGCCCCGCAGCACGCCAATGACATGCGCGGCGAGGCAGCCAAGCGCATCGTCGATCGCGCGGGCACGCGCCACCAGAAGGTCTTCTTCACCAACGGTGGCGCCGACGCCATCGAGAATGCCATCCGGATGGCGCGCCTGCATACGCACAAGCACAAGGTGCTGTCGGCCTACCGCAGCTACCACGGCAACACCGGTGCGGCGATCCAGGCGACGGGCGACCCGCGCCGCTGGCCCAATGAATACGCGTCGCAGCAGGTGCACTTCTTCGGCCCCTTCCCCTACCGCTCCCCCTTCTGGTCGGACTCGCCCGAGCAGGAGACCGAGCGCGCGCTGCAGCACCTGGAGGAGGTCATCAAGTTCGAGGGTCCCGGCACCATCGGCGCGATCCTGCTCGAGTCCGTGGTGGGTACGGCGGGTGTCCTCGTGCCGCCGCCCGGCTATCTCGAGGGCCTGCGTGCGCTGTGCGATAAGTACGAGATCGTGTGGATCGCCGATGAGGTCATGAGCGGCTTCGGCCGCACCGGCGAGTGGTTCGCCTGGCAGAACTGGGGCGCTGAGCCCGACCTCATCACCTTCGCCAAGGGATCCAACTCCGGCTACGTCCCGGTCGGCGGTGTTGTCATCTCCAACGCCATCGCGGCGACCTTCGATGAGCGCGTCTTCCCCGGCGGACTCACCTACTCCGGCCATCCGCTCGCCGCCGCATCCATCGTCGGTGCGATCGATGCGATGACCGAGGAGGGCGTCGTCGACAACGCCAAGCGCATCGGCAACGACGTTCTCGGTCCGGCCCTGCGCGAGCTCCAGGAGCGCCATCCCGTCATCGGCGACGTGCGCGGCCTCGGTGTCTTCTGGGCGCTCGACCTCGTGACCGATCGCGCGACCAAGGAGCCGCTGGCTCCCTATGGAGGCACTTCGCCGGCGATGACGGAGTTCACCGTCGAGTGCAAGAAGCGCGGCCTCATGCCCTTCGTCAACTTCAACCGCACCCACGTCGTGCCGCCGTGCACGGTCACCGATGCGGAGGCCAAGGAGGGTCTGGCGATCCTCGACGAGGTGCTCTCGATCACCGACAAGCACTACACGGGCTGATCGCGGCTACAGGACGGGCTGCACCTCGAGGCCGTAGACGATGCCGCGCGAGGTGCTCACCTGCACCTGGTAGAAGCCCGGCTCATCGGGTGCGAAGAGGATGACCTCGCTCCCGGCTGAGGTCACCTCGATCTTGCTGACCGGTGTGCCATCCCGCGTGAGTTCGATGATGGTGCCGGCCTTCCACGCCCCCGCGGCGACGCGGAAGCGCAGCCCCGCGGCCACGCGCTTGTACGACACGATGGTGAAGTCCTTGACCGTGATGTCGAGCGGCGTCGGCTTGAGGTCGGCCACCTTGACGACGTAGCCGAGGTCGCCGCTTCCGCCCTTCTGGGCGACGACATCGCGGAAGGTGAAGGTGCCGTCCGCCTTGACGGTGCTCGCCCCGAGCGGGGTGTCGCCGACGATGAGCGCGACGGTCGAGCCTTCGCGGACCCCGGTCGCCTTGCCGGCAACGTCGAACTTCTCCCCGGTGCTGAACGCCGCGCCCGCGGGCGGGGTGGTCACCTCGACGGTGGGCTCGACGATGCTTACCTTGACCTTCTGGGTGCCACTGGCCGGCTCGAAGCCCGGCACGGGCCGGTCCGCGGGGCACTCGTACTGGTTCTCAGCCGGTGAGCAGGCGGCCAGGTCGCCCTTGGCGGTCACGGTGAGCGACCCGCCCTTGCGCGTCTGGATCTCCACCGATGCCCGTCCCTTGGGATCGGTCAGAACGGTGAAGGTGTTGGCGCCCGTGACGAAGCGCCCCGGACCCTTGGGAGGCAGGGAGAGATCGACCGCGGCGTTCTCGATGGGATTGCCGAAGACATCGGTGACACCCACGAGTGCCTCGAAGCTCTCCCCCGAGTCGACCGAACTGTCGGTGACCGTGAGCGAGATGTTGCGTGCCGCCTGGCCCGCAGTGACGACGGGGATGAGGGTGGTGGTGGAGTTGAGGCCTTCGACGTAGACGTTGGCGTCGCCGACGGTCGTGGCGAAGAGATAGACCGACGCGATGCAGCGCTCGACCCCGCTCTCGCTGAAGACCGTCACCTCGGGCTCGCCGAGCGGGTCCTCGACGAGCGACTCGAGCAGCAGCGCCCCGGTGGCGCGGAAGCGCACGGGAGAACCGCTCGCGGACGTGACCACCTCCAGGCGCATCACCATGGGTCGCTCGGGCGAGCCGCCCTGCAGGCCGTTGTAGGGCACGACCAGGGGAGCGGTGCGCTGCTCCGCAGGCACACCGTCGACAGTGAGGTCGGAGATGTCCGGTGGCGTGACCGAGTCGCCCGCGGGGCAGGCGGCCGACGGCATGGTGTCCGTGGGGCTGGGCGACGGGCTGGTCGAGGAGGCACCGAAGGGGAGGAACCCGCATCCGGCGAGGAGAGTGGCGGAGACCGCCAGCATTCCCCCGTGCCACGCCCGCATCACCGGGTCATCCTACGTCGCGTAGGAGGGGGCACCGACCAGGCACGACTAGGCTCGCGGCTTGTGATCGTCTTGGTTGTCGGCTCGGGCGCCCGCGAGCATGCCCTCGTGCGGGCGCTGCGACGTGACGCTCAGGTGAACGCCGTCCATGTGGCGCCGGGCAACGCGGGAATCGCCCAGGACGCGCAGGTGCATGCGATCGACCCGCTCGATGGACAGGCGGTCGCCGACCTCGCGCAGGCGATCGGCGCCGGCCTCGTCGTGATCGGACCCGAGGCCCCGCTTGTCGCGGGGGTGGCCGATGCCGTGCGGGCCCGCGGGATCGCCTGCTTCGGCCCGAGCGCAGAGGCGGCGCGCCTCGAGGGCAGCAAGGCCTTCGCGAAGGAGGTCATGGCTGCGGCGGGCGTGCCGACAGCCCGGCCTGCGGTATGCCGCTCGCTCGCCGAAGTGGAGGCCGCCCTCGACGACCTCGGGTCGCCGTACGTCGTCAAGGACGATGGGCTCGCCGCGGGCAAGGGGGTTGTCGTCACCGAGGATCGCGCCGCCGCCCTCGACCATGCGCGGGCATGCCTCGATGCGGGATCCGCGGTCGTCCTCGAGGAGTACCTCGACGGTCCCGAGGTGTCTCTCTTCGCGGTGACCGATGGCGTCACCGTCGTGCCGCTGCGGCCGGCCCAGGACTTCAAGCGCGTCGGCGACGGCGATGCGGGTCCCAACACCGGTGGCATGGGCTCGTACTCCCCGCTGCCCTGGGCCCCCGATGACCTGGTCGACGAGACGATGCGCACCGTGCTGCAGCCGACCGTCGACGAGATGCGCCGACGCGGCACTCCCTTCGCCGGCCTCCTCTACGCCGGTCTCGCGCTCACCTCGAAGGGATTGCGCGTCGTGGAGTTCAATGCGCGCTTCGGTGATCCCGAGACCCAGGTGGTGCTCGCGCGTCTGGACTCGCCACTGTCATCACTGCTGCTCGCCGCGGCGACCGGGACGCTCGATGACCTGCCGCCGCTGCAGTGGAGCGACGACGCGGCCGTGTGCGTGGTCGTCGCCGCCCAGGGCTACCCCGAGTCTCCCGTCACCGGCGGAGTCATCAGCGGCCTCGCCGAGGCCGACGCACTCCCGGGGGTCGACGTACTCCATGCGGGGACCCGAGCCGACGGAGCGGACATCGTTGCGAGTGGCGGGCGCGTGATCTCCGTCGTGGGGCGAGGCGCGACCCTTGCCGAGGCCCGCGCGCGGGCCTACGCCGGGGTCGACCGCATCGACCTGCCCGGTTCCCACCGCCGCACCGATATTGCCGCCCGCGCCGCCGTGCCGTAGGCCGGTGCCTTCTTTGCTCCGAAAGTGCCACCGGGTGACGGATCTAGGGCAAAGAAGCTCGTGGCTGGGCTGGCGGTAGCCGTCCCGGCGTCTGGGAGGATGTGCCCGTGATCCCCGACGTTCTCGCCCAGCGCTACGCCTCGCCGGCGATGGCCGCGCTCTGGGCTCCGGAGCACCGGATCGCGGCGGAGCGTCGGCTCTGGCTCGCCGTCCTCGATGCGCAGGCCGATCTCGGCATCGACATCCCCGACGGCGTCGTCACGGACTACGCCCGGGTCATCGACGACATCGATCTCGCCTCGATCGCCGGACGCGAGCGCGTCACGCGTCATGACGTCAAGGCACGCATCGAGGAGTTCAATGCCCTCGCAGGTCATGAGCACATCCACAAGGGGATGACGAGCCGCGATCTCACCGAGAACGTCGAGCAGATGCTCATCCGCGACTCCCTCGTGCTCACGCGCGACAAGGTCGTCGCCGCCCTTGTCCGCCTGAGTGCCCTCGCCGTGCAGTACGCCGAGACACCGATGGCCGGTCGCTCCCACAACGTCGCGGCGCAGATGACGACCCTGGGCAAGAGGTTCGCGACCTGGGCGGACGAGATGCTGCTCGCCTACGAACGCCTCACCGACCTCATCGAGCGGTTCCCGCTCCGGGGGATCAAGGGCCCGGTCGGCACCGCACAGGACATGCTCGACCTCCTCGATGGCGACGCCGACGCGCTCGCACGACTCGAGCGCTCGGTCGCCGACCACCTCGGCTTCGCGCGCCTGCTCGACAGCGTCGGCCAGGTCTATCCGCGCTCCCTCGACTATGACGTCGTCACCACCCTCGTGCAGGTAGCGAGCGCACCGAGCAACGCCGCGACCACGATCCGCCTGATGGCGGGTGCCGAGCTCGTCACGGAGGGCTTCAAGCCCGGCCAGGTCGGCTCGAGCGCGATGCCGCACAAGATGAACTCCCGCTCCTCCGAGCGGATCAACGGCCTCGCCGTCATCCTGCGTGGATACGCCAGCATGGTCGGTGAGCTCGCGGGCGACCAGTGGAACGAGGGCGATGTCTCCTGCTCCGTCGTACGACGCGTCGCCCTTCCCGACTCCTTCTTTGCCATCGACGGGCTCTTCGAGACCTTCCTCACGGTGCTCGATGAGTTCGGAGCCTTCCCCGCGGTGATCGATCGCGAACTCGAGCGCTACCTGCCTTTCCTGGCGACGACCAAGGTGCTCATGGCCGCGGTGCGCGCAGGCGTCGGACGCGAGACCGCGCACGAGGCGATCAAGGAGCACGCGGTCGCCGTCGCGCTCGCCATGCGCGCGGGCGAGACCGACAACGACCTGCTCGATCGCCTGGCCTCTGATCCCCGACTGGGCCTCTCCCGCCACGACCTCGAAGCGCTCATCGCCGAGCCGATGGACTTCACCGGAGCGGCGCGGGATCAGGTCGCACGCGTATCCGAGCGCGTCCAGGCCATCGCAGAAGCACATCCCGCGGCGGCGGCGTACTCGCCCGGAGCGATCCTGTAATTCGCCCTAGTCGAAGTTCTCCAGGAAGTTCTTGACTCGGTTGTACTCGTCGTCCCGGACGGCCTTCTTGCCCGCATCCAGCGAGTCCTCGGCGAGATCCTTCGCAGCGGAGTAGGTGGATCTCTCCAGGGCTTCCTCGATAGCCTGACGTGCCTTGATGCCGACCTCCACCTGGCCGGAGTAGCGATAACTGCCCACCGATGCAGCGACGACTCCGAGTACGGCGAAGACCGCGCTGGCGACCGTCACACCGTCCTGCGGAGCCTGCTCCCGGAAGGCCGGGATCTGGCGGGCGATCGCGAGGGCCCCGCTGATGGTCGCGGAGCCGACCATGATGATCTTCAACTCCGTCTCCCAGAATTCGCCATTCGAGCTCCTCGCGACGACGCCCGATGCAGCGCCGCTGATCGTCGCCACGATCCCGAAGACGAGGGCGACGATGTCGAGGGCTCCCGACATGCCCGAGGGATCGGGGTTGTCCAGCGGGTTGCCGTCGCCGTAGCCGTAGCCGCTGGGCGAGACACCCACATCCGGGTCGAAGGCGAGGAAGGCGCCGAGCCACGGGTGGTAGGGCCGAGCCGTGAACGTCAGGTCGTGGAATCCCGACAGCGTCGGATTGCGCGGAGTCGCCTGCCAGCCGTACTCCATCGAGGCAGTGGTCGCCGGCACGAGCGGCTCGCCGTAAGGCCCGTACTGCGCCGCGAGCCCGGGCGCGGCGCCGTTCGCGTCCGTCGAGGCGAGTACGCCGAGGAAGAGGTCGGGATGATCGATGCGTTCGAGCGCACCGGCTGGATCGAGGTGCGCGATGGCCCCGCCCGGCAGGCCGACGAGCATCCCCGTCACCTTCTGGGCGTCATCCATGACGAGGGAGGGGAGCCGGGCGTCCGGGCCGGAGTAGCCGAGGGTGCGGATGACCCCGCCCACGTCCTCGCGGATCATGACCCCGCCTACCGAGAGCATGGTGCTCGCGACATCTCCCTGCGTGACGCCGGACGCCTGCGTCCCCGCCTCCCAGGTGAGCGCGAGGGGCACGGCTCCATCGAGGCCGACGAGACGGCCCAGGCCATCCCAGGTCGCCTTCGCCTTCCCGTCTTCGCCGACCAGGTGGGGGTCCGTCGTCCAGGCAAGGCGACCGCGACCGTCGTAGCACGTCACGTAGTCGATGCCGTCGCGCGAGCCGCCCGTGCGGTTGAAGTCGTTACCGGTGCTGGACGGGCACTGCTCCTGAGAGCCGTACCCGTAGCCGAATGTCCGCTTCTCCCCGCCCATGGTGCTGGCATCGCCGCGAGTGACGAGCTTGGCATCGATGAGGCGTCCCGCACTGTCGTAGTCGTAGCCCCATGTGGCATCTGTGACGGTCTTCGACCCCTGCTCCACCGTCGTGGATGACGAGAGAGTGCGACCGGCGCTATTGCGCTCGCGGCGCTGGATGAAGACCGTGTCCTTGGTCGTGAGTTGCGTGACGCTGATGGCCCCGGCCGAGGTGTAGTCGAAGGACTGGGACACCGAGCCGGGGTAGTCCACGCTCCGGGGCTGTCCGCCTTCGCTGTAGGTCACCTTGGCAAGCGTCGTGCCATTGGCGTCGATCCTCGTCACGTTGCCGGTCGCGCCATCATGTGCGAGGTCCACGGTCAGGATGGGTGACGAGCCACCGGGGGCTGTCGTTGTGCGCTTGGTGTTGTTGCCCTCGACGTCATAGTCGTATGACGTCTTCGCGCCCCATGCGTCCACGAACTCCAGCACCCTGCCGGCGATGTCGTAGGTCGTCGATGTCGTGAAGGACTCACCCGCGACGGTGGAGGTGAGCTGCGTCGTGAGCCGGCCGTCGGACCAGGTGTAGGTGTACATCGAGGAGCGCAGCGTGGCGCCGGTCTTGTCGGCGATGCTCGTCGACACCGTCCGTCCGGCAGCGTCGTAGGCGAGGCAGGTCGTCTCGGAAGCACCGTCCCCGGACGTGACCATCGACTGGACACGGCCCGCACCGTCGTAGACCAAAGTGATGGTGACCCCGTCGTAGCGGGTCATTTGGCGCGCGAGTCCTCCCTGTACGCCGCCACCGCCGCAGGCACCGCTCGCCTGCTCGTCGGCGCCGTAGTACGCCGTCGCCATGGTGGCGCCGCCGGCGGTGCGCGTGCCCGTCTGACGGCCCCACTGATCGGACGCGGGCGACTCCGGCTCGTACGTGAACGCCGTGCGCAGGCCGCCGCTTGCGGTGACGCTCTCGGGTGCCTGGGTCCAGGGCCGAGCGAAGTCGTAGACCTGCGAGCCGACATTGCGACCCTCGACGTTGTCGTTGAGTGATACGACCGTCGCCGTGTTGAAGTTCGGCCGCACCTGCGTGATGGGGATGCGCGTGGGTTCACCGCCCCGATCCGCCTTGACGCTGAACGATCCCCTCCCCTTGCCGCGCAGGGCGATGGCGAGGTTGTGCTCGCCCTGGTCCAGGCGTATCTCGCAGCCGTCGCCCTCCGGGCACCGAACGCCGTCGACGAGCACCTCGATGCGCAGGTCGTCGGAGGCCGTCGCCTCGATCGTCCAGACGCCCGACTCGGGCACCTTCCAGAGTCCGGATGCCTGGGCCTCCCACTCGCCTTCGGTGCCGACGACTCCGCCCACACCGCGCTCCTCGAGGGTGCGCTCGTCCCACCACTCGGCCCGGCCCTCATCACCGGACCACACCATCGCGGAGAGGCCGTGCCACTGCTCGGTCGGTGAGGTGGCGCCGGCCTCGGGATTCGTCGCTGTGGCGTCCAGCGTGCGATCGGTCCGGAGCGCGCCGTCAGGGGAGCCGGTGTACGGCCCTGTCGACGTGCGCATGAGCGCCTCGTCGTCGAGTTTCGTCGTGAGGGTGCGACCCTGCGGGTCGGTGCCCCGCGTGACGACCCCTGCCGTGTCGTAGTCGGTGGTGGTCGTCAGCCGACCTGCTTCCACCCGTTCGGTTACCTGCCAGCGGTCGGCTGTCGCGGTGACCTGAAGGACGGTCCCCGCGGAGGGACCACCCTCCTGCATGACCGCCGCCTTCAGCTCGCCGTCGCGCGGTGCGCCCGTCGGGTAGGTGTAGGTGCGTGTCAGCCGCTCGCCTCCGGGTGCTGTCGCCGCGGACGTCAGGGACGCGACACGACCGACACCGTCGTACGCGACAGAAGTGGTGAGGTCCGCCCCGGCCCAGTCATTTCCCGCGGTGGCTGCCGCTGCGGTGGCACCCGGAGAGCGCACAGCGGCGAGGCGACCGGCGCCGTCCCAGCCGAAGCCCGTGCCCAATCCGCCGGGGTCGGCGATCAGCCCGATCCGGCCGCCGACGTAGCCGATGCCGGTGACGGTGCCGTCGGCGTACGTCGCCGAGCACCACATGCCGTCGGCGACATCGAAGCCGTTGCCCCAGTCCACCGCCGGGCATGACCCGCCCGCGTAGGCGAGTGTCGTCGTGCGGGAGGTGCCGTCACTGACGCTGACGAGGCGGTCCTGCTCGTCCCAGGTGAAGTTGGCGACCGGGTTGCCGCGTGACCACTCGCTCACGGCGCGGCCGTCCACGAATCGCGTCATGGAGCCGTCGGGAGTGGACAACTGCCATGTGTTCGGGCTCATCCGCGTGAGCACACCACCGCGCGAGTACGCCGTCGCGGTGCCGTCCGACAGGCCCGGGACGTAGCCGCCGGTCTCCGTGCGCACGAAGGTCAGGCCGGCGCCGTTGGTGGTGCGCAGGGTCACGCTGAGGGGGCCGGCATCACCACCGAAGAGCGATACGTCGGCCGCATCGCCGAACATCACCTCGGACTCCTGCAGGCTGATGAACCCGCTCCCGGGGAGCACCCAGTTCCAGCCCTCGGGGAGTCCTGGAGTCGCGGGGCTGCCGGGTCGGAAGATCACGCCGATGCCGAAGGCGCCGAGCGCCCCGGACACTTCGGGACTCGTCCATCGCGCGGCCGGCACTCCCGACATGAGATTGACGTTGATGTTGCCCACCGAGTCGACCGGAGCGTTCTGCGAGCGGACGGTGTCGATCGTGAAGACCCACGGTCCCGCCCAGTCGTCGGGGCTGCCGGCACGCCAGGCGTAGGTGCCCCCGTCGACCAGGGTGTCTGCGGGGACGGTGAAGCCTCGTGTGCTGCGGCGCCCCTCGAAGGCGATACCGGTCGCCTCTCCGCGGCCGTCGAGGCCGAAGCCACCGCCGATGCCGAGGTCGACGATCTGCACCTGCACATCGCCGGAGAGCCGTGCATCGTCGGGGACGATGAGCGTGGGCGTGCGCGATGTCGTCTGCCCGCCTCCGATCACGGGGGCGTCGGGCCATTCGGTCGGGTACGTCGGCCCGGTGGCATCGCCACCCGGGACCGTCCCCGCGACCCAGGGCTGGACGTCCGCCGCGTTGATCGACGACGCGGCGACTCCCCCGGACGTCTCAGCGGTCTCCACGGGTGCGGCGGAGGGCGTCGGCGACGGCTCAGTGGAGGTGGTGCAGCCGGTGGCCACCATGGCAAGGCTCGCCGTGACGGCGACAGCGGCGAACAGTCGCTGGCGAGTGCGCATAGCGCGAAGGTATCCCGGGGAACGTAGCCCGGGCCCGGCACGTGTGAGAAACCCGAACATCACCCCGCACTCCCGCCTCGTGCGACGTACGCTCGGAGCATGGCCAGGAAGATGCACGCGGTGGTAGTCGCTGTGGCGGGGGCGCTCGCGCTTGCCGCCTGCACATCAGGCACGTCGACATCAGGTACCTCCTCCTCGGACGCCGCACCGGCTTCGAGCCCGGCGCCGGTGGAGTCGGCCGGGGAGGGCGAGGTGGCGGGAGAGCAGCACCCGAAGTCCAAGTGCCGCTCGCGAGATGACGTCACGGCCAATGCGCGCATCTACAACAACCTCGATGTCGTCTGGCTCCGCAACGATTTCCGCGCCCGTACCGATGTCGATCCGTCCAACACCGACGTCGTCTGGCTGATGCAGACGGGTGAGAAGGCGTGGAACTTTGACGATGAGGAAGGCGAGTGGGAGTGCGCCCGGCCGCCGATGGGCGTGTCGAACCTGCAGACGTACTACTACTGGGACGGCAAGGTCTGGAGCGATCACCCCGGCTGGTGGGGACATCAGGAGGATCGTGACTGGGCGCGCGACCCCAACGGCTACGTGTGGTGGAAGTGCACCAATGTCGACCGCAGCCAGGATGGCAGTGTGTCCACCTTCACCAAGGATCGCGGCTGCATCGATTCCGCCCTCGCGTCGGCGGAAATCAAGGCGCCATGGGACACCCGCGACAACGACACCAAGGACGTGAAGACATACCCGAGCTGCGAGGTGCGGAACTCTTCCGTGGTGGGCTGCTGGACGGACACGTACAACAGCGGATACAAGTGGGACTTCGTCTACGACACCTATGCCTGGACGGCACCGATGCGGGTCGATATCAAGACCACGTGGACTGGGGTAGTGGGCAAGGACGCCACGGTGAAGGTGTACAAGCAGGATCCGGCCAAGAATCCCGGGGGGGATTTCAAGAACGAAAAGCTCTTCCTCGCCTGGCGCATCGTGGATGCGAGCCTCACTCAGGGGGCGCAGTGGGCGCAGCGCAAGTCGCCCGTGGGCCAGGTGGTGGGGCCCGGTGACGGAAACGTCATCACGGTGGGTGCCTACGCTCTCGCGAGGAACGCGAAGACCACGCTGCAATTGAAGCTCGAGCCGATCAACATCACGTCATCGACGGGTGAGGTCTACGCCTGCCGCAAGGGTGCCACCTCTGCGGAGAATGCCTGCTGGCCCGATGCGAGCCTGACCTTCACCACGAGGATGCCGGCGGCGTCCCGTGAGTTCCTCGACAAGAACGTCACCCTGCGCATCGCTGCGTCCTTGGAACTCGACGGCGTCCGCGGTAATGGCGGCAGGCCGTCCATCAAGAAGGTGAACGAGAACGGCAAGCAGGTCGAGCAGGCGCTGATCTCCTGTCAGAGCGACGCGTCCTCGCTGGCCCAGTCCCAGCTTTCGATCGAGTGCGCCTCCACGGGCGGGAGCGCTGGCTCCTCCTACGCGTTTGGAGCCTCCTGGCTCGCGACGATCACCAACAAGTGAGGCGCGCTTCGGGGTTCGTCGCGCTGGCGAGCGCGCTCGCTGTGCTGGCGGGGTGCACCTCGACACCGCCGACTCCTGCCCCGGTCGAGTCCGCATCGCAGTCTGCCGACGCGGGCGCTCCGGCAGCAGCGGGGCTGCGACCTGCGGTTGAGGCGGGGGCGCTGCCCCCTTCGGCGGGCTCGGGTCCGGCCCTTCCGGAGGCCTTCCCGCCGTCGGCTCTCGATGCCTCCGGCCTCGCCGTGTCCGTGACGCCCACGCTCGTCGCCCCTGCGCAGGTCGAGGCCGAGGATGTGACCTTCGAGATCTACGACGTCTCGGCCGGCGACGAGCCGGGCGTCGACGAGCCACTGGCGTCGGGGGGCTCGCGCCGTGAATGGCAGGTGCCCCCGGGCACCCTCGAGGATGGTCGGCAGTACTCCTGGCGTGCACGCAATGCCAACGCCCCCTCCGGGGACTGGGCGGGACCCTTCTCGCTCAACATCGACGCGACGCGTCCCGGCCTCGCTCCCCGCGATGCGCTCGGCGGCGTGACGACGCACCTCATCACCGGCGTGCCGACCCTCACCTGGACCTCGCGCTCCTACCCGACGGTCGCCGGGCAGGCATTCGCCCTCCTCACCTACCAGCCCGGCCAGACCTCAAGCGCCGGCATGCCGGCGGGATGGCGGATGAGCGTGCCGCTCGCATCGCGGTGGACGACATTCGAGCCGTCGGAGTCGGTGCGCGATGGAGTGCCGACCTCGGTCTACGTCGCCGATGTCACCGGACGATCGATGACCTTCACCCGCAACGACGTAGGCGTCTACACGCAGACCTGGTCCAACGGCCGCCGGATGGACGCGGCGACGTCCGGAACCCTGGTGCGGGAAGGCGACATCTGGCAGCTCACGGAGACCAATGGCGACATCACCGAGTTCCAGGGTGATCGACCGGTCGCGTCGTACCCCTCGGGGCTCCTCGCCGGCCGAGTCCAGTGGACGGGTGAGGGTCTGCCCCGCACGGTGACCGATCCGAGCGAGCGCACGATCGACTTCGCCTACGGCGCGGACTGCCCTGTCGCATCGGGATTCGTTGCTGCGCCGGAAGCGATGCTGTGCCAGGTCACCTGGTGGGACGGCACGTCGACGCAGATCCACTACGTCGATGCCGCTGGCACACCGCAGATCGGGCTCATCGCCGATGCCGTCGGCGGCCCCGGACCGATGAGCGAGATCGGACTGGGAATCGGGTGGGATGCCTCCGGGCGCCTCGCGGCCGTGCGCCAGCCGATGGCCAACGCGGCTGTCGCCTCGGGCACCGTCGATCGCGCGGCCACCGACGTGCTCACGCAGGTTGCCTACGACCCCTCGGGTCGAGTGTGGGGTGTGGCCGAGGGGGCACCCGCTCCCGGTGCGGAGCGGCTCGTGCACCTCTACGAGTACCCGTTGATCTCGCAGCAGGCGTCCCTCGATGCGACCCCGGTGAGTGCAGCCGTCATCGCAGGATCCCTCGCGGGCGACTTTTCCTATGGTGCCGGGGTCCAGCCGCTGCAGTCATCGATCGGCCAAGGGCGGCTCTTCGAGATGACCGTGAGTGCAGCCGACTGGCGTCCGCTCACGCGCCGTGATCGCGACGGAGCGACGACATCCATGGCCTGGGACAAGTCTGGCCGGCGGGTCGAGTCGATCACCGACTACGAGGGTCGCGTCACCCGATACACGTACGGCGAAGGGCGGCGCAGTGGCTTCACCGGGCCTTCGACCGTGGGTGATGCCGCGTTCTCGCAGACCACGCAGGTCGACCAGATGCGCGATGGCGAGGCGTACGAGGGACTGGCCGCCGACTACTGGGCGTCGCCGGGAGCGACAGGTCCCCTTGCCGCCGGGGGCTGGATCGCGCGCGATGGGCGCGTGGAGGTCGACTGGGCTGCGAGTCCGGTGGGCCAGGGCTCGTGGTCGGGCCGCTTCGCGGGGACCTGGCGCACGGATACCGGCGCCGGGGACGGCAAAGCGACGACGTGGGCTCTGCAGGTGCGAGCCGCGGATGAGGCAGACGTCACGGTGTACGTCGACAACCGACCCTGCGAGGCGGACTCCGATGGCATCTGCCGATTCGATCTGCGCGACGGCGAGCATGCTCTGCGCATCGATATGTCCTCCAGCACCGCCGAGTCGAGCCTGCGCGTGGGCGCCGAGGTGGACGGAGGCGGCAGGCTGCCGTCAAAGCTCGAAGTCATGTCATCGGTCACGCCGGGATTCGGGGTCCAGACGGCGACGCTGACCAACGACCGATTCGCCGAGGGCTCCGCCTTCGACACCTACACGACGTACGACGAGCCCTGGACCGGGCGCCCCACGCAGGTGGAGTCGCCCGGGGGTCGCGTCTCGCGCGCGACCTACGAGCCGGTCGGCCAGGGCGGCTGGGGTCGCAAGCTCACCGCGACCACGCCGGGCGGTCGGGTCACGACAACGGCGTACTGGCCGGTCACGGGCGCCAGTGAGTCACCGCCCTGCCCGGATGCCGCAGCCGCGCCGCAGGCGGGCCAGGTGCGCTCCATCACCCGCACCGACGGGGTCGTGGTCGAGCGATGGTTCGATGCCGCCGGCCGCACGATCGCCATCCGCACCGGCGGCCAGGCGGGCGAACTCGCCTGCTGGACGTTCGCGAGCGATGGCAGTGTCACGTCGTCACGTCTCTACGGCGTCAAGGGCGATCTCGTGGAGGAGGCGATCGTCAGCGCTGGGGTCGAGGGCGACCCGCGCCGCACGCGCACGCAGGTGACGACCACTCCCCCCGGCGAGATATTCCCCGCGCAGGCGGTCACCGAGACGACCGTCGATCTCCTGGGCCGCTTGGTCACCTATCGCGACCTCACCGGAGCGGTCTTCGACTATCGGTATGACGTCCAGGGCAATCAGATCAGCCGCACCACCTCGGTCGACGGCAAGGAACTCGTGACATCGAGCCAGGAGTTCGACGCGGATACGGGTCGGCCCACGCGCATGTCAATCGACGGGAGGGAGATCGCCCGAGTCCGGTACGACGGTGCCGGGCGAGTCGCGAGCGTGGAATACGCCTCCGCCGTCTCCCAGGAGTTCGAGTACCGCCCCAACGGCACGGTGCAGTCGACGGCGATCACCCTGGCAGACGGCTCGCTCGTCACCGATGCGACCGGCACCAACGACGCCGGCCGCATCTCCACCCGCACCACGCGGGTCGTGCGCGCGGGCGAGGCGAGCACGAAGCGCGAATGGGGCTACGCCTACGACAAGGCGGCGCGCCTGTCGACCGCGATCCTCGACGTCGAGGGCGACCAGGCGGGCGTGGGCGCCGATCGGCGGCGCTTCGACTACCGCTTCGGCCCACAGGACGCCTCGTGCGGCACGTCGGGGGATCCCGGTATCGACCTCGATCGCACGAGCGGGCGACGCGACGATCGCGACTACGTGACCTGCTACGACGGTGCGGGGCGCGCCGTATCGACGACGGATCCGCTCATGGCCCCGCAGGGCGGCTCGGCCCGGCTCTCCTGGGATGCGCTCGGCCGGCTGACGTCGAGCGAGGCCGAGGGAGCCACGCTCAGCCTGGACTGGAGTTGGGGCGGCCTGCCCGCCACGATCGTCGACGGCATGGGTGCCGTGCCGGTCACCTCCGACCTCGCGCATGCGCTCGGCCGCCTGGTCGCACAACGCACGTCGGATGACTCGGCCTCGACCACCACCCTCATGGCCTATGCCAATCCGACCGCCATCGCCCCGGGACTGCTGCTCGATGGGCAGGGCAGTCCCACGCAGGTGCGCCTGCTGCTGCCCGGTGGCGCGCTGTGGAAGAAGTCCCTGGCAAGTGGCGATGTCGTCCTCGATCACCCGGGCATCCGCGGCGAGGTCGTGGTGCGCACCGATGCCCGTGGCCAGGCCGTGCGGGGCGCCGGCGGAGGAGTCCTCGCCGAGGCCCTCGGCCCGTTCGGCGAACCATTGGAGACGGGCCGGCCGTCCGCAGGCGCGCTCGCAGCCGATCCGCCCTCCTACGGCTACGGATTCTCGCGCCTGGAGCCCACACTCTCCGGCGGCTCCGGCCTCGTGCTGTCCCTCGCGCGGCCCTATCTGCCCGCGCTCGGCGCCTATCTCGCCTTCGACCCTGTCCCGGGATCCTCCTCGACCGGCTACGGCTTCGCCGAGGCCGATCCGGTCAACTACTCGGACCCCACCGGCGCCTACTCGTGGTTCGACTTCGCGCGCAATGTGCTCGCCGTGGCGAGCATCACCGCGTCGATCATGCTGCCCGGATCCTTCGCCATCGTGCTGGCGATCTCCCTGACGACGAGCGCGGCGCAGCTCTCGGTGACCGCGTGGGAGCGAGGCGGCTTCGAGGAGTTGACGACGACGGATCTCGTCTTCGAGGCGATCTCCGTCGGCATCGACATGGCGACCTGGGGTGCCGGGAGATACAAGGCGTGGAAGGAGGCGTCGAAGGCGACATCCTCCGTGATCGACAGCGCCGATGAGCTCGCCGACAGCGCCATCCGCGCCTCATCGCAGGTGGCGAACGAGAAGCCCACGCTGCTGAAGACGATCACGCAGGCCTCGCTCACCGTGGCCGGCTTCCAGCTCCTGCTCGGCGGCGGTCAGCAGCCGCAGCAGGCCGCGGAGGCCGAGCAGGGCGAGGCGGGAGCCGCGGATCCGCAGGACTGCCCCGTCGAGGGTGGCTGCGAGGGCATGCCCTCGCGCGAGGGCGACCACCGCACGGCCGATCGCCTGTAGCCGATCGGCCGTGCGGATCAGGTCAGTTGAACCACCGCGGCCGCTCGCCGTTGTAGAAGCTCAGGAACTCGAGGTCCTGTTTGTGCAGGGCGTCCATGTGGACCTGCTTACCCTGGTAGCGGCCCATGAGTTCGGCCAGGATTGCCTTGCTCTCCTCGTACTTGGCGACCAACTCCAGACCCTCTTCGGCCGTGAGGCCCGGGGCGTACATCGCCAGTTGCTGCTGTCGCAGGCTCTGCAACTCCTTCGTGTACGCGACCTCGGAGGCCTTGATGGCGTCGTCGGCGTAGGCACGCAGCTTGGTCATGTACTGCGCTTCGCGATACTTCTGGACCGCCGCGGCGCCCCCGATCGCGAGGATGCCCAGACCTGCGACGACGGTGGAGGCGATCTGGAGTCCCTGGCTCGAGTCGGTGGTCTCGGTGGTCCAGGTGCCGACGATGCCGGTCACGGCCGCCGCTACGCCCACAGCGGCGCCCCCGATGACGAGAGTGCGACCCGCCTTGCTGGCGCCGACCTTGACCTGGCCCATGCCGACGCCTGCGACCCCGGCGAGGATTCCGCCGGCGATGGCCAGCGTCTCGAAGATCGGGAAGTTGCCGCTGAAGTCAGGGCGGTCCACAGGGCTGCCATCGCCGTAGCCGTAGCCCGTGGTCGACGCTCCGACCGCCGGGTCGAAGGCGAGGAACTGGCCGAGCCACGGGTGGTAGGGACGCGCCGTGAGGGTGATGTCGTGCCACCCGCCGACCGTGGGATTGCGCGGCCCCGCCTGCCAGCCGTAGGTCGCTGCCGGCGCGAGCGCATCCGAGGAGACGAGCGGCTCACCGTAGGGGCCGAAGCGCGTCGCGAGATGCGCCTGCCCGGAGCCGAGCGAGGTGCCGTCCGGTGCCGTGCTGGTGAGCGCGGCGCTGAAGATGTCGGTGTAGTCGATCTGCGAGAGCGCGCCGGCGGCGTCGAGCCGCGCGAGGGCTCCGCCGGGCAGGCCCACGAGCATGGCGGTGACCTTGCCCTGATCGTCGAGGAGGAGGGCGGGCGCCTGCCCCGCGGACGCGTAGGACAGTCGAGTCGCGACTCCGTCCACGGCGTACTCGATGAGGCTCGGCCCGCTGTTGGTGAGTGTCGTCACGGCACCGCCCTGCGTGATCGCCAGGGGCGTCGTGCCTGCTCCCCAGGTGATCTCGAGGGGGACGTCGCCGCTGAGGGCCGTGAGCCGACCGAGTGCGTCGTACGTCGCCTCCGCCTTGCCCTTCGCCGCGAGGCGCGGATCCGTGGTGGACGCCATGCGGAACTTCGCGTCGTAGCAAGTGACGAAGTCGACTCCGTCGCGGCTGCCACCCGTGCGGTTGAAGTCGGCTCCCGCCGTCGTCGGGCACGCCTCGGGTGAGCCGTAGGAGTAGGTGAAGGTGCGCTTGTCACCGCCCACGACGTCGACATCGCCCTTGCTGCTGAGCGTCGCCTTCGTCAGGCGCCCGGCGTCATCGAACCCGTACTCCCAGCGCGACTGCAGCACGTCATCGCCGTCGCTGCGCACGCGCAGAGTGCTCGCCAGCGTGCGACCTGCGGCATTGCGCTCGCGGTCCTGGCTGAAGGTCAGGTCTGCCGTCTTCAGGGCCATCGACTCCACCGTGCCCGGGGCGGCGTAAGCGTAGGTCGCGGTGACGCCGCCGGGGTAGGTCACCGAGTCCAGCAGCCCTGTCTCGGCGTAGTCGAGTGCGGCGAGGACCTCCCCGTTGGCGCTCACCGTGGAGAGCGAGCCGCTGCCCTTCTCGAACCCGTACTCGACCACGAGGGCTGGCGCGGACGCACCCTTGGGCGTCGTGGTGCGCTTCACGATGAGCCCCTCGGCATCAAGCGTGTAGTCGGTGGTCGTGCCCCATGCGTCGGTGTACGACACGATCTGATCGAGGATGTCGGTGACCGAGCGCGTGGTGAAGGTGCCCTGCGGTGACGTTGACGTCACCGTGGTGACCAGCTGACCGTCCTGCCAGACCCGCTCCGTCGACGAGGATGCCAGTTCCTCGCCGCCGAGCGTCTTCGTGCTCGTCGTGAGCGGACGGCCGGCCGGGTCGTACGTCGCGCAGGTGCGCTGGCCTTCGCCGCCTGCGCCCTCCGTCGTCACGGACGCGGGATAGCCCTGGGCGTTGTAGACCGTCGTCACGCGTACGCCGTCGTAGCGCACCTGGGTCTTGGGCTGGCCGACCTGCGGGGAGGAAGTGCCGGTGCACGGGTCCTCGACCTGCTCGTCGTTGCCGTAGTACGACGTGGAGAGGACCGCCCCGCCCGGTGTCGTCGTGTCGAGAGGTCGGCCCCAGCTCCCCTTCCGGGGATCCGTGGGCTCGTAGGTGAAGCGGGTGACGAGGTCGCCTGCCGATCGGATCGACTCCGGGGAGGGGGACCAGGGCCGGGAGTTCTCGATCACCTGCGTGCCCACATTGCGACCGTCGACGACGTCGTTGATCGACATGAGCGTCGCCGCACGGTAGCCGGGGCGCAGTGCGTCGATCGGCAGGGCCTTGGGCGCATCCCCTCCGCGCCCTGCGCGTACGGCGAAAGATCCGGCACCCTGACCGACGAGGCTGAGCGCGAGCGCGTGATCTCCCTTGGAGAGCTTTATCTCGCAGGGCTCGCCGACGTCGCTGGTGCAGCGGACGCCGTCGAGGGTTACGTCGATACCGACGCCGTCGGAGGACGTGGCTTCGACCTTCCAGACGCCGCTCTCCGGCACCTTCCAGGTGCCCGTCGCGACGGCGTTCCACGATCCGGGCACGTTGAGTTCAGCTGACAGCGAGTCGCCGAGGAGGTCGCGGTCCCAGTAGGCCGGCGTCCCTGCATCGTCGGACCACACCACGGCCGCGAGTCCGTACCAGGGAGTGGTGGGGGAGTCCGTGCCCGCGGCAGGGTTGTCGATCGTCGCGTCGAGGAATCGCTCGTTGCGCATCGCGCCCTGGTCGGAGCCGACGAAGGGCCCGACCACTTCGGTGGCGATGGAGTCCTTGTCCGTGAGTGTCTGGACGGTGCGCCCGGTCTCGTCCGTGCCCTGAAGGACGACCCCGGACTCCTCGTCGTACTTCACCGTCGTGCTGCGACCGTCGACGTCGCGGCGCTTGAGGGTCTTCCAGGTCTCGGACTCGACCGTGATCTCCAGGACGCGGCCCGAGCCGAGGTCGGAGGAGACCAGTCGCGGTGCGCCGTTGCCGACGACGGACTGCGTGGCTGACGCGGTCAGCTCACTGGACGAGGCGTCGGCGGGGTAGGAGTACGACCTCTGCACGCGATCCACTCCGGGCGCTGGAGCTGGCGCAGTGAGGGACTCCACGCGGCCGACGGCGTCGTAGGCGATCTGCGTCGTGAACTCAGGTCCGGCCCACGCGCCGCCGGCGGTCGCGGCAGCGGCCGCGGCGCTCGTGCTGCGTACGGCGCTGAGGCGACCGGCACGATCCCAGCCGAACCCGGCGCTGACTCCGCCCGCATCGGCGATCAGGCCAATCTGTCCGCCCGTGTATCCGACACCCGTGACCGACCCATCGGGATTGACGGTCGCGCACCACATGCCCTCGGCGACATCGAAGCCATTGCCCCAGCTCGCGGCGGGGCAGTCGCCGGTGCCGGCGTAGATCATCGAGAGCGTGCGGGAGATGCCGTCGCCCATCGACAGCAGTCGGCCATCCGCATCCCACGTGTAGGCGACAGTCGGCAGGCCGGCGTTCCACTCCGACACGGTGCGGCCGCCCTCGAAGCGCGTGAGGGTGCCGTCGGGTGCGGTGAACTGCCAGATCCCGTCGCCGATGCGGATGAGCGTGCCGGCGGAGCCGTATCCGGTCGCCGTACCGTCGGCGAGCCCGGGCACGTAGGCACCCGTCTCCGTCCGGACGAAGGTCTGGCCGATGCCCTGCGCGTTGAGCAGGACGACGCTTCGCGGCCCCGCGTCATCGCCCGATCCGGATGTGATCTCGGACTCGCGTGCCTCGATGAGGCCTGAACCCGGGAGGTCCCACGACCAGCCGGCAGGCAGGCCGGGGAAGCTGACGGGCTTCGCCTCCACGGGTGCGCGGTAACCCAGGGCGATGACGATGCCGCCGGCGGCGCCTGTGAAGGACGGACTGGCCCAGCGTGTCGAGACCACGCCGCTCACCATGTTGACGTTTACGCCGTAGAGCTGGTCCATCGGTGCATTGCCCGTGCGTACGACGTCGACGCCGAATCCCCACGGCCCGCCGACGACCTGCTCATTGCGCAACGCCCGCCAGGCGTAGGTCGCTCCCTGGCGCAGCGTGTCGGCGGGCACCTCGGTGCCTGCTCCACGACCGCTCCCGGACCAGACGAGCTCGGTGGCCTCCCCGGTGCCATCGGCGCCGAACCCGCCGCCCGCGCTGAGGTCCACGATCTCGACGCGGATTTCGCCGTCGATGCCCGGTGCGACCAGCGTGGGCGTGAGAGACGTCGAGGTCCCGGCAGCCTTCACTGTGGCCGACGGCCAGTCCGTCGGGCTCACCGGCCCGCTCGCGTCGCCACCGGGGACAACACCCGCGAGCCACGGCTGCACATCGGCGACGGGCGTGCCCGCGGCCGCGATGGCACCATCGTCGGTCGGCTCCACGACGCTGGGCGTCGGACTCGAGGTCGCCGACTCGGGCGGGCTGGACGTGCACGCAGAGACCGTGAGTGCCAGCGAGACGGCGATGATGACCGGAGAAGCGAAGCGCATGAGGGCAGGCTAGCCGCGAACTGCGGTCGCGAAGGGACCCGCGTGAGATATCCGAATACTCTCGCCCCTCGCGCACCCCTTCTACCTAGAGTGCTGGCATGCGCGCTCGTCTCTTCGCCGTTCCCCTGCTCGCCCTTGGCCTAGCCGCCTGCGGGTCGACAGCCGCAACCCCCATCGAATCGGCATCCTCCGGAGCTCCTGCTGGAGCAGAGCGGATCGTCGCCTTCGGTGACAGCTTCACGGCGGGATTCGGCTTCTATGACGACGGCACCGAGATGACCGGCGAAGAGTTCTTCACCTGCGTCGGGGAGGGCACCATCCCTGCCGACAAGAAGAACGACCTGTGCTCCTCCAACGGCACGGCGCGCACCGCCGAGGAGCCCCTCGTCTTCGCCCCCGACTACGGCTACGGCAACCAGGTCTCGTGGGCCGCGCAGGTCGCCCAGGGACTCGGCGTACCCGCCGAGTCGTACGTCAACTACGCGATCTCCGGATCGACCGGCCGGGAGTGGGCTGAGGATCTCTTCACGATCGATGGAGCCAAGGGCCTGGATGCCGTCGCCGCGAAGGACCCCGACGTCGTGCTCATGACACTGGGGGGCAACCCGACCCTGGGCAAGGTCATCCTCGGCGAGGGCGAGCGATGCGACGCCTACGACAAACCCGGCCAGGAGGCGGAACTCCGCGCATGCTTCAACCGCATCATCACCGAGGACGGCACCTACGACGCCCTCGTCACCGTCTATACGCGACTGCTCGACAGCACGGATGCCCAGATCCTGGTCCTGACCTACCCGCAGGTGGTGCCTGCGCTCGCACTCGGCAACTACACGCCTGCGGGCCTGCTCATCGCCCGCGAGGAGCTCAACGCGACCATCGCCAAGGCCATGGACGCCGTCACGTCCGCGCACTCGGAGGGATCACGCCTGACCTCCGCTGACCCGGAGTTCGCCGTGGGGGTCCCCCCGGGTGACTACACCGCGGCCGACTGCTTCGGTGCGGCCAAGGACGGCACCGGGACCGACGGTCCCAGCAACCAGTCCACGCCGACCCAGGAGAATTTCGCCGAGATGTACGTCGACACCGGATGGTGCCCGGGCACGCCGTACCTCATCGCCGGCGACAGCGGTGTGCACCCCAATAAGGCGGGGTACGCCGAGTTCGCGCGCGTGGCCCTCGCCGCTCTGGGAAGGAACTGACATGAGGACCGTCCGAGTCGCGACCGTGCTCGTGCTCGCGGGACTCCTTGCGGCCTGCGGCACATCGGGCACGGCCCCCGTGGAGTCGGCCTCCTCATCGGGGGAGGTCGCGTCGACCCTCAAGGGTTTCGTCGGCTACGACATCGTTCGACCGGAAGAAGTCGAAGAAGACTCCTTCGTCAGCGACGGCGACGAGCCTTTCGTCGCAGTACTCCGTATCAAGTCCACGACAGGCGTCCCGGGCAGCACGAAGTGGGCGTGGGTGACCGACTCTCCGCAGGAGACCGGATCGGTCGAGCCGGGCGAGGAAGCCTCCATCCCTGATGGCACGGGCGATGCGTGGTTCGAGGGCGAACTCGCGGTGCGCCCGCTCGAGGAGACGCAGTTCATCGGCACCAGCACCACGCTCACCGCAGACATCATGGTGACCCTTGCCTTTGTTTTCGAGGGCGACAACGGCAGTAGCAGCACGGACGTGCGCATCCTCAACTCGCTGACCAAGCCGGTGGTGGAGCAGGTGGCCACCATCATCGAGAGCACCAAGATCCCGCTCTCGGTGAGCACCGCCTTCAATCCGGATGAGACGACCGAGGCCCTGAACGCGCTCATGAAGTCCCTGGAAGGACTGAAGCAGCCCGAGATCACCTTCAGCCTCGTGCTCGACCTCCTCAAGCGCGTGGGCGAGTCCTTGGGTGACGCCAACGATTTCATCGGCATTACTGCGACGGCCTTCGTGCCCACGTCGGGCCAATTGGCGGACACGCTGGTGAAGTTCGGAATCACCCCGAGCAAGCTCGGACTCCTGGAGGCAGGGCAGGGAGACGGCAACCAGGCGTGGACCAACTACGCGACCTGGCGCAAGGAACACGATTTCGCGATCAGGGGTCTGAGCTTCGGCAAGGGCTTCGTGGCGGGTGAACTCTGGTACGGCCTGCTCTCCGATAAGTGGGTCGATGACTGGGTAGGTGTCGAGAGCGCATTCCCCTGGCAGGACCGGGTCAAGTACTGGTTGAAGCTGACCGCTTCCATGCGGCCCTAGGAGACATGGTGGCCACACCCCCCGGCTTCATCGATCATGTGTCACGGCGCGCCTTCCTCGGCGGTGCCGCTGCGGTTGCGGGCATCGCAGCCACGGGCGGCCTCGCGGCGTGCACCAGCGCAAGCTCGAGTTCGTCATCCGCCCTTGATGCCCTTGCGAAGTCGCTCACGGGCACCCTCCTCACCCCGGGCATGCCCGACTTCGCCGGAGTGAACCTCCCGCAGAACGACGTCTACGAGTCCGTGACGCCGATCGCCATCGCCCAGTGCGCCACCCCGGAGGACGTCGTCACCTGTGTCCGCTGGTGCCGCGAGGAGGGCGTCCAGCCCGTCGTTCGCGGAGGCGGGCACAACTACATCGGAGCGTCGACGACCACGGGCCTGCTCATCGCGACGGGAGCGATGAACTCCGTCGAGGTCGATCGCACGCGCGGCACCGTGACACTCGGCTCGGGTGCCCTCAATGCCAACCTGCTCGATGCGCTGCGCGGAGGGGAGTGGATGCTCCCGATCGGCACGTGCCCGGGTGTGGGCGTGACGGGGCTCGTGCTCGGCGGTGGCATCGGCGACAACGCCCGCTGGGCGGGCATGACCTGCGACCACCTGGAGTCGACCGACATCGTCCTCGCGAGTGGGGAGATGGTCACGGCGAGCGAGCGTGAGAACGCCGACCTCTTCTGGGCGCTGCGCGGCGGCGCCGGTGGCAACTTCGGGATCAACACACGTCTGACCTTCAACCTGGTGCGCATCCCCAAGCCCACGATCACGGTCTATGGCTTCCGCTTCGGGGGCCGCGACGACATCGTGGCGGCGTGGTCGGCCTTCGACCGCCTCATGCTCGAGGCGCCTCCGGAGCTCTCCGGTTTCACCGGCATCACCAACGTCAGGCCGCTCGGGGGCGGCAACACCGCATCGGGTGGTTTCGCGTCAGCGTTCCCCGTGCTCACCATCGATGGCTGCTATCAGGGGAGCGCGGAGGAGGCCCGCGCAGTCCTCGCTCCGGTGTTCGAGGCGGCGGATCCGGACGACTACATCATGGGTGAGTTCGACTACTGGAGCGCGCAGATCAACTGGCTCGCCGTGCCGTACATGCCCAAGCACGGTCTCGCCGAGGCGGCGCGCTTCACCCGCGAGCCGATCCCCACCGACGCCCTCGACCAGCTTGTCGATCGCGTCATCAACGCCCCGGGAGGCACCGAGGATGCCAACGCCGAGGTGCGCCTCATGTGCTGGAGCGGTGGTGTCGTCAACGACGTCCCCTCCGATGCGACCGCCTACGTCCACCGCTCGAGCCACAACCTGCTGCGCCCGGCTATCTGGTGGCGTGAGCAGTCCCAGGCGATGATCGACGACCTGCAGGACTGGCAGCGCGAGACCTTCGCCTACGCCTCGCAGTTCACCGAGCAGGGATCCTTCGTCAACTGGCCCTACGCCGATCTCGACGACTGGGGCCGCGCCTACTACGGCGCCAATCTCGAGCGCCTCGTCGAGGTCAAGCGCGCCGTCGACCCGGACAATGTGTTCACCTACTCGCAGAGCATTCCCACGGAGCTTGCCTAGCCATGCACAGACGCCTTCTCGCGGCCGCAGCCGCGCTCGCCATCGGCTCGGCCGCACTCGTCGGACCCGCCGTCGCTCACGAGCCGGCCCGCGCGTCCGCGCGCACCGGCGTGGAATGGGGACCCTGCCCGCTTCCGGACCTCAAGGGTTGGCGGTGCGGCACTCTCACGGTGCCGATGGACTGGTTCGACCGGAGCAACCCCGATAGCGCGGAGATCGCCTTCGCCGTGCACCGCGCAGACGGAGAGCGACGGGGCACCCTGACGCTCAACCCAGGCGGACCCGGATCGTCATCGCTCCTCGTCGTCAACACAGTGATGTCCGCGCTGCCCCAGCGGGTGAAGCGGCATTTCGACATCGTGCTCTGGGATCCACGCGGCATCGGCCTCAGTCGACCGATCCCGACCGACTGCACGACCCTGCCTCCGTCGCTCGCTGACATCCCCACGACCGGCCCCATCGACTGGCCGACGGTGACGGAGGAGTTCCTCAGCCAGAACGCGGCGGCCAACAGCCAATGCTTCGAGGCCAATCGTGACATCGCGCCGTACCTCGGCACGGAGTTCGTCGTCCGCGATCTCGATGCCCTGCGCCGCGAGCTCGGCATAGCGAAGTGGACCTACTGGGGCATGAGCTACGGCACCCGCGTCGGCTTGGTCTACGCACAGCGCTACCCCGAGCGCCTGCGCGCGACCGTGCTCGACGGATCGGTGCAGCCCAACTCCTCGCTCCGTGAGTTGGCCGCCGTGAGCGGCGCGTCTCATCAGGCAGCACTCGACATGCTGGCCGCGAGTATCGGACGAGTCCACGGCACGCGCATGTATCGCGTGATCTCCGCACTCAACAATCGCACCTACATCGATGCCGAGGGCCGTGAGGTCACCCGTGCCTCGTTCCTCGGCGTGATGTTCAGCGCGGCGGCATCCCAGGCGCTGATCCCCGACGCCATTGCAGCGATCGACGAGGCGTACGCCGCCCTCTTCGGGCTGCCCCGGGCAGCCCGGGCCGATGTCGACTACGGATCGTTCTACGCAAGGCGATTCGTGATGTGCGGTGACTTCACCGATCGGCCGACCACGGAGCAGGCCGCCGCGTGGGCAAGCGGAAGTGCCGCGATCGGCTCCGCCCGAGCCGGGCAGTTGACCCTCACCTGGCTCAGCTGGTGCGCGGGCGTGCCCGCCTTCGACCATCCCGTGACGAGACTCACGCGACCGCTGCGCCTGGCGACGCCCCCGATCGTGCTCAATGCGACGGGTGATCCAGCGACGCCGTGGGTGTGGGCGCGCGAGATGGCGACCTATTTCACGGGCTCGTCATTGATCACCTACGAGGGAGTCGGTCACGTGCTCTACGGCATCACACCCTCGCGCTGCGTCAATGACGCGGTGACGACGTATCTCATGCGCCTGGAGCGGCCCGGCAACCTCACGTGCCCCTACGTGCCGACCAGCACGTCGAGTCGCTAGCGCTGCCAGGTCCGAGCGGCCTCGACCGCTTCCGCGGCTTGGACGAAGCCCCAGCCGGTCGCGTCATTGGGCACGCCATCGATGGCATCGGGTGGCCCGCCGCACTGGTCATCCGGCATGCCCCGCGCGGTTGAGCGCAGAATGCGCAGGACTTCCTCGGGCTGGCCGATGAGCTCGGGATTCGCCTCCAGCATGAGGGCGACGACACCGGCGACCAGGGGCGCGGCAAAGGACGTGCCGGAGATCGACTGGTAGGTGCCGTCCATCGTGGCAGTCACGACGTTATCCCCGGGTGCGACGATGTCGGGGGCGATGCCGCCATCGGTGGCGGGACCTCGCGAGGAGAAGTCGGCGAGCGAGCCGTCCTCGCGCGTGGCACCGACGCTGATGAAGGTGTTGTCGCCGTGTCCGACAGGGCTCGCGGTGTCGCAGGCGGGGCCGTCATTGCCCGCGGCGTAGACCTCGACGATCCCTGCAGCGGTGAGTGCCTTGCTCGCGCGGCGCATGGGTTCATCGTCGGATGCGCGCACCCAGGAGGAGTTGACCACCTGGGGACGCAGGTCAGGCCGGGGATCGCGCTCGTCCAGCGTCGTGGGAGCCAGCATGAACTGCATCGCGTGCACGACGCCGCTCATCGGGCAGCCGCCCTCGCTGCACGCGATACCCGCGATCCAGTCAGCGCCCGTGGCGACGCCGATGACGTCTCCGACAGCGAGACCGGCTACGGCGGTGCCGTGGCCGGCGATGTCGACCGGCTCCGTGCGGTAGGTCCGAAGCGGACTCCACCAGTCGTAATCGTGATTCCCGTCGCGACCGCGGTATCCGCTCGCGAGCGCCTCGTGCTGGAAGGCCACACCGGTGTCGATGATCCCGATGGTGACCCCGGATCCGTCGATGCCCTCGGCATGGAGCTCGGGCACTCCGAGTGCGGCTACCTCCCAGCCTCCGTCGCCCGGCTCGGGAAACGGCGGCGATGATGACTCCGGGTCGTCGATGCCGGTCGGCGTCTCCTCCTGCCAGACCTTCATGACTCCCGGCAGGGCGGCGAGCTCGGGGCCGAGTTCCGGCATCCCGGCGAAGACGAGGGAGTTGGAGATCCACAGCGACACGTAGCGCGCACCCGCTGCCTCGGCAGCGGCGATGGCGTCTGCCTGGGATGCCGCCGCTGTCTCCTGGAGGCGCTCCATCACGACGCGACCGCGCTCATCCCAGTCCTCGATCTGGTCCACGCCGGTGAGATCGGCCTCGGCCTGGAACTGCACGACGAAGAGATCGTCCCCCGGCTGGAGCGTCGCGGAGGCGTCCGTGCGCACGCCTTCATCCAGCGTTGCGCTGGGTCCGCACGCCGCGAGCACGAGGGCTCCGAGCAGCAGTCCGGCGGCGCGCTTCATGCGCTGACGTTATCCGCCAGCGCCGCGGGAGGCTCGCTTGCGAGCGTGACCACGGCGTCGACGCGCGTACCCGGGCGGGTGGACGTGCGCGTCCACCGGAGGCAGATCTGATCGAGGAGCTGCGAACCCAGGCCGGGGACTGCCGCTGAGCTGCTGCCCACGCCGTTGTCGGCGACGACAAGGTGGACGGCGTCGCCGGCTGCTCCTCCGGCGACCAATGCCACCTCGATCGTCACCTGCGAAGCCCGGCCGTGGCGGATGGAGTTGCCCAGGCACTCACGGACGACCTCGATGACCGTGACAGCGGCCGCTTGGTCCTGCTCGAGCGTCAGGGCGACATCCGGGTGCAGATCGATGTCGATGCGGGTGAGCGAGATCCACACGTCGCAGATGGAGTCGAGCGCGCGACGCACATCGACCGGCGGTGGCTCGACCCCGCGTGACGTCAGGTCATTGACGCGATCCACGGCATGGCGCACTTGGTCGAGCACCGCGTCCAGTGTCTGCGGGTCGGGCTTGCGCGACCACGCTTCGAGGCGCAGTGCGGCGGCGGTGAGTTCGGACTGGACGCCGCCGTGGAGTTCGCGCGCGAGGAGGCGGTTCGCCGCCCACGCCTCCTGCTGTACCCGATGCGTCGACCACTCAGCCTGGGTCACCGCTGCCTGAAGTTCGCGCTCGCCGAGAGTGCGACGGCGATCCTCAGCGGCGACGACAGCAGCGCCGAGGGCGGCGATCGGGGTGAGGATGAAGAGCACCTGACCGCCGGAGGCCCACCCTTCGATCCACGTGCCCCCTCGGATCAACTGCGCCGCCACAGGCACCAGCGAGCACGCAGCGCCGACGAGCAGGTAGGTGACGACGGCGGGCACCCACGACCAGCGGCCCAGTGGCGCCGTCCGGCGCGCATGGAGGGTGCGGGCGCTGTTGAGGATCACCCACGTGAAGGCACCGATGGTCGCCGCCCCCAGGAGCCCCGGCACGACTCCATAGGCGCGAATGGCTCCGGGGATGGCGGAGGGCGTGACCACCAGCGCGGTGATCATGGGGTGATAGGGGTCGATGGTCAGTGCGTCACGTGTCACCGATCGCAGCCATCGCCTCGACCGCTGACCAAGCGACTCGGCGGGCACGCCCATCTGGACCACGACTGGCGTGGCGAGGGCGAGGGTGTGACTCAAGGGTCGTACGACGTCCTTGACCGTGGCGTGCATCTCCGACGCGACTCGTCGAGCCACCTGGGGATCACTGCCGTGCTGAGCAACGGAAGCGAGCGTGGAGGTGATCGCGATCATCCGGGACAGGAGCGCGTCGCTGATGCTCTCACGCACCTGCCGCAGGGTTGCCTCTGCGTGAGCCCGCTGGATCGAGGCTGACTGCTGCCGTGCCTGCAGTTCGTAGATCACCACCTGATTGCGACTCCATGCATCCACGATGATCGCCGCGAGGGCGAACCAGCAGATGCCCAGCACCGTGGCGCCCACGATGCGGAAGGTCCACAGTGGCTGGGTTGCCAGCCCCGTCGAGAAGCTGAGAAACGCGATGACCGCACCCCGGGTCACGCCCGCCAGGCCGAAGACGATGAACGCCGTGACCGGTCGCGAGCGGCGCGGTCGCTGAGGCAGGAAGATCGCGCCGAGGACGAGGTAGACGAGACCGCCTATCCCGGTGCCGGCGAGCCCCACCAGCCCCCATGCCAACGGGGAACCCCCGCTCGTCGCCGAGTCGTACACGACATTGGGCAGGATCGACGGCAGCAGGATGACGAGCAACCCCCGCACGGTGACGGCGTAGGGACCGCCGATGCGATCCAGCACCGAGTTCGCCTGCTGCTCGACCATCAGGCCGACTCCTCCGCTGCCAGAGGAGATGCCCCGTGCTCGAGGTAGAGACGTGTCGCAGCGACGCGCGGATTGATGCGGTGGTCGTTGTTGACCTCGAGGATCGTGAAGACGCGACTCACCATCGCCTCGACGGCGCGCACGGAGGTCTCGCGACGGACGGAGATCTCCTCGTTGCTCAGTCCCTCGGCCACGAGTCGCAGGGTCTCGAGCTGCTGGGGTGTCAGCAGGGTGAGAGGGTCATTGCGCTGCTCGTCCGCGCGGAAGTCCGGCCGTGGATCTCCGTCGCGCAGCACGTGTTCGAGTGCGCGCACGATCGCCTGGGCGTCGCCCAAATCGCGCTTCACGAGGTACGCCGCTTGCGTCGGGATGGAGACGGTGCGATTGACGAGGTCGGGCCCGGCGACCTGGGTGAGGAAGACGATGGCCAGGTGCGGCATGCGCGCCAGGAGCGCGTCTGCGAGGTCGAAGCCATTGGGACCCGGACCGAGCTCGATGTCGAGGATCGCTGCGTCCGGATCGACGTCGTCCGCGACGCGGAGCGCCTCATGCGCCGTGTGTGCCACATAGGGCGTGAAGCCCGCGCCGGCGACCAGCTCGGTGACCAGGCTGCTGATGAAGGCATCGTCATCGACGATGAGGACCCGGCGGGCCCACTCGTCGGCGGGATCCAGGTGGGACTCCACGGGGATTACCCTAGATGCGGCGTCCCGTGCTTGAGGGACAGAAGCGAGTTACCCGAACATCGGGCGGCCGCCCCGGCTCTGACAGGATGCGCGCGTGTCCGAGTACGACCTCCCCGAGGGCTATCGCCATCTCTACTCGGGCAAGGTGCGCGACCTCTACGAGGCACCCAACGGTCAGTTGCTCTTCATCGCGTCGGATCGCATCTCGGCGTACGACTGGGTGCTCCCGACCGAGATCCCCGACAAGGGCCGCATCCTCACTCAGCTCAGCCTGTGGTGGTTCGACCGGATGCAGGGCGTGGTGCCCAACCACCTCGTGTCCACGCAGGTGCCCAAGGCGGTGCGTGGCCGCGCCATGCTGTGCGAGCCGCTGGAGATGGTGCCCGTCGAGTGCGTCGTGCGCGGCTATCTCGCCGGTTCGGGTCTTGCTGAGTACGTCGCGACGCGCAGCATCTGCGGCAACGGCCTGCCGCCGGGTCTCAAGGATGGTTCGAAGCTGCCCAAGCCGATCTTCACGCCGGCGACCAAGGCTCCGATGGGCGAGCACGACGTCAACATCACCTACGACGAGACCATCGTGCTCGTCGGCCAGGAGGAGGCGCAGGATCTCAAGCGCCTGTCGCTCGATGTCTATCGCCGCGCGGCGGCGATCGCCGAGGAGCGCGGGCTGATCCTCGCCGACACGAAGTTCGAGTTCGGCATCGCGCGCGCGGGCCGCTATGCCGGGCGCATGGTGCTGGGCGATGAGGTGCTCACCCCCGACTCCTCGCGCTACTGGCCCGCGGATCACTGGGAGCCCGGGCACCCCCAGCCGTCGTATGACAAGCAGTTCGTGCGCGACTGGCTCACCTCGCCCGCCTCGGGCTGGAGCAAGGACTCCGGCGATCCGCCGCCCCCGCTGCCCGACGAGATCGTCGACAAGACCCGTGCCAAATACGTCGAGGCATACGAGCTGCTCACCGGGGATCGCTTCGCATGATGCGGTGCTTCGGATGACGAGGTGGCTGCTCACCGGGGGAGCCGGCTACATCGGCGCGCATGTCGCGCGCGATCTGCTGGCGAGTGGCCGCGAGGTGACCATCCTCGACGACCTATCGACCGGTCTGCATGCACGGATCCCGGAGGGCGCGGACTTCGTGGAGGCCTCCGTGCTCGACACCGATGCCGTGCGGCATGCACTCGACGGCGTCACCGGCGTGATCCACCTCGCGGCCAAGAAGGCGGTCGGCGAGTCCGTCGAGAAGCCGCTGCTCTACTACCGCGAGAACGTCGGCGGCATGACCTCGCTCCTCCAGGCGATGGCTGACGCGTCTACGCCGTGCATGGTCTATTCGTCCTCCGCAGCCGTGTACGGCGAGCCGCCGTGGTCGCCGATTTCCGAGGACTCTCCGCTCGCTCCCCTCTCGCCGTACGGCGAGACCAAGGTGATCGGCGAGTGGATGGTGCGCGATGAAGCGGTCGCGCGCGCGGACTCCACACCGCTGTCCTGGGTGTCCCTGCGCTACTTCAACGTCGCGGGAGCCGGGTCGCCCGAGCTCGGCGACACCAGCGTCAACAACCTGATTCCCATGGTCTTCGACGCCCTGGCTCGCGGTGATGCGCCGCAGGTCTTCGGCACCGACTACCCGACTCCGGACGGCTCCTGCGTGCGCGACTACATCCACGTGAGCGACCTGGCTGCAGCGCATGTCGCCGCCGCGGATCTCGTCGAGCGCGGTGACGTCGCCGCGGTCTTCAATGTCGGCACCGGCGTGGGCTCGAGCGTCCTCGAGGTCATGGACGCCGTATCCGAGGTCGTCGGCCACGACGTCGGTGCCGTCGCCGTGGCCCGGCGCGCGGGCGATCCGCCCGAATTGGTGGCCTCGGTCGATCGCATCGTGTCTGAACTGGACTGGAGTGCGCAGCGCGACCTGCGCGACATGGTCACCTCGGCGTACGCCGCCCGTCGTTGACCCTGCGCTGCCATGACCCTGCGCTGCCATGACCCTGCGCTGCCGCATCGCAGGCATCACGCGGGGGCGCCGCTCTATAGTGCGGGAGTGCGGCGCTTCTCTGTCGTCCCGGTCCTCGCTGCCGTAGGCCTCGCAGTCTCAGCGGTCGTAGCCGGCCTCGCTCCCGCCCATGCCGACGGTCTCGGCTCGGGCCGTGCTCTCGCCACGGACCAGCCACGTGCGGAAGCGGAGCAGTACACGATCATGGGGGACTCCCACGTCGTCGTGATGATGGACGCCCTCTATCCGGGTGCCTACACGAATGGCGCTGAAGGGACCCTGATCGACGGGAAGTTCGTCGTCTACGGCCTGCATGGGATCAAGCTGCAGCAGGTCGTCAACGGCAGGGGCCTCGTCAAGGCGGGGGAGCGCGCGGTCGGAACCACGAACGTGAGCAGGTGGAAGAAGGCCCTGAGGACGGGTCCGGACACCATCGTCGTGAACCTCGGGACCAATGACGGCGGACCCAAGGCCTGGGACATCGACAGGTTCATGCGCCTCGCGGGCAAGGACCGCCGGGTCTTCTGGGTCGAGCCGTATTACACGAGTTGCCCGGCCTGTCGCGCCCTCCATGACTACGAGCTCAAGGCGGCAGCGAAGCGCTTCTCGAACTTCCACATCATCAAGACGAGGGACCTCGGACTCGTACTCGCCTCCGATGGCCTGCATGCCTTCGGGCGGGCGAACAGTCAGGCCCTGTGGGATCGCATCATGGAGGAGATCCTGCCGATACCCAGTCCTCAGCCGGTCCCCAGCCAGCCCTGAATTCCGCCGCGTAACGACGCTCAGCGCGCTGTTGGTGTCGCCTACGGGCGGAGGTCAGGCTCCGGGGATCGCGTCCTTCGCGATGCGCTCGCCGAGGACGATCCTGAAGACCGGGATGTAGCGACCGGCGTTCTCGGCGTACATCTCGAAGGACTTCCACATCGCGATCATCCGCTCGAAGAGCTGATCGCGATCGGCGCCCTCCGCCTCGACGAAGGTGCACTGCCACGCGTCGTCGTTGATGAGCACATAGCCCTCAGGGTGCTCGCGCGCATTGAAGACCCAGCCCGGCACCTTGGCCTGGCCCGCATTGGACCCTGCGACGCACCAGCCGTCGTCGACGCGGGCCGCCAGTAGGGGGTTGGTGCGCCACTCACCGGACTTGCGCCCCATCGTGGTGATCCACACGACCTGCGCCCCTCCGGGAAAGCGCCTCCAGACACGGCCTCCGCTCACCCTGTGTACAACCCGATGCAGGGCCGTCGTCGTGCGCAGGGAGGTGCCCCAGAAGAGGTCGTAGAGGCGCTTGTTCACCCCGTGAGCCTACGGTGACAGGGACAAGGTGACAGGGACAAAGGGACAAGGTGACAGGGACAAATGGTGATGAACGGCCGCCTGCGTGCCCTTCTCCACCATTTGTCCCGCTTAGCGGGAGAAATGGGAGGGAGGGGCGTGGGACGCTTGACCCGTGGACGACGGCGTCAATCCCCCGGAGTCGGCCCCTGCCTCGCGCGTGTGGCCGCTCGAGGGCACCACGTGGGTGCTCACGGAGATCCGCGATGCCGACGGTGCGTGGCCGCTCCCCGGCGGCATCCGCTCGACGTTCGAGGTCGCCGATGGACACCTGCACGTCGACGCCGGCTGCAACACCGGCCATGCGAGCGTGACCGTGCACGACGACACCATCCAGATCGGCCCGATGGCGCTCACGCGCATGATGTGCCCTGATCTCGCGATGAAGGTCGAGGCGGCCGTCACGTCGGTGCTGCACGGACAGGTCCCCTACCTACTCAGCGCTGACGTGCTGGCCGTGGGTACGGCGGCCCGCCTCCTCGTCTATCGCAGTGACCTGCCGCCCGCTGCCTAGCCTGTGGACTGCGCGACGCCTTCTGCCACGCGCATGATCGTCACCCGCGTCGTCGCCGTGGCCGTGCCGCCGAAGGAGTCGGTCGCGGTCGCTGTGATGGTGTGTACGCCCTCGGAGAGGTCGGTGGCAAGGAGATTGATGTGGAAGCCGGTGTCACCGGCCCTGCTCGAGTTGCCCGCGACCCGCTGACCAAGGGGCCCGTCGATGCTCGACGACCACGTGACCGTGACGTCTCGCGTGCCGCTCTCGGAGTCCCAGGCCGTGGCGCTGAGGATGAGGTTCTGCGCACCCGAGTACGTCGTATCGCCACCTGAGCGGATCACCACGATCGGCGGGTTGTCGGCCACCCGTATCGATCCCACTCGCGCCGCACCGGAGCGGACGCCGTCGCTGGCGATGACCATGAACTCGCCCGCGCGCGAGCCCTCGATCGCGCGCCGCGGCACGGTGATACTCCTGCCGGTCGCATCGATCGCGACCGGGGTCCAGCGGGCCTTGGGGCTTGTCCGGTAGAGCACGGTCGCACTCAACTCCGATGAGTCCGCGTCCTGGGCGGCCCAGCTCACCGTGACCGTCGAACCCGTCAGCGCGACCCCTGCCTTCGGGGACGCGATCGTCACCTGTGGCGCGGCAGTAGACGCGCGCTGCGTGGCGACGACCGTCTGCCCCTTGCGCAGCTGGATCGCACCGATGCGTGCGGAGAGCTCAGCGGGGAATGCCACGGCGAACGACGCTCGCGCCGTGGCCTCGCCCTGCTCAGGGCCCGCCGCGTCGCCGTGGGACTCGCTCGCGGCGAAGGAGCGCGTGGCAAGCGCCTTGCCGCGGCGGTCGACGAGTCGAATCGACCACTCTCCCGTGTTCGTCGCAGGCGGACGCATGGTGACCGGCGCCACGGGGAGGAACTCGGCGGAGCCGGGGGACTGCGGATCGAAGAGTCCGCGGACGACGATGAACGGACGCGCAGATGGCTCCGCAGCCGGCCGCGTACGCGCACTGCCGAGGAACTCGTCGGCGAGGACGTCGTATGTCTGCAGCGACGGCCAGCGGAACTGGCTCGAGCGGTCTACCGCGCCGCAGTAGCTCATGAGCGGGAACACCTGACCGGGGTCGCTCACCGCAAGGTCGGCGTTACGCGAGACGAAGCGTGGCGACATGCCCCAGACCTCCTCGTCATCGGACCCCAGCGGTCCGAAGGACGGCCGGTCCGCGCCCGCGGCGGACGAGAAGAACCAGTGGGGGAATTCCGGAGCGGTGAGCCCACCCTCTTCCGTGCACCAGCCGTACTTCAGCCTGCTCGTCTTGCCGTTCTCGGCGGCGTTGACGATGTGGTGGGCGCCGTACATATGCGCGATTTCGTGCGGGCCGCGGTTGCGCGCGTAGCCGTATGCCTCCGAGGCCCCGGTGCCGGAGAGGAATCCCGACGCTGCGGTCCCGGGGATCCCCGTGGCGAGACCCCCGCCCGAGCCACTGAGGATCCCGTAGTACTTCGCGCAGTCGGACCCGCAATCCTCGTAGAGGCCGTAGAGCGTCAGGAAGGCGTTGACCCTATCGAGGTCGGGGATCGTGTCGTCGACGTTGACAGGGAGCCAGTCGAAGTCGAAGTCGACGTACCGCGTCGGGAAGATGTCCTCGGTCCGGTACATGTTCTCGACCAGTTCCGCATCGGTGGGCTCACGCAAGGTGCCGAGGTACTCGTAGGGAACCGAGACGTAGTCGACACGCGGCTCAGCTGCTTCCTCGAAGGTCACGTCGACGTCGCAGTCGCGGGCCTCTCCGGCAGCCGCCGTGCAGGTCATCGTGGACGGGGACTCGAAGGTCAGCGTGACGTCACCGCTCATCCAGCTCGTCGGCAGGCGGAAGTTCAGACTCCCGTTGATGCTGCCGCGTGCGTCGGCGGTGCTATCGATGGCGATGGCGCCGCTGTCATTGATGGGCGAGAGCGGACTGCCACGGAGTGGCACCCCGTCGCGCTCGCCATGGAGCAGCCCACTCGCGGTGGCACTAGGTCGGGCGACGGTCTCCAGGAAGACGCGCGCGATCGTGTCCTTGTATTGCACGAGAGGCACGGAGTTGTGCCAGTCCTGGATGACCTGGTTGACCTCGATCGCTCGCAGACGCACCGCCGGGAGCATGCAGGAGGAGTTGACCAGGCCGCCGAACTCGGGAACATTGCGCGCGCTCACCACGTCGCCGTCGCCGAAGACCGCATCGGCGAACAGCTGGGAGGCCTGGGCGGCGCTCAGTGAGGGTGACGTCAGCGCAAGGACTCCGACGCGCGTGGCTCCTGCTGACTTCACGGCACCGGCGCCCTTGATCAGCGTCGTCCGATCCCATGCGACGTTCGCGGTGAGGCACACGTTGGCCGGCGAACCCTTCGTGCCACGAGCGGAGAGTTCCTGCGCCGCTGCGGTCAGGCCGTCGAACCCGGACGTGTCCGGAGTGAGGAGGGTCGCCTCGGAGATCGCAGCCCGGGCCTTCGCGAGGGCGCCCGCGCTGTCGAGTCGTGTGAGCGGAAGCGTGACACGCGATGCCTGGCCGCCCTCCTTCGCGGCGGCGTACTGCACCAGGGAGACAGCCACGCTGCCGTCGAGAGGAAAGGTGGCGCGATCATCCAGCATCGCCAGGTAGGCCCTCTTCTGAAGGGCCCAATCGGTGGCACGTGTCGCGGTGTTGTCGACGACGATGACGACGTCGCGCTGTGAAGGGCTGTCCGCCGCTTGCGGGGCACCGGTGGCGACCAGCGCGCCAATGCCGATGGCGGTAGCGCTGAGCGTGGAAACCATGCGCGTGAGTCTCAAGGGGACCTCCCGAGGGGACGGGCCAGTGTGGCACTCCTCACGCGGGCGTGTCCCCGTGATCGTGTGCATGCCGCCCCCGTCAGGCCGGGCATCCGGGGTAGGGGGAGCCGTATCCTCGAGGGAAACCCTTGGAGGACACGTGAAGTTCGCCCTTGCCCTCACGGCGGCGACCGCCCTGGCGGCCGGCGCTCTCGTCGGCGTACCCGCCTCGGCGGCTCCGTCGTCTTCGCCGAGCACGGAGACCGTTCAGCCTCGTGCGCTGAAGAAGGAGTCCTTCATGGTCTACGGCAAGTTCTCCCGGCCCGTGACGGTGGACTACGGGGATGCCAAGGGCATCGGCAATCTCACGGTCACCCAGGGCACGGTGTCCGACACCTCGGGAGGCAAGGCGGGCACCCTCACCATGGTGATGCGCGTCGTCGCGCCGTCACCGAAGAAGGACGCCGAACTTCGCGACACGCAGATCCAGGTGGACCTCAAGGGCGGGCAGATCTTCGCCCAGGCCGTCAACGAGGATCCCAAGGGCAAGTTGCCCGAAACCCTGCACATCATGCCGGTGACCGGCGGCACAGGTGCCTACGCTTCGGCCCGCGGCACGCTCCTCATGCGCAAGGTGGGCGACAAGCAGCTCCTTGCCTACGACCTCTTCGTCGAGAAGGATCTCAAGTCGACGACGTTCAACTTCGACACGATCGTCCAGGAGAGCCATGCTGCACCGAACACCCCGCAGGGGATCGGCGCTGTCTCGATGCTCCGGGCGACGGGCGGCGCCAATTCCTACGTCCTGATCGCGACGCAGGCCGCCGGCACGGCGAGCGCTGCTTCGACGGAGACCATCGACATGCAGGTCTTCACTCCCACCGGCTCGCTCTTCGCGCGGACGATCGCCCGGGCAAAGGGTTCCACGCAGAGGGGTGCCACCTTCGCCGTGCTCGGCGGCACCGGCGCCTTCTCCGGGCACCGCGGCGAGTTGATCTACAGCGCCAGCGGCAAGTCCATCACCGTGAGATCGGCGAAGCCCGGTGGGACCGCCAAGCCGCTTACGTGGTTCGAGGACCGTGGGCGCAGTGTCTCCGAGGCCTCAGTCCCCGGCGGGAGCTTCCTGGGCGTGGAGGGCTACATGTTCAAGACCGCGAACACGAAGGCCAAGAAGTCCGGGGACTACTTCGCGACAATGCTGACGTACGACGAGATCGATGGCGTCACGCCCGTCATCGGCATGATCGAGCAGGAGTTCAAGACGGGCACCATGATCATCACCGGCATGACGCTGTCGGATGACACGACGGCGAGCCCGGCAGAGCGACCGATCGTCGGTGGCACCGGCGACTACGGCGGTGCCGCAGGCCAGGCCACCTCGGTGGAGCAGTCCGGTGGGGTGTGGCGCAAGTCAGGCCGTTTCTGGCGCTGACCTCCGGCGGATGCGGGACCGGCACTGCATAGACTGACGGCGCTGCCGACCCCGAGGAGATCCGATGGCCCGCGTCGTCGTCGACGTCATGCTCAAGCCGGAGATCCTCGACCCCCAGGGCCGCGCGGTCATGGGCGCCTTCACCCGCTTCGGTGTCCACGGTGTCGCCGATGTGCGCCAGGGCAAGCGCTTCGAGATCACTCTCGACGGCGCGCCCAGCGATGAGGCCCTCGCCGACCTGCATCGCATGGCCGAGGAGTTGCTGAGCAATCCCGTCATCGAGAGCTACACGCTCCGGGTCGAGGACGCGTAGTGAAGATCGGCGTCGTCACCTTCCCCGGATCACTCGACGATCGCGATGCGCAGCGTGCCGTGCGCCTCGCGGGCGGAGAGCCCGTCGCCCTGTGGCACGGCGACGACGACATCAAGAGTGTCGACGCGGTCATCCTCCCCGGCGGATTCTCCTACGGCGACTACCTGCGCTGCGGTGCCATCGCGCGCTTCGCCCCGGTAATGGCCACGATCGTCGCGCGTGCAGAGCAGGGGCTGCCGGTCCTCGGCATCTGCAATGGCTTCCAGATCCTCTGCGAGTCGCACCTGCTCCCCGGGGCCCTCACCCGCAATGACCACCTGCACTTCGTCTGTCGCGACCAACGCCTGCGCATGGAGCGGGTCGACACGGTCTGGACCAACGCGTACGTCGAGGGCGAGGAGATCCTCATCCCGCTCAAGAATGGCGAGGGCGGGTACGTCGCGGACGACGCGACCCTGGACCGTCTCGAGGGCGAGGGACTCGTCATCGCGCGCTACCTCGACGTCAACCCCAACGGCAGCCTGCGCGACATCGCCGGGATCTCCAATCCCGCAGGCACGATCGTCGGTCTCATGCCGCACCCGGAGCACGCCGTCGAGGCGCTCACGGGCCCGTCCACCGACGGCCTGGGCTTCTTCGTCTCCGCGATCAACCGACTGGTGTCCGCATGAGCCTCGACACCGTCACGCGGGCCGAGTCGACCCCCGATGCGCAGCAGCCCTATGCCGATCTCGGGCTCAAGCCCGACGAGTACCAGCGCATCCGCGAGATCCTCGGCCGTCGACCGACGTCGAGCGAGCTCGCGATGTACTCCGTCATGTGGAGCGAGCACTGCTCCTACAAGTCCTCCAAGGTCCATCTGCGCCAGTTCGGCGAGAAGCAGCCCGAGGGGGGCTGGCCTCAGCTCATGGTGGGCATCGGCGAGAACGCCGGAGTCGTCGACGTGGGCGACGGCTGGGCGGTCACCTTCAAGGTCGAGTCGCACAACCACCCGTCGTACGTCGAGCCCTACCAGGGCGCGGCGACCGGCATAGGCGGCATCGTGCGCGACATCCTGTCGATGGGCGCGCGCCCGCTCGCGGTGATGGATCCGCTGCGCTTCGGTCCCGCGGATGCGCCGGACACGCGCCGTGTGCTGCCGGGTGTGGTCGCCGGTATCGGCGGCTACGGCAACTGCCTCGGACTGCCGAATATCGGCGGCGAGATCGTCTTCGATGCGACGTACGCCGGCAACCCGCTTGTCAACGCGCTGTGCATCGGAGCGATGAAGCACGAGGACGTGCACCTTGCCTCCGCGAAGGGCGTGGGCAACCTCGTCGTGCTCTACGGTGCGCGCACCGGCGGCGACGGCATCGGCGGTGTCTCCGTGCTCGCGAGCGAGACCTTCGACGCCGATGGCCCTGCGAAGCGGCCGAGTGTGCAGGTCGGCGATCCCTTCATGGAGAAACTGCTCATCGAGTGCACGCTCGAGGTGCTCCACTCCGGACTCGTCGAGGGCATCCAGGATCTCGGCGGTGCAGGCATCTCGTGCGCGACGAGCGAGCTCGCCTCCAACGGTGAGGGTGGCATGCACGTGCACCTCGACCGCGTGCTGCTGCGCGACCCGTCGCTCTCGCCCGAGGAGATCCTCATGAGCGAGTCGCAGGAGCGCATGTGCGCGATCGTCACCCCTGCCAATATCGACGCCTTCCTGCAGATCTGTCGCAAGTGGGAGGTCGAGGCCGTCGTCATCGGAGAGGTGACCGACTCCGGGCGCCTCACCATCGACTGGCACGGTGAGCGCATCGTCGACGTACCCCCGCGCACGGTCGCGCACGAGGGCCCGGTCTACCACCGGCCCATGGAGCGTCCACGCGAGCTCGATGATCTGCAGTCCGCGGACGCGCGCTCGCTGGCTCGCCCGCAGACACCCGACGAGATCCGCGACACGTGGCTGCGCATGACCGCGTCGCCCAATCTGGCGTCGAAGAAGTGGGTGACGAGCCAGTACGACCGTTACGTGCTCGGCAACACCGTCCTGGCCCAGCCCGAGGACTCCGGCATGATCCGCATCGACGAGGAGTCCGGACTCGGCGTGGCCGTGTCGACCGACTGCAATGGCCGCTTCGTGCGCCTCGATCCCTACGAGGGTGCCAAGCTCGCGCTCGCGGAGTCCTATCGCAATGTCGCGGTGACGGGTGCGAAGCCGCTCGCGGTGACCAACTGCCTCAACTTCGGATCTCCCGAGGATCCCGGGGTCATGTGGACTTTCGCCGAGGCCGTACGTGGACTCGCGGACGGCTGTCTCGAGCTCGGGATCCCCGTCACCGGCGGCAATGTGAGCTTCTACAACTCCACGGGTGACACCGCGATCCTGCCAACCCCCGTCGTCGGTGTGCTCGGCGTCATCGACGACGTCGAGCGGCGTACGCCGATGGCCTGGGGGCCCGACGGCGAGATCCTGTACTTGCTCGGAAACACCGGTGAGGACTTCGCCGGCAGCGAGTGGGCGCATGTCATGCATGGCCACCTCGGCGGCCTCCCACCGCGGGCCGACCTCGCCCGCGAGAAGCTGCTCGGCGAGATCCTCATCGCGGGATCGCGTGACGGCATGCTCACCGCGGCACACGACATTGCTGACGGCGGGGTTGCTCAGGCACTGGTGGAGATGGCTCTGCGCTCCGGTGTCGGCGCCCGCGTGTGGGCTCCGGATGGTCTCGAGATGGCGACCTTCCTGTGGTCGGAGTCGCCCGGCCGCGCGATCGTCGTCCTCCCGCGCTCGGAGGAGATGCGCTTCACCGCGATGTGCGCTGCGCGGGGTCTGCCTGCGCACCGCATCGGTGCGGTCGATTCAGGCCTTGGTGCGGACGTCGGTCATCCCGGTGAGCAGGTGCTCCAGGTGGGCGACGTCATCCTCACGCTGGATGAACTGCGCGATGCCCACGAGGCGACGTTCCCGACGCACTTCGGCCCTGCGCTGACCGTCTAGCGGGCTACTTATCTTCTTGCGGCAGTTCCGCCGCGGCCTCGACGTTGTCGATGAAGACGGCGCCGACACCCTCCACCGCCTTGAGCTGGTAGCGCACGTCGCGCACGTAGAGCACGATCCGGTCCTCATCGCCCTTTGCCTGACGGATGTCGATGATCTCCGTGCGATGCCCCGCCACGGAGATTCCGGCGTTGGGGGTCGGGTCGGCCCACTTCAGCGTCTTGCTGTCCCAGCCGAACTCGCGGAACATCTCGCGCACGCTCATGTAGTGCTCATGGCGGTAGGGACGATCGCTGAAGCGGGTCACCGTGGCGTCGCGCAGGACGACCTTCGCTGTCACGCCGTCCTTGCTGGGCTTCACCTTGATGTACTTCGCGTCCACGATGTAGAGGTAGGACTCCGGTGGAGCATCCGGCGGCACGGCAGCCAGCGCTGGCGAGACGCCGGCAGCGAGAGCGAGGGCAAGGGTTCCTACCGTGAGGCGCAGACGCATAGCGTCAGACTAGAGACGGGAGCACAGTGCGTGCGCGCCGAGCACGATGATCACCGTGCCAGCACGGTGTCAGGGAGCGATGGAGTCCATCGGTGCGCCGATGCCGGACTCGTCGAGCAGCGCGTACACCTCGCTCGCGCGATAGCGGCGATGGCCGCCGAGTGTGCGCACGGCCGAGAGTTTGCCGGCCTGCACCCAGCGCGACACGGTCTTGGGATGCACGCGGAAGAGTTGAGCGACCTCCGCGGGCGTGAGCAGACGCTCTTGTTCATTGGGCACGGTCACCAGGTCCCCCGATCGGTTGATGTCCCAGGAGGACCCTACCGAACTTCGCCCGATTTGCCCCGGAAGCGGTGGATTCACCCCGGCGCCGGACTCCTAGGCCCAGCGCGTGGACGTCAGTCGAAGAAGAAGCCCCAGGTGGCGGACACTGGCACAGGGTCAAGGGGGATGTCGTCAGCATCGGGACCCATGATCGTCCCGCTCAGGACAACGGAAACTCCTTCGGGATCGAAGGTGGCGTAGACGGGGATGTTGAGAACCATGGGGATCCCGTAGCCATCGGGAAGGGTCCCGAGGAGGATGGCCGTCGGCGTCGCGGGAGTGAGGACGGCCGACAGGACCGTCGCGCCGTTGGCGAGGACGTTGACGGTGGCACTCGTCGGGCTGGTGAGTGTTGCCGTTGCCGTGTAGGTCGTGCCGAACGTCGGGTCGATGTAGAGATCGGCGGTCTGCGTTTGGGGGAACGTATCTGCCGGGTTCACGTTGTCGATGAAGACCGATCCCGCCCCCTTCGCCGCCTGCAATGGACCGTCGATGCTGATGACGTGCAAGACGAGCCTGCCCTTGCGAATCTCCGCCTTGCCGATGTCGACTACGCGACTGCGCTCGCCGGCGATCGAGATCGACGCATTGGGCGTCGTGTCGGCAAGCTTCAAGGTCGTCGGGGACCAGCCGAACTCGCCCAGCAGCGCCCGCAGGGCGATCGGGCGCACGTGGCGATAGGGCCGGTCGCTGAAGCGGATCGCCGACGGGTCGGTGATGACGACACGAGCGGCCGTGCCCTTCTCAGGAGTCACCTTGATCTGGCTTCCGTCGACGACGAAGAGGTAGGACTCGGCCGGCCCCGGTGCTGCGGAGGCTGAAGGCGCCAGGGTCAGTCCGGAGACCATCAGGGCGGCACAAGCAATGAGGGACGTCGCGAGTCGGCGCATCCCCGCAGGATAGGTGTGTGCGACCTCCGGTTGCGCGCTCATCGACGCCTCACCCCGCGCGATCGTCGACTTCGGCGGTCTGAATCAGATACCGAAGTACCACGACGTGACCACAGTCGTGGGAAGAGGGGGTGGGCCTTCACCCGTGTCGACGTTGATCACCGTGCCGTACATCACGACGTAGTCCACGGGCCCGTCGAAGATGGCGGCGAACGTCAGGACGAACTCCTGGATGCACGTGGTGCTGCCGGCCGTCACCGTGGTCTGAGGCTCGTCCTGCGTGAGAGTGACAGCGATCGCGGTGGAGCCGGCGGTGAGGACGCTCACGTCAACGGACGTGGCGCTGGTCAAGGTGGCGACGGCTGTCACAGGCGTGGTGCAGCCGGGGCCAATGGGGACATTCTGCGTCTGCGACTGCGGGTACGTCGGGCTCGGAGAGGCGTTGTCGATGAAGATGGAGCCGGCGCCCGTAGCCTGCTTCACTCGTCCGTGGATTCCGGACACGGTGAGGACCAATGTGCCGTCGCGCAGCTTCGCCTTCTTGATGTCGACGACCTGGCTGGCCCTGCCACCAAGGGAGATCGCAGCGTTGGGCGTGCTCTCGGCGAGCCGGTAGGTCTTCGCCGACCACCCGAATGCCGACAGCACCTCGCGCACGCTCACCTGGCGCGCGTGCCGGTAGGGCCTGTCACTGAACCGGGTTGCGGAGGGGCCGGAGACCACGACCTTCGCCATCGAGCCGTTGCCGGGCACGATCCGGATCTGCTCAGCATCGACGACGTAGAGATAGGACTCGACGGGGCCGGGGAGCGCCGCGTGACCCGGGCGGCTCGCCGAGTCCGCGCTCACGGCTGTGGGGGCGAGGAGCGACGCTGCCGTGACCATGACGGCCAGGGATACCGCGAATCGGCGCATCCCGGAAGCCTAGGAGGGTGCGACCCCCGTTTGCGCGCTCACGGCTGCCCCAGGATGCTGGGGACATGACTGACGTCGTCGACCGCGGGGGCGCCTGGGCCGTGGTGGGTGCTGGCCCGCATGGCCTGTCCGCCCTCAAGAACCTCCTCGAGCTCGGCCTCGACGCCGACGGCTTCGAGCGCGACACCGATCTGGGTGGCAACTGGAACTTCCACGCCGAGAATTCGCGCGTCTACGAGTCGACGCACCTCATCTCCACCAAGCCGTTCACTCAGTTCCCCGACTTCCCGATGCCGGACTCCTACCCCGACTATCCGTCGCACTGGCAGGTGCATCGCTACTTCCGCTCCTACGCCGAGCACTTCGGTCTGCTCGATCACCTGCACTTCGACGCCGAGGTCGTCGGCATCACTCCTGCTGCCGGTGATCGCTGGGATGTCACCGTGCTCGATCGCTCCACGGGTGAGACGACCACACGTCAGTACGCCGGCGTCGTGATCGCCAACGGGCACAACTGGTGGCCCAAGATCCCGCAGTACCCCGGCCAGGACACCTTCACCGGTGAGATCAAGCACTCCGCGCACTACAAGAGTGCCGACGTCGTGCGCGGCAAGCGCGTGCTCGTCGTGGGCGCGGGCAACACGGGCTGCGATGTCGCGGTGGAGAGCGCGCAGAACGCCAAGGAGACCTTCCACTCCACGCGTCGCGGCTACTACTACAACCCCAAGTACGCCTTCGGCCGTCCCTCCGACCAGACGGCCGACCTGCTGCTCGCTCTGCGCCTGCCCCTCGCCCTGCGACGCGTGATGTTCAAGTCCGTGCTGCGCCTCACGGTCGGCGACTTCGAGAAGTTCGGCCTGCGCAAGCCGGATCATGAGTTCTTCGAGACGCACCCGATCGTCAACCAGCAGCTCGTCTACTACGTCGGACACGGCGACATCCAGCCCAAGCCCGACATCGCGCGCTTCGACGGGTCGACGGTGCACTTCGAGGACGGCACCTCCGCCGAGATCGACGTCGTCGTCTTCTGCACCGGCTACCTCGCGCACTTCCCCTTCCTCGACGACTCCTACCTCAACCTCGACGGCGATCACCCGGTGCTGGCCCGGCAGATCTTCACGCCGGCCACGCCGACCCTCGCCGTGTCGGGGCTCATCCAGCCCGATAGCGGTCAGTGGACCATCGCGCACTGGCAGGGCATGCTCATCGCGACGTACGCCGCCCTGCGCGCGCAGGATCCCGCGGCCGCGCAGCGCTTCTACGACGCGATGGTGAGCGAGACGGGCGTGCGCTTCACCGGCGGTGCCGAATACAAGGACTCCACGCGTCACTACTACGAGATCGCGCACCAGGAGTACCTCCGCGCCATCGAGCGCGACCTCCAGCGGTTGGAGAGCATGGCTCCGCTGGCGGCCGCGCGATGACCAAGCTGCGTCGCCCGTCCAAGGTGATGCGCATGTGGGATTGGTCCGTGCCGCCCACGAGCGCGCATCGTGAGGTGCTGTCGATCGTGCCCGAGGGCTGGATTGACGAGCCGCGCGCAACCCGCAAGCCGCCGATCCTCTTCGTCCACGGCCTCGCGCACGGTGCGTGGTGCTGGCGCGAGCACTGGATGCCCGCCGCTGCCGAGCGCGGATTCCCCGTCTACGCCGTGTCGCTGCGCGGACATGGCGACTCCGGTGGTCGCAAGCGCCTCGGCCGCACTCTGCTGCGTCACTATGTGCACGACGTCATGCAGACGGTCACCGAGCTGCCGCAGCAGCCGGTCATCGTCGGCCACTCCATGGGGGCACTCGTCTCGCAGCTCGTGGCTGACCGCTACCAGCCGCGTGGCCTCGCGCTGCTCACTCCTGCACCGATCCAGGGTGCGGCGTACGAGCTGCCCAGGCTGATCCGCAAGCGACCGCTCGACGCGCTCAAGGTGGTCGCCGGCGGCACGCTGCCGCTGCGCTCCGAGCAGCTCTTCACCGGTCTCGACGAGGCCACCGCCGCACGTTACGTCGATCGCCTCGGTCGCGAGTCGCCGTGGGCGCAGTACGAGCTGCTCCTCCCGCATCGCATCGGCCCGGTGCGCTGCCCCGTGCTCGTCGTCGGCACACCCGACGATCGCGTTGTCGACGAGAAGGCCGTGGAGGTCACGGCGGCGGCGTACGGTGTCGAGCCGGTCTGGCTGCCCGGCATCGGTCACGACCTCATGCTCGACTCCGGCTGGGAGAAGGCGCTCTCCGTCGTCCTCGACTGGGTCGACGAGCGCTGTTGATCCGGCCAGCCCGACATCGCACCGATCCGCGCCTACCTCACCGCCTACGTCCGCGGCGTCATCGAGTCCAACACCGTGACATTCCCCGAGCGCATCGCAGACATTCTTCGGTCGAAATGTGCCACCGGGTGGCGGATGTCGACCGAAGAACGGCCCTAGGGTGGCGGCATGAGCGACCCCGCACTCGCACAGCAGTTGGAGAGCTGCCTCACGGCGTACTCGATGGATCGCGCGCCCGACCCCGAGATCGAGCGCGCTGCCGTCAAGGCGACGCTGGGCTTGCTCACCTCCGCTGCACCCGGTAGGTCCGTCGAGGTGCGCGTGCCTCCCTACGCCGCTGTCCAGGTGATCGAAGGCGTGAAGCATCGGCGCGGGACCCCCGCGGCCGTCGTCGAGTGCGATGCCCGCACCTGGCTGCGATTGGCTACCGGATCGCTCAGCTGGTCAGACGCCGTGTCGAGCGGGACATTGCGCGCGAGCGGGGAGCGCAGCGACCTGTCGGCGTACCTCCCACTCGCCTAGACCTCGCGCAGCGGGTACCGCCAGACGAAGGGCAGGCTCAGCGCGACGAGCACGACCGGCAGCACCGAGAAGGCCAGGGAAACCCCCAGGGTCGCCGAGTCCGGCTGAGCGACCGTCTGGCCCGCGGTCGTGGAGACATAGCCCGTGACGGCAAGCAGCATGAGGACGAGGGCGGGGCCGATCGCGAAGGCCGCCGTCTCACCGGCAGTCCATACACCGGTGAAGGCACCGGACCGCTGCCTGCCCGTGCGCGCGGCGTCGTCGGAGATGGTGTCGGGCAGCATCGCGAGCGGGAACATCTGCATCCCGGCGTAGCCGACGGACGTCACGGCAACGAGCCCAATGGCGATGCCGAACGGCAGGACGTGCGCCGCGAGGGAGGCGGTGAGTCCGATCATGAAGAGGAACGACGCGATGATGAAGCCGCGTCTCTTGCCGATGCGATGGCCGACGAATGCCCACAGCGGCATCACGATCACGGCGGGCACGAGGAGTACGCCGAAGACGAGGCCGAAGTCGGCGACCCCGAGGATGTAGCGCGAGAAGTACGGCGCCGCCGCGAGCACGGCTCCTGCCCCCAGGGCCTGGAGGATGAAGGCCGCCATGAGCAGTCGGAACGGCCGTGCGGACCAGGCGACGCCGAACTGCTCCCTCAGCGAGTGCTCGGACGCCGTCGACTCGACGACGTAGCGACGGAGCCGGCGTACGACGCTCCAGCACACGAGCATCGCAAAGGCGATGAGTGCTCCGACGGCAAGTCCCATGAGCAGGTAGCCCGTGTATTCATCGGCGACGAGGCCGACGATGACCGGCGCTCCGACGCCGAAGAGCAGGATGCCGACGACCTGGAATCCCACGCGCCATGACATGAGCGTCGTGCGCTCGCGCGGCGAGTCGGTGATCTCGGCAGCGAGAGCGATGTAGGGCACCTGGAAGAAGCCGAATGCCGTGGCCGCGATGAGGAAGGCGACGAGAACCCAGATGGCGGAGACGCCGGATCCGATCCCCTCGGGCACGGCGAACATCAGCGGGAAGCAGATGAGCATCCCGATCGCACCGAAGACGAGGAAACGCGCGCGGTTGCCGGTGCGGGCGACCGATCGGTCGCTGAGGTTGCCCACGTAGGGCAGGAAGAAGACGTCCCAGAGCTTGGGGACGAGCACGACAAGCGAGGCGATGCCGGCTGCTACCCCGAGGGTGTTGGTGAGGTAGATCGCGAGCAGCAGCCCGGGCACGGTGCCGAAGCCGGCCGTGCCCGCCGCTCCGGCGGCGTAGCCGAGGGTCGAGCCGCGGGTGAGCCGTCGTGGTCCGGACGGCTCGGACGGCCCCGGGGGGGACATGGGGGGAGGCTAGTCCGGCATTTGACAGCGCGCCCGATCCTCATGCAAGGTTAGGCAGCCCTAACTTAGCCTTACCTAAGGAGTTCTCGGTGATCCTGTCCCGCCCCCGGCGTGCACTGGTCGGCCTCGCGGCCGCCACGCTCGCCCTTCCCCTCCTCGCCGCCTGCGGCGGAGGTGGGTCCGACTCCGCTGATGGGTCGCTCACGATCTACTCCGGCCGCTCCGAGGAGCTCGTGGGCCCGCTCTTCGCGCAGTTCACCGAGCAGACGGGCATCGCCGTCGAGGCGCGGTACGGCGACACCGCCGAGTTGGCCGCCCAGCTCATCGAGGAGGGTGACGCCAGCCCCGCCCAGGTCTACTTCGCGCAGGACGCCGGCGCGCTCGGGGCTGTCGATGCGGCGGGACTCTTCGCCCCGCTGCCCGCATCCGTCGCGACCACGGTGCCCGAGGCCTACCGCGCCCCCAACGGCGACTGGACCGGCGTCACCGGTCGCGCACGCGTCATCGCCTACGACCCGGAGCAGGTGCCCGCCGCCAAGGTGCCGCAGTCGGTCTTCGACCTCACCGATCCCCAGTGGAAGGGCCAGGTCGCCATCGCGCCGACCAATGCGTCCTTCCAGGCCTTCGTCACCGCCATGCGCGTCTCGCAGGGTGATGAGGTGACCAAGGCCTGGCTCGAAGGCCTTGTCGCCAACGACGTGCAGACCTACGAGAAGAACGGCCTCATCCTCGACGCCGTCGACACCGGCCAGGCCCAGCTCGGTCTCGTCAACCACTACTACTGGTACGAGAAGGCGGCCGAGGTCGGCGCCGATGCCATGCGCGCGCAGATCGCCTTCACCAAGCCCGATGATCCGGGCAGCCTCGTCAACGTTGCCGGCGTCGGCATCCTCGCGAGTGCCGCAGACAATCCCAATGCGGCGAAGTTCGTGGAGTGGCTGCTGACTCCCGAGACGCAGCAGTGGTTTGTCGACAACACCTGGGAGTACCCGCTGGTGCCGTCGGTTGCTGCGGCGGAGGGGCTCCCCGCTCTCGACACCCTGCGGGGGCCCGATGTCGCCCTTGCTGAACTCGCTGACCTGCCCGGCACCCTCACCATGCTCGAGGACGTCGGACTCATCTGATGTCAGCAGTCGCGACGCGACCGCGTTCACGGCGGACCACCGGGCGTCCCCCGCGCCTGCTGATCGCCGCGGGCGCGATCACCGCTGTCGTCGCGCTCATCCCGCTCGTCTATCTCGTCGTCCGCGTGAGCGAGGCGGGCCTACAGCGGATCATCGAGGTGCTGCTGCGCCCGCGGACCCTGGAGACCATCGGCATCTCCGTCGCGCTGGTCGCGGTCGTCGTTGTGGCCTGCCTGGCCATCGGCATCCCGACGGCGTGGCTCGTGGCGCGGTCCGCACTGCCGCTGCGCGGCATGTGGCTCGTGCTCGTCGCACTCCCGCTCGCGATTCCCTCGTACGTCGCGGCGTACGCCTGGCTCGCGCAGTTCCCCGCGATGCACGGCTTCTGGGCCGCCGCGCTCATCCTCACGCTCGTCTCGTCCCCGTACGTCGTGCTGCCCGTGACCGCAGCCTTCCGATCGAGCGATCCGGCTCTTGAGGAGGTCGCTCGATCCCTGGGGCGCGGCCCCTTCCGTGCCTTCGCGACCACGACGCTCCCCCAGGCGTGGCCGGCGGCCGCGGGCGGTGCGCTGCTCGTGGCGCTCTACGTGCTCTCGGACTTCGGCGCTGTCGCACTCCTGCGCGTCGATGCGTTCACGCGAGTCATCTACGCCTCATACCGCGCGAGCTTCGACCGGGTGAGTGCCGCGGTCCTCGCGCTCGTACTCGTCGGGCTCGCGGCCCTGCTCGTCTACGGCGAGCGCCGCGTGCGCGGCCGCACCCGGCGCTGGCGCGTGGCCACCGGCACCCAGCGTGCCGCTGTACCTGTCGTGCTCAATCCGGGCGCGCGCGCCGGCGCACTCGCGTGGCTCACGGGCCTCACCGCCCTCGCCCTGGGCGTGCCGCTCGTGTCGCTCGTCCTGCGCATGCTCCAGGGCAGCCGCACGCCGCTCGACGGCGTCGAGTTGCTCACCGCGGCACTCACCTCACTCGGGGTCGCGCTTGCCGGCGCTATCCTCGCGGTGCTGCTCGCCCTGCCGGTCGGGATCCTCGCCGCGCGTTACCGCACGCGCTCGGTGCGCGCCATCGAGACGGTCTCGTACACGGGTCACGCTCTGCCCGCGGTCGTCG
>JBJOJS010000011.1:0-4079 GCA_046046455.1 Actinomycetota bacterium | reverse complement strand
TGCGCAGTGGGGTGTGTACGTCGCGCCGATGACATCGGTCGCCTGCATGAGCGACGCTGCCTCGTCCGCATCGAGGAGTCGGTAGTCCTCCTCGCCGAAGCCCCACCGGCGCCACTCGGCGATCTCCTCCTGGGCGCGCTCCCATTGCAGGGGCGTGCGTGCCGCGACGACCGTGCCCCCCTTGGCCCAGTCGATATCCCAGCCCTCGGTGGCGGCGACGTGGCCGATGTCGTCGACGGTGTCGTGCATCGCCCGCTGGAGGCGAATCGCGCTCTCACGATCGGTCATCGCCGCGACCTTGGCGACGCTCGCGGGGAAGAGCGCCGAGCACCAGCCGCCATTGCGGCCGCTTGCGCCGAATCCCGCATGCTCGGCCTCGAGGATGGTGACGCGGATCCCGGGCTCCTGAGCGAGCAGGTAGTAGGCGGTCCACAGCCCGGTGTAGCCGGCGCCCACGATGACGACGTCCGCCTGGGCGTCACCCTCGAGTGGTTCGCCAAGCGGCGCGGCGAGGTGCGCGGGGAGCGCGTCCCACCAGAGCGACGTCATGGGCGTCGCCACTCCCGCACGTAGTCGGGGACGGGCACGGCGGATGCGAGTTCGTCGGCGACGGGCTCGCCGAAGGTCTCGACGATGGGCACCGATCCTGCCCAGATCTTCGAGTACATCGGATCGACGAGGTCTTCGGGGACGTCCTCGGGCGGCCCATGGCCGACCTTGACCGAGATCTCGTCGAGGGGGAGTGCCAGGGTGATCGTCGCCTTGAGCTCCTGGGGTGCGGGGTGGCGGGCCTCCGAAGGACGACCGGGCATGAGGCGCTCCGAGAGGTCGAGCAGGGCCGCGACCTCCTCGTCGCCTTCGAGGGTGCGGCAGTGCCCGAGCGCCATAACGCACCGGTAGTGCATGGACGATTCGAAGAGACTGCGGGCGAGGACGAGGCCGTCGAGCAGCGTCACAGTGAGGCAGGTGGGTGTGCCTTCAGCCAGGGTTCGGAAGAGTCGCGAAGCGCTCGACCCGTGGAAGATCACCTCGTCGTCACGTCGCGCGTATCCCACCGGCACGACATAGGGCTGGTCATCCGTGACGACGGCGACGTGCGCCATGAGGCCAGCGTCGAGGATGGCGTAGGCGTCGGCGCGCTCGGTGACGGCCTTGTCGGGGATGCGCTTGATGCGCGTGCGGGGAGTGGATCCCGGGGCCGGCAGCGCCGTCATAGCCTGTTGCCGGCCTCGGTGAGGACGGCCCGCAGGATCTGCTCGATCTCGTCGAAGTGCGACTGATCGCAGATGAGCGGCGGCGAGAGCTGGATCACGGGGTCGCCACGGTCGTCGGCCCGGCAGTAGAGCCCGTTGTCGAAGAGCGCCTTGTCGAGATATCCGCGCAGGAGTCGCTCTGATTCCTCGTCGGTAAAGGTCTCCCGAGTCTCCTTGTCCTTGACGAGCTCGATGCCGTAGAAGAACCCGGCACCGCGCACATCGCCGACGATGGGCAGGTCGTAGAGGCGCTCCAGGGTGGTGCGAAACGCCGACTCATTGTCGCGGACATGCTGGATCAGGCCCTCGCGCTCGAAGAGGTCGAGGTTGGCAAGTGCCACCGCGCTGGCGACGGGGTGGCCTCCCCACGTGTAGCCGTGGAGGAAGCTGTTGGTCCCGTGCTGGAACGGCTCGAAGAGTCGGTCGCTGGCGATCATGGCTCCGGCCGCGGCGTACCCCGACGTCATTCCCTTGGCGCAGGTGATGATGTCGGGCTGCACGCCGAAGCGCTTGATCGCGAAGATGTCGCCGATGCGGCCGAATGCCGTGATGGTCTCGTCGGCGACGAGGAGCACGTCGTACTCATCGCAGATCTCGCGGACGCGCTCGAGATAGCCGGGCGGAGGCGGGAAGCACCCGCCGGAATTCTGCACTGGCTCGAGGAAGACGGCGGCTACGGTCTCCGGGCCCTCGAACTCGATGGCCTCGCGAATGCGCTCGGCTGCCCAGAGGCCGAAGGCCTTCTCGTCGTATCGATACTCCTCCGGAGCGCGGTAGAAGTTGGTGTTGGGGACCTTGATACCCGTCGGCACGAGCGGCTCGAAGTACTTCTTCGCACCGGTGAGTCCGGTGATGGACAACGCGCCATGCGGCGTGCCGTGGTACGCGATATTGCGGCTGATCACCTTGTGCTTCATGGGCCGGCCCGTGAGCTTGAAGTACTGCTTCGCGAGCTTCCACGCGCTCTCCACGGCCTCGCCGCCACCGGTGGTGAAGAACACGCGATTGAGATCGCCCGGTGCGTAGTGCGCAAGGCGCTCGGCGAGTTCGATCGCGCGCGGGTGGGCATAGGACCAGATGGGGAAGAAGGCGAGCTCCTCGGCCTGCCGGGCGGCAGCTGCGGCCAGCTCCTTGCGGCCGTGCCCGGCCTGGACGACGAAGAGGCCCGCGAGGCCATCGAGGTAGCGACGGCCCTGGTCGTCCCAGACGTAGGCGCCTTCGCCGCGCACCATGACGGGCACGTGTCCCTGGCCCGTCTCGTAGATCGAGTGCCGAGTGAAGTGCATCCACAGGTGGCGCTGCGCGGAGGTGGCCCAGCGGTCGTCGCCGGGCTCGGTCACGAATTGCGGAGTGATGCTCATCGGGTGCCCCAGGTGTAGATCTGCTTGCGGAGTTGGAGGTAGACGAAGGTCTCGGTGCGCTTGACCCCCGGGATCGGACGGATGCGGCGGTTGAGGATCTCCAGGAGGTGGTCGTCGTCCTCGGCGACGACCTCGGCCATGAGGTCGAAGCCACCGGCGCAGATGACGAGGTAGTCGACTTCGGGGAGCGCCTCGACGTCGGCGGCGACCGCCTCGAGGTCACCTTCCACCGTGATGCCGATCATCGCCGCACGCGGGAAGCCGACCTGGAGGGGATTGGTCACGGCGACGACCTGCATGACACCCGAGTCGATGAGTCGTTGCACGCGATGGCGGACCGCGGCCTCCGAGAGACCCACCGCCTTGCCGATGGCGGCATACGGGCGCCGGCCGTCCTGCTGCAGTTGCTCGATGATCGCTTTCGACACGTCGTCGAGGGGAGCGGTGCCGCGCTCGCCGTCGCGAGCCAGTCGGAGACGGGCCATGCCGCCAGACTAGGCAGGGCGGGTGGTCCAAAGCAAGGGAATTCGTCGCGTGAGTCCGGTCACACCATCGGATTTCGTCGTGGGAAAGGGCCTGTCGGTGCGGGATGGGGTGTCGGCGCTACCGTGACCCTGCACCGGTCACCGTGACCGGTCCCCTGAGGCAAAGGAAGCGCTGTGAGCGACAAGCGGGTGCTGAACAACGTGATCGGGGGCGAGCGCGTCCCCTCGATGAGCGGTCAGACGCAGGACCTCGTCAACCCCTCCACGGGCGAGGTCTTCGCCTCTGCCCCCGTGTCCGGGGCGGAGGACGTCGACCGCGCGTACGCGGTCGCTGCGACGGCCTTCGAGGAGTGGCGTGACTCGACTCCGTCCGAGCGGCAGAAGGCGCTGCTCGCCATCGCCGATCTCTTCGAGGAGCACGCCGAGGAGCTCGTGGCCCTCGAGAGCGAGAACACCGGCAAGCCCATCGCCGTGACCATGTCGGAGGAGATTCCCCCGATGGTCGACCAGATCCGCTTCTTCGCGGGTGCCGCCCGAGTCCTCGAGGGTCGCGCCGCCGGCGAGTACATGAAGGGCTTCACGTCGATCATCCGGCGCGAGCCCGTCGGCGTCATCGGCCAGGTGACACCCTGGAACTACCCCATGATGATGGCCGTCTGGAAGTACGCCCCCGCCATCGCCGCCGGCAACACCGTCGTGCTCAAGCCCTCGGATACGACGCCGGTATCGACGGTCCGCATGGCCGAGCTCATCACGGATGCCGGCATCCTGCCCCCGGGCGTCCTCAATGTCGTCACGGGTGACCGTGACACGGGGAGGGCTCTCGTCTCCCACCCGACGCCTCAGATGGTGGCGATCACGGGATCGGTCCGAGCGGGCATGGAGGTCGCGGGTGAGGCGGCGCGTGACGTCAAGCGGGTACACCTCGAGCTCGGTGGCAAGGCGCCGATCGTGATCTTCGATGATGCTGATGTCGAGGC
>JBJOJS010000009.1:0-7743 GCA_046046455.1 Actinomycetota bacterium | reverse complement strand
ATGCGGTCATTCGCGGCGCGACCGTGTCCACAGTGGAGAGCAGTGGCGCTCGTCCACCCGGCAACGTCTACAGGCTTCCTGTGCGCCGAGACCTCGGTCACCGTCATCCCGTGACCTATCGCCAGATCATCCAGGACATCGCGCGCTCCCATCACGGTGTCGTCACGACCTGGCGGGTGCGCGAGGCGGGCGTACCGGCGGTCGAAGTTCGCAAGATCGCCTCACGAGGATTCCTGCAGCGCCTCGGACACGGTGCCTACCGCGCCCTGCTCGTCCCGGCCTCGCCGTTGACTCCCTACGCCGAGGCGCTGGCCGTCGCGGGCATGGGATCACACCTGGGGCCGGCCGCGACACTCGCTGTGCACGGGCTCATCGAAAGGCGCCGGGTCATCGATGTGTGCGTCCCACGTGAGCCTCGCCGCGTCGAGGTGCCTCCGGTGAAGGTCACACGAAGTTTCCGGGATACGTGCGAGGTCATCCACTTCATGGGATTGCGTGCCCTGTCCCTGCCGGCCGCGCTGAGTGATCATCTCCCGCACGTGGGCGAAGCACGCCTGGCGTCGTCCTGGATGCAGACGGTGGTGCTGGGTGTCGATGTCAGGACGAAGCCAGCACCTGTACGCCCCGCGTGCGTTGGATGGTGAGACGCACATCAGGTCCGGTCGTGCAGTTCAGAATGTGCCCACCGGCGTCGCGGGCCCGCGTGAGGCCGTGGAGGTGCACGCCTGGTGCCCCGATGCCGAGCAGGTCAGCGCCGGTGCGGAAGCCGACGAGCGTGGCCGCGACATTCTGCAATGGGAAGACGGTCTGCTCAGCGACGACCTCGGCAAGCGGGGGGTAGGGCTGCGACTGCGCCGGCACGCTGCGGGCAGTGAGTGTGGTGAAGGTGCCGATCAGTCGCACGGCGACCATGCCCTCGCCTGTGTCGGCGAGTTTGTCGATCAAGGGGAGCAGCGCTGAACACTCGGTGCCCTCGTCGAGTCGCATCGATGCCTGGGGCGTGAAGCGCACTCCTTCGAACCAAGGAGTGCTTCGCGTAAGGCTTGCCTTGCGCGGCACCCCATCCGTGCCGACGCGATAGACGGTGCCGCCGATCATGATGAGCTCTCCGTCGAGGCGATCGAATGTCCCCAGTCCGATCGTGGAGTCGCCCACGACGTCGCGCAGCGAGGCGAGTCCGTCGTAGTCGGGTTGCACGAGGTAGTCGAAGGTGCCGACCTGCGCGACCCAGCCGGTGGGCGCGGGCGCGCTGTTTGCCGAGGCCAGGGGCACTCCGGCGACGAGAGCGGTCGCCGCAAGTGCGGTCGCGATGAGGGCAAGCCGGCGGCCGTTCGGGAAGTGGATCACGGGCTGATGCTTCCACGTCGCTCGCGGACGTGTACGGCGCCCTTCAGCGACCTTGGGTCACGCGTCGCACGATGTGCGCGGCATTGCCGGTGGTCGCGAGAAGCCGGTTGTAGGGCTCGTCCCTGAGTTCGATGACGATCCCGGGTTTGGTGCCGATGAGCGCACAAAAATCCTGGCCACCCCGGTAGCGCATGCGTCCCACCAGGATGACGTGCGGGATGCCGATCCCGGGCCAGCGCCAGCCGCGCACGCGCGGCCACATGTCCGTGGAGGCCTCGGCGTAGACGATGTGCTCCCAGGGGATGTCGAAGCTGCCCTGGAAGGTGCCGAAGCGCTCCCAGCGACCCAGCCGCACCGACAGGTGCGATGGTTCGATGACGAGGACGGCCATGGCCCCAGCGTGCCATCACGCGCTCGGGTGTCGTCGGCGGCGGTCGTCGTACCCACCTGACATGCTCGGGGCATGGCCGGCCCGCGCAACTCCTCGCGAGCACCCGTCACCGTGCGGGTGCCGGAGGCCGCTGCACCTGACCGGCCGTGGTCAGCCACCGCCATCGAGCAGTTCCTGGGCTGTCCGCTGCGCTACTGGTGGCAGCGCATCGAGCGGTGGGAGACCCCGTCGACCGCAGCACTCGTTATCGGCCGCGCGGTGCACAGCGCTCTCGAGTATCTGCTCGCCCTTCCGCCCGACGAGCGCGTGGCCGAGCGCGCCGATGCGTACTTGGCCGAGGCTCTGGTCGCGGAGCTCGCTCTTGTCGAAGGCCAGGGCATCGACGAGACCGAGGTGCGCGAGGGAAGCGCGCGAGCGCTCGCGGCCTACTGGGCTACTGAGGAGCCGGCGCGTATCGAGGTCGCACCCGATGGTCTCGAGCGGGAGGTGCGCACCGATCTCGTCGGTCTGCCCTTCCTTGGACACATCGACCGGATCGCCGTCGCGGAGCCGGGTTTGCGTGTCACCGACTACAAGACCGGCGCACCCAAGCCGCGCTTCTGGTGGTCCTACTGGCGACAGCAGTTGCTCTATGCCGCAGCGCTCGAAGACATGGGCGAGCCGATCGCGGAGATCGAGCTGCTCTACCTCAAGGAGCCTCGGGCGGTAACGCGCCCGGTCTACCCCGCAGCGATCCGACGGGCCCTCGCCGACCTGGAATCCGCACACGAGCAACGTGACGCCATGGCGACCGGCGGAGCATGGGAGGCACGACCCGGTCCCCTGTGTCGCTACTGCGACTTCCAGCCCGTGTGCCCGGCCCAGCGCAGTGGCGCACCCAAGCCCGGCAGCCCGGAGAGCAACGAAGCGCTGCGCGACCGGGGACTCCTCCAGCGCGGTGCGGAGACGGTGGCTGCCGCCGCGCCTGCGGGCGACCTGCTCGACATCCTCGACGATGAGGTGCAGGTGTGAGCCAGGTCGACATCCCGCCGTGGACTCCGCCTTGGCGCGTGGTCGTGCGCGACCGGCTCGTGCGTGTCAGTGCTGCGCACGTGCGTGGCGAGGAGCGCTGGGAGTGCCCCACCCAGATCGCGGTCAAGGCGCGGCCCACACTCCAGGTCGACCGGGATCCCTCGGTGCGCCCGACGTATCCGCCGTTCCACTCCTTTGCCCTCGGGCTCGCCCGCGATGCCGCGTACGCCGTCCTCGCCTCCGGCACCGATCCCGAGGTGGCTCTCGACCAGGTGTGCGCGACCTCCACGGGCGAAGTGGCCGATGCTGCGCGCCAGGTGGCCGGTGAAGCGCTGCAGGGCTATCTCATCGCGGTCGCGCGCCTGCGTGACACGGGCGACCTGCCCGCGGAGACGGTTGTCCGCGAATTCTTCGCCGCCGATGAGGTCGACGTACGCGTCGAATGGTCGGCGTGGGGACTGCTTCACGTGAGTCGTGATGGTGCGCATCGGGAGTACCACGTCCTCACCTGGGAGGGCGCGGGCACGCGTCATCGGGATCCGGCGTACCTCGCCGTCTACGCGCGCGTTGCCGCTGACGCGATCATGAAGCAGGAGGGCAGCCTCTGGCGCGAACGCTGGCCTGCGGCTGCATCCCAGCCCGCGCCTGCTCAGCAGGTGCGCGTTCGCGAGATCGGCATGCTCGATGCCTCTGACGCGCTCCTGCTCGACAGCAGTGCTGATGAGGCACGTGGGCGCTTCGCAGAGGTGGTCTCCGAGCGCGTGCACGTGCTGGGTGGCGGAGCATTCAACCCCGGTGCACGCTGTGCCTCATGCTCCGTGCGGTATGAGTGCCCGGGAGTAGCCCGCATGCCGGGGGTGCTCGGAGTCGCAGGGCCTGCACTGTGGACCCGTGCACTGAGCCCGGGCGATCTCACGACGGCACGCACGTGCACCTGGCAGATCCATCTCGAGCGGGAGTTGTCGCTGCCGCGGGCTCGCCGAGAGACGACGGAGGCAATGGTGCGCGGCACGCACCTGCACTCCTGGCTCGAGCATGCTCACGCGCGGCTTGTGGCCTGCACCTCCGATGATCTTCCGCTCCCGGGGGAGGGGCTCGGTGAGATCGCCCAGCTACTGGGATGGGATGAGGTCAGTTACGCCGCCCTGCGCCCCTTCCTGGTGCAGCACATCGAGGCGTGCCCCCTGCACCGCGATGACGTCGTGGCGGCGTACCCCGAGCAGTCACTGACGGCGTGGGACACCGATGTCGACGTTGTGATGAGCACGCGCGCCGACCTTGTCATCGAGACCTCCGACGGGTATCTCGTGCGTGAGACCAAGAGCGTCGGCGTGCACCATGAGATGCCGCAGACTGCCGCTGAGGTCTTCGAGCGCTATCCCCAGGTCGCCGTGACGCTCTGCCTACTCGCCGACGGACTCGACCCGGTGTCGGGCGCTGTCACGGACACGCGGCGCCCCGGGCGCGTCGAAGTGGAGATCCTGCGTACGGACGGACACGAGATCCGCGGCTTCGACACCTCCGATGCCGAGTCGGTCCTGATGGCACGAGCGACGATCGCCGAGGCCATCGACACCATCCTGTACTCCCCCGCGGAGCCCACCGTGGGACGACACTGCTCATGGTGCCCCGTGTCCCGCTGGTGCACTGCCTACCGCGGCCGATCAGCTGAGATGGCGGATGACGTGGGCGGTGAGGCGTCCGGTGAGCGTCCGCGCATGTCCCTGCTCGCCTATGCGGAGTCTGTCAGCGTCGAGATGGACGCCGACATCCCGTTCTGAATTGGCTGGTCGAGTTGCGGTGTGCCACTCTCAGCCCATGCCGGATACGCCTCAGCCCGAGACCGTCCCTGTGCCCTGGTCCGCACGTGCTCCGCAGCGATACGTCTTCGCTGCGTTGGCGGTCATCATCGGGATCGCCGTCGTGGTGACGGCGCTTGCGTACATCCGCGCGGGCACGGGTGGTGTCGTGCCGTTCCTCATGATCACCGTCGGGCCGATCCTCGCGGTGGTCTACGTCTACTACTTCGGCTTCCGGAAGTTCGACACGCAGGATTAGCGTGCGCGTGCCGGCGGAGTCACTCGGGGATTGCCGCAGGAGTTTACGAGCACTCGAAGCGAGGCTTGCTCGCGCGCGTCCACGCTCAGTCGCCACCGCCACTTCACTGCGATCCACTCGCTGACGTAGGTGCATCGGTAGGACGTGCGCGGTGGTAGCCATTCCGCGGGATCCTGGTCGCCCTTGGATCGGTTGCTCGACGCCGTCACGGCAATGAGAGACCCGGCGTACCCAAGATCGTTGGCAAAGGATTCGCGCAGCGCGGTGCTCCAGCGGCGTGCCCCGGAGGCCCAGGCCTCGGCCAGCGGCACCATGTGATCGACATCCAGCTCCGACGGATCGCGGACGATGACGCCGTCGAAGGCCGAGAACCACCGCCCGGTGCCGACAGGGCACGACGTGCCGGTGCTCGGGCCGCGCCGCGCCTCGGCGATGAGCACTCGGTCGCGCACGTCGCAGTCATCGCCGAGGTAGTCCCAGTGCGGGAAGAGTTCGCGGTCGTAGCCCGAGGGTTGCTCGGGCGCGACCTCGAGCGAGCGCAGCAGACTCGACACCGAGCGCTCCTGCGCTGATGCCGCGGGCGCCATAAGGAAGCCGACTCCGAGAGCAACGGCCAGTGCCGTGACAAGAGTGGCCCGTCGTCTATGGCGTGATCCCCCCACGTGATGACCCTAGCTCGCCGGTGGGCTCAGTCGCTCGGCGGCGACCTCGCGCGCGATGACGAGGAAGCGCTCAACGGCAGGGGTACGTCTCTGCGGAGGGGGCACGGCCAGCAGGATCGAGCGCGGCGCGATGGGCGGATCCGTCGGGAGTACGACGACCTCGGGATCGGAGAGATCGACGGCAAGCTGCGGCATGATCGCCGCCCCCATCCCGTTGCGCACCATGGCCTGCTTCGCGCCATTGTCGTTGGTGCGGAAGGCGTAGGTCGTCGTGACGCCTGCGTCCCGCACGTGCTGGTCGATGTAGGCCTGGGATGTGCCGATGTGCTCCCCGATGAGCCCAAGGTCGGCGATCTCGCGGAGCGTGACGGACGATGCCCCGACGTAGGGGGCACGACGAGGGAGCACCGCGACGAAGGGGTCGGTGCCGAGATCGATGAGATCCAGTGATGTGTCGTGCACGGGACCGGCGAGGAAGGCCACGTCGAGATCGCCGGAGTGGAAGCGGTCGATGAGTTCGGAGTTCTCAGCCTCCTCGATCGCGCGCATGATCAGTCCCGGGACATCACGGCGCACGCGTCCGACGATGTCGGGGAGGAGCTCGACGGCCACACTCTGGAAGGTGCCGATGATGAGGCGCCCACCTGTGCCCGCGGCGATGTCGGCGATCTCCTCCCGCGCCGCATCGAGGCGGTCCAGGATCACCTCGGCATGGGTGAGCAGCGCCCGTCCCACCGGGGTGAGGATCACGGGCTTCGGACCGCCGGGTCGCTCGAAGACCGGTGCACCCACGAGCGCTTCGAGGCCGGCGATCTGCTGGCTGATGGCCGCCTGGGAGTAGCCGAGGATGTCCGCCGCGCCCCGAAAGGTCCCCTCCTCGGCTATGGCACGCAGGGCCTCGAGGTGGCGTACCTCGTACCGCGGAGGACCGAAGACCATTCGATAAGTATAAACGATCGACACGATACGAATTCATCGCTTTACGTGATAGAAATCGCGACCTACTCTCGATCTATCGGTTCTTCCCCGTACGCCGAGCACATGAAGGAGTAGTCATGACCCTCACCCGCACCGCTCTCGAGGGCCTGGCCCGCCGCGTCGCGGAGTCCGGCCTCACCGCCGCGACCCCGGCCGACCTCAACGTGCTCGCAGCGACGGCCGAGGTCGTCGGTCTCAGCCCCGTCCTGGGCGAGGTCCTCGTCGATCCCGCCGAGCCGATCGTGGCCCGCGAGCGCGCCTTCAGCCTCATCACCTGCGCCGTCTCCGGCCAGGTTCGTAGCGGGGTCGCCCTCGCCGCCTGACCGCACTGCTCGCACAGCGCCTGCCATCCTGCTGGGGTGGCAGGCGCTGTCGATTCCGAGATCGCTGCGTGGCTGGCTGCCTATCCCGCTCCCGACATCGACTATCGCGATGTCGATGCCGTGCGCGCTCTCACCGCCCGCTACATGGCCGAGCACGGCGGTCCCCGCCCACGGTGGTCGCGCGATGACGTGCTCATGCAATCGATTCACATCGGCGGAGTCGATGCCCTGGTGTGGCGTCCGCGCGATGCCGCGGGTCCGTTGCCGGTCGTCCTCGCCTTCCACGGCGGGGCCTTCATCGTCGGAGGTCCACTCGGGGCTGAGCGGATCGCCGTACCCCTCGCCGCGCACCACGGCGTCTGCACGGTGAGCCTTGCCTACCCGCTGGCCCCGGAGCATCGAGCCCCCGTCGCGCGTGACGCGGCTCGGCGGGCACTCGCGGCGCTCGGTGATCTGCCCGGGGTGGACCCTGACCGAGTCGCCGTGCACGGATCGAGCGCCGGGGCCTGCCTGGCTGCGGGCCTGGCCCTCTATGCCCGCGATGTCGGCGTACCCCTGGCGCTCCAGTCCCTCAGCTGTCCTGCTCTGGACTCGCGATCGCACGGAACTCACGATCCGGGCCACTCGATGCAAGGCCTCTCGCCCACGCTCACAAGGGAATCCGTCGCCGCGATGTGGGAGCACTATCTGGGTGACGCGCCGGCTGACGCGGCGCACCTGGAGTACGCCGTGCCCGCCCTTGCCGACGACCTACACGGTGTCGCGCCGGCACACGTCACGGTCGCGGAGCACGACGTCCTGCGCGACGAGGCTCTCGACTATGTCCGGCGCCTCGCCGATGCGGGCGTGCGAGTGGAGCTCGATCTCGTGACGGGGACCGTGCATGGATTCGACGGCCTACTGCCGGATTCACGGGTGGCGAGCACAGCGATCGAACGGCAGGTGACGGCTCTATCGACCGCGCTGCACGCCT
>JBJOJS010000102.1:0-4088 GCA_046046455.1 Actinomycetota bacterium | reverse complement strand
CGAGTCACAGAAATGACCAACCAGGGCTCGCTCGCCATTGGGGACGTCACCTACCACACGGCCGAGTTCTCGGTCACCGTCATTGCCGCCGGCTAAGGAGAAACAAGAATGGCGAAGTTCATCGGGCGCAACATCAGGGTGAAGGTCGGCAGCACCGAGCTCACCACCAACATCGCAAGCGTCGAGGTCACCGAGACTGTCGACGAGATCGAAACCACAGCCTTTGGCCAGGCGGCCCGCAGCCGCATCGCCGGCCTCAAGGACGCGTCGGTCACCATCAGCTTCCACCAGGACTACGACGCCTCCAGCGTCAACGCCACCCTCGGCGGAGTCTTCGGTGGCACGGCCAACGTGGTCATCCTCGCTGGGACGAGCACCACGCAGGGCACCGCGACGGCGACCGCCCCGCTGTTCACCATCCCCGTCCTCTGCTCACAGCAGACGCCGGTCAACGGCCAGGTCGGCGACCTCACCACGTTCGACGTGACGTGGCCCGCCGTCGGCGAAATCACCAAGTCCACCGCTGGCACCTTCGTCTAAGTAGGAGACCACCTTGCGCATCGACTTCACCATCACCTACGCCGACGGTTCGGCGGCGGAGGCTACGGCCTCCGTCGCCGATCAGGTGGCGTTCGAGCAGGCACACGACCGCTCCATCGCCCGGCTGGCTGACGACTTCCGCCTCACGGATGCCTGCTGGCTTGCCTGGCATTCACTCCACCGGACGGGCCGCACCGCGGACGCCTTCGACACCTGGCTTGAGAAGGTGGAGAACGTTGAGTTTGGTCAGGGGAAGATCGTCCCTTTGGAGGGGACGACAACGCCCACTGGCTGATCGTCCACCTGGCCTACGAGTACGGCATTACGCCGTCACAAGTGCTGGCCGAGTCGGACCGCATGATCTTCACGATGTCGAAGTACCTGTCATGGCGCGCCAACGAAAGCCGGAGGAGCTGACATGACTGACTTCACGGTGCGCGTCGAAGGAGCTGACCAGGCGGTCAGGGCATTGCGCACGATGGAGCCTGAGACGGCCAAGCAGGTAGGCCGGGAGATCTCCAATGTGGGCCGCGACCTCGCTGCCTACATTCGCAGTAACGCTCCAAGTCAGCCACCTATGAGTGGTTGGCGCGAGACGCCGGCAGCTCGTGGTCGCACTCGAGGTGGGGCTGGCTGGCCTGCTTGGGCACCCATATCTGCAAGTAGCTCACGGCGTGGCGTGTCCGTTACCGTCAACATGACAGGTGCCGTAGCGGCCATCTACGAGTCAGCGGGCAAGAACAACCTAAACGGAGTTTCTACTCACCCAGACGGCGGCCAGTTCATCCGTAATGCCAGCCGCTACGGCCGTCTCTACACATCAGGTGGCCGACCTCGAGTGGGTCGACTTGCAGGCAAGGCAATCGTTACGCAATACCCCGAGGCCATCAAGCGTATCCAAGCCGCGTGCGACCGGGCCGTTGAAGCAGTCAACAGGAGGTTGCCCTCATGGCAGTGAGCGGGTCAGGCAAGGGCATCCAGATCGTCGTCGGCACCGACTACAACGACCGCGACCTCAAGCGCGCCCAGGCAGACCTCAATAGGCTCAAGGCTCAGGCAGCCAAGACTCAAGGCCCAATGAAGCAGCTCGGTGGCACGCTGCGCGGAATGCTCGGCCCAGCCTTCGCCCTCGCAGGAGCCGCCGCCGCTGGGTTTGCACTCAAGCTCGGCGTCGAGGCAGTCCAGGCAGCGGTCGAGGAAGAGAAGTCCGTTGCCCGCCTGAAGATGGCGTTGGATAATCTCGCGCTCGGCTTCGCCATGCCTGTCGTCGACGACTTCATCGACAAGACACAGCGTGCCTCAGGTGTCGCGGACGACGAGCTGCGCCCGAGTCTGGCTTCCTTGGCCCAGGCCACCGGCAACCTGTACGACGCCCAGAACCTGCTGAACGTCGCCCTCGACGTCTCCGCCGGCACAGGGCGTGACCTGACCAGCGTCACCACTGCACTGGCCAAGGCCGCCAACGGGCAGACCACCTCACTGCGGCGCCTGGCCCCCAGCATTGACGGGGCCGTGCTCAAGACAGGTGACCTCACCGCAATCACTGGCGAATTGACACGCCTCTTCGGTGGCCAGGCCGAAGCCCGGGCCAACACGTTCGCGGGCACCATAGACCGGCTCACCATTGCCGCAGATGAACTCATGGAAGCCTTCGGCAAGGGCTTCCTCGACGCCTTCCAAGAAGGACTCGGTGGCAGCACCGAGGACCTGATGGCAACGCTGCAGGACCTAGAGCCGCAGATTGAGTCCATCGGCAGCACCTTCGGCAAACTTGCCGGCACGATCGGGCAAATGTCCGGAGCCATTGAGCTGTTCGGCAACGTGTTCCAATACGCCGTCGTCAACAACATCGGCCCGTTCCAGATGCTCGCTGACGCCATCGGGCTGGGCGCCGACGACTCGCAGACATTGTCTGACCGCGCCAAGGACATGGCCGACGTTCTCTCCGGCACCGTGTCATCGGGCATCCAGCAAGCCACCGACGACATGGGAGCGCTGTCGCGCGAGGCCGAGGAAACCGAGCAGTATTTTGAGAACCTCAACTCAGAGCTCAAGATCTTTAGCGACTTGACGTCAAGGAATGACGCAGTCCGCGGTTACCAGGCGGCACTGGACGAGTTGCGGAAGTCTGTCAAGGAAAACGGTCGCGCATTCAACGACACCACCGAAAAGGGTCGCGCTAACGCGGATGCACTCGATGACATCTTCAACTCGGCGCAGAAGGTGGCAGAAGGCCAGCAGACCGCAGCCGAGAAGATCCGGACTATGGAGCAGGCGTCAGCCGACGCCAACGACGTCCTCAAGAAGATGGGCGTGCCGCCCGACGTGCGCGCGTCCCTCATTCAGCCTTTTGACACGCTGATCGCCAAGTTCCGAGACAGCAACACTCTCGCGGACAACTTGAAGCAGCGCATGGAGGGCTTGCCAACCGGGACGCGCACGTTCACCTACGACATCGTCGTCAACAATGCCAACAGTCTCCCGCCTCACCTGCGGGCCGCAGGTGGGCCAATCAACCTCGCTGGGCGAGGCTCCGACACCGTGCCCGCCATGCTGACCCCAGGTGAGTTCGTCATTAGGAAGTCCGCAGTTCAGCAGTTCGGGCGCGGCTTCTTCTCGCAGCTCAACCGCGGGATCAACCCTCTGGCCGGAATGACGCCCACCGCGGCTGGCAGCGGCTCCGGGTTCAACATCGGCACCATCGTCGTCCAGTCCGCTCCCGGTGAGCGCGCTGAATCCTCCCTCCCCCGCGCTCTACGTCGCGCGGCCTTCCTGGCAGGCGTGAATGGCTGAGACATACAAGATCGGCGCCACCGACGTCACCACCTACCTCACCCACTTGCAGGTCATCGACGGCAATATCGGCATCCCGCCGCTGCGCCAGGACGACTACTCGGTGCCGGGCCGGACCGGAGCCATCGCGGCGACTCCGTGGTGGGGGCCGCGCGTTGTCACGTTTGGCGGCATCGTCGCCGGCTCCACTCGGGCTGCCATGCAGGCCAACCTCAAGAGCCTTGGGTCCCTGGTGCTCAACGGCGGAGACACCTTCACCATCTCCCGCACCCTGGACACGGCAGGCACCCCGACCCACACGGCCACGGCCCGCTACCTGGGCGGCCTCGAGCAGGCCGACGCCCTTTCCAACCGGGTGGCCCGTGTCGCCTTCGACATCCAGCTCATGGACGGGTTCTGGTACGAGTCGGCCTACACGCCCGGCACCGCCCTGGCCGGCACCACCGTCGTCAATGTCAACGGCGACGCCCCGACCCAGGACGTGACCCTGACCTACTCCATCGGCGCGGGGTCGCAGCGCGTCACCAACTCCGCCTACCCCGGACTGGCCCGGCTCACGTTGAAGCCGGGCAATAACACGCTCGTGGTCATCGGCGGCGGCAGCGTCACGATGGCGTATAGGGCGGCCTGGCTGTGACCCATCTGCGCCTCGACGTGTACGACGCCCTCAACCAGACCTACCAGGGCACGATCTCTCAGTCACTAACCAGCGAGTTTGTGGATGAGTTCAACCAGCCGGGCTACGGCACCGTCAC
>JBJOJS010000101.1:0-9375 GCA_046046455.1 Actinomycetota bacterium | reverse complement strand
CGCTCATGACGCCACCCTAGGGGAGCCTGGGGTCCCCCACCCGAGAGTCGGGACCTTCGGCCCGCAGACCCGGACCTCCGACCCCCCTCATGCTTCCGGTGGTGGGCGCATGCTGGAGCCTGAGTCGAGAGGAGGTGGGTCGTGGGCACAGGCGTCATGGTGGGATTCGACGGATCCGAGCACGCGAGCATCGCGGTCGATTGGGCGGCGGCTGAGGCTCTGTCGCGCGGTATGACGCTCACGCTGGCCGCCGCGACCACGGTGCCGCTGGAGGGCATGCGCTTCGGCGGCTCCATCCTCACTCCCGATGCGATCGACGATCTGCTCGAGCGACTGCAGGAGGCCACGCAGACCCGAGCGGACGAAGCGCGCAGGGCGTTCCCCGGGCTCGAGGTCGCCGTCAAGGTCGGCCTGGGCAGTCCGGCGTCCGTGCTGGTGGAAGCCAGCGCCCACGCTGACATGGTCGTGGTGGGCAGTCGGGGCATGGGTGGTTTCCGCGGACTCCTCGTCGGATCCGTCGGCGTCCAGGTGGCGAGCAATGCCTTGTGCCCCGCCGTGGTCGTGCGCAAGGTGCCATCCGCGACTGCCTCGACCGTCGTCGTCGGTGTGGATGGATCGGCGCTCTCCCTCGCGGCTCTCGACTTCGCCTTCGACATCGCGGAGCGACGCGGGTGGCGCGTGCTCGCCGTGCATGCGTGGGAGATCCCGGCGTACGACGTGCTCGCCGCGCCGAGCGGCCCACCGCCCATCGACATCGAGGAGCTCGCGGCCAGCGAGGAGCGCGCCTTCGCCGAGTCCCTGGCTGGCCTACGCGAGCGCTATCCGGACGTCGCCGTCGAGCAGGCCGTCGTCAAGGCGCCCTCCGTGCGGGCGATCCTCGAAGCCAGCGATGATGCTGCGCTCATCGTCCTGGGCACCCGTGGTCACGGCGAGTTCCTCGGTGCGGTCCTCGGCTCGGTCAGCCAGGGCGTCCTGCATCGCGCGAAGGTCCCCGTCGCGGTGATCGGCGCGGGCGACCGCGAGGGCGAGGGATAGGGGACGTGCGCGTGGAAGGTTCGACGATGGCCGTTGCGGATATCCGGCACTCCCCCGTGATGACGATCCGGTCCGGCGACACGCTCTGGGATGCCTGGCAGTTGATGTTCGTCTCCGGGATGCGCAATCTCGCGGTCGTCGACGAGTTCGGCAGCAGCATCGGCGTTCTCAACGATCGTGCGATCCTCACCGACCTGCCCATCACCGAGAAGCATCTCGCCGGGCGTCACGTGAGCGACGTCATGGTGTCACCCGGGAGCATCACCGACGACACCTGCGCGCAGGAGGCCGCGAGCCGCATGGCGCGTCACTCGGTTGACGCACTGCCCATCGTGACGGAGTCGGGTCGACCCATTGCCATGCTCACCGCGGCGGACCTTATCGACTGGGTGGCGCGCGACTAGGTCAGTCGGATGTCGTGGACGGATGCGCTCGGGCGTGCGCTTCGGCATGCTCGCGCGCGATGCTCTTCGTGAGGCTCGTGAAGAGTCGGACGGACGATGACAGCAGCACGACCGTGAAGATCATCTGAGTGAGCACCACGGCGCGGGCGGTCTGACCCTCGGCAGCGATGTCGCCGAAGCCGATGGTCATGAGGGTGGTCATGGTGAAGTAGACGGCATCGAGCGGTGTCCGCATCCCCGCGATCTCACCGTCGTACTCACTGATGGCGAGGTACGTCGTGGCAAAGAGGAGCACGGATTCCACCACCAGGACACCGATGACGGCCGTGCGCTCACCGATCGGGTTCATGTGGTTGCGCCGCAGGTCGCGGATGAGCATGTCGATGAAGGCGAAGGCCAGGATGAGAAGCGTGACGACGAAGAGCACGACCTGGAGCGCGGGCATGCGCGTGGTCGTGGCCCACATCGACCCCTGGACGACGATGAGCGCCGCGGCGCTCACGGGGGGCACGTACATGCCCCAGCGGCCCAGCCGTGACATCTCCCCTCCCGGTGGTCGGTCGTAGGCGAGGGTAGCCTTCCTCCATGGCCGCGCAGGATCGACTCGTCTGGATCGACTGCGAGATGACCGGCCTCGACCTCGCCAAGGACCAGCTCGTCGAGATCGCCGTGATCGTCACCGAGGCCGATCTCACCGAGCTCGATTCCGGGATCAACATCATCATCCGGCCCGACGACCTGTCGATCCTCGAGGGCATGGACCCGGTCGTGGTCGACATGCACACCGCATCCGGCCTGCTCGACGTCATCCCCGAGGGGGTCTCCCTCGCCGAGGCCCAGGAGCAGGTCCTCGCCTACGTCCGCCAGCACGTGCCCGAGGCCCGCAAGGCGCCGCTGGCGGGGTCGAGCGTCTACGTCGACCGGGGCTTCCTCTCGAGGGACATGCCCGAGTTGGACGCCCACCTGCACTACCGCCTCGTCGACGTCTCCTCCATCAAGGAGGTCGCGCGTCGCTGGTATCCCCGTGCCTACTTCAACTCCCCGGAGAAGAAGGGCAACCATCGCGCCCTCGGTGACATCCGCGAGTCGATCGCCGAACTGCGCTACTACCGTGACGCGGTCTTCGTGCCACCCCCCGGGCCGGACACCGAGTCAGCGCGGGCTACCGCCGCGGGGCACATCGTCGACCACGGCTGACGCCTTCGTCGCGATGCCGACGATGATGCACAGCAAAGCGAGCGCGACGATCGGGATGTAGGGGAACAGGACCACGATCCGTGGCGTGAATGGCTGGGCGACGCCGGACTCCGAGACGCAGAGAAGCGCGATGCCGGCGACGACGAGTAGGACTCGGGCCCAGGCGGTCCCGAGGGCGAGGCGCGGCGAGGCACGGCCCAGCAGTCCGGCCAGTCCCCTCGCGAGGCGACCCAGCGCGGGAGCGGCGAACCACACGACCGCGAGCACGACGGCAGCCACAGCGATGTGCTGCAACCACCACAGCGGACTCAGGGCCGCCGGCGCGACGACGAGGGCAAGCATCCCGGCGATGGCCAGGGTGAAGACGAGCATGTGCCACAGGTAGATCTCCATGGCGCGGCTCGCGAAGATCGCGACCGGCACCCACAGGCGGTCGCGATCCAGGACGCGCTGGAGCAGCGGCCAGAGGAGCAGCAGGATGCATATCTGCGCGAGACCGATGAGCGCGAGCACGATCGTGGGGGGGGCCAGGTTGCTGATGCCCTCGACAGCGTCAGTAGAGATGAGCGCCGGGCTATAGGGGCCGACGACGATCGCGATGATCGCGCCTGCAGCGGATGCGATCGCCGCCACGACCAGCAAGGTTCGCGGGAGGGTGCGCAGGCGGTTCAGGCGCGTGCCGAGCGCGGCGAAGAGTCCCCACACCAGGATGAGATTGGCCCATCCGATGGCCTCGTTGACGTTGATGCGCAGGAGATCCACTCCGAGGATGAGTACGAGCCAGACAGCGACGGCCCCCGGTCCGCTCAGACGGACGAGCAGCGGTGCGACAGCGACGAGCACGAGATACACGCCGAGGAACCACACGAGCTGCACCGGCAGGAGTCCCGCTGCGTTGCCTGCATCGAGCCCTGCGAGCGACTGGGCGACAGCAGCAAGCACCATCGTCACCGCGATGAGGGGCACAGCGGGCGCAGCGAGCCGCGTGAGCCTCGCGAGATAACCGCGCGCATCGCGCGAGCCGCCGAGTCGCGTGAGCCCCGCACCAGCAAGGAGGAAGAAGAGCGGCAGGATCTGCAGCACCCAGGTGAGCGGGAAGACGGCAGGTACGGCGTCGAGGGTGTTGACGACTGACCCGCTGCCCGTGACGGTCCACGCGAGCGAGTGGCCCACGACGACCAGGAGAAGCGCCAGCGCCTTGACGGCATCCATGACGCGATCGCGTCCCGCGCTGGCGGCGAGGACCTTGCTGGTGAGGGTCCCCATCGAGTCTCCCGGTTCGGTGCCCGGCTCAGCGCCCTGACATCGGCATCGTAGACTCGTCCGGCGCTCCCGCGAGGGGGACGCGGTGGGTGTAGCTCAGCTGGTAGAGCGCTGCGTTGTGGTCGCAGATGTCGCGGGTTCGAGTCCCGTCACTCACCCCAACGGGTCGCGAGCTGAACTGCAGCCCCGCTGAAGGCCGCCGCTAGAGCCCGCTGCCGCGCGGGCACCTCCCGGGTCCCATCTCCACACAACGCCAGGTCGAGTTGATGCCAAGAAGCGGCTCGTCTGGGTAATTGCCGAATATCGACCCGGGATCTCAACGACGCCTTCCTAGCGTCGTCCCATGGCCCCCCAGTCCTCACGTCGTCGTCCCTTGCGCACCCGATCCCGACGCCAGCGGTTGGCCGCCGGCGCAGTCCTCGCCACGACCAGCCTGCTGGGGACGTACCTGGTCGCCCTGCGTCCGCAGCCGACTTACGCAGCGCCTCGTGGTGGCGGAGTCGAGTCCGCCGGACAGGCTGCGCCCAAGTTAGGCAACTTCTCGATATCTCCGAGCATCCCGACCTGCGCCCAGGCCGACGTCACAGTCCAAACACCGGAGGGTCTGCGGGACGCAATCCTCGCAAGCCAGGACGGCTACGTCGTCTGCATCGAAGGCACCATCGAGCTGACCGCAAACCTGCCCACGATCGACGACACGACGATCACCTTCGCGGGAAGCGATCCCGCGACCGACATCATCGACGGCGACGGCGCCTTTCGCCTACTCAGCGCGGATCTGAGCGGTCTGGCCGAGGATGACACGCTGACTATCGCGAATCTGAGCCTGGTCAATGGTGCTAGCAGTCGAGGTAGCGCGATCAAGCTTCGCAATTACGACGACAGATTGATCATCGCCAATTCCACCTTCACGGGCAACGTTTCAAGCGGAAATGCGGGCGCCGTGTATGTCCTCAATGGGTACACGGAGATCTCGGGGTCGACATTCTCGGGCAACGAAGCCTCGGACGATGGTGGTGCCGTGTACCTGTACCACGGAGAGGTCACCATTAGTGAGACCACGTTCTCCGGCAACTCCGTCGAGAGCATCTTCCGCCCAGTAGGAGGGGCACTCCGATCCTACGGAGCTGACGTCGCCATCACTAACTCAAGCTTTACGGATAACCACGCACGCACCACGAGCCTGTCGCCGTCTTACGCTACTTTGGGCGGCGCCATCTATGTCGGTAGTGGCGACGCCACAATCACAAATACCTTTCTGGGCGCCAACTCCGCCACCGGTTCGGGCGGCGCAATCGCCATAGACCACGCTCATCTGTCACTCATGTTCTCCACCTCTTACGACGACTCCGTAAGTGCAGCCGGAGGAGCACGTGGCATCAATCTCGGATACAGCTCAGCCCTGTCGGTCATCGCCTCCGTGATTGCAGGCAGCACCGACGACACCATGATCAAATTCGACTCGAGGTACGCATCCGTCGACGACACGTACTCGGTCTCCACAGGCCCGCAGGTCTTCACCGGATTTGGATCTCTGACGGAACCGGCTGGCTCCCTCCAACTTGGGCCCATCGACGGAACTGGGCCAGGCCAGCCTGGCCAGACTCCCGCTGAGACGAGCGTGCTGGTCACGGCGGCTCCGACGACGAATCCAACCGGACACCTGCCCCAGCCGGTGACCGTCGATCAACTAGGCAATCCGCGACCCACGACGTCAGGCGGCCCGTTTTGGATTGGTGCCCGCCAAGCCCCCTTCGTCCCGCCCAGCCCCAACCCACCCACGCCCACGCCTGCCGTCCCCGCATCGGCGCCACGAAAGGCCACGGCGGAGCCCCTTGATGGCGCTGCGAAGGTCTCCTGGGAGCCGCCAGCTTCCGGAGGTTCATTCCCGATCACCTACTACCGGGTAAAGGCGACCTCCGGATCCGCAGCATGCCTCGTCAAGAGTCCCGAAACCGAGTGCGTCATAGACGGACTCGCAAACGGCGAGTCGTACTCCTTCACCGTCGAAGCGCTCAACGGAGCAGGTTGGGGAGCCAGATCCGAGCCCACGTCGGCCGTAACCCCGCAGCAGCCTGTCGTGAGCCTTCTGCTCAATGCGGGTCCCCGCATCACCGAAGGTAGCCGGGACCGGATCCAGGCGACGGGATCAACCGTCGGAGTCCCTGCGGGTGCGGTGCTGACACCATTCATGCGCTACTCCGGCGAAGCTCGTTTCCGCCAGGGTAAGGCTGCGATCGAGGTGCAAACTGACGGATCATTCACGTGGAGCCGCAAGGTCCGGTCATCACGGGGAGTGGCTGCCTACGTGATGTGGAAGCACACCGAATCGAACCGGGTGACCTGGACCCGGGTGCGCTAACGCCTGGGGGGCGAACACCCATCGCCGCCGATCTGAGGCAGTCGAACTGAGAATCACTGACTTCCACTGAGCACTACTGAGAGTCACTGACTTCCGCTGGGCTTAGACCCACAATTCCATCTCGGATTAGGGCACTTTCGGGATCTTCGAGTCCCGTCATCCACCCCAGCAACTCGTGATGGCCCATGCTGGACGCCCCCACACCCCGGCCGAACGTCACCACGGAAGCCGGGGCTCGAACCGGGACGATCTGACCTGTGCGCGTGATCTTGCCCGCAAACCTACGGCAAGTTCTCTCGGAGAGGTGTCGGAGAATCCGATCATCGCCGATTCGGCCTTCAAGCACGGTGTTCACAGGGAGGACGTCCTGCATGCGTATCGAAATCCGATGCGCATTTGGGACCTCGGTGACGGTTTCGCCATGATGATCGGGCCCAAATGCGGCGGCGATCATCCTCGAGGTCGGCTTCGTCGAGGGCGACCTTGCCGTAGTCATCGTTCACGCCATGCAGGCGCGCGACAAGTTTCTGAGGTGATGAGGATGCCACGTACTGTCGACGAGATTCTCCAGGACGCAGACGAACTAGCTGCACGATTCGAGAACTACGATCCGTCTAAGGATGACGAGTTGGATGCGGATGCGGTCGCGCTACTTCGCTCAGCCGTTCACGAGCGCTCAGAGGCCGAGCGGCACATCCTCGAAGCCGTGAGGCAGGCCCGCGAATCAGGGATGTCGTGGTCTGCGATCGGCACGTTCATCGGCACCTCAGGCGAGGCCGCGCGACAGCGTTACGCCCACAAAGTCGCCTAACCACTACGACACTGTGCGGGACCGTCGAGTCCCGTCACTCACTCCAGTACGGGTTAGGACTTGGCCGGGCCAGAGGTCGACTCAGCACCATCCCCTCCAAGGCCGCCCTGGGCGACCTGGCTGGCCAAGGAGCGACCGCCGTGTCCGCGCAAGAGGTAGGCCAAGCCCACGGCAAGGATGGCGCCGGCGAAGGGCCCGATCAGGTAGACCCAGATCGGTCCGACGCTGCCTCCCACGACGTTCGGCCCGAGCGTGCGGGCGGGGTCCATCGATGCCCCGGACAGGGGACCGGCCCACATCGCCGTCAGGGCGATGTAGCCACCGACGCCCAGGGCCGCGAAGGTGCCCACGCTCTGGGCTCCCGACGCCGTCCCGAGCACGACTGAAGCCAGGCCGAAGGTGATGAGCATCTCAACGAACATCGCGGTGAGCGGTGACGTCTCAGCCCCCGGGTACGAGCCGCCCTTGCTTGCGGAGACACCCGTCAGGGCGACGAGGACCAACGCCGCGACGAAGCCCGCGGCGAACTGGACGACCATGTATCCCGGGACGCGGCGCCACGGGAAGTCGCCGCGGAGTGCGAAAGCCAACGTGATGGCGGGATTCATGTGGGTGCCGCTGACCCGGCCCACGAAGAGGATCATCGCCATGATGACGAGTCCGATGGCGGCACCCTTCATCGCGGGCGAGATCGACCCGGGGTAGAGGTCAGCCACCATGGACACGCCAGCAGCGACGAGGACCAGGAAGAACGTCGCCACGAACTCACCCAGGAGGCGTCGCCACTCCTGACGGGGATCGTTGAAGTCATTGATGCGCTTCTCGGCGTCTTCCGCGAATTGATCCATGATGCCGGGCGAATAGGACACGGAACTCTCCTATCAAGGGAAACGTGACGGATGGTGATGGGCTCTTGCCGGTCGAGTGCCCTACCTACTGGACGTAGGCCGACCAGGCGTTGATGTCGAATCCGGGTGTGTCTCGCCACCGGATGAATGCCGGTGAGTTGACGTCGAGCGTGAGGGGCACGGCGAGATCCGCCCGGCGCTGCTCGATCAGCATCTGCTGGTTGATGAAGCTCACCTTGTCCCCCAGGGTGGTGAACGACGCCGACACGATCTCGCTGCCATCCGTGGAACCCACCGTCGCGGGCGTGCCATTCACCGGATAGAGCGTGAAGATGCCGCTCGACCCTCGCAGCGCCCCGCCCACGGGGTTGGCTACGACCGTGTAGGACTGCATGCACTTCGCAGTCGCGTACCAGAAGATCATCGAATTGTCGGGGTACGGATGGGCGAAGAGCTCCTTCGGCTCGTTCACCCAGCCGCCGTAGTTGCCCTCCCAGTACGACGGGATGGCGATGATGTCCGCTCGGGCGATCTCCAAACACCCTGCCGCCTCGGGGAACCGCACATCGCCACACGTGAGCAGGCCAAGGTTGCCGAGCCCGGTCTTGAAGAGGGGGATGTCGTCGCCCGGGGTGGCCCACGCCTTCATCGGCTCGTCGAGATGCGTCTGCCGGTAGCGACCGATGAACTTGCCATCCGGTCCAATGAGGATGACTGAGTGGAAGAGCTGGTCGCCATCGCGCTCGACATGGCTGCCCACGACATAGGCGCCCAGCCGGCTGGCGTAGCCGGACAGCGCCTGGGTCGTCAGGCCCATCTCGGCCTCGGCCCAGGCGTGGGCCTCATCGGCGGAACGCGGCATGCCGGTGAAGCTGAACGCAGGCAGCACCACGAGGGTGTCGGCTGACTGCGATCCCTCCAATTGCTGGATGAAGGCGTCAGCCTTGTGGAGGTTGCCCGTGAAGTCCCCAGGCTCGATGGCGTACTGAAGTGCGTGGGCACTGACATCGTGCGGCGTGAAATTCGCCGCGAAGTCAATGGGGACGCGGAAGAACGACAGGTTGCCGTAGAGCTCCGGACGCCGCTCGGCGAAACTCCGACGCTGGGGATTGTCATACAGCGCCGGATCGATGGTGGCGTAGGTGATCACGGGATCGGGGATCATCGACACATCGGGCGTTGTGGCCTCGGAGCGCGCCAGGAGCGTCCCATCCGGCGACCAGATCGCCTGAGCGCCGCCGGTCCAGAAGGTCACTCCCGCGACGGGATTGCTCGTGGCGCTGTTGCCGTCCGCTGAGATCAGGGCGACGCCGTTCCAGGCGCACCACTCCTGGGCAGCGGCGATCGTGGAGTGAGTGACGGCATTCGACTCCGCCTGCAGCGGCCCCCTCGTGATGCCACGGGCACTGGCCACGCTGTGGCAGACGATGTCGGCACCCTTCAGGGTCGCCACGC
>JBJOJS010000083.1:0-9885 GCA_046046455.1 Actinomycetota bacterium | reverse complement strand
TCGACAGTTACGTGATCGGCCAGGAGGTCGCCAAGAAGGCCCTCTCCGTCGCCGTCTACAACCACTACAAGCGCGTCCAGGCCGGAGCCAATGTCCGCGGCCGCGAGGAGTCGGTGGAGCTGGCGAAGTCCAACATCCTCCTTCTCGGTCCGACCGGCTCAGGCAAGACGCTGCTCGCCCAGACGCTCGCGCGGATGCTCAACGTCCCCTTCGCCATCGCCGACGCCACGGCGCTCACCGAGGCCGGCTACGTCGGCGAGGACGTCGAGAACATCCTCCTCAAGCTGATCCAGGCTGCCGACTACGACGTCAAGCGCGCCGAAACCGGCATCATCTACATCGACGAGATCGACAAGGTCGCCCGCAAGAGCGAGAACCCGTCGATCACGCGCGACGTCTCCGGCGAGGGCGTGCAGCAGGCACTGCTCAAGATCCTCGAGGGCACGACCGCGTCGGTGCCCCCGCAGGGCGGTCGCAAGCACCCCCACCAGGAGTTCATCCAGATCGACACCACCAACGTCCTCTTCATCGTGGGCGGTGCCTTCGCCGGGCTCGATCAGATCATCGAGCAGCGCATCGGCAAGAAGCGCGTGGGCTTCACCTTCGACATCGTCCCCGAGGACGGCGAGACGATCAGCGAGGCCAATCCCGAGGACATCTTCGGCTATGTCATGCCCGAGGACATGCTCAAGTTCGGCATGATCCCCGAGTTCATCGGCCGCCTGCCGGTCTTCACCTCGGTGGCCAAGCTCGACCGCGAGGCCTTGATGAAGGTCCTCACCGAGCCGCGCAATGCGCTCGTGAAGCAGTACCAGAAACTCTTCGATCTCGACAATGTCGAGTTGGAGTTCACCGACGAGGCCCTCGGCGAGATCGCCGACCAAGCTCTCAAGCGGGGCACGGGTGCCCGCGGCCTGCGCGCCATCCTCGAAGAGGTGCTCCTCAACGTCATGTACGACGTACCGAGCCGCTCCGACGTGGCCCGCGTCGTCGTCACCGAGGAGACGGTCCGCGACAACGTCCTGCCGACGCTCGTGCCGCGCGAGGTCGAGGCACCTAAGCGCCGCGTGCGCAAGGAATCCGCCTAGCCTTCCCGCGCCGAGTGTGCAGTTGTGCACCGGATTTCGGCCGAAAAGCTGCGCGCAAGTGCACACTCGTCGTCGGGACTCGACGAGTAGCGCCCTACGCCAGGGTCACGTCGACGCTGATCGCATCTCCACCCGGCGCGAATGCCAACTCCGCGATGGCGCCGGTCGCCTTGAGGTCACCCGCGATCGTCTCGAGACGTGCCAGCGACTCCGCTGGTCCGCTGACCACCGCACGCGATACCTCGGCCTTCATCGACGCCTTCGCCTCGCTCTTGGCCTTGCGCACGAGCGAGAGCGCGATCGCGGTGTCTGCCACGACGGCACGGTCACCGTCGCCAGCCATCGCGAGCACCTCGTCGGCGCTCGGCCATGACGCACGATGGACCGACCCTTCCTGCCACCAGGACCAGACTTCCTCGGTGACGAAGGGCAGGAAGGGCGCGAAGAGTCGCAGTTGCACGTCGAGGGCGATGGCGAGAGCGGCCTTGGCGGATGCGGCGCCCTCGGGTCCCTGACCGCCGTAGGCGCGGTCCTTGACGAGCTCGACGTAGTCGTCGGTGAACGACCAGAAGAACGTCTCGGCGAGCTCGAGTGCCCGCGTGTAGTTGTAATCCTCGAAAGCCGCCGTCGCCTGGCGCACGGTCTCCGCGAGATCGGCGAGCATCGCGCGATCGAGCGGTGCCGTGACCGCCGATGCGTCAGCGGTGGGCTCGAAGGCCAGCACGAACTTCGACGCGTTGAGGATCTTGATCGCCAGGCGCCGCCCGATCTTCATCTGCCCGACGTCGAACGCCGTGTCGGTGCCGGGGCGACCCGAAGCCGCCCAGTAGCGGACCGCATCTGAGCCGTGCTCATCAAGCAGACCCATCGGGGTCACGACGTTGCCCTTGGACTTGCTCATCTTCTTACGATCGGGGTCGAGAATCCACCCGCTGATGGCCGCGTCGCTCCAGGGGAGGCGATCGAACTCGAGGTGGCTGCGCACCACGGTCGAGAAGAGCCAGGTGCGAATGATCTCGTGAGCCTGAGGGCGCAGGTCCATGGGGAAGACGCGCGACCACAGATCCTCATCGCGACTCCAGCCACCGGCGATCTGCGGGCTCAGCGACGACGTGGCCCAGGTGTCCATGACATCGGGGTCGCCAATGAAGCCGCCGGGCTTGCCGCGCTGATCCTCCGAATAGCCCGCGGGTGCATCGCTGGAGGGATCGATGGGCAGATCGGCGTCGGCCGGCACGATCGGGGTGTCGTAGATCGGATTGCCGTCGGCATCGAGTGGGTACCACAGGGGCAGGGGTACGCCGAAGAATCGCTGCCGTGAGATGAGCCAGTCGCCGTTAAGGCCCTCGACCCAGTTCTCGTACCGCACCTGCATGTGCGATGGATGCCAGTGCAGCTCGCGGCCGCGCTCGAGGAGCTGCTCGCGGAGCTCGGGACCGCGCCCTCCGTTGGTGAGGTACCACTGCCGCGTCGTCACGATCTCGAGCGGACGGTCGCCCTTCTCGAAGAACTTCACCGCGTGCGTGATCTCGCGCGGATCGCCGACCATGTCGCCGGACTCGCGGAGCAGCTCGACGATGCGCTCCTTAGCGGAGTGGGCGGTCTTGCCCGCGAGCTCGGCGTATGCCGTCTGCGCCTGCGCGGACTCCATCCAGGCGGGAGTCTCCGGGAGGATGCGACCGTCCCAGCCGATGATGGGGCGCGTCGGCAGCTGCAGCTCTCGCCACCACGTGACGTCGGTGAGATCGCCGAAGGTGCAGATCATCGCGATGCCCGACCCCTTCTCGGGATCGGCGAGCGCATGGGCGACGACCGGCACCTCGACGCCGAAGAGCGGCGTACGCACGGTCGAGCCGAAGAGCGGCTGGTAACGCTCGTCATCGGGATGAGCCACTAGGGCAACACACGCGGGGATGAGCTCGGGGCGCGTGGTCTCGATGTAGACGGGCTCGCCGCCGTCGGTGCATGCGAAGCCGATGCGGTGGTAGGCCCCTGGCCGCTCGCGATCCTCCAGCTCGGCTTGCGCGACAGCCGTGCGGAAGGTGACGTCCCACAGGGTGGGTGCCTCGGACTGGTAGGCCTCGCCGCGTGCGAGATTACGCAGGAAGGCGCGCTGCGACACGGCTCGGGCGTTGTGGTCGATGGTCTGGTAGGTCTGCGTCCAGTCGATCGACAGTCCGAGGCGCCGCCACAGCTCCTCGAAGGCCACCTCATCCTCGACGGTGAGCCGCTCGCAGAGTTCGACGAAGTTGCGGCGGGAGATGGGCACCTGCTGCTTGGGGTCGGGCTCCGCGGGCGGCTCGAAGTCGGGGTCGTAGGGGAGCGAGGGATCGCAGCGGACTCCGAAGTAATTCTGCACGCGACGCTCGGTCGGCAGTCCGTTGTCGTCCCAGCCCATCGGGTAGAAGACGGAGTAGCCCCGCATGCGCTTGTAGCGGGCGATGCAGTCGGTGTGGGTGTAGGAGAAGACGTGGCCGACGTGGAGCGAGCCGCTCACGGTGGGCGGGGGAGTGTCGATCGAGTAGACCTGGTCCCGAGGCCGCGTGCGGTCGAAGAGGTAGGTGCCGCCCGCCTCCCACGCCTCCACCCAGCGCTGCTCGATGCCGTCGATGCTGGGCTTGTCCGGAAGGCGGGCGCTCATGAGCGATCATCCTAGGAGGGGGCTACTAGGGTGGTTGACGTGACCGAGTCGCCCGCGGGGTACGCCGAACTCCAGGCCCAGCTCCTTGGCCGCTGGCCGGAGAACGCCATCGATCCGTCGCTCTCGCGGATCAGCGCGATCATGGACCTGCTGGGCGAGCCTCAGTTGGCCTACCCCGTCATCCAGGTGACCGGGACCAACGGCAAGTCGTCGACGGCGCGCATGATCGCGTCCCTACTCCGGGCCCTCGGCCTGCGCACCGGCCTCTACACCAGCCCGCACCTGATCGATATGCGCGAGCGCATCGAGATCGACGGTGAGCCGATCTCGGCGCAGCGCTTCATGGAGGTGGCCGGCGACGTGGCCCCCTTCATCGCGACGGTGGACGCGCGGGCAGAGGAGGAAGGCGGCACCCCGGTCACCTACTTCGAGACGCTCACCGCGATCGCCTACGCCGCATTCGCCGATGCGCCGGTCGACGTCGCCGTGGTCGAGGTCGGCGTCGGTGGCACGTGGGATGCCACCTCGGTGTGCCAACCCCAGGTCTCGGTTGTCACGCGCGTGGCCATGGACCACGCCGACATCCTCGGTGATCGCATCGACCTCATCGCCGGCGAGAAGGCCGGCATCATCAAGCCGGGCAGCTTCGCGATCATCGCGGAGCAGGATCCCGACGCTGCCGACGTGCTGCAGGCGCGCATCGACGAGGTCGGCGTGCCCGCGGCCTGGGAGGGCAGGGCCTTCGCCGTCCTCGATCGCACCGTGGCCGTCGGCGGCCAGGTGCTCACCCTGCAGGGCCTCACGGGGACATACGACGATGTCTTCGTCCCTCTCTTCGGTGCGCACCAGTCGCTCAACGCGGCCGTGGCACTCGCCGCCGCCGAGGCATTCGTCGGTGGGGGAGCGCTCGCACTCGACCCCGACAGCGTGCGCGAGGGATTCGCTGCGGTGACGTCGCCGGGGCGCCTCGAGATCGTCAGGCGCGGCCCCACCGTCATCATCGACGCGGCCCACAATCCGGCAGGGGCAGAAGCCCTTGCCGGTGCACTCTCCGAGTCCTTCGCCTTCACGCACCTCATCGGTGTCGTCGCGGTCCTCGCCGACAAGGACGTCACCGGCATCCTCCGCGCGCTCGAGCCGGTGCTCGATCAGATCGTGGTGACTGAGAACGACTCGCCACGGCGCCTCTCCGTGGATGGCCTCGCCGCACTCGCGGTGGAGATCTACGGGGAGGACCGAGTGAACTCGTGTCCGACGTTGGCCGATGGCCTCGATGCCGGCATTCGGCTGGCCGAGGAAGCGGACACCTACGCGGCCTCGGGGGTCATCGTCACCGGCTCCGTCGTCACCGCGGGTCAGGCGCGAGCCATGCTCACCCGCGGTGCCCGATGAGAGAGCAGGGATGAGGGTGCGGAGATGAGGGTCTTGGGCGCTTCGGTGCTCGCGCTCGAGGCCATCGTGGTGATCCTGGCGATTCCCGTCGTCGTGGTCACCGGCACGGTCCCGGTGCCTGCGTGGCTGGGGATCACCGCCGGTGTGATCCTCGCCGTCGCGCTCGTCGTCCTTGCGCGCTACGTGACGCGCCCGTGGGCGGTACCCGTGGGCTGGGTCCTGCAGGGAGTCGTCGTACTCACCGGATTCCTTGCCCCGCCCATGTTCATCGTCGGCGGCATCTTCGCGCTGCTGTGGGGTGTCGCCATCCGCCTCGGCCGCCAGGTGGATAACGCCGCCGGATAGGCTCAGTTGGCATCCCCGCAGCCGAAGGAGTCTGTCTTGTCCCAGCGCACTCTCGTCCTCGTCAAGCCCGATGGTGTCGCCCGCGGTCTCGTGGGGGAGGTCCTCTCGCGCATCGAGCGCAAGGGCTTCCGCATCGTCGCTCTCGAGCTGCGCACCATCCCGGTCGAGGTGGCCCAGGCCCACTACGCCGAGCATGCGGAGAAGCCCTTCTTCGGTGATCTGGTCGCCTTCATCACCTCAGGTCCCCTCCTCGCGGCCGTGATCGAGGGTCCGGAGGCCATCGCGTCCTGGCGCACGATGATGGGTGCCACCAACCCGGTCAACGCCGCCCCGGGCACGATCCGCGGTGACCTCGCGACCGAGACCCAGTACAACGTCACGCACGGCTCGGACTCACCGGAGTCCGCCGCACGCGAGATCGCGCTCTTCTTCCCCGCGTTGGGCTGATCATCGTGCATCCGCGCACGCGCCTACGTCTGGCGGCGTCCGCCGCCGTGGCCACCGCGGGCGCGTACGCCGCGTCACGGCCGACGCTCATGCCGTGGCCGACACGCGTGCGTTCGGGCTTCGTCGCCGCCCTCTCGATCGCGAGTGGAGCCGCCGCCTACGTCGCGGCCGGCAGCGTCGGTCTGCGCGGCGGCGGGATGCCGACGGTCGAAGACCGTGTGCGCCGCATGGCCACTCTTGGCGTCGCCGGTGCGACGGCGGTGGGCGTCTTCCATGCGGCCAAGTCGGAGGCTCAGAGCCGACTCGAGGGAGGGGGCCGGGCCATCGAGCCGGGCTTTGCCACCCCTCCGTCGCTCGAGACTGTGTCGGGCGGCCCCGGATCCCTCGTCGACTTCGCCACCGTCGGGCGGGAAGGGGCTCGCTTCCTCGGCTCGAGCGTCCCGCCGGAGGTGGTGGGGCGGGTCACCGGGTCCCCGATGGCCATGCCCGGGGTCCGCGTCTTCGTCGGCTACGACTCCGCCGGAACGCCGGAGGAGAGGGTGGCGCTCGCGCTCGCCGAGCTACGACGCACCGGTGCCTACGACCGTTCGGCACTTCTCATCGGGGCGCCGGCAGGCAGTGGGTACGCCAATCCCACTCCGGTCGACATCCTCGAGATACTGCTCAAGGGTGACACCGCTGCAGTGGCGGTCGGCTACGGACTCCTGCCGTCGTTCCTCTCGCTCGATCGCGTCGCGCTCGCCGCGCGCACGCAGTCGCTTCTCATCGAAGGCATCGCCGCGGATCTCGCGGGACGTGAGCATCGTCCGCGCCTCCTCCTCTACGGCGAGAGTCTCGGTGCGCGCGTGCAGCAGGGGGCGATCCCGGAGGGGTCGCGTGACCTCGATCGACTCGGTGTCGCGGCGGCACTGTGGGTGGGCACCCCGGGGGGACCGGAGTCGGTCGCCTTCCATGCGGCGACCGCCGGGGAGTCGATCACTATCGACCGGCCCGAGCAGATCCCCGATCCCCTCCCGCAGCCGCGTCCGCGCGTGTGGTTCCTCGAGCACGACGGTGATCCCGTGGTCCGCTTCGAGCCCACGGTGGCCTTCCGCCGCCCGCCCTGGCTGGCCGCACAGCCCCGCGGACGCAATATCCCCGAGGGGATGCTGTGGACTCCCGGCATCACCTGGGCCCAGGTCATGGTCGACACCCTCTTCGCGACGAACGTCAAGCCCGGCAACTTCGAGAGCCGCGGCCACGACTACCGAGCGGACCTCGGCGGCGTGGTCCCCGCCGCCTTCGATCTGTCCGTAGATCGGGGGACAGCCGAGCGACTCGAGGAGGCGCTGCGCGCACTCGAGATCGAGCGGGCGCGCCGCGTGGGCGAGGGCTGACTTCCGCGGGTCACTTCCCCGGGTCACTTCCCTGGGTCACTTCCCTGGGTCACTTCCCCGGGGCATTGGGGCAATTCGACCCCAACCCGTACCATGGTTCACACCCGTCACGCTGCGGGCCCGCGTTTGGGGAGGGTGAGTGTCCAACACGATGTCGTTCGTCGGCCGCGATATGGCCGTCGATCTCGGCACGGCCAACACCCTCGTCTACGTGCGCGGGCGTGGCATCGTCCTCAACGAGCCCTCGGTCGTGGCCATCAATCAGAACACCGGCGGCATCCTGGCGGTCGGCTCCGAGGCCAAGAAGATGATCGGCCGTACGCCGGGCAATATCGTGGCGATCCGGCCTCTCAAGGACGGCGTCATCGCCGACTTCGACACCACCGAGCGCATGCTGCGCTACTTCATCCAGAAGGTTCACCGCAGGCGTCACCTCGCGAAGCCGCGTCTGGTCATCTGCGTGCCCTCGGGCATCACGGGTGTCGAGCAGCGGGCCGTCAAGGACGCGGGCTACGCCGCAGGTGCGCGCAAGGTCTACATCATCGAGGAGCCGATGGCCGCGGCTATCGGGGCCAACATGCCCGTGCACGAGCCGACCGGCAACATGGTCGTCGACATCGGCGGTGGCACGACCGAGGTCGCCGTCATCTCGCTCGGTGGCATCGTCACGTCGATTTCGATTCGTGTCGGTGGCGATGAGTTGGACAACGCGATCATCCAGTACGTCAAGAAGGAGTACTCGCTTCTGCTCGGCGAGCGCACCGCCGAAGAGATCAAGGTCGCTATCGGTTCGGCGTTCCCCATGCCGGATGAGCCGCATGCCGAGATCCGCGGCCGGGATCTCGTGAGTGGCCTCCCGCGCACCGTCGTGGTCACCGCAGAGGAGATCCGCCGGGCGATCGACGAGCCCGTCAATGCCATCGTCGACGTCGTCAAGACCACCCTCGACCGCACACCCCCCGAGCTCTCCGGCGACATCATGGACCGAGGGATCGTCCTCACGGGGGGAGGCGCCCTCCTCACGGGACTCGACGAGCGGCTCCGGCACGAGACCGGGATGCCCATCGTCATCGCCGACGAGCCGCTCGACTGCGTGGCCCTCGGCTCGGGCAAGTGCGTCGAGGAGTTCGAGGCACTGCAGCAGGTCCTCATCTCCGAGCCTCGCCACTAGTCGCCTACTCCGCCATGAGGGACACTCGGCGATCCAGGATCGTCCTTGCGATCCTCGTGCTCGTCTCGATCACCCTCATCGTCTTCGATCTGCGCGGTGGCGACAGCGGTCCGACTCGGCCGCTGCGCGCGATAGGGGAGACCGTGCTCGGATCCGCTGAGCGAGCAATGGCCACCTTCGTGCTGCCGGTGCGCGGCTTGGTCGAATCACTCGGCAGCCTCGGTGACTCCGATGCGCGCATCGCGAAGCTCGAGGCGGACAACGCGCGACTGCAGGCTGAGCTCGACACCGTCGCCAACGATCGGGCGCGCGTCGCCGACCTCGAGGCGCTGCTGGGCCTGGTGTCGGCCAATGACTACTCGACCGTCCCCGCCCAGGTCATCGCGGTGGGCCCCGCGCAGGGCTTCGCCTGGACCGTCACCATCGATGCGGGCAGCCGCGATGGCATCGAGCGCGACATGTCGGTGATCAGCGGTGCGGGTCTCGTGGGCCGGACCATCGATGTCGGCCCGACGACCTCGACCGTCCTGCTCATCGTGGACGCCACCTCCTCCGTCGGAGGTCGGCTCTCGGGCACCTCTCAAATCGGCATCGTCTCCGGCACGGGCCGGCAGGACTCCCTCACCATGCAGCTCCTCGACCCGCTGGCCGTGGTGGACGTAGGTGACGTGGTGGTCTCCTTCGGATCCGAGGGCGGCCGGCCCTACGCCCCGGGCATCCCCATCGGCGTCGTCGCGGAGATGCGCGGCACCGAGGGCCAGCTCACGCGGTCGGCCATCCTCGAGCCCTACGTCGACATCTCTCGCCTCGACATCGTGGGAGTCGTCCTGCGTGCACCCGAGTCACCTCCGCGCGAGACGCTCGATCCGACGGCGGGGGGCGGCTGATGCTCGTCCGTCGCGCCATCCTCTCGGCGGTGCTGCTCCTGCTCGCCGTACTCATCGAGGTCACGGTCCTCGCGCCGCTGCCCTTCCCCGGAGCGACACCGACCCTGGTGCTCGTCGTCGTCGTCATCCTCGCCTCGCAGTTCGGCGCATCCACGGGCGCGGTGAGCGGCTTCGCGGGGGGCCTGCTGCTCGACATCGCACCCCCGGCCGCCGGGACCATCGGGATCACGGCACTGCTCCTCACTGTGGTGGGGTACGCCGTGGGACGTTTCGCCGAGTCGGATGACCGACCCTGGTGGTCCTTCGCCGTGCTCGCGGCCCTCGCGGCGCCGCTGACCGTGCTCGCGGGTGCCATCCTCGGCGGACTGCTGGGGGATCCGCGGGTCCGCTGGGATGAGGTGATCGGACTCATGCTCAGCGCCGCGGCCTATGCGCTCGTCCTCGGCCTGCTCCTCATGCTGCCGCTGCGCCGACTGTGCCGCTGGGCGGTCCCCGAGGCCTACCCACGCTGAGCGCTTCTCGCCCGATAGTCGGACGC
>JBJOJS010000077.1:0-9386 GCA_046046455.1 Actinomycetota bacterium | reverse complement strand
GGGCGTGCACACTGAGCCGCAGGACGATGGCTGTCGGTGTCGATCCGCGAGAAAACCGATGAACGCTCCCGCGTCGACCGCGATCGTGAGGCAAGGTAGGCCTGTGTCCGAGGGCGTCGCCTACCGCGTGCTCCTCGTCGAGGACGAGGAATTCACCCGCGCCATGGTGTCGGGTGCGCTTCAGGCTGCCGGCCACGAGGTACGCAGCGCCGGGAGCGTCGCAGATGGGGTCGGGATCCTCGACGACTTCGAGCCCCATGTCGTGATTGCCGATCTCGATCTCGGCGCCGGACCCACGGGTGCCGATCTGCTGATCCGGGTATCGCAGGAGACGCCGTGGGTGGGACTCGTGGTGCTGACTGCCCACGCCGCTCCCTCCCTGGCGCTGCCCGCGGGGACCCGCCTGCCGGACCGGGTGGTCTACGTGATCAAGTCGGACGTCACATCGGGAGCGGACCTGCAGCGCGCGCTCGAAGCCGCCGTCGCCGATGCGGAGCACCAGGCATCGCCGACCGAAGATGCCGAGGGCCGACCCGTCATCACCCGGGTCCAAGGAGAGATCCTGAGGCTCATCGCCGAGGGCTACTCCAACCAGGGCATCGCCGAACTTCGCGGCACCTCCATGCGCGCCACCGAGTCACTCATCCATCGGACCTTCACCGCGCTCGGACTCGGCAGCGACAAGCGCATGAGTCCTCGGGTCCAGGCCGTGCGCATGTGGCAGCAGGGGCGTGTCAGTGTCCGGTAGCGACCGGCTGCGGACCATCGCCGATCGTGTCGGCAGCAGGTGGTGCTGCTCCTGGCAGGTCGCCCTGGCGCTCGTGGCGCTCGGTGTCGTCGTGACGACGGGTTGGGGGACAACCAGGGGAGGACTCACCGTCGGCGAGTACCTGCTCGCGGAGTTGCTCGCCGACACCGCCGGTGGGGGCGTGCTCCTGCTGGCCTCCGTCACGGTGATGCGGCACCGGAATCGACGCACGGTGCCGTTGGCGTTGGTCATCGCCGTCTGGGCAGCCGTCGGATTGGCGCGTGGGATTGTCCTGGCGCAGTTCTATCTCGAAGGTGTCGAGCAGATCCTGAGCGCGACCCTGTCACTGACGGCCTGGGCGCTGCTCGTCATCTACCTCGCGGCCACGTTCGCCGAGGAGCGCTCCCGCACGCGGCGTCTCCAGCAAGCCAACGCCGAGTTGCTCTTGGTGCGCGGGTCGATGGAGGAGCTCCTCCAGGAGGAGCGTTCGCGACTTGTCGAAGCGGTCCGTCAAGCGGTGGCTCCCGAAATCACCCGCCTTCGCCAGCTCGTCATGGTCCTTGATCGCCCAGCGGACACCCAAGCGATCACGGCGCTCGCCGACCGTGTTGCGGCGTACTCGACCGACGTCGTGCGCGAGACGAGCATGCGACTCAGACATGACGATGACGTCTCACTGCCCACCACCCCCGATGTCGACCGCGCGGCGCGAGCACCGGGCGTGTTGAGGTCCTACGCCACAGCGCGTCAGCCCATCGTGATCCCCATGGCACTCATCGCCATCAAGGCGGTCAGTGTCTGGGCCTCGCAGGATGATCCGTCCGCGGCGCTGTGGGGATTCCTGGGGCTCGTGTCCGTGGCGGGCTTGGCGATCATGGTCCGCGCGGTCGCGGACCGCTTCTTCCGTCGCCCGTCCGTCTCCGAATTGGTCTCCACCACGGCACTCATCGCTGCCGTGGCTCTCGCACTCATGGAGATCTTCGATTGGGCGCGCGCCGGGGCAGTGGGTCCGACGTACGTTCCTCTCGCGATGATCGGCTTCTTCGTGTTCGCCGTGCTTGCTGCGGGGCGTCTTGCCGTCGGGATGGAATGGAGATGGGCCAACCAAACCGAGGAGTGGAAGCGCGTCAACGATGACCTCGAGCAGGCCAACCGCCACTTGCGAGATGAGGTGCACGCGGCGCGGGAGCAGCTGGCCGGGATCCTTCACGGTCCCGTGCAGGGACGCCTCGCTGCGGCCTCCATGGCCCTGCGCATGTACGTCGCGGCGCGGGAAGCGGGAGATCCGGGAGATCTGTCCGCGACCGTGGCGATGGCCACGACGCTTCTTGACCGCGCCCGCGCCGATATCGACCGTCTGGGGGTGCCTGAGTCACCCGATGCGATCACGTTCGAGGAGGGAGTGGCACGTATCTCACGGAACTGGAGCGGCCTCCTGGAGATCGACGCAGACATCCACGACCCCTGGCAGCGCCCCCCCGATGTCATGGCTGGCTGCCTGGACCTCATCGCCGAGCTCGTGACCAACGCCTCGCGCCACGGCGACGCGCGGCACGTCTCGCTCCGTGTCGTGGGACTCGACGAGCGACGGTTGCGTATCGAGGCCGTGGACGATGGCTCCGGCCCCACGGAGCACGTCCGCGAGGGTCAGGGGCTCGCGGGTGTGCGGCGGTGGCATGGGGAATGGGAGATCGCGGCTGTCGTGCCGCGGGGTGCCCAGGTCTCGATGCTGCTCAGTCACTAGGCAGGCAGAGTCGCACGACTGCACCGACGCGCGCGTCGAGGGGGCCGGCGATCCGGTGGAGTGTGAGCCGCGGGGCGACGTACTCCTCGATCACTCGATCCGCACGATCACGGAGGTCGATGCCATCGCGCATGCCCTCATCCGGTGTCCACGCGATGTCGGGTGCGCACCACAGCACGACGTCGTACGTCGACGCGTCCTCGAGACCCACCTCGAGCAGTGAGTCGTCCTCGAAGTAGACGATGCTGTAGACGGCGGTCATCAGCGGCAGCGGATCGGCGATGACCCAGGGCGTGCCCGAGTGCTCGGCTGCGCGTTCGACGGTGCGCACCGTCATCTGCTGCGTGAGGTAGATCCCTTCCTGGTCATCGAGCGCGGGCGTCCGACCGAAGTCGCGCACGAAGTCGCGGAGGTACTCCTCGGCGATGAAGCCGGGCAGCGCATCGGCCAGGGCGATGGCGAGGGTGGTCTTGCCCGACGACTCCCCGCCGAGGAGGCCGATCCGTCGTGGGCTCACCCGCCCATGATGGCGGGGCCCCCTTGCGACCTGGGTTACCGGCGAGTAGCGTTTGTTGACAGATGCTCAACTGGCCAGCCAGTGCCCCAAGGAGGCCCCTATGACCGAGGCATTCATCTACGAGGCGATCCGCACCCCGCGAGGGCGCGGCAAGTCCAACGGCTCGCTGCACGGGGTGAAGCCCGTGTCGCTCGTGACCGGTCTCATCGACGAGATGCGCACCCGTCACCCCGACCTCGACACCGACCAGGTCGACGACCTGATCCTCGGCTGCCTCACACCGCTCGGTGACCAGGGCGCCAACATCGCCAAGACCTCGGCGATCGCCGCGGGCCTGCCCGACACGGTGGCTGGCATGCAGATCAATCGCTACTGCTCCTCGGGCCTCGAGGCGATCAACATCGCCGCTGCCAAGGTCCGCTCCGGCTGGGACCAGATGCTCTTCGCCGGTGGAGTCGAGTCGATGAGCCGCGTGCCCATGGGCAGCGACGGTGGCCCGTGGGCGATGGACCCGGAGACGGCGTACAACACCTACTTCGTGCCCCAGGGCATCAGCGCCGATCTCATCGCCACCATCGAGGGCTTCTCGCGTGACGATGTCGACTCCTACGCCGTGCGCTCGCAGGAGCGCGCTGCCGCTGCCTGGAGCTCGGGCCGCTTCGCCAAGTCGATCGTGCCCGTCAAGGACATCAACGGTGTGACGATCCTCGACCACGATGAGTTCATGCGCCCGGACACGACGGTGGAGTCGCTCTCCAAGCTGAATCCGTCCTTCGCGGCGATGGGCGACATGGGCGGCTTCGACGCGGTCGCACTGCAGAAGTACCACTGGGTGGAGCGCATCGACCACGTCCACACCCCGGGCAACTCCTCCGGCATCGTCGACGGCGCTGCCCTCACGCTCGTCGGCAGCGAGGCGGCCGGCAAGGCCTCCGGCCTCACGCCGCGTGCGCGCGTCGTGGCGACCGCGGTCACCGGCGCCGATCCGACGATCATGCTCACCGGTCCCACGCCCGCCACCCACAAGGTGCTCGCGGCCGCGGGCCTGAAGCCGTCGGACATCGACGTGTGGGAGCTCAACGAGGCATTCGCCTCCGTCGTGCTCAAGTGGATGCGCGACTTCAACCTCGACATCGAGCAGGTCAATGTGAACGGCGGTGCCATCGCCATGGGCCATCCGATCGGCGCCACCGGCGCCATGATCACCGGCACGGTCATGGACGAACTGGAGCGCACGGGAGGCCGCTACGGCCTCATCACCCTGTGCATCGGCGGCGGCATGGGCATCGCGATCATCATCGAGCGGGTCTGAGGAGAGACATGACCGACAACATGTTCCGCTGGGACAAGGACTCCGACAACGTCGTCACGCTCACCATGGACGACCCGGGCGGCAGCGCCAACACCCTCAACGACACCTTCATCACCTCGCTCGAGGCCACCCTGGATCGGCTCGAAGCGGAGAAGGACGACATCGCGGGTGTCATCGTCACGAGCGCGAAGAAGACCTTCTTCGCGGGCGCCGACCTCAACATGATCATCCAGGCGACTCCCGCGGACGCCGAGCGCCTCGAGGCCGAGATCGCCAGGGTCAAGGCAGCCTTCCGGCGACTCGAGACCATGGGTGTCCCCGTGGCCGCCGCCATCAACGGAGCCGCGCTCGGCGGCGGGCTCGAGATCGCGCTGGCCTGCCACTACCGCGTCGCACTGGATGCGAAGGGAAGCGAGATCGGCCTACCCGAGGTCTCCCTCGGCCTGCTCCCGGGCGCCGGCGGCGTCGTGCGCACCACCCGCATGTTCGGTCTGCAGAAGGCGCTCATGGAGGTGCTCCTCCAGGGCCAGCGGCGCAAGCCGGCCGCGGCCAAGGAGGTCGGACTCGTCGACGAGGTCGTCGCCACTCCCGAGGAGATGCTCGCGGCCGCGAAGGCGTGGGTGCTTACCCACCCCGAGGCCGTGCAGCCGTGGGATGCGCCGGGCTACAAGATGCCCGGCGGTACGCCGAGCAACCCCAAGCTCGCGATGATGCTGCCGGCGTTCCCCGCCAACCTGCGCAAGCAGATCAAGGGCGCTCCCATGCCCGCGCCGCTCGCGATCATGGCGGCGTCGGTCGAGGGCGCGCAGGTCGACTTCGCCACGGCGGAGAAGATCGAGGCTCGCTACTTCGCGAGCCTTGCCACGGGTCAGGTCGCCAAGAACATGACCCAGGCGTTCTTCTTCGACCTGCAGCACATCACCAAGGGCGGCGCCCGTCCCGAGGGCTACCCGCAGACCAAGCCCACCAGGGCGCTCGTCATGGGCGCAGGGATGATGGGCGCAGGTATTGCCTACGTGTGCGCGCGCAACGGGATCGAGGTCGTCCTCGTCGACACGACGATGGAGGCGGCGGAGAAGGGCAAGGCCTACTCCCAGGGGATCCTCGACAAGGCCGTATCGCGTGGCAAGATGACCGAGGCGCAGCGTGACGAGGTGCTCGGTCGCATCACGCCGAGTGACTCCATGGAGATGGCCAAGGGCGCCGACTTCGTCATCGAGGCGGTGTTCGAGAACCAGGAGCTGAAGAACGAGGTCTTCGGCCGGATCGAGCAGGTTGTGGCCGACGATGCCCTGCTGGGTTCTAACACCTCGACGCTTCCCATCACGGGCCTGGCGAAGGCCGTCACGCGGCCCGAGGATTTCATCGGCCTGCACTTCTTCTCGCCGGTCGACAAGATGCCGCTCCTGGAGATCGTGGTCGGCGAGAAGACTTCCGACGCTGCCATCGCCCGAGCGCTCGACTTCGCCGCGGTGATCAAGAAGACGCCGATCGTCGTCAACGACAGCCGGGGCTTCTTCACCAGCCGTGTCATCGGCACCTTCATGGGCGAGGCGGTCGCGATGCTGGCCGAGGGCGTGCCCGCGCCATCGATCGAGCAGGCTGCGCTTCAGTCGGGCTACCCCACCGGTCCGCTCGCGCTCTTCGACGAGGTGAGCCTCACGCTCGGACGGCGCATCCGCGAGGAGGGGCGCGTCGCTGCCGAGGCATCGGGCACGCCGTTCCCTGAGCACCCGTCGTACCCCGCAATCGACCGCATGGTCGTGGAGTTCGAGCGCGGTGGCCGTGCGGCCGGAGCCGGCTTCTACGAGTACGCCGAAGGCAAGCGCCTCGGTCTCTGGGACGGCCTGGTCGAGCACTTCGGCGGTACGAACCTCGATGTGCCCTTCGACGACATGAAGGAGCGCATGCTCTTCGCAGAGGCGATCGAGTCGGTCAAGTGCCTGGACGAGGGCGTGCTGCGCTCGGTGCCCGAGGCCAACATCGGCTCGATCTTCGGCATCGGCTTCCCGCCGTGGACCGGTGGCGTCCTGCAGTACATCAACGGCTACCCGGGTGGTCCCGCCGGCTTCGTCGCGCGCGCGCGCGAGCTCGCGGCGCGCTACGGCGACCGTTTCTCTCCGCCGGCATCACTGGTGGCCCTGGCCGAGTCGGGTGGGCGCTACTCCTGAGTTGGTGCGCGCGGCTGAGCCTTCGGGCTCAGCCGCTGCGCCCGCTCGCTTGCCTGCCGACGAGCGCCGCCGTCAACTCGTCGAGATCGGCTGGAGGCTGCTGCAGTCGCGGCCCATCCACGAGATGGCCCTCGATGAGGTCGCCGCGGAGGCAGGGATCTCCCGGACCCTGGTCTTCCACTATTTCCCCACCAAGGGCGACTTTTACGCTGCCGTGGTCCAGTCCGCCGGCGAGCACCTGCTCCGGCCTGTCGTCACGCCGGAGGGGGCCTCACCCGAGGAGAGGGTGCGCACCCTGGTCGAGGGCTTCGTGCGGCTCGTCGAGCGCAACCGCTCGTCGTACACCGCCCTTGTCCGCGCGGCAGGAGGCGGAGACCAGCGCGTAGTCGACCTCATCGGGGAGATCCGCGACTCGCTCGTGCCCAAGTGGCTCGCGGCCGCCGAGTGGCCGGACAACGATGCGCTTGCGCGACTCGTCGTGCGTGGATGGCTCGTCGGCATGGAGGAAACCGTGCTCGCGTGGGATCCTCGCACCGTCCGGCGCGAGGAGCTCATCGACCATCTCATTCGATCGCTCTTCGCCGAGTTAGCCCTCACCAGGAGGTAGTCCACCGTGGCCCATCCTGTCGTCATCGTCGTACGGCATGCGGAGAAGCCTGAGCCCGAGGGACCGCACGGTGTGGATCACCACGGCCACCCGTCGCCCCATGGCCTCACGCCGCGCGGCTGGTCCCGCGCGGGCGCGCTCGCAGCGCGCATGGCGTACGCCGGTCGCCCTGAGGATCCCCTCGTGAAGCCGGAGCGTGTGTACGCCACCGCGACCGATCCCGATCACGCCAGCGATCGTCCCCGCCTCACCGCGCACGGCATCGCCAAGCGCCTCGACCTGGAGATGCTCGACCATCTCGGTCGCGGCGATGAGCACACCCTGGCCGCGGAGGTGGTCTCCGGCGGACAGCCGACGCTGATCGTGTGGGATCACGGCCACATCCCGACACTCACGCGAGCCTTCCCCCTGGCACCGGGCACCGAGGTGCCACAGGCGTGGCCGGAGGATCGCTTCGATCTCTATTGGGTGTTGACCCCGGGGGACTCCGGGTACACCCTCACCATCGCCCCCCAGGAGTTGCTCGCCGGCGACGCGCCCGTCGCCTGACGCGCATCCGCCGCACATCGCACTACTGTCGGGACATGACGGAGGCCGAACTCCGCGACATCAGTGGTGTGGGAGCGTCTGCGCGCCTGATCCGCCTCGTGCTTTCAGTCGGGTCGGCCGTGTTCCTCGTGGCGGGGATTCTCCTTCTCTTCATACCCGAGTCCTTCGCCGGCTGGATCGGACTCGAGAGCTCCGACGCCGTCGACTGGACCCTGCGGATGCTGGGCGCCACGCTCCTCGCCCTCTCGGGTCTCATGTGGTTGGTGCGCCGAGCCAAGGACCATCCCGTCCTCGGAGCAGGCGCGGTGATGATGGTGGCCTCCGCGCTCCTCACCTTCCTCACTGTCACGCTGCCGGGTGAGTGGACGCCCCTGCGCTGGGCCCTCCTCGGGGCGGGGGCGGTCTTCGCGCTCGCCTACCTCGCCCTGCTCCTCGCCGGTCGTCGCACCTGATCTCGCGACGGGCTGGCATCACATGAGTCGGCTCACTAGCCTCACGGGATGCGCGCCATCGCGAGGTCTGCCGCTGCGGTCGTGGGGGTAGGTGCCCTTCTCCTGGGCCTGGCGCCTGCTGCTCAGTCCGTGAGTGTTCTGCCCGCCGACCCCGATCGTCGATGCGCATGGTCCGTCGTCTACCCGCTGGATGCCAACTACGCCTGGCCCGACGAGGGCGCGGCGTACATCAATCAGGCTGTCGCTCTCGGTCCCGGCGAGAAGGTGGTCATCACGGGCCGTGATCCCAAGGCGCGTTACTGGTCGATCACGACGTACAACCTCGAGGATCGCCAGGTGATCGATCGCGTCAATGATGTGACGGTGAAGCGCCAGGGCAAGGGTGCCTCCGCTCCCTGGACCGTGACGGTCACACCCCGGCAGGATCGCAAGGATCCCAATTCCTTGCAGGCCGCACCTCTGCCCAGGCCAGGTCAGGCTCCGACATTCAAGAACGTCACGGTGGTGATGTATCGCGTCTACCTCTCCGAGACGGGCACGTACGCGGGGGGTCAACTACCGTCGGTGACTCTGCACCACGCCGATGGGACCCAGACGCGCGCAGAACGGCTGCCGACCTGCAAGCCCGATCAGATCAAGGCGCCGGAGATCCCTCTGGGCCTCGAGCCTGCGGTGGGAGTGCCGTCGGATGCCTTCATCCGCGCCGAGGGCGGCCGCTTCTATCCCAGTTATGACACGGCTTACCTTGCGGCCGAGGTGCCCTATGACCCGACGAGGATCCTCGTCGTCTCGGGTAAGGCCCCGAGTTTTGGCAAGACGAAGGGCGCGCACGTGCGCTACTGGTCGCTCTGCACGAATGTGAATGCGGGCAATCTGCCCGTGGTCGATTGTGCGAGCGACGCGGATGTGCAGCGGCAACGCAAGGACGGCCGATACGTCATCGCGATCGTCGGCCCCGGTCAGGTCCCGGATCGCAGTCTCTACCCGGGTGTGACCTTCCTCGACTGGAGTAAGGAATCGGTGACGGACCTGCCGTCGGCCTTCCTCATCATGCGCCACGTCCTGTCCAGCGCGAAGTTCGCCAACTCCATCGACAGGGTGAAACTGGGTGACCGGGCGTCGACGACGATGGGTGACTACGCGCCCGTCATCGAGCACCTCACGGTCGATGAACTCGCCAGCCGCTAGCGCGAACGGCTGAGTATCTCCAGCAGCGAGGGCAGGGCCTCGGCGAAGGGCCGGAAGAGGGGCAGGTCATCGAGTTCGTCGATGGCCCACCACGCTGC
>JBJOJS010000054.1:0-117377 GCA_046046455.1 Actinomycetota bacterium | reverse complement strand
TTGTTTAAAAACACGCACGACTGCAACAGAAAAAACGGGGGGGGCGAAGTAGGGGCACCGGGTGGGGGTGGGGGTGGGGGGGGGGGTGGGGGGGGGGGTGGGGGTGGGGGTGGGGGTGGGTGTAGGCGTGGGCCCTGGACCGGGAGCGGCTGCACGCGTCACCGTGAGGGTGGTCGTCGTCGTGGTCGCGCCGTCCGTGGCCGTCGTGAGCACCGTGACTGTGTTTGCTCCGACCGCCAGGTTGACCGTGGCGGTGGCTGAGCCCGTCGACGCCGTTGCTCCGTTGATGGCGACACTCGCCCCGGATGCGGTCGTGGTCGCCGACACGGTCGCCGTCGTCGAACCGTGAGGCACGCTCGCGGAATAGGCGGTCACACCGGAGGTGAAGGTGGGGGTCAGGGTCACCGCACCCGACGTGTCCGTCACGGTGAGCGCAGATAGGGACGCATCAGTGCTGGGTGCGGCGTACGTCACGGTGGCTGCCGCGCCGGTACCAAGACGGTTGGCGGCCGTGACCGAGAAGGAATAGAGCACTCCTGGTGTCAGGCCCGTCGCGACGCAATAGCGATTGCTCCCTGCGGGAACGCATGTGACGCTCGCTCCGCCCGTGGACGGGGTCACTGCCACGGCGTACGGGCTCAAGGAGTCCAGCACCGCTCCCCCGTCGGATAGGGGGGCGCCCCACGAGAACTGCGCGCTCGTGGCGCCTGTCGCGAGCACGGTAGGAGCCTGGGGAGCGGACGGGACACTCACGGGCTGGTCCGTGACGGTGGCGGTGTTCCCGGCGACGGCATTGCCATTAGCGCTCGTGATCGCTGCGATCCGCACCTGGTACGAGGTGCCGTTCGCAAGTCCGGAGATCGTGGTCGACGACGTAGACCTGTAGGTCATGGCAGCGCCCGCACAGGTCGCTGACGTGCAGGTCGTCCACGCACCACCGCCGGCGGGACGATAGGCGACCTCATACGTCACGAAGGTTCCGCCGCCCAACTGCGCGGAGGTGAGCGGAGTCCACGACACCTGGAGCGTTCCGTCCCCCGGCAACGAAGCCACCGCGGTGACTGCCTCAGCGGCAGCAACGGGGGTGAGTGCGCTCACAGCAGTGTCATCGGCACCCCTGCCCACCGAGTTGATGGCGGCAAGGGAGATCCCGTAGGCGGTGCCATTCATGAGACCGGCGATGGTGCACGGGCTGGCGGTGCAGGCGGTGGAGGCGACAGGCATCAAGGGAGCGGGTGGCGTGGCAGTAATCGCGTAGGCCACGACAGTGGCCCCGCCGTCGAAGGAGGGCGCGGTGAAGGCGACGGTGGCCGACTGGTCGGACGCACTGGTGCTCACGATGGAGGGTGCTCCGGGGAGGGCGGCTTCGACCTCGAAGCTCCGCACGACGGGGCTGGCGGGAGCGTAGGTGATGGCACCGCGCACGCCGCCGCCCTGGGAAGCCTCGATCGCGCAGGTGCCGATGGCGACGATGGCGACAATCCCCGTGGACGTGACCGTGCAGGCCCCATTGGTGGTGGCTGGCGAGACCGCAAATGAGACGGCTAGCCCCGAGCTGGATGTAGCCGTCAGCTGAATGCTCGGCGCGCCAAACGCCTGATCGAGCGGAGACGTGAAGGCGATGTTCTGATTCATCGCCCCGACATGCAGAGTCTGCGAGACGACCGCCGCGGCGTTGAGATTGCCGGTCCCGCCAACGGTCGCGTTGATGATGCATGCGCCATCGGACGCGAAGGAGACCGTGCCCGACGCGATCGTGCACACGCCCGACGAAGCCGCGTCGATGCTGAACTCCGACGCCGTGAGCAGACGGCTCGCCCCCGAAACGGACTGTGTCACGCGCGCGACCGGGACGTAGGTGTCACTGGCCGTGATCGGCGTACTCGTGGGCGCCGCCGAGGTGAAGGTGATGACCTGATCCGCCTTGACCACGGTGACCGTCTGCGTGTCGGTCGTATCGTCGTAGTTGGCACCCCCAACCTTGATCGCGGTCACATCGCATGCGGATCCGGCGTTGCCCGGGGTCAGGATGCGCCCGTTGACGGTGCAGGTGCTGGGCCCTGAGACGGAGAAGTTGACCGCGCCCGCACCTGTGCCACCGGCCGTCGCCAGGGTCAACGTGTCGTCGTACACGATCGTGGATGCGCTGGTGATGGTCAGCGGCGCCTGTGCCGCGCGTGCGATGGTGACGCTGTCATCCACCGAAGTGGCCGGCTGGTATCCGCCATCCCCGGCTTGCGTCGCGGTGATCGTGCACGTGCCGGCGCTGACGATCGATACCGTCGTGCCCCTGGCGCCGGAGACCTGGCAGGCGTTGGTCCCGGTCGCGGTGAAGATCACCGGCAGACCGGATGAAGCGGTCGCTGAGACGAGGAAGGGCAGATCCCCGAAGACTGGCGATGAGGGGAGACCGGAGATCACCCCGATTGACTGCGTCGCCTTGGCGAGAGTGAACGCCGAGGACGTGTCGTCGGCCAGACCCGTAGCCGAGAAGCGCAAGGTCATCAAACCTGCTGTCCCCGTGATGGACATACCACTGAAGGTCGCGGTGCCTGTGCCGTCGGTGAGGACCGTGGCATCCGTGAGCACACCCGAGCCGGACGCCATCGTCGCGGTCACGAGGACTCCCGCGGCAGCAACCGGATTGCCCCCTGCGTCCGTGACGCGCACGACGGGTTGCGTGGTCAGGTCCTGACCGTAGACGGCACCGTTCGGCTGGGTGGTCACCGACAATCTCGATGCGGCGCCGGCGCCCACTGTGAAGGACAGGGCGGGCGAACTCGCGGAGAGACTGGGGGCGGTCGCCTCAAGGTCGACGGTGCCGGCAAGGCCGCCCGTGACAGTGAACGTCGTCACGCCCGACACGGCAGTGCGCGTCCCGAGTCCCGTCACAGATCCGCCTCCGCCGGTCTGAGTCACCGTGATAGGCGCCGTGCTGGATGTCACCGTGTTGCCCTGGGGATCAGCGACTGTGGCGGTGAGGGTCCGCAGGGCACCGGCGGGAAGAGAGCTGGTCGAGCCACTCAGAATCACTCGGGTCGCCGCACCCGGCGTGACGGTGACGGTGATCGGCGCACTGCTGAGGGGGGTGCTGCCCACCGTGGCGCTCGCCGAAACCACGGCCGAGCCCGCCGACGTGGCGGTGAGGGCGCGCGAGGCGACTCCAGCGACCGCGGTGGTCGACCCCATCACCGACAGCCCACCGGTGCCGGCCGACTGCGAGAAGGTCACCGAGACCGTGGCCCCTGGGCCGGTGGAGACGGTGTTGCCGTGGGCATCGATCACCGTGGCGGTCAAGGTGGTGGACGCGCCAGAGGCCACGATCGCTGCACTCGCGGACAGGCTGAGCGCGGCCGAGACACCGGGGACAACCGTGAAGCCGAGACGGGAGCTTGTCGTCGTGACGCCGCCGTTGGTCCACGCCCCCGTGGCCTCGACCAGGCCACTGTCGTCGCCCGTCACGGTGATCGCAGCAACGCCTCCTGCGATTGGGGCAGCACCCAAACCGGCGACACTACCGACTCCGGCACCGGAGTTGGCCTGAGCGAAGACAACGCTGCCGGATGACGTCGGGACGATGTTGCCGCGTGCATCCCGCAATGTGGCGGTGAGTGTGCGTGCGGCACCCGCTGCCAGGTCGGTGCTCGCCCCGGCAAGCACCACCTGGGTGACCGACCCCGGCACTACGGTGAGTGATGATGAGGTGCTGGTCAGCGCGCTGCCCGACGTCGGAGTGAAGGTGGCTCGTAGATCGACCGTACCCGCAACATCACCGGTCACCGCGAAGGATGCAGCACCATTCACCACCGAGGCCGATCCAGCCCCCGAGACAGTCCCCGCGCCTCCTATCTGCGCCAGCACGATGGACCCACTGGCACCCGTCACGAGATTGCCCGCCGAGTCCTCCAACGACACGGTAGCCATGCGAGAGGACCCGGCGGTGAGATCGCTGCCGGACACCTGCAGATCGACCACCGCGACGTCGCCGGGGACCACCGTCATCGATAGCGCGTTGCTCGTGAGTGAACTCGTGGTCGCCTGCACCGACAGACTCCCCGCCACGTCTCCCGCGACCGGGATCGCCGCGACTCCTGCTACGGCGTTGACCGTCGTCAGACCCGATACGGAGCCGGAGCCCGTCGCGCGAGCGAAGGTCACCGCCGCGGTCGAACCGATGACGGTGTTGCCTGAGCCGTCCGTGACCGTGGCAGTCAAGGTCTGCGCAGATCCCGAGGGCAGGGAACCAGCCGCTGATTGCGTGAGGACGAGGGATGTGGCGGAGCCGACGGTGACCGTCACTGGATCCGCAGCCACGGTCGTCGGTGAGCCGGCGACCGTGGCTGCGGCGCGAATGGTGACCGTGCCCGGGCGATTCAGGCTGAGGCCGGTGAATGATGCGACGCCGGATGAAGCCGAAGACGTGGTCGTGCCGGAGAGCGCGCCTGGGCTGCTCCCGGCGAGCGAAAGCGTGATCGACGCAGTGTCATCCGCTCCCGTGGTGACGGTGTTGCCTTGTGCGTCGACGACGGCCACGCTGAGTCCGAAGGATGCACCGGCCACCCGTGATGAAGGCGGCTGCGCGCTGATCGCGAGACCGGCCGAGGGACCGGCCCCTGTCAGGGTGATTGTGCGGGTGACCGGCGTCAAGCCTGTCGAGGTGAAGGTGAGCGTGTAGGTCGTACCCACCTGTCCGGTGAAGACGAGGTTGGTAAAGGTCGCGACTCCACTCGATGCCGACTGGCTGAGACAGCCTGAGCCACCACCGTTGCACGACAACGTGCCACCCGACGCCATGACCGTTACCGCGGCCGTCGATCCCGTGTCGGTCACTCCCGACGCCGTCGCGACGCGAATCGCGGGTTGCGTGGCCAAAGCCGAGCCCGATCTTGCGGCGACCGGGGAAGTCTGGGCGAGAAGTTGTGTCGGCGGCCCTGCGCGAGTAACGGCAAGCGTGTAGGTCGTGGTGGTGACCTGGTCCGCGGCCGTCACCACCACCGCGAGGTTGGTGGTGCCCGTTGCAAGGGTGAGCGCGCCCGACGGTTGTCCCGACGCCACCGCCACGCTGTTCACGCTGATCGTAGATCCGCTGCTTGCCGTCGGAGTGAGGGTCACGGACGATACAGAGTTGGCGACAGACGCGGTGTAACTCGTGGTGCCGCTGGCAAAGGTGGGCGATATCGGCAGCACGGTGCCGCTGTCATCCACAACCAGAGCGGTCAAGAAGGCATCGTTGGCCGGCACTGGGTAGGTGGCGGTGTCTGCCCCGGACGCACCCAAACGATTGTTCGCCGTGACTGAGACCTGATACGTCGCTCCCGGTGTCAATCCGGTCGCGCGGCAGGCGCGATTGGCGATCGTGCCGCACGTGACTGGCGCTGCGCCAGCGGTGTTCGTCGTGATGGATACGACGTAGGGAGCACCAGGATTGAGTGCTGCGCCTCCATCGGTGATCGGCGGATCCCATGAGATGTCCACGACGGTGCCGGAGACGGCAATGACCGTGGTGTTGCGTGGAGAGGTAGGCACCGTGGCCGCTTCCTGGCTGGCGGTCGCGGTGCCCGTGGTGGCATTGGTCAAGACCGTGACGATCTTGATGTCGTACGACGTGCCATTCGTCAAACCCGTGAACGTCAACGAGTCATCGGACAGGCCGAAGAGTGTGTCGTCCGGGCTAGTGGGCCAGCTGCCTCCCGCAGGCCGAATGTAGAGGTTGTAGTGCGCGAACGATCCGCCACTGATGACAGCGGGGGTCCAGGTGGCGGTGATCTGCTGATTGCCTGATACGGCCGCGAGATTGGTGACGGCAAGGGCCGACGCCGACGGAGTCACGGAGTTGGCCGCAGTGTCGGCGGCCCCGGTGCCGGCAACGTTGGTGGCGGTGACGGTGATCGTGTACGCCGTGCCATTCGTCAGACCGGTCACGGTGCAGGGGACCGGAGTGGCGCCAGCGGAGCAGGTGGAATTGGTGATCGTGGTGCCACCATCGGTGGCCGACACCGAGTAATGATTGATGGTCGCTCCACCGTCGAATGTAGGCGGCGCGAAAGCGACGGTGACGGCACCATCAGATCCGGAGACCGAGGAGATATTGGGCCGTCCGGGCACGGCCGCGACCACCGGGATGATCGCCGAGTCGTCGGTCGCCGCCGCCCACGTCGCATCGCCGGCCTGGGCGGCGATGATCTCGCAGTTGCCCAGGGATCCGATGGTGACCGCACCCGTGGATGTCACGGTGCACGCACCCGAGGTAGTGCCAGCGCCCAGGGTGTAAGTGACACGCAAACCCGAGGTTGCCGACGCCGTGAGCTGCACTTGGGCCGAGCCGTAGCCGAAGGAACTAGGCTTCGTCCAGGCGATCGACTGACTGCGCTTGACGAGGGTGAATGCCCCCGATGTGGCGTCGGTGAGTCCGCTCTTGGTGAACACGAGGCGCTGTCCGCTACCGGCTGCCGAGGTGACGGTCAGTCCGGTAAACGTCGCGATGCCGCTGCTGTTGGTGGTCGCGGTGGCATTAGTGAGCGTGGCGCTGCCCGCCGCGAGGGCCGCGGTGATATTCACAGCACCGGTGGACACGCTGTTGCCGTAGGCATCGACGAGCCTGACGGACACCGCGGGTGTGATGGTGGCGCCGATGATGACATTCGAAGGTGGCTGCTGCACCACGGCCAGAGCGGTAGCGGCTCCCGTCGTGGCGCTCACCGTCTGTATCGACGATGTCACTGACGATGCGGAGAAGGTGATCGCGTAGCTGGTGCCGTTGGCCCCGTTGAGGCCCATCCCCGCGAAGGTGGCGATGCCCCCCGCCACGGTGGCCGTCACTGGACCGGTGAGCACAGCGCCATCGCTCAATGAGGGGTCCAGGCTGGCCGTTACCACGGTGCTGTTGTCGGACGTGATGGTGTTGCCGGCCGCGTCCGCGATGCGCACCACAGGTTGCGTGGTAAAGGTGCTGCCTGCCGCGATGCTGCTCGAGGCAGGCGTGTCGTCGATGAGTTGCGCCGGTGCCCCCGGCCCGGTCAGGTGGAGCCCTGTGACGGTGGTCGACAGGGCACCCGAGGTGAATGTCATCGAGTACGTCGAGCCCACTGGTCCACCCAGGGCCACCGTGGCGAAGGTGGCCTGACCACCCACGGCCGCCACCGCCAGCGCACCTGACAGCGTGGCGGAACCAGCAGTGGCGCTCGCGGTCACGGTCACGGTCCCGGTCGATGTCGTGCGATTGCCCTCGGCATCCAGGAACTGCACCACCGGCTGCGTCCCGAGGACGGTGCCGGAGGCACCTGGCACAGGGATCACTGTCACCGCCAACTGAGTTGCGGCTCCGGCACTCACGGCAAACGCTGAGGAGGCTGAAGCGGTGACGACCGGCCCGGCCGCGGCGCGGATGACCTTTCCACTCCCGGAGACGGTGGGCGTGATCGACACCGCATCGACGTATCCGCCCGTCGTGATGGTCGCCATCACGCTTCCGCCAAAGGCCGTGGAGGTGAGTGCGACGCTGCCGGTGAAGTCGGTCTTGACGTTGCCGAGCGCATCGAGGGCGGTGACGCGCACGCCGAAGGGGGTGCCCGACACCTGATTGCCGATCGGAGCGGAGCCACCGCTACTGGTCACGGCGAAGGAGGCAAGCCCGCCGGGTGCCACGGTGAAGGTCGAGACGACAGCTGCGGGGAACGACGCGGCTGCGGCACTGAGAGTGCGGCCGCTTCCTGACGTCGTGGGCGTGATCGCGATGCTATCGACGTAGCCCTGGGACGTGATCGTGGCGACCACGCTTCCGGAGAAGGCCGTCGAGGTGAGGGTCACCGCACCGGTCCATCCGGCATTGACGTTGCCGTAGGTGTCCTCCGCCGACACCCTCACGGACGTCGGAGTGCCAGCCACGAGGCCGGCGCCCGACAGGGGGGACGTGGAGCCGGACACGGTCACCGCGAAAGTCGTCACGGAGCCGGGTGCGGCGGTTGCCGTGATGGAGGTGGACACGGCCGATGGTCCCGATCCCACGGTCGCCGTGATCTCATTGGCACCCGCTGACGTGCCCAGCGTCCATGCGGGGACGGTGGCGATGCCCGAGGAGTTCGTCGTGGCTGAGGAGGCTGCCAGGGCACCCCCTCCGGCCGAGATCGCAAAGGACACAGACTGCGAAGGGACGGCATTGCCACGCGCATCGAGAACCCGCACGGTGATCGCATTTGCGGGAGCCGTGCCCACGGTGGCCGATTGCGCTGCCCCGGATGCCACCTGGACGCTGGACGGTGCGCCCGGGACGAAGGCGACACTCGCGGTCGCGGCGAGACCCTGTCCGCCGACGGTCGCCGACACCGTCGCGGTGGCAACCGTGGTCGCTGATGTCAGCGTTGCCGCATAGGTGCCGTCCCCGTTGTCGACAACCGTGCCGACCGAGCCAGCCGTGGTCGACACAGAGACGGCATCACCTCCCGTGGTGAGGTCGTTGCCGTAGCCGTCCCTCAGCCTCACCGACACGGCGGATGTGCTCGTGCCGTCAGCTGTGAGCGATGTCGGCGACGCCGTGATCGTCGAGGTAGCGGCGGAGGCGGGACCCGGCACGATGGTGAAGGCACCGGAGGTAGCGGGAGCCAGCCCTGACGCACTCGCAGTGAGCGTCTTGCTGCCCGCAGCATTCACGCTCAGTCCACTGAAGGACGCGACTCCACTTACCGTCGAGGCGGTGGCGGTACCTACCAGAGAGCCCGAGCCGGTAAGCGCGAGTGACACGCTCACAGCCGATCCACCCGTGGCCAACGTGACCGTGTTGCCATATGCGTCCTGGACCGCCACCGACGTCGCGAAGGGGTCTCCCGCCGTCACGTTGCTGGCAGGTTGCGTCGTCACCGCCAATCGATTGGCCGGTCCTGGGTCGACGGCGAAGGGTGGGCCCACGCCGGTCTTGCCCGCCAGCGAACTACCTGCCCCGCTCCCGCTTGCAGCGACCATGGCGGCGGACTGTGCGGTGTCCAGGCGCACGCCGCTGATGGTGACAGCACTCGCGCCCACCGCGATCGTGCCCGTGGTGGTGCCCCCCAACGCACCTGATCCCGAGCCGATCGAGAGAGTAACGGTGCCCGTGGCGCCGGTGTTGTTCACGGCGTTGCCATAGGCGTCGGTGAGGGTGACCCCGACAGAGAACGAGGTGCCGGCCGCTTGGCGTGAGATCGACGCGACCAGCAACTTCGACGCCGCGCCCGCGACGGTAGTCACTGTCGGCGATGTGCCCGTGAGACCCGAAGCATCCGTGCCCGTGACCGAGACGGCGGTGCTCGCTGCCGTCGACGACGTGAGGGTCACCGTTGCGACACCCGCTCCATTGGTTATCGACGTGGCGGACGAGAAGGCCTGCCCAGCTCCGGTCGTGGAGGCCGACCAGGTCACTACATGTCCTGCGGATGCCACTGGATTGCCGTTGGCATCCGCCAATTGCGCTGTCACGGTCACCGCACTGCCGGCAACGGGCGCGGCCGTTGAGACGCTCACCAGGTACTGCGAGGCTGCCCCGGCAATGTAATCGACGGTCGCCAGAGTTGCTGACGACGTGCCATTCTTGACATCGGCTCCACCGATCGTGGCCGTGAATGTGCCACGACCGACAGACGTCGGCGCCGTGACCGTCGCCGTATAGAGACCTGCGCTGCCGGAGATGGACCCCAGCGTTCCTGTGCCCGATGCCTTCGTGATCACCGTCGTCGCCGCTCCGACGTTGGTTGTCACATTTCCGTACTGGTCGCGCGCCTGCACCGTGAGGGTCGAGGTCGCACTGCCGTTGCCGGTGATCGACGCGGAGAGCGGGGTCAGTGTCGACTGCGCGGCCACCACGGGGCCAGCTATGGAGGTGATCGCGGCCGAACTCCCCGTCACAGCACCCGCCGTGGCCGTGATGATGCTCGCCACGCCTGCCACTGTGCCGGTCGTGAAGGTCGCTGTCGCCAACCCCGAGGAGTTCGTCGACGACGAGGATGTCAACGACCCTGCCACGGTGTCCTTGGCCCAGGACACCGATGATCCGGCGGTCGTCACGTCGTTGCCGTAGGCATCCTTGAGCTGCGCGGTGACGGTCACGGCAGCGCCGGCGACCGGAGATGACGTCGACGACGCCAAGGTGATCGACGCCGCGGCGGCCGGGGTGACAGCGAAGGACGATGACGTGACCGTGCGCGCCACGCTATTCAAGGTGGATGAGGCAGTGATCTGCTTCCCCGCGCCCGCGACCTGAATGTTCAGGCCGGAGAAGGTCGCCACACCACCCACGGCAGTGACGCTCACCGTGCCCAGTAGCGAACCCGTGCCTGAGGTGAGCGACAGGACGACCAGGCGAGTGGCGTCCGGCCCCGTGGTCACGCGATTGCCGAAGGCATCGCGGATCTCGACCACCGGTTGAGCAGCGAAGGCGACCCCTGCGACGGAGGAAGACGACGGTTGAGCCGTGAAGGCGAGGCTCGCACCGGGCGCATTTGTAACGCTCACAGGGGAGGTCGCCGAGACCTGCCGAGCGGGCAGGCCACCGGTCGTGAAGGTCAACGTATAGCTGCCGGGAGCGTTGCCGAGCGTCAGATTCGTGAAGGTGGCGACGCCACTCGACGCGGTCACCGTCTGGGTGCCGCCGAGGACACCTGATCCACTGACCGTCACCGTGACCTGAGTCGAGGAGTCGCTCGTCACGAGATTGCCGTCGCCGTCGAGGAGTTGGATCACGGGCTGGGTGGCGAGTGCCTGGCCGGCCCCCGCACCCACCGGCGCGGTTGCCACACTCAACTGCTGGACGGTCTGGAAGCGCCATGCGACCACACCGGAGCCACCTGCTCCACCGATGCCGCCACCGCTGGGCGTGCCTTCGCCGACACCTCCGCCGCCGCCGCCTGTGTTGGCGACGCCTGCCGGCCCCGTGCCGATGTCCGTGCCGGCGCCACCACCGCCCGAGCCGCCCGAGCCCGAGGATCGACCCGACATAGCGCCACCACCGCCGCCACCGGCGAAGTAGGCCGTGCCGGACACCACCTGGCCGATCCCCATGCTGGTCGCCATCGCTCCGGTGATCCAAGGAACAGCGCTCCCACTGCCACCCGCGCCGCCACTAGCCCCGGAGGTCGAGGCACCCGCAGCCCCCGAACCGCCACCGCCGCCACCGGCCCCGAAGGTGCCGCCGGGAGCGCCGCCACCGCTACCGCCGCGATTCCCCTGGCCAGACACCGCAGTGCCACCCACACGCCAGTCACTTCCACCGCCACCGCCGCCCGAACCGCCGACGCGACCGCCAGCACCGTAGGCGCCACCGCCACCGCCGCCCGCAGCTGCCAGGGAACCGAAGGAGCTCGCCTGGCCGTCGGTGCCGCCCGTGTAGTTGGGTCCACCGGAGCCGCCCACCCCGACCGTCACCGCGTAGGCCGTTCCGCCGGTGACAGTCGTGGTGCCGGTGCGCATGCCGCCAGCACCGCCTCCTGCGCCGAATCCGTTTCCGCCGCCACCACCAGCGCCGACGATGAGGTAGTCGATGGAGGTGCTGAGAGCAGGAGCTGTCCACAGACATCCGCCGATGGTCTTCGCCGTCCACACGGTGTATCCGCCAACGAAGGATCGACCCGAGGATGCGCATGGTGCCGGCTGAATCTGCACAGGAGCTGAAATGACTCGCGGGGTTGGCGAGTTGGAGGTGAAGGTCAGCGTCACATTGGCACCCACTGTGCCCGCAAGGGTGATGTCGGTGAAGGTGACGATGCCATTGACAGCGGTCTTCGTGAGTGTCCCGCCTAGCGTTCCGCCGGCACTGGCCGTGACTGTCACTTGAGTCATGGAGTCGTCCACCGCCACGGCACCATCAACATCCAGCAACTCGATGACGGGCTGTGCAGCCAAAACGGCGCCCGATGACGCTGGCCCCATCGGCACGGTCTGGAAGTTCAACGACTGCACGCTCTGAGCTCGCAGGACAACGACGCCGGATCCCCCAGCCCCCGCGGTGCTGGCCACGACCCCGGTGGTTCCACCCCCGCCACCACCGGTGTTGGCGGACCCGGATTGTGCCGGATTGCGGCAGATGATGCCGCCCGCTCCGCCACCACCGAGACCACCGTCGCCGTCGCAGTACAGGTTGGAGACACCACTTCCGCCACCACCGCCACCGACGTAGACCGAGGATCCGGAGACCTGGCCTATGCCCAGTGCCGATGCAACACTTGCGGGGACGATTGAGGCCACCGAACCGTTGCCACCGGTGCCAGGTGCTGAACTTCCCGTTCCGGGCGCACCCCCGTTGCCACCGCCCGCCCCACCGGCTCCGCTGTTGGGATTGTTAGAGATGCGCCCCTTTTCAGCAACCACGGCGTCGAAGGAACTGGTGCTGCCATCACCGGCACGAGTACCGCCGACACCCACGTTCACGGCGTACCCAGTGCCGGCGGTGACACTCCGTGAGCCCTGGCGGACACCGCCGCCGCCACCACCGCCGTAATAGCCTCCGGCACCGCCGCCGACCACGAGGTAGTCCACACTCGACAAGGCAGATGGCGCTGTCCATACACACCCGCCCACATCCTTCAGCGCCCAATAGGTATAGGCACCGGAGATCGACTTGGCCGACGACGGGCACGGGCCGGGCTGGACCATGACGTCCCACGTCTCCGTCAGGGCTGTGGGGGTGTTGGCCGTAAAGGTCAGCGTGAGCGCCGAGCCCGTCGGACCGGACAGGGTGAGGTCCGTGAACGCGATGACGCCGTTGGTCGCCGTCCGCGTGGTGCTCCCACCCAGCACCCCACCCGCACTGACTGACACCGTCACCTGCGTCGACGAATCACTGACAGCCAACTGACCATCAAGGTCGTAGAGCTCCAACACCGGCTGGGTGGCCAGGAGACCACCCGACGAGGAGGGACCCACCGGGACGGTGCGGAAGATCAACGACTGCAGCGTCTGAGCTTGAAGGACCACGACTCCTGAGCCGCCATTGCCAGGGGCATATGCCGAGGATCCACCGCCGCCACCACCGGTATTGGCCGTTCCCGAGGTGGTCGCACCACAGATCACGCCGCCCCGGCCACCACCGCCAAGTCCGCCATTGCCGTCGCATGCGCTGCCATTGGTGCCCATGCCGCCGCCACCACCACCGAAGTACACGGCCGAGCCGGAGACTTGCCCCACACCAGCAGAAGTTGCGACCGTGGTCGGCAGCCAACTGACCTGAGCCCCGTCGAGACCATTGCCACAACGGCCGAAGTTGGCGCTGCTTCCGCTGCCATCTCCGCAACCGCCGTTACCGCCCCCGGTGCCAGCAGCGCCACCATTGTTGCTGGTGGCGGCGCCGCCCCCTGACGCCGCTGCGGCGTCAAATGCGCTTGAGGTGCCCGCCCCACCGGACCTGCCATTCCCTATACCGCCGGTGCCGACCGTGACCGAATACACCGACCCAGGTGTCACCGTTCGCGAACTCTGCGTGACGCCGCCACCACCACCACCGCCAGTCCAACCGCCGCCGCCCCCAGCGACCACCGCATACCTCACTGTGCCGGTCAAGGCCGATGGTGCAGTCCAGCTACAACCGCCAATCGCCTTGACCACCCAATATGTGAAGGCCCCCGACGACGATCTGGCCGACGAGGCACAGGCGGGGAGGGTCACGGCCAATGACGAAGTAGTGGTGAGCGCGGTCGGGGAGTTGGTGGTGTACGTGAGTGTGTAGGACGTGGCCGTCGCGCTTGAGACCACCAGATCCGTGAACGTCACGACACCATTCGAGGCTGTCCTCGTCGTCGTGCCGCTGAGCGCACCGGCGCCACTGACCGTGACCGTGACCGTCGTCGACGAATCACCCGTCGCGAGATTGCCATCGAGGTCATACAGCTCCAGCACCGGCTGAGTGGCCAGCGGACTGCCCGACACTGACGACGACGAAGGCGACGTGCGGAACGAAACAGACTGCACAGTCTGCGCGCGAAGGACTACCGCACCCGAGCCGCCATTGCCACCTGCGTACGCAGAGCCGGTCCAGACCGTGGAACCACCGCCACCACCACCGGTATTCGCCGCTCCTGCATCGGGCGAGGCGCAGATGTTGCCGCCCCGTCCACCACCACCGGTGCCCCCGTTTCCATCGCAGTTGAGGCCGGCCTGGCCAATCCCGCCGCCACCACCACCGAAATACACGGACGAACCCGAGATCTGGCCGACACCCGCTGCGGACGCCACTGCCGTCGGTAGCCATGACACCACCGACCCGGAGGCGCCATTGCCGCAGCCATTAGAGCCGCTTCCATTCCCGCACCCGCCATTCCCACCGCCTGAGCCAGCCGAGCCGCCAGCCGCACCGGCCCCACCGCCCGCTGCAGTTGCCGAGTCGAATGCGCTTGACGTTCCACTTGCTGAGCCACCCGTCGAAGCGATGCCGCCACTGCCCACCGTCACTGCGTACGCGGCACCCGGGGTCACTGACCGCGAACTCTGAGTGACACCGCCACCACCACCGCCCGCTACCCAGCCTCCGCCACCACCACCGATTACCGCGTAGTTGAGCGTGCCCGTCAGCGCCGAAGGAGCCGTCCACGTGCAGCCACCAACGGCCTTGATCGTCCAGAAGGTGAAGGCACCGGATGATGATCTTGCAGACGATGCGCATGCGGTCAAGGAGACGGCGACCGATGACGTTGCGGTCAATACACTCGGGGTGTTGGTGGTGGTCGAGGTGAATGTCAGGGTGTACGTGGAATTGGTGGGACTGGTCACGACAAGGTCGGTGAAGGTCACGACCCCGTTGACTGCCGTCTTCGTCGTGGTGCCGCTGATGACTGCGCCACTGGTGACTGTTGCCGTCACCTGAGTTGCTGAGTCCGATGTCGCGACATTCCCGTCGGCTCCTCGCAACTCGAGAACGGGCTGTACTGCAAGGGCAGTGCCTGACGTTGCCGTTGCCGACGGCGTTGTCCGGAAGGCCATCGACTGGACCAATTGGTAGCGCAGGACGACGACTCCCGATCCGCCAGCACCGCCCGCCGTATTGTGGCCACCACCACCGCCGCCGCCGCTGTTCGCGGTGCCTGACGCACCTGTGTTCGCACCTCCCGCCCCACCACCGCCTAGTCCTGCAGCTCCTGGTGGCAGGATCGGACCATCTCCGCCTCCGCCTCCGGCGAAGTAGGCGGAACCGCCCCAGATCTGACCGATCCCTAACGTCGTTGCAACAGCGGCCGGGATCCACGACAGCGTGGAGCCATTGCCTCCGGCGCCTCCACCTGAACTGGTCGAGCCGTTGCTCCCAACAGCACCGGCCCCTCCTCCGCCACCGCCACCGCCATTGCCATTCGCATCCGTGACGCCTGCGCCACCGCCTCGGCCCTGACCGGTGACCCCCCTCGCACCGGCTTGCCCATTGCCGCCACCGCCACCCGAGCCGCCGGACTGCGCAGCACCCGCGGACGAGCCCGCGCCACCACCGCCGGTCGCGATGATCGATGCGAAGAGACTGCGGGAGCCACTCACGCCAAGATTCGACGGTGCGCCGGCAGTGTTGCCGCCCGCGCCACCGGCACCTACCTCCACCGCATAGGCCGTGCCCGACGCGATGCTCGTCGTCCCACTGAGAAGTCCGCCTGCGCCACCGCCACCGCCCCAGTGCTTCCCACCACCACCACCTCCCGCGACGACGAGGTAGTCGATCGAGGTTGGGCCGGAGGGTGCCGTCCAATCGCAAGCGCCGACCGTCTTGAATGCGAGGAAGGTGTATCCGCCACTGTTGGTCGACGTTGGGCTTGCGCAGGCGGCGGCCACCTGGGCGAGATCCAGGATTCCGGGGCCGCACGATCGAGCAGGGTCGCTGTCACAGGCATCGGAGGGGAAGGCGCGCAGGGCGGTGCGCGCGGTGAGGCCAGCGATGACATCGTCGGGACTCGCACCAGGATCGGCTCCGATGCGCAGGGCCGCTGCCGCCGACACGTGCGCTGCCGCGACGGAGGTGCCCTCCACCGGTGAATAGTCGGCGATGCGGGGTCCGCGCGGGCCGTCATTGCTGGTGCTGATAACCCCACCGTCACCGGTCAGGCTCCCGCCGGGGGCTGCAACATCAATGCGGTCGCCGTAGTTGGAGTAGGGGGCTCGGGTGCCATCGCGCTCAGTCGCGGCCACCGTGACAACCCCATCGCAGTTTCCTGGCGCGTAGCGCGAGGCATCCTCGTTCGCGTTGCCAGCCGCAGCGACGAGAATCGCACCGCGCGCACGAGCCTCGCTGATAGCGTCCTGCAGGCTCACCGGACACGGAGTGCGCACGGAGAATGACATGTTGATGACGTCGGATGGATTGGTGTTGTCGGGCACTCCATCGACATGTCCGCCGGCTGCCCACGCGACCGAGGCGGCTACATCAGACAGGAGGCCACCCCGCCACGAGAGGGCGCGAATGGGCTGGACCTTCGCCTCGGGGGCGATCCCGGTGATGCCATCGGAGGCGCCGGGGTTCGCCCCGATGATCCCCGCGATCGCGGTCCCATGCCAGGTGGATTCGCGTGCAGGTGCCACATCACGCCAATCACCCGGATCCGACGGGTCAGCATCGCGGCCGACTCCGCCGAATGCGGCCCCGTCTACGTAGTCACCATCGAAGGCCACCGGGTCGCTGCTCACCTCACGCGGCGCCGCCAACTGATCCGGACTGGACACGAAGTCATATCCGGGTACGAGCTGCCTCTCTAAGTCGGGGGTCGGCGTGATGCCTGTGTCGATCACCGCGACCGTGGCCCCCTCCCCGCGACCTTGCGACCAAGCGGTGGGTCGGTCTCCTTCGCGCCATTCGACACCGATGCCGTATGGCCCCCAGAGATTCCACTGCGCGGATGAGTAGGTGGGCGCGCCACTGAGGGCTGAGTCAACTGTGCCCAGCGGCGCCGCTGACATGACGAATTGATCGGGTTCGGCCCAGGCAACCTGCGGATCGGACTCCAAGGAATCGGCGATGGACTGCGCCTGGTCGAGCGTCACTACCTGGTCGAGGCTGGCGAGGACCGCTTCGTCTCCAACCTGCGCCGTCACCTCCATCCCCACCGGGGAAGCCTGCTCTCCAGGGATTATGTCGTCCCCGGGAGCCAATTGCACGCCTGGTGCAAGGCCGATGATGATGCCTGCGATCTGGTCCCCCGCCAGCGGCTGGGGCGTGACCCGCACGGGATCCGAACCAGCAGAGCGACCCGCTCGATTCGCGGCATAGACAACGATTTCGACCTCTTCGCCGTTGCTCAGACCTGCGATGCGAGTGGAGGTCGCAGTCACGTGCAGCATCTGGTCTCCAGCCCGCACCCAGTAGTCGGTCGGCGTGGCACCATCCGAACTCGGGGACCACGTGACGTCAACGACGCCATCTGCTCCTGTCGCTTGAACGTCGCGCACGGGCGCAGGGCATTGCGCAGTCGTCGAGACCTCGGCCGGGTGCATGGGGAAATTAGTCGGCCTAGGTGTGTCGGAGGGCTGAGGCGTATCGCTGGGAGCGGGGTCGCCCGGTGTGGGTTCCGGCGTGAGTTCCGGAGTGGGTTCCGGTGTGGGTTCCGGTGTGGGTTCCGATGTCGGCTCGGGCGTGGGGGTGGGACTCTCCGGCGCCGGCGTCCCAGGCTCAACGCAGAGATCGGGGAAAGTCAGGGGGGTGCTCGCCACCGGCTCGTCCTCGGCGAGCGCCTTGGGGGCAGCCCCCATCGAGGCGGCCACAAGGGCGAGGGCGCTAAGCGTGGCCGCGAAGGCCAAGGCTGCCTGGCGAGCACGTGGGATCACTGCGGCAAATTAACATAGTGCTTTGTGCTTATTCAGCCTGAATTCAAGTGAGGACACCCTGGATCGCGCAACGGAGAAGACCACTCGGGAGGAAGGTCCACCCCGGGCAGTGCTGGACCACTCTGGGGGGGGCTTTCGCTGGGGCAGGGCTGATGGCTTCCGGACAGCGACCAGTTAGCTAGTCAGGTGTTCACGGGCTCTCACATGCGGGCTGGTCAACCCCAGTTCCCTGCTGTGCCGGGGCCACCCATGGCCCGTGCCACGCTGGTGAGGTTGTCGCACTGGGCCCGCAGAGCTTCAATCTGACCTTCTAGGTAACCCAAGGCTTCGTTGCGAAGTACAGGGTGCAGCTTGTCGTGAAGAGCGGTCAGTCCTCGGAGGAGGACGGCAACCGACTTGAGGATGTCCTCCGCATTCTGGTTGGAGAAATCCATGAGGGCTTGCCGTCGCCGTTCCGGCGTTAATGGATCAGGTCGCCATGGGATCAGGGGCTTACCGTTTCGACGGCGATGCCCGTTGGCATCGCTCCACTTGTGTCTCTGCCTGCGGTGCTGGTCACAGCGGTAGGCGCGCAGACTGTCGACCCTATGCGGGATTCCTTCAGGCTTGTCCAAGCAGAGCCGCAGTTCGAATTCGACCACTGGGCCAGAATGCCGAGGCAACCGCCGCGATCAGTTGCGCCACACCGGTATCAGATTGTTCTCGTAGTGCTTGTCAGCACGATTCAGATTTGTTTCGTATCTGTCAGGGGGGTAGTGCGCTTACCTGTCAGGGAAGGCCAGGCAATGTCCAGAAGGGGAGAGCCCCCTCAACGTCACTGGTCGGCAGGGAGGAAGCGTGTTGACTCGTTTGCGCCTACCTGCCTGCCCACAGGCGGCTGCGCAGGCCCGACTCCAGGCGGGCCAGGGTGGCTACGTCTGGGTAGGACTCACCGGTGAGAATTCGGCTCACGGTGCGCTGGTCGACGCCGCACTGGGTGGCCGCCTGGCGCCCGCTCAAGCCCTTGGCCTCAAGCACTTGAGCCAGCGATCGGGCCAAAGCACGTGCCCGGTCTGCCTCAATGGGAGCTTCCGCGGCGAGATCACCCCAAGGCCATTCCTGGCCTGGCTCGAGCCACTCTCGGGGGCGCTTGAGTCCGGGGCGAAACATATCTGCACATTACGTGTGTCAACTTGCCGCGGAGCCACATCAACACGACTCTGCGTGCTGCGAAGCGCCCAGGTGACATCCGATCGCAAGGTCGTTGCCGCCGTGAATTCCAACGGTGCAATTCGTTGGATCACTCATTTGTTAGGCGTTAACGCCTCACACTGGTGCTCGTGCTGGGGCTTCGATGCGGCCACGGGGGGACTCACCCGCAAGCGGAGCTCGACCGATGACGTCGCCAGGGGACCCCTGGGAGGAGTCGGATGACCGGCTTCGCCCAGCAACTGTGTCTGTTTCCTGCGAAAGCAGGCCCACGGACCCCGGCTCACCGGCGCAGCGCACTGACGAGGGCTCTCGATATGGATGAGCCCACGTTGGAGCAGGCTCTCGAACTCGTTCATGAACTGTGGCTAGCTGACGTGGAAGTTGGCGATCTTTCGGCCCAAACGTGTGACAGGTATGTGACCCTGCTCAGGCGCTTCACGGCTTACGCACTTCGACACGGCCACTGCACGCTCGATTCAGCCCTGCAGATCTACGATGCGTGGCTCAACGCGTGGTCTAAGGACCGCTCTGGTCGCATTGGGCCGCCCGCACTATCCGTTCGGCACATGCGCTCGTGCGCCGTCCGAGCCTTCTACGCGACAGCGCGAAACTTGGGTTGGACCACTGCGCACCCGGCCTACGTGATGCGCGAGGAGACGCCAACTACACGTCAGGGTCGTCCCCTTCTCGAGGTCGAGTACGACGCGTGCAGGGCGATCGCTTCAGCGCTGCGCCACACACGCCTGGCCGCAGCAATCGCTGTCGCTGGATGCGGTGCAGGCACGGCGGATATCGGCTCGATGTCCGTGCAGGACGTGGACCTTTCCGATGGCTGCTTATGGCTACCCGGATCGCGCCACACGGCCCGACGTCGCGTTCGGATCGCCGGGCAGTGGGAGTTCGATGTCCTCAGCGACCGCCTTGCCGATCTTGCCCGGCACGGTGACTCAGCCGACGGCGGCCTGGTCGTCCGCCGAACTGGTAGCGATGCCAGTCGCCAGGCGGGCGCATCAATCGCCCTGGCGGAGGTCCTTCAATCCGCTCAACTCAGGTCGGATCCGAACATCAAACCAGCCAGCATCTCCCGGTGGGCCGCGCTCGCCGCGTTCGAGGCAACCGGTGACATCTCCGCCACTGCGGCTCTCCTCGGCACGCGTTCCCTGGACACGGCCGCTGCTGCTATCGGGTGGGACTGGGTAACACAGCCAGCCCAGGCGCTCGGTCACCGCCCGGGCTATCAACCCGGGGTCGTTACATGAAGACCACGACACGCAAGGACTCCGTTGAGAGGACTCCCCAGCTAACCCAAGCGGATCCGGCCGCTCAAATCCAGCGAATCGTCCCTCGCCTCAACGCACGCGGTCAAACCGTTGGCCAGTCCATCGTCCTCACCGACGGCCGAGAAGTCCCCGTCCGCGATAAGCCCAAGGCCAGGCCGAAGAAGACCGGACCTGCCGCGGAATTCGCTCTACCGGCCATCGTCCGCGCGCAGTTCCTCACTCAGTGCCCAGACGCGTACGCACTCTTCCCCAATCTGGTTCTGGGGACCGACCCCCTGACGGGCGGCGGACCGGCGACCTACCCCAGGCAGCTCTGGTCGGTGCTCTATGCACTTCAGGTTGCGATCGCGACCCAGCGGGGTCTTCTCCAGTGGGTAAGGATCAGGATCATCCTGCGAGAGATCATCGAGATGATCACATCGCTGCGCGACGACGCATCCCCTGAGGATCAGATCATCATCGACCGGTGGCTGCGCAGCAAGAAGAAGATCCCCAGCGAGGGTCACCTGTCACGAATGTTTCGATCCCTTAAGGATCGTGGCTGGGATGCCCAAGCAGAACTCACAAAGCAGGGCATAGCCCTCGTCGAGGAACTTGGGCGGTTCACCAGCGAAGGCTCAGCATCGGATATGACCAACGCCATCATTGGAGACGGGACCGTCCTCAAGGCCGCATGCAAGGCCACGGATGAGGAGACCATGGATCTCGACGGAACCATAACCAAGCGACGAGTCGACATGTTTTCAACAACTCACACTGAGGCCGGCAACGAACAGGTCTACGGTTCCAAAGGCGTTGCCATCTGGTCCCCATCTCCTCACCGGCATGGCACCGTGTGTCTGGGTTTCGCGTGGGAAACGAAGAAGAACCCCCAGTCAGAGGCCAAGAAGGCTCTCGAAATCACTGCGGCAGCGCACAAACTGATGAGCAACCGGGGAATGGTGCCATCGAACTTCGCCTATGACCGCGCAGCGGGCCACATTCAGCAGGAAGAGCTGAACGCCATGGGAATGTTCCTCACCACTCGGGCAATCGGCGACACACTGGAAAAGGGTTCTGAAAGTCACTACCTCAAGCCAAAGTTCATTGGAACCCACACGCCAGGCGATGGCTGTGAATGCACCTATCGCCTCTTCGCGATCCAGAAGCAACTACACCTGCAGATCATCACAGATACTGGTGAAGACCAGTACATCCCCTTGAAGCATGTCTTCCGTAGCCAGGTCACAAAGGGCCGGCGATACAACTACACCGACCACACCATCCCATGCCAGACACACCGAGGCGCTGAGCACAAGGTCAGCATCCCGTGGAATGGCGCGAAGAGCTTTGCCGCGAAGGGCAAGAACCGTCTTGATCCCGTAGACAAGGACCAGTACCAGCAAATCCTCGCCTACCTCCAGCCACATGCACCCGGCTCGGAGCCATTCATTGAGGCGTTCGGAATTCGCCAGCGCACCGAGATGATGCACTCCATCATCGACGCACTTCTGCCCTTCAAGATTCTCCAGCGATGGGATGAAGCAGGGAAATCCGGCTTCATCTTCGGATTCCTGATGGGGCACAACATCCTGGTACGCCTCGCCCAACTCGGCGGAATAGGCGAACTACTCCATCCCGACGCCTAGAGCGCCAACAAACACCGCAAGCTCACACCCAACCCGGGTAGCCGCACGCCTCCATCCGGTCCTCCAAGAGTTTGGGGACCCCTTTGAGCTCAAAAATCGGCTCATCGCCCGGAATCCGAAGCCCCGAACCCGCGATCGTCAGGTCCGATACCCCCGATAGACTCCGTGACTGGCCGAAGCGTGGGTCATGCAAACGCACATGAAAACGGATGCACACACGCGCCCCGGCCCCGTAGCTCAGGGGATAGAGCAGAGGTTTCCTAAACCTTGTGTCGGAGGTTCGAATCCTCTCGGGGCCACTCCTTCGTTGTGTGGTTTCGGCTGATGCTTGACGCGTCCGAGCGTGCCACCATCTGTGCCCGTCGTGCAGTGCAGATGCCCCCGAAGAGGCTCGGTCCAAATCCCGCGAAGTGCATCACCGGCCGATGCCAGGCGAGCACGGCGGCCAGCCGCTTTCCCGCGATCAGCGCGCGGGCGCCACACTGAAGGGGCACGACGCATCGCCGATCGGCAGGCGCAGGGTCATGAGGTAACGCGTGACTGCTCCATCGATGCACTGAGACCCCACCCGACGATAGACGGCATGCTGAGTGCCCGCGTAGGAGAGCAGGCGCGCGCCGGCGATGGTGCTCGCTGCGACGCGTGCCCGCAGCCAGGGCGTCTTGGGGTCGCCCGTCGCGTTGACGACGAGTGCCGAGTTCGCGAGTCGGATCGGCGTGCTCGACGCATCGAGGGGGACGCCGATGGAGGGCAGGCCTGAGCACCACAGCCCACGCTCAATCGCTTTGGTCCCCGCGGCGGTCAAGCCCACGGCCGATGTCGTCTCCGCGATCGCCGCCACCTGCTGCACCGTGGGCCGATCGGGTCGATCAGCGCACAGCACGAAGCTGACGATGAACGGGATCGTCTCCTCCTGCGCGGGGCGGGGGCTCACCGGACCGACGACGGGTCCACGCTCGCGCGCTGCCCTGTCCAGTGCCTGGAAGAGTCGGCGTAGGTCCGGGAAGTTCCGCTGAACCCACACAGAGGACACGGTGGAGTCGAGGCCCACGAAGTCGGTGGCGAATCTCGGGTACGTCACACCTTCGACTTCGAGGGGACCCTCATCGAGCGCGGCGATCACGCGATTGAGCTTGTCACTGAATCCGGCGGGCGCCGTGCCCGCGAAGACCCTCAGTGCGGTCGACCAGGCCCAGGCCATCGTCGATGCCTGCTGCAACTGCGTCTGGTTCGTCGGTGCCACGCCGTCGAGCACCAGGGCGCGCACCCGCGAGGGGTACTGGCGCGCGTAGGCCATTCCCACGGTGGTGCCGTAGCTCACGCCGTTGTAGGTCCACCGGCCGACATTGAGCGCAGCGCGCAGGGCCTCGAGATCGCGGATGACGTAGTGCGTGCCCAGGTACGGAGCGAGATCAGGATTGGCTGCGAGGCACGATTGCAGGCTGGCGGCCATCGACTCGGCGTACGTCGTCGCCACGGCAGTCCAGTCGACCGGCCCCGCCTGGGGCAACTCACCGTATGTCGCTGTCCCCTCGCATCCCTGCAGTGTCGGGGTGCTGTTACCGACGCCGCGCGGATCCCAGGCGACGACGTCGAAGTGCTCGAGGATGTCCGCCGGCAGAGCGGCCCAGGGCCCGTAGGGCTTGCCCGTGAGCCAGATCGGCAGGTAACCCAATCCGCTGACGCCGGGGCCGCCCGGGTTGAAGGTGTACGTGCCCTTCCGTTCGCCTGTGGCGCGATGGATGGCGAAGGCGAACGATGCGCGCCGAGGATCATCGGGGATTGCCCAATCGATCGGCACATCGAGTCGTCCGCACTCCACCCCGGCGGGCATGTCGGAGGGGCACGTGACCCAGGTGACCCGCTGCGTCGCCCCGGGATCGGTCGCGGCGGTGCCCGATGACGGCGCGACGAGAGCGACAGCAGATGTCGCAATCGCTGTCACCACGATGACGGAGAACTTCGAGAGCATGTCCGGACACTATCCCGTGGGTACGTGGTCTCACCACGAGGGTGACGCGTACCGTCGAGTCATGAGTCTGCGCACGGGTGCCATGGGCACGGCACTGGCGTTGATCGCGGGGATCGTGCTCGCTGCGCCTGCGCAGGCGATGACACCTCGCCTGATCACCGGTCCCTACGTCTCCGGATGGTTCGGCTACTGGGAGCCGGACTCCGTGGTCCAGGACCTCGCGGACAAGGGCGCGTCCACAGTGCCCGAGGTCCACATCTTCTGGTGGAGCTTCGCCAGTGCGGAGCGTCCCCTGTGCACCTACAACACCGACAGCAGCTGCTCGACCTCCGGAGAGACGCCGTGGACGAACGCACACCTCGACGGACAGCGGCGCATCCTGAAAGGTGCGGGAATCCCCGTCCTTGGCTCCATCGTCGACGGTTCGACGGCGGGCGCACTCTCCGCGTACCTCGCCACCGACACCAACCGCGCGGCGTACGCCGCTCAGATCGTCGACTGGGCCACGAAGGCCGGGCTCGACGGCGTCGACCTCGACTGGGAGAAGTTCGCCTTCGCCGACGGTCGCGACACGTGGACCACGACCAAGCCGCGATGGGTGGCCTTCGTCCGGACGCTCGCGACGCGGCTCCACGCCGAGGGACTCGTGCTGTCAGCGACAGTGCCTGCAGGCACCTACCCCTTCCTCTCCGATGGAAGGCCCAATCCGGGCACGGGCTACTGGGTCTACGCCTGGGACGAGATCATCGCTTACGTCGATCGCCTGCGGCTCATGGCCTACGACTACAGCTACACCTCCCCCGGACCGATCGGACCGTGGCCGTGGGCCAGGGACGTGAGCGCCTCCGCCCTCGCGCAGGTGGCTGATGACACACCCTCGTACCGCAAGAAGGTCTGGCTCGGGATCCCGCAGTACTCCCGCAACTGGGTGCGGCAACGCTCGGACGGCTCCTACGTCACGCGCGGTGGGTGCCCCACTGACTGGAAGCCGGCGACCGGCTCCGCAGGAGTCCCGGGCATGCTCAGCCAATCCCTTGCCCGGGCGAAGGAGATCGCCGCTCGCGAGGGGGTCGTGCCCACGTGGGATGCGACGTACGGGGAGTACACCTTCCGGTACTGGATCGACACCGACGGCAGCTCCGGCGGTGCACCGACGAGGTGCAATGCCGAGCGCGAAGTCTGGTTCGCCGACACGAGGTCAGCGAAACTCAAGGCCAACATCGTGACGGACCAGCGCATCGCCGGCCTCGCGGTGTGGGAGTTCGGCTTCGTGCTCGACGGCTTCTACAGCCAGATGGCCCGCAAGATCGCCCCACCCCTCGAGGTCCGCGTCATCTTCGACGACGTGATCCGCAAGGGTGAGTCGACGAAGGTCTACGGCAGGGTGCTGCGAGGCGACCGAGCAGTCTCGGGGGCACGCGTGACGATCACGTGGATCTCGTCGACGTCGCAGACGAGGGACCTCGGGACGACCCGCAGCAGCGCCGAGGGACGCTACTCCCTATCCGTGCGCCCGCCGAGGTCGGGCACGCTGCGGATCACTGCCACCTCGGAGGGACAGAGGGCCGTGGTGAAGCGGCCCATCACCGTGCGGGGCTAGCTGACGAACTTCCCGTGGACCGTCGCGGTGCCGTCGGTGACGAGTTGGCTGGAGGCCAGGAGCCGGGCAGTCGCGAGTACGCCGACGTGGGAGTAGGCCTGAGGATGATTGCCGAGTCCGCGGCCCGAGTGCGGATCGATCTGCTCGGGGAGCAGGCCGCTGGCGCCCGCGGCGTCGAGGATGGCATCGAGCATCTGATGGGCGTCGTCGAGCGCGCCCGAGCGGACGTAGACGGCCGCAAGCCACGCGGAGCAGATGTGCATCGCGCCCTCACCCGCGGGGAGGCCATCGTCGTAGCGGTACCGGTACACCCCCTGTGAACGCCGCAGTTCTCGTTCGACATAGGCCACCGTGCCGATGACACGGTCCACCGGAGCCGGATAACCCTCGAGGATGCCCTGGAGAACAGCCGCATCCGCCTCATGGAGGTCGGTCGCCGCGACATAGGCCTCGCAGTCGCCGTTCCAGCATTCGTTCTCGATGTCGAAGGCGATGGCGTCCTTGAGTTGCGCCCAGCCCTGCGGCTTCTCGCCGCGCACCTCGGCCACCGTGAGCGCATGATCCACGGTGAGCCAGCACATCATCCGGGAGTGGGTATGCCTCCTGGGCTGATCGCGAATCTCCCAGATGCCGTGATCGGGCTCACTCCACCGCAGGGTCACGGCATCGACCATCTTGACGACGAGTTTCCACTCCTCGTCGGATACGCATCCACGCAGGCGAGCGAGGTCGGCGATGAGCATCACGACGGGCCCGTAGACATCCAGCTGCAACTGACCCGCGGCCGCATTTCCGATGCGGACCGGACGACTGCCCGCGTATCCCGAGAGCGTGTCGATGACGCCCTCGGTGACGAGTGGCTGGCCGTGGAGGGAGTAGACGGGCCGTAGGTGTTCCGGACTGTCGACTGTCTCGGCGAGCCCGAGGAGCCAGCGGATGAAGGCATCGGCTTCCTCCGTGGATCCCAGGGCCACGAGCTCGCGCACGGTGAGCGCCGCGTCACGGATCCAGCAGAAGCGATAGTCCCAGTTGCGCACGCCCCCGATGCGCTCGGGCAGGCTCGATGTGGCCGCCGCCAGCACACCGCCGGTCGCTCCGTGACAGAGCGCGCGCAACGTCAGAGCGGCACGCTCTTCGGCAGCGGGTCGGATACCGGGCAGTGACAGCGAGCGCACCCAGTCACGCCAGTACCGGATCGTCTGCTCGCGTGTCTCGGGCTCGGGACGATCCGGGGGAGAGAGATCGTCGGTGCCGAAGCGATACTCCAGGACGACATTGCCGCCTGACGGATCCACGAGAGCGGTCGCGGACTGCCGACCGGGCGGACCTTCGATGATCCACTCGACTCCGGGCGAGTAGAGCGCCATCTGCTCGGAGGACCCCACGAGTCTCAGTCCACCTTCAGCTGCCTCGAGGCTCACGGAGAGGGCTCCGAACTGCGGCCGCGGAGCGAACGTAACGACGGCGGGCTCTCGCCCGCTGATCTCCCGAACGATCCGCACAATCGACGTACCCCAGTCCGTCGGCACGGGCATGTAGTCGTGCACCGTGAGGTCTGCCCAGCGCGTGCGCGCAGTGAGCGTGCCGCCGATATACGTCTGCGACAGCATCGGCATGCCATGCCGGGGGCGGATGGTGAAGTGCCCCGACGACTCATCACCGAGGAGCGAAGCGAAGACCGCGGGCGACTCGGGCTCCGGGGCGCAGAACCAGTCGATCGAGCCGTCCGGGGCAAGAAGGGCCACCGACTGACGATCGGAGAGCATGATGTGCTCCTCGATGGGGGCCGCGTGACCGCCCAGCAGCCAGCGCTCACGCAACTCCGTCAGGGTGATGATGAGGTTGGCGACATCAGCTGGGGTGTCTACGCGCCAGCCAGCGGCCGTCTCGCCTTCGCCGACCTTGACTCCCACATCGGGCCCGGACAAGCCCGCGAAGACGGACTCGTCCGTGATGTCATCGCCGATGAAGAGGATGGCGGTGGCGCCAACGCGGTGACGCAGCAGAGCGACCGCGTCGGACTTGTGGGCGTGCACCACGCTGAGTTCGATGACCTGCTTGCCGTGGCGGACAAGGACACCGGGGAACTGGCCGGGCCCCATGACCAGGCGCTCCATCAGCTCACGACCATCCGCTTCCGTGCACCTGCGGATGTGAATGGCCACGCTGCTTGGCTTCCTCTCGACGAAGGCTCCCGCGCACGTCGCAGCGAGCTCCTGGGCATCGTTGGTGCACTCGTCCAGAAGGCGCCGCTGGTGGGCGTTGAGCTCGAAATCATGGTCGAACTCACCCCCGTGACTCCCGATGAGGTGGATCTCGCTCGGCAGGCGAGACAGCAGCGCCAGATCGCGCAGGGCGCGGCCCGAGACGACCGCCACCGTCGTGGACGGCAGGATCGACAAAGCCCGCAGGGCCGTCACAGCATGGGGCAGAGGGAGCGCGCGACCGGGATCCTCCACGATCGGGGCGAGGGTGCCGTCGTAGTCGCAGCACACCAGGAGGTGGGGCGTCGTCGCGAGTTCCTCGAGCGGAACAGTCCGGCCCGGGTGCGCGGCAACCGAGAGCGGTGCGGCCGATCGGGTAGCCGTGACCTCGTCGAGTGCATCGAGGAAGTCCGTGGCCCAGGCTTGCGCGTCACTGCCGAAGACGACCGCTCTCATCCGGCGCATGCGATAGCGGCGCTCGTCTGCATCAGCGCCGATGACATCGAGAAGCGCCTGAGCGACGGCCATGGTGTCGAAGGGATTGACCAGCCAGGCATCACCGAGTTGTGCAGCGGCGCCGGCAAACTCGCTCAGGATGAGGGCGCCTGAGTCGTCGACCCGCGTCGCGACGTACTCCTTGCCCACGAGATTCATACCGTCGCGCAGAGGAGTGACCAGCATGATGTCGGCTGCCAGGTAGAGAGCGACGAGCTCGGATCGATCCAGGCTCCTGCGCAGGTAGTGGATCGGCGTCACGTCGAAACTCGCGAAGGCACCGTTGGACCGTCCCACCAGCATCTCGATCTCGTCACGGATGCTCTGGTACTCCGAGAGATTCTCACGCGAGGGCACGGCGAGCTGGACGAGCACATTGCGCGTGGGATCAAGGCGTTCCGACTCGAGCAGCTCTGAGAACGCGCGAATGCGGATGTCGATGCCCTTGGTGTAGTCGAGCCGATCGACGCCGAGGATGAGGGTCTCCGGATTGCCCAATTCCGCGCGAAGTTCGACGGCACGGGCCCTCACCGCCGGATCGGAGGCGAGGACGGCGAAGTGGGCTGCATCGATGCCGATCGGGAAGGCGCCCAGCGCAACCGAGCGTTCGTCCACTGCCACGCGCCCTGAATCCAGGGTGAGGCCGAGGAAGCGCTCCATGGCTCCGCTGGCGTTGACGACGTCACTGTGGGTCTGCATTCCGATGAGATCCGCGCCCAGCATGCCCAGGAGGACTTCTCGCCGCCACGGCAACTGCGCAAAGAGGTCGGGTGGCGGGAAGGGAATGTGCAGGAAGAAGCCGATGTGCAGGTCGGGACGGATGTCACGCAGCATCGATGGCACCAGCAGCAGCTGATAGTCGTGCACCCACACGGTCGCCCCGGGCTCGGCGATGCCGGCGACATGGTCGGCGAAGGCATGGTTGACGCGCTGGTAGGAGGCGAAATGCGCGCGGTGGAATTCCGGAGTGACCACCGAACTGTGGAAGAGCGGCCAGATGGCCTTGTTGGAGAAGCCCGCGTAGTGCGCTTCTGCATCACGCCGCGGCACGCGCACCGCCTCGAGTCGCAGCCCACTCGCACCGAGGTCATCGGGAACGTTGCCGCCATTGCCGACCCAGATGGCGGTCCTGTCGCGCAGAACCGCGTCGAGGGCACTCACGAGACCGCCGGGGGCCAACTGCCACCCCTGCGGAGGTCCGTCGGGGTCGTCTCCCACGATGGGTTCGACGGGCAGTCGATTCGCAACGACGATGAGTTGACGGTGCGACGCCTCCCCTTGGCTCGCCATGTGTCGCCCCAGTCCTCGCGCTCGATATCCCCCCCTTCACCCTGGATGACGGTTCTGAGCGAGGCAATGGTGATGGCGATCAGTGTTGCCTCAGAGGGAATTGCTGACCGGCTACACCGACGTCGTGCTGCTACTCCTCGACGCGCCCCACGCGCGAAGGGAACAACCGCCAGGCAAGGAGAGCGCCTGCGCTCACGATCACCGCAGCCACCAGCAGCGCTGTGGTCATGCCCGAGACGAAGGCGTTGCCTGCTGCCTCTCGGATGGGGGTCGCCACGTTGGCCGGGAGTTGCGCAACGGCGAGCGATCCCGCGGCGAGCGACTCCCGGACAGCCTCGACGACACCGGCGGGGATCGCGGAGATGGCGTCGCCCGCCGCCTGGATCTGCGCCTCGATCTCGTTGCGATACCCCAGGGAGAGCAAGGATCCGAGGATGGCGACTCCAAGTGAGCCACCGAGCTCGCCCACCCCGTCGTTGACCGCCGATCCCATGCCCGCTCGCTCGCGTGGGACCGAAGCGAGGACGGCGTTGGTCGCCTGCGGCAGGACCATGCCCAGACCGAGACCCATGAGTCCGAGGCTGCCGCCGACATGGAGGTACGACGAGGTCGCCGTCAGGTAGGCGGCGAAAGTCAGACCGAGGACGACAAGCACTAGCCCGCTCACCACGATGCGGCGGGTGCCGAATCGGTCCGCCCAGCGCGGACTGAAGAGGGATGCGAGGAAGAGTCCGCCCGCGGCGGGGAGCATGGCGATGCCCGACTGCAGCGGGGTATCCCCCTGCACGAGTTGGAGGAACTGCGGGAGGAAGAACATCACGCCCATGAGAGCGCCGTAGACGAGCGCCACGGTGATGACGGCCACCGTGAAGAGCCTGTCCGCGAAGAGCTCCATCGGCAGGAGCGGCCGCGGCGCTCGTCGCTCCCACCAGACGAAGGCCGCGAGGAACACGACCGCCGTGATCGTCGAGAGGATCGTCACCGTGGAAATCCCCTGGTCCGGCACCTCGATCACCGTGACGACGAAGGCGATGATTCCCACCGTAGACAACACGGCGCCCAAGGGATCCAGCCGCGGATGGCTCGGGTCACGGGACTCCGGCACAAGCACGAGCGTCGCGATGAGCGCCAGCACGACGAGCGGTGGATTCACCCAGAAGATCGCATGCCAGGTCGTCACCTCGAGAAGGAACCCACCGAGGATCGGACCGACAGCCACCGCGGCTCCAGCCACCGCTGCCCAGATGCCGATCGCCTGTGCGCGCCCTCGCGGATCGGTGAAGACCTGGACGAGAATCGACAGCGTCGACGGCATGATGAAGGCGCCGCCGATGCCCATCACGGCCCGGCACGCGATGAGCACATCCGCTGTCGTCGCGAATCCGGCAGCCAACGATCCGGCGCCGAAGACCACGAGACCAACGACGAGGGCGCGCCTGCGCCCGAAGCGGTCTCCGAGACTGCCCGCGAGGAGGAGGGTCCCGGCGAAGAGCACCGAGTAGGCATCGACAACCCATTGGAGCTCGGCAGTGGTGGCTCCCAACTCCTCCTGGAGGGTGGGCAGCGCCACGTTGACGATGGTGTTATCGAGCGAGATGAGGGCGAGGGCAGCCGCGAGGACCGAGAGGATCGCCCAGGGGGACCGTGCTGCCACACGCTGAGACTAGATCCCCGACCCCGAGACGCCCACTAGGCTCCGGCGCTGAAGGGGGCCCACATGGATCTCGTGGCCGTCATGGCGACCGCGTCGAGCAGCGACCTGCAGACCGAACTCAACTCGCTGCTGGTCATCGCGGCGATCGCGGCAGCCACGCCCCTCCTCGTCGGCCTCCTCCGCCTGCCGGTCGCCGAGGTCGTCCTGATGCTCGGCTTCGGCGTCCTCTTCGGACCCGAGATGCTCGGCTGGATCCAACTCGACGAGGCCATCGACCTTCTCGCTGAGCTCGGCCTCGCCTTCCTCTTCTTCGCGGCGGGACTCGAATTGGAGAAGCACGCCATCCAGGGGCGCTCCGGCAGGCTCGCCCTCACCGGTTGGCTCGTAAGCGCCGCACTCGCACTGATCGCTGCCGGCCTCCTCGAGGCGACCGGCATCATCACCGACTTCCTCGGTGTCGCGATCTGCCTCACGAGTACGGCACTCGGCACGCTGCTGCCCGTGCTACGCGATAAGGGCCTGCTCAAGACCCCTTTCGGCACCTACTTCATGGGTGCCGGCGCGATCGGAGAGTTCGGTCCCGTGCTCGCGATCTCACTCCTGCTCACGACGAAGTCCTTCTGGCTTGCGCTCCTCTCCGTGCTGCTCTTCGGCGCCGTGGCGTTCGTCTTCTCCAAGGTTCCCCAGTGGTTGCGCACCGACAGGGTGATCGCGGTGATCGAGCGGGGGCAGGAGACGAGTGCGCAGACAGCCGTGCGCCTGACAGCTCTGCTCCTCGTCGCACTCCTCGCGGTGGCCGAGGGGCTCGGACTCGACGTGGTGCTCGGTGCCTTCATCGCCGGCATCATCATCAAGCAGCTCGCCCCGACCGGGGAGGAGAGCGGCTTGCAGAAGAAGGTCGAGGGCATCGCCTTCGGTGTCTTCATCCCGATCTTCTTCATCGTCTCGGGGGCGCGGCTCGATATCGACTCCATCATCGCGAATCCGAGCCTGCTGCTCGTCTTCTTCGTCCTGCTGCTCGTCGTGCGCGGAGTTCCGCAGTTCTTCCTCTACCGACGGGCGATCCCCCAGGCCAAGGAGCGGGCTGGCTACTCGCTCTACGTAGCTACGGCGCTGCCCATCATCGTCGCCGTCACCTCGGTGGAACTCGGCGCAGACCTCATGAGCACGTCTGTCGCTGCGGCGCTTGTGGGAGCAGGCGCTCTCTCGGTCTTGGTCTTCCCCCTGGTCGCGCAGGCGCTCCTGCCGAAGCGCCCGGCGGCTGCAGGCGCTTCATCAGCGTAGGTCAGTCGTCCAAGCCCTCGAGTTCGCGCAGGAGGCCGATGCGGATGCTGTCCGAACCGGCCCGAACCGGTGGCTCCGGGGTCGTGGGCAAGCCCTGTCCCCCGCCGCCGTAGATGCCGACGAGGTCGCGCTGCCCAGGTGAGTCGTCACCGGCTCGGAGTTCAGGAGCCATGTCGAGGAGAGAGGCGTGCTCTTCGGCTGCTGCCGCGAACCACTCCGGGGTGTGCCGCTCAGAGAGGGGCAGTCGCCCTTCCCGAGCTCCCTCCTCGATGAGTCCCATCGGCAGGTTCTGCGACAGGGCGAAAGTGGCGAAGGCAGCCCGGTCGAGTGGACCCCCGGTCACGAACTCCTCCGGAAGAGCGAACGTCGCTCATCCTTCGGCGGTTCATCCGACGCCGACGGCTCCGGCTCGGCCGGGGTGTCTATGGGCCAAGCCTTGAGAGCCTGGTCCGGCAGGCACGCCATCGCGAGATCGGCATAGGCCGGACCCACCACCGGGTGATCGAGGAGTTCCTGCATCCGATTGAGGTTGGTCGCCGACAGCACATCCCTCGTCGCTAGGGGAATGACCCCGACGACCGGGACGCCGAGGCCCGCGGCGAGCACCTGATCGCGCCCCATACCCACGTCGGCGACGGACTGGTTGACGATGATGCCGAGTTTTTCGCGGGGAATGCCGAGGCCCGATTCGTCGACAGGCGCCGTGATCTCCCTCAGTGCGCGTGCCATTCCCTGGACCGCCGTGGCAGCAAGGTTGGTGACGAAGAGCACCTCATCGGCCTCCACGAGAGCCACATCGGCGATGAGGGGATCGAGATACTGGACGCTGGTATCCATCACCACGACGTCGAACATGCGCTGGAGGCTCCGGACGATCGTCCGATAGAAGTCCGGACCTACGGTCTGGGCCGTACGAGGACGAATGGGGGCCAGGAGCGTCTCGATGCCCAGGGAGGGAGCGGGCACGAGGTTGCGGCGAATCCGCTCCTCATCCCACATCGGCTGGATCCGCACATTGAGGGCGGTCGGCATGAACTGACCGATCATGGAGGCCACCTGGCCGTCACGGGTGTCGAGGTCGATGAGGCAGACCGAAAGAGGCTTGCCCGCCTCCGCCGACGCCCGAGCGATGGCAGCCGAGAGCAGGATCGACGCCGTCGATTTACCCGAGCCCCCCTTGCTCGACGTCACGGTGATCGTCACCTGCCCGGGCCGACGCGGACGCGCGAGGAGAGCACGATCGGCTTGCTCGGGCAGTTCGTCGCGCACGACAGCCGCCGCATCGACGACCGGAGCGTCGACCGGCGCCAACTCCGGCATGGCCGGTCGCACGCCGACAGGCGCGGGACCTGACGTGACCCTGACCACCCCGGGTAGGACGGACGCCAGGATTGCTGGATCGCGACGCAGGGCCTCGGCTGAGACGTCCTGAATCGAACCCTTGGCCGGTGGCGTCAACGACGATCGGGCGGCTTCAGCGATCGAACTTGTCGTGTCACCGTGGCTCAGAACGATCACGGTCGCGCCTGCCTCGGCCATGCGGGCTACCGCCCGGATCAGGCTCGCGGCGTCGTCAGTGCCATTCGCAGCAAGCGAGTCCGAGAAGAAGAGGATGCGCGACTGAGTGTCGAGGGTCCCCGACGACAATCCCTGCCACATCGCAGCCAGCGTGTGGACGGCAGGCTGGAGAGTCCAGTCTGCGGGGACCGCCTCCAGGATCTGCACATCATCTGCGCTCTCGCTGACGACAATCACGCGCGCGGCGTCCGCAGGAGAGCTCATGAAGGCGCTCCCTCCGGGCCGTCGGTGCCGTCAGCGGACACCTCCAGGGTATCGGCGGATAGAGCAGGAGTCTGCCGAGGAGGGCGATCGAGGGTCAGTTCTCGCGACGCACTCCGGCCGGGCCATGCAGGATGAAGGCGGCACGAGCGGCCGGATCGGCGGAGAGGTCACCGCGGAAGGCCACCCAGCCCTGGGCGGATCCGGTCCCGCCCATTGCCGCCACCCCTGCGGCGAAGACCGCTTCGGCGTCGGTATGCGGCCGGGCAAGTGCATCGGCGAAGAAGTCGATTCCGGAGTCATCGGACCCGAATTGGCGGCCGTCGGCAAGAACCCTGTCCTGCGGCACCGCCCGGAAGGGGGACTTGCCGGGGTCGCTCATGAGGCCGAGCCCCGTGCCCACTCTCCCACGGACTCGTCGGAGAACTCCGATTCGGCGCCCGCCAGCGCCAGCAGCACCGCGGAAGCATCGGTGCGGAGTTGGAGATCGGTGATCGGGATCTGCGGGGGGACCCCCGGCAGTCGACGCCACTCGACGAGCCAGGCGACCTCCTCGCCCGTCTCGGCAAGGTGCGCCGCGCGCAGGGCCAACTCGCTGCCCCTCGGACACGTCGCCTTGACGGTCACCCGGATCGCCTTCGGCGTGACGGCGCTTACGGCAATCTCGACCAGTGATGATGCGCCACTGTCGGCGTACGCGCGAGGCGCCTCCGCAACTGCGGTGACCACGCCCATGCCGGTGCGCAGGAGAGTGGTCGCGTCGGCATCGTGCCCAATCCACGCGCGCATTGATCCACCCCTCCTCTCGGCAATCTTCGCGGTGACATACGTCGCCACTGCGGTTCTGACGTGCTGTCCTACTCCGGTGGTGCCCTAGTTCTAGTATCGGCTCACCGTCAGGATCAGGCTCTCCGGCCCGGTCCCGCCCCTACTGCTTCGGGGACCGCCGGCGGCCCTGAGACCCGCGGCCACGTGGAAATGACCGTCGCCGCCTCCTGGCGCAGGAGGTTGGCGGCCAGATGGAGAGCCTCCGCTCGGGACAGGCCACAGGCGGCAGCAGCAGCGTCGAGTTCGCTGCCGTCGCCCAGCGCTGTCCACAGCGCACTGAGTTCCGGCAGTCCGGTCGGCATGTCCCCCCGCTGCGCGAGCACCACCTGCGCGGACGCCGCACCCCCCACATGACTCAGATCCTCGATCGAACGCACCTGGCGCAGGCGAATCACCTCGACCAGTGACTCGAAGGGGATGGGCAGCGTGCAGCCCTCGGCCGTGACCACCTGCGGGAGCCGGGCCACCGCCAACCCCGGTAGTTCGGCGAGACGCCCCAGCAGCGCGAGGAGGAACTCCTGGTTCACCGAGGCAAGCGCCTCGGGGGTAAGGCGCATGGCGGTCACCGCCGCTCGAGGACTATCGCCTGCGGTCAATGCCCCTGACGTCACGAGTCGCCGCTCGACATCAGGCGTGAACCCCTCGACCTCCGCCGCGTAGGCGGAGCCCTCGAAGCAGTAGATCCGACCCGAGGCCGACCCGGAGAAGGCCAGCGCCCCATCGAAGCCATCGGCACTGGCCTCGTGCAGTGCGCGACCCACCGTCGATGACGCGAAATCCACGGCGACGGCGAACGTCGACTCCACGGGGTTCCTCCTCTTCATGAGTCTCCCCTCCGGTATCGGCTCATTCGGCCATCGATCTCCACCAGCCTCGCATGAGGCCGGACGAGGGCACAGTGTCATCAGTGCAGAACATGGTCATCAGTGCAGAACATGGTCAGGTAGGTCACGTTCATGCAGGGGGCACCGCGGGCGGCCGGCGTGGTCCACTGTCTGCGAGAGGAAGCCCGGTGTGCCGGTGCATCCGGGGCGCGGATCCTCCCGGTAGATGCGGCCGACCCCCGAGTAGGAGGCTGGGCGCACGAGTTCCTCGGCCTCCTGGGCGAAGACGGATCGGTCGCTGATGCTCACCGCGTGCTCGGGGACCACGTCGTAGACGGAGTCGGTGCCACGGACCCGCCAGCGATATCCGGAGACGTCGAAGTCGCCGCGCACCGTGGTGCGCTCGCCACCGGCCTGGAGCACGGTCACGGTGACCTCGCGTCCGATGTAGCGGGACACGTCGACGCGCTCGCCGCTCGAGAGTTCGAAGGTGAAGGCCAGAGCACCCGCGTAGCGGCGGTAGCCGAGGCGTGGGTCGTAGCACTTGGCGACGTGCTCACGCAGCGCCGACTCGGCCTCGTCGAAGCTCCGCGCGTCTCCCTCGATGAGCAGCCGGGGCACACCCTGCTGGAGCCTCATCCGATCGGCCAACTCCCAATGCATGGACCTGATGAGCCTCTGCCCATCCGCGCCTACACCCGCCTGCACCGCACTGATGCGCGCCATGAAGTGGTCGGTGACCCATGCCCACTGCAGGAGTCCTGGCTCGTCGGTGAAGATCCAGGGGACGGCGTCGGCGGTCATGCGAACCTGCTCGCGTCGATATCGCGCAGGGTCCTTGCCATAGCAGAGGAGACTGTCTTGGGACTGACACCCAACTCGTCTGCGATCTCAGACCTGCCAAGGCCCTCCCAGAATCCCAGGTAGACGGCCGCGAGCCCTAGGGGATCAGCCCTGCCATCGCCAGGATCGACAGCCCGCAGCAACTCGCGAGTGAGGTCCGACCGCAGGATGGCATCCAGAGCCTCGTCCGCAACGTCGCGGTCAGTACTGCTCGCCATCTGGACATCGTCGGGTTCGAGGATGGGGTCCATATGGCGCAGTCGCATGAGTCCCTGCACCGCTTCCTCGCGCTTACGGAGTTCGGTGATGCCAACTCCGAGCGCTTCTGCGCGCTCAGCTTCCGTCGCCGCACGCCCCTCCTGGGCCGCGATGGCGGCCGCCAGCTTGCCGAGGGCCGCACGATCATTGGCGAGCACTCTCCCGTGGACCGACCGCGCCGCATCCTGCGGCCACGTCCGGATCTTGCCGAGCGCGAACGCGGTGAAGTTGAGGGCGCCATTGCGACCCTGTCGGTCGGAGTCGAAACGATCCGCGAGGTCGTGCACGAAGAGATACATCATGCCTCGCACGTCGTCGTCATCTACGCCGGGAAGTTCGGCCACGAGGCGTCGCTGGATCGACGACGTATGCGGATAGAGCCAGTCGACGCATGCCGCGATCAAAGCGGGTAGGAGGCCTGACGGGATCAGATCGAGGTCTCGGAAGGCAACACCGGACTCCACGCGGAGGTTGACAGGCTCGATGTCTCGCTCCTCGCACCAGGCACGGATGCGTTCACGCGCATGCTCCCCGTTGCCTTCGGGCACCCATACCCGGCAGAGGCCGTCGCTCCACTGGCGGGTCCATGCCTGCGGACCGAGATCGCTCAGCAGCGCACGCAGATCGATGGGATCTGAGGTGCCCCAGTAGATGCGATCGCACCGCATGACGGGGGCGAAGCTGAAGATCTCGTGTTCGTCGAGCCCATCGACGACGAGGTCCGGCAGACGACGACCGCGGCGGTTGCCTGCGGTGATGATCTCCTCGTCATCACCGACCGACTCGCCGGCCATGGTCAGGCGGTCGCGGAGATCCAGGCGAAGGAGTCGGCTCCGGCCACCAGGCTGGCAGCAGCGCGGGCCTCGGCGGATTCAGGCGCCGGTATCGAGACGAATGCAGGCGCGTAGTGACTCATCGAGTCGACGAGTCGAGTGAGCGATCGGAGTGCTCGGACCGACGCATCGGCGCTCGAGCGGATCTGCTCCGTCGTGCCCAGGGAAACGGCCAGCGTGATGTCGGTGCGGTCGGCAGCCACGTCGAGGCCGGCGACGCGGGCAGCGAAGCCTTCCGTGTCGGCGATGAAGGCACCGAGAGCTCGGGCGGCCAGGACCGCCTGGTCGCGGGGAATGTGGAGTCGCAGTGCGACATCGATGTGGCGTTCGAAACCCAGGTCCGCGACGGAGCGCGGATCGATCGCGACCGGCATGGATGCTCCGGACTTCGATATACGAGTCTTCGGTGCCTGCGCGACTGACGTCATGGCGACCTCCCGATGAGGAGTCTAGTGCTCCCCCTGGCCCGATTTCGCGGTGAATCGACTATGCGGGGGGCGGCCTTTCGGCCGACCCCCGCCACGTCGTTCGTGATGCTGCTCTAGTTGGTGATGCTGATGCCGCTCGCCGGGCAGGCTGTCCCTGCCGGCGCATCCCCGAAGCCGCTGGCGGCGGAATCGAAGTAGAAGACCGTCTCGGACTCGGAGTTGCAGCCGACGATCACGTAGGAGGAGCCGCTGGCGGCCACGGTCACGGCCAGGCCATTGCCCTGTGAGACGTTGACCGCGTAGGGCGCCGAGGTGAGATCGGTTCCGGTGGCCGGATAGACGCCATCCCGGGTGTATGCCGTCTCGAGTGAGGTGGCGGCGTTCCGAATATCGGACTCCACGGACGCATCGCGAGCGGAGTTGCGCTGGTTGAGGAAGAACGGAATGGCGATGGCGGCCAGGATGCCGATGATGGCGACCACCACGAGGAGCTCAATGAGGGTGAAGCCGGACTCCCCCTTGGCCCGGGCTTCGCGGACTGCTGCGACGCGAGCGAACATCGTCGACTCCCAAATCTTCGTGCCCGGGACTGCCGGGAGGGGTCACTCGACCCGCTGACCTGGGTATCGGACCGAATTCGCAGAAGTTCCCGGGAGGCTGAACCTCACGTGATCCGAACCTCACTTGATGAGGTCGAAAATCGAGAAGATCGGCAGGTAGAGAGCGATGATCATGGCCCCCACCACCCCGCCGAGGACCACGATCATGATCGGCTCGATCAGGGCCGTCAACTGCTCCGTGGTCGCCTCGACCTCCTGGTCGTAGAAGTCGGCGATCCGGGCCAGCATCTCGTCGAGGGATCCGGTCGACTCGCCCACGGAGATCATCTGGACCACCATGTCCGGGAAGACCCCTTCGGCTTCGAGGGGCTTGGCGATTCCGCTGCCTTGGCGGACGCTTTCCTTCACTTCGCCGACGGCGTTGGCGATCACGGCATTGCCCGACGTATCCGCCACGATGTCGAGGGAGGTGAGGATCGGGACGCCGGCCGCGAGCAGGGACGACAGGTTCCGTGTGAATCGCGCGATGGCGACCTTCTTGAGAAGCGACCCGAAGACCGGGATCTTGAACTTCAGCGGGTCCACCACGGCTCGCAGTCGTGGATTGCGAGCGTTGCGCCGATAGAGGAAGACGCCGATCACGATGGCCGCCAGCAACGGTACGAAGAAGCGGGGGTCCTTGATGAGATTCGACAGCGTCACGAGCACCTGGGTGGGCAAGGGCAGCGTGCCACCGAATGAGTCGAACATCGAGGCGAAGACAGGCACCACGAAGATGAGCATCCCCGTGACGATCAACACCGCGATGACGCCTACGGCCACCGGGTAGGTGAGCGCGGCCTTGATGCGACCCCGGAGCTTGACATCCGCCTCGAGGGAGGTGGCGATCTGGCGCATCGTCGAGTCGAGGAAACCGCCCACCTCGCCTGCACGAGTCATGCTGACCATGAGCGGGGGAAACTCCTTGCGCTGCGCCATCGTCTCGGACAGCGCTGAACCCTTCTCGACCTCCACCCTCATCTGATCGAGGAGCTCACGCAGCCGGGTGGACTCGGTCTGCTGGCTGAGGATGGACAGGCAGCGCAGGATGGGCAATCCGGACGCCAGCATGGTGGAGAACTGCCGAGCGAAGATGGCGAGGTCCTTGGTCTTGACCTTGCCGGCCCCGAATCGAATCTCCCGATTGAGGCCCTTGCCGAGAGGCTCGATGGAGATGGGCACGAGTCCGAGTTGCTGCACGCGAGAGGCAGCCTCGCCCTCGCTGGAGGCCTTGATCTTCTGCTCGACGAGCTTGCCCTGCTTGGAGCGAGCCCGGACCCGGTAGTCAGTCTGTGCCATCGTCCATGCCCAGGATCTGGTTGAGCTCGGTGATGTCGCTCGCGGTCGCGGCCGCTGCCTCGTAGGTGATGACACCCTCGCTCACCAGGCGCGCAAGATCCTGGTTGAGGGTGCGCATGCCCAGGCGAGATCCCGTCTGCAACGCCGAGGGAATGGATTGCACCTTGCCTTCGCGGATGAGATTGCGGATGGCCGGTGTGACGATCATGACTTCGGTCGCCGCCACCCGGCCCTCACCGGATGACTTCCGCAGCAGCGACTGGCACACGACCGCCTGGAGGGAACCTGCCAGTTGGGCGCGAATCTGGCCCTGCTGCTCGGGTGGGAAGACATCGATGATGCGGTCGATCGTGCTCGCCGCCGAACTGGTGTGGAGCGTGCCGAAGACGAGGTGGCCGGTCTCAGCGGCGGTCAGCGCGATCGAGACCGTCTCGAGATCACGCATCTCGCCGACCAGGATGACGTCAGGATCCTGGCGAAGTGCGTGCTTCAAGGCGCTCGCGAAGGTCGGGGTGTCATCGCCGACCTCTCGCTGACTCACCACGCTCGAGCGGCTCTCGTGGACGAACTCGATGGGATCCTCGACAGTGATGATGTGCCCGTGCTTCTCGCGGTTGATTCGATCGATCACCGCAGCCAGGGTGGTGGACTTGCCGGAACCCGTCGGCCCGGTCACAAGGACGAGCCCGCGGGGGAGGCTGGCGAGACCATCGAGCGCCTCGGGAAGTCCCAGCGCTTCGAGCGGCAGGATGTCCCACGGGATCACTCGCAGCGTCGCCTTGACGGATCCGCGTTGCCACATCGCGTTGACACGGAATCGCGCAGCGCCGGTGAGTTCGTAGGCGAAGTCGAGTTCGCGTTCTTCCTCGAATCGCTGCTTCTGCCGGTTGGACAGGATCGCGTAGACGCTCTCGAGCACCTGGCGGGCGGTGAGGGCATTCCACCCGCTCAGTGGTTGGAGTTCGCCATCGACGCGGACCATCGGCGGCAGTCCGGCGTTGAGATGGAGGTCGGACCCACCCAGGCGGAGGAGCTCCAGCAGGGCCGCCTCCAGTCGCGCCACGGGGCCCTGGGAGTCATCCGCGGTGGCTGTCACACCGCGATCGCCTCCCACGGTCGGCAGATCCGGTGCCTGGGGATCAGCGATGCGCTGAGCGGGCCGCACGGGCTCGGGGGCCACGGGGAGATCCGGCGCGGTCGGGAGGCTCGGCACAGCGACCGGGAGGGGGGTCGGCGGCGGAGCGATCGGCGGCGGCACGGGCGCGAACACCGGTGCGTCGTCAGTGATGGGCAGACGGAAGGAGTCATCTGACATGGCTACTCCTAGGACACGATCCGCAGGATCTCGGCCGTGGTCGTCTCGCCCTGAGCCACCTTGATCCAGCCATCCTGCTTCAAGGTTCGCATGCCGTCACGGACGACCACCCGTCGGATGTCCTCGGAGGAGGCCCTGTGAATCGCCAGGGCGGCAACCTCGTCGTTCATCATCATGACCTCGTGAAGGGCCACCCGACCTCGGTAGCCGGTGCCGGCGCAATTGGAGCAGCCGATGGGTTCATAGAAGCGCGGTGAGATCCCCTCCGGGTATTCGAATCCGATCGCCGCAAGCTCGACGGGCGAGATCTCGATCTCCTGCTTGCACTTGGCGCACAGGCGTCGCGCGAGGCGCTGGCTTGACGCGCATGCCAGGGACGACGTGATCAGGTAGGGCTCGATGCCCATCTCGGTGAGCCGGGTGATCACGCTGGGGGCGTCGTTGGTGTGCAGCGTCGTGAGCACCAGGTGTCCGGTGAGAGAAGCCTCGATGGCCATCTGAGCTGTCTCGTGGTCGCGGATCTCGCCCACGAGGACGACATCCGGGTCGGCTCGCAGGATGGAGCGCAATGCCGAAGCGAAAGTGAGGCCCGCCTTCGCATTGGTCTGGACCTGGTTGATGCCGGGGATCCGGTACTCGACAGGATCCTCGACGGTCACGATGTTGATCTCAGGACGCACCAGGCTGTTGAGCGTGGCGTAGAGGGTCGTGGACTTACCGGAACCGGTGGGCCCGCTCACGATGATGAGCCCATACGGTCGGGAATAGGCCTCTCGCCACCGTGTCAGGTTCTCCGGCGAGAAGCCGAGGTCAGGGAGAGCCATACGCGCTGCGGTGTTGTCGAGGACTCGCATGACGATCTTCTCCCCCCACACCGTGGGGATCGAGTTGACGCGGAGGTCGATCTTGCGCCCCTGCCAGGCGACCGTGAGTCGCCCGTCCTGAGGCACCCGCCTTTCGGCAATGTCCATATCGGCCATGATCTTGAGCCGCGAGACCAGCGCGGACTGGACCTCCTTGGGGGCCGGGGCCATCTCCTTGAGCACACCATCGATGCGATAGCGGATCCGGATGCTCTCCTCGCTGGGCTCGACGTGCACATCGCTCGCGTTGTCGGAGATGGCCTGGCTCAGGAGGAGATTGACGTAGCGGACCAGCGGGGCGTCGGATGTGGCGGCGACGGGTGCCTGGACATCGATGGCGGCTTGATCGTCGAGCATGTCGCGCACCAGGGCGCCGAGCTCGCCCTCGGCCCGGTAGACCTGGTTGATCCGGGTCTGAACCTCCTGCTTCATGCCGCACTCGAAGCGGATGGGGCTTCGCGTGATGGCCTGGAGGTCTTCGCGCACCTGCCAGTTGGCCGCAGTCTGGGAGTCGGTGGCAAGGACGAGCATGCCGCCGTCGAACCGCATCGGGACGACGCCGTACTTGCGTGCCTGGTCGCCGGTGAGGAGAGCGACGGCGTTGGGGTCCAACGCGACTTCGAGCGCGTCGACGTAAGTCAGCCCCGCGGCTTCTACGGTGGCACGCACCACATCGCGCCGAGATACGGCACCGTCCTCAACGAGGGTGCGCACGACGTTGTCACCCGCTCGCCTCGATCGGACCTGTGCGCTCTCGACCTGCTCCGCCGTGACCAGGCCCTGGGAGAGGAGGACATCGACGACCCCGCTAGACATCTGCGCCCCGGTAGCCGGCTCGCTGGAGTACCACGCGCAGGTCGGATCCGGGCGGCACGACCGATTCAGCCTCCGCGACCGTCAAGTCGCCGCTGATCACGGCGAGGGCGGCATCCTGCATGAGCGTACGCATGCCGTAATGATCTCCGTCGGCAATGATGTCCGGGAGAGCGGCCGTCTTGGCGGCATCGGCGATGGCGTCGTGGGTGCGCGGAGTGCCCGTCATCACCTCGCACACCACCTGGCGGCGATGCCGGGCGTCCGACCACACCAGGCGCTGGCAGAGAACGCCGATCAGAGCCTCTGCAAGGATCCCCCGAACGACGCTCTGCTCGTCAGCCGGGAAGAGATTCACGACGCGGTGGACCGCCTCCAGGGCGCTGCCAGCATGCAGCGTGGCGAGGACGAGATGACCGCTCTCGCTGGCATGCAGGGCGATGCGCATCGTCTCGGCATCCCGGATCTCGCCGATGAGGATGACGTCAGGGTCCTGGCGGAGCCCCGATCGCAAGGCCGTGGCGAAGCCGGCGGTATCGGTGTGGACCTCACGTTGGCTCACGCTCGCCCGGCGATCGGCGTGGAGGAATTCGACGGGATCCTCGATCGTGAGGATGTGGCAGGCACGGGCAGCGTTGATATGACCGACCATGGCCGCCAGGGTCGTGGACTTACCCGAGCCCGTCGGCCCGCACACGAGGATGAGACCGGAGGTCGCCTCGCACCAGCGCTGCACGATGGTGGGCAGACCGAGACCCTCGACCGTAGGAATCTCGGAGCGGACATGGCGCAGCACCACGGCCCACTCGCGCCGCGATCTGAAGGCGTTTCCCCGGAAACGGCCGACGCCAGGCAGGTCTACCGCGAAGTCGAGGTCGTCGAGCCCGGTGTGGTCGGGGGACTCGCCCGTGGCCTCCTCGATCATGGCCTGCACCTCACCCGGAGTCAGAGGGAGGCCGGGCTGGTTGACGAGCACTCCGTCGATGCGAAGCCGCGGGGGCGCACCGACCTTCAGGTGCAGATCCGACGCACGGGAAGCAACCGCGAGGTCGAGGAGAGGGCCCAGGCTCCGGGGAGTCACCGGTAGATCCGGGGCCGTGGGCAGGGTCACGCGAGGAGTATCGGCTCATTCGGTCCGCGGTCGCCACGAGCGCCCGCTTCGGCCGATACTGTCCACGAAGGCACGCGCGCACACCGAGGGAGGGACATGCTGCTGTCCTCCCGTCGCGCCGTAGGCATCGACCTCGGCGCCACCGGGATCCGCGCGGTCGAGGTGTCCCTGAGGGGCCAGGGGCCCGAGGTCATCCGGGCCGCCGAGGTCGAACTCCCTCCGGGGGCCTTGGACCACGGAGCGGTGCGGGACCCGGCTGTGGTCTCGAAGGCGATCCGTCGCCTGTGGCGCCGGGGGCGCTTCTCCACCCGCCGGGCCGTATTCGGCGTACCGGCCGTGCTCACCCGCCAAATGGACCTGCCGTGGATGGAACCCGAGGACTTCCGATCGGCCCTGCGCTACCAGGTGCAGGATGCGTTGCCGGTCGACGTGCGCACGGTCGAACTCGACTACTCGCTGCTGGAGACCCGCGGGGCGACCCCCTCAGGCACACCCGAAACGAGCCGCATTCTGCTCGTGGCGACGGCCACCGAGGCGGTGCGCGACACCGCGAAGGCTCTGCGCAAGGGCGGGGTGCGACCCATCGCCGCCGATGCCAGCGCCTTCGCCCTGCTCCGCACGGCTCTGAATGCCGACCCGGATCCCCGTCCGGCCATGCTGGTCGACCTCGGAGCCGACCACCTGACGGTCGTGATCCACGCAGGGGGCACGCCCTTGCTCATCCGCTCCGTGGGCACCGTGGGTGGGCGGGCCGCAACGACTGCCCTGCAGGAGGCCCTCGGCATGACGGAAGAAGCGGCCGAGCTCCGGAAGATGACGGTCGGACTCAAGGCGCCGGCTCCTGTGCTCACTCCCATTGCCGAATCGTCGGTCTTCACGGGCCTGCCGTCAGCCGACCGCAGTGAGCGCGACCTCGACAATGAACGTGTCGTCGCGGAGTTGGGGCGCTGGGCGACGACGGTGGTCAAGGAGATCCAGGACTCCCTTGACTACCTCGACACGTCCGGAGTGGGCACCCAGGTCGCCCGCATCACCCTTACGGGACGGGTCAGTGCCATGCCGGGCCTCGCCGAGCGCATAGAGACCCAGGTCCGCAAGCCGGTCGACATCCTGGCGCCCTTCGCCGGTCTCTCCCTTGCCCCGCGTGTTCAACGTCATCTGCCTCCGGACGGCCGCTACACCTGCGCACTCGGGTTGGCGCTGCCATGACGTCACCTGCGACCCCTCGCCCGACAACTCCGCCGCCGTCGCCACGGGTGGATCTTCTCCCCGCTGACGTGACGCAGTCCCTGCGGATCGCGACCATCGCTCGCCGCACCGCGATAGCCGCCGTCATCATCGTGGCGTTGACGGGTCTCGTGTGGTGGTCGGTCGGACCGTCCATCGGATCCGCTGCTTCTCGGGTCGAGGACCTCACGGCGCAGAACGCCGCGATCCAGGCGAAGGTCAATGCCCTCGGACCGGTCGGCAACTTCTACGGACAACTCGAGCGGCTCGAGGGGCTCGTATCGGACACGCTCGCCTCGTCGCCGCAGGCTGTCGTCACCCTCGCTCGCCTCGAAGCAGCTGCCGCGGCCGGAGGCAATGTCCGCTTCAGCAAGGTCACGGTCGTCTACCACGGGATCCCCAAGGTCAGCGAGGACATCAATCGCTGCCCGACTCCGGATCCGTTCTCGGAACGCGTCACCATCGGCTGCGTCGACTTCTCGGCTACGGCGGGAAGCCGAGAAGAGGTGGCCCGGTTCATTGCCGAACTCGAGAAGGATCCGTTCTTCATCGGGCCGTACGTCAGCAGCACGACATCCGACGCGGCCAGCACGGTCACCTTCACCGGGAGCGTCGGCATCTCCCTCAAGGGGCTCGTGGCACCGATCTCCGACGACTCCGTCATCGCCGCCCTTGCCGCCGCGGACGACACAACGGTGCCGGAGGCGACGCCATGAGGATCCGTCTCACTCGGGTAGGGGCCGCGGGCGTGGTGGCCGTACTGACGCTGGGACTCCTCGCTGGCCTGCTGTGGCTCCTTGTCCTGTCTCCGCGACTCTCCGAGACAGCCGAATTGCAGACCGCCGCGGCCGACCTCGAGTTGACGCAGATCAGCCTGCAGCGCAAGCAACGCGACCTCGACGCATTGGCCGCAGCACTGCCCGAAGCCGCCCGTCAGGCGCAGCAGGTCTTCGCACGCATGCCGCAGTCTGCACAGCAGCCACGGCTGCTGCGGCAGCTCACCAAGGCGGCGACGTCGGCTGGCATCGAGCCCGGCAGCATCTCCGTGATCAACACGGGAGTACCCGTGAGCGTCGAGGTCGATGCCAGTGAATCCGGGGTCGCGCTGGCCACCATGCAGGTCGACATGACGGTCGAGGGCCCCGAGGCCGCCGTCCTGAAGTTCCTCGGCAATCTGGAGGGGCTCGAGCGCTCACTCCTCATCACGGCCATCACCGTCGACCGACCCGATCCGGGTCCGCGGTCCCCGTGGACGGCGTCCGTCACGGGCACCTTCTTCGTCTTGCAGACGCCGCTGCCGGACCTGGTCGCGGCCGCGGAGAAGGTAGCCGCGCAGGCCGGGGAACCTGCTCCGGCGCCTTCCTCGCCGGCCGCGGCCCCCTAGGCGGAGAAGGATTGGAGACCTGCCAGCATGCGGGCTCCGTCGGAATCGCCCAGGGCCTCGGCAAGGACCATGCGCACGGCGCGCACCGCTCCGAGGAACTCCCACGGGAGGGCAGGCAGACCCGACATACGATGCGCCACCAGTGCCCAGCGTGCGGCGACCGTCACGAGCGGAGCGTCGCCCACCGCAGTGGCCGACTCGACAAGATAGGCCTCCAGGGACGCCATGTCCGAGTCATATGCCAGACGGATGGCCTCTGCGTCGTCGCCGGATTGCTGTGCCCGAAGCGCGCGCAGCATGAGATCTGCCGACTGCCGTCGCCGCGTCTCAACCAGGTCGTCGGGTCGCATGCCACTGAGAAGGCTCAATCGCAGCCGATCCCAGGCATCGGCGTCCGGGGCCGGAAGGGATGCCAACTCAGGAACATGTGCCAGGGCGACGCCGTCGGGAATGATCTCCCCCAGCCCGGCGAGCAATGTCATGCGCGACCTGTCGAGGGCATCCTGTGCCGATTCCGACAACGCCGGTGCGTCGTCGGGAGACGCCACGAGATCCTGCAGTATGTGGAAGAACTCGCGGCGGCTCAACTGCTGGGTGACGACGAGCTCCGACCAGAGCGCGCCCTGGACTCGGTGAAGGTCGGCGCTCCAGGCAAGCCCCACGGCACGAGCCGCGTCGCCCGACTGGGCCGCCTCACACGCCGCCAGTTCCAAGACATCGGCTGACTGGAGGGCCCAGGGGACGAAGGCGTCAAGCTGGCGATCGCTCACGCGCGCCCTCCTCGACTGCTCACCGCCCTCGATCCTCGGGGAACTCGATCCTACGGGGATGCGACCAGGATCACGAGGTGCCGGTATCGGAAGCCGGAGGCAGTGCTCACGCGGTAGCGCACGATGACCTGACCATCGCTGCGGGCCGTCACGGACGCGCTCACTCCGTCCTGGGTGACGCTGGCATCACCGAAGACGACCTGCGCATCGATCACCGACTCACCCGGTGACAGTGGCAACTCCCACTCGGTCGTCCCCGGCGCCTGCTGCCGCGGCGTGACCTCGCCCCAGCGCCGGACCTCCCAGGGCTCGTCGAAGAGCGCGACGAAGTAGGGCGGTGCCTGCCAGGTCAGGCGGTCGTCGTACTTGTAGCTCTTGGAGTAGCCGCCGGTGAAGCCGACGATGCAGCGATACTTCTGAGAGAGCGACCCCCAGAGGTAGATGGATCCATTGCGGCTGCCGTACTCGGCATCCTGGGCTCCGAAGCATTGATCCACGGCGAGGATTGCGGCGTTGAGGACCGGGTCCGACGCGTTCGACGTACGCCAGTCAGTCACCCATGCGGGGCTCGACGTCGTGGACGTGAGCGGACGATAGAGGTAGGCGAACTGACCCGCCACCATCCCGACACTCGTCTGGGAACTCGCGGCAGGCTTGCCGTTGTCCGTGCCGCCACTCTGGGCGGTGGAATCCCGCAGCGAGCCCGTGAGGACGATGTTGTTCTCGGCGGCGACGGTGACGCGGCCCTTGGCCGTGCCCTGGACGTAGACATCACCCAGGCCGCAATTCGACGCGTACCAGGCATTGGTCGGGTCGGCGTACGCCGAGGGGAAGCCTTCCGGGCGCGAAGTCGCCGAGAAGAGTGCCGCCTCTCCAGAATCCGCGCTGACGTTGGGGACCACGTAGGGGTAGGGCGATGAGGTCGTGCCGTACGTCTTGATCTGGCAGGTGGGGGCGGTGCCCGCCGCCCATACGTTGGCCACGTCCAGGGGATTGCTCGGATCGTCGACCCCCGCGAGCGGAAGGTCCTGGATGAAGATCACGAGGTCATCGAACTGATCGAGATAGATCATCCGCGTCTGCTGGGACGTCGGCGCTCCCGTGGTCGCTGCATACCCGGTCCCGCAGCCGGTCCCGGTCTGCTTCGTGTCCGGGCTGGTGACATAGGCGACACCACGGCCTGCCACGACATCGAAGCGAATGCGCGTCGGCCCGGTGAAGATGCAGCCCGACTCAGCCGCGAAGACCTTGAACTTCGCGGCCGTCGCCGCCGCGGTGGGCAGTTCGAGCGGCGGCTCGTAGCGGGGGTTGCGCCGGGTGACCTCGGCACCCGATGGTCGATAGGAATCGCCCTGGTAGGTGCTCGTCTGCGACGTCCATGTGCGGTCGACGATGCGCCCTGATGACAGGGTGTTGCTCGCGATGTACCGATGGTTAGCCGGGCAACCGACCTCACCCGCCACGATCCCCTCGGCTTCGCTTCGGCACGACGACGAGATGGCGCCGACCTGGATGGCCTGGGAGAGGTCCGCATTTTCGAGGACCCAGACGTCGTTCGTGTGGATTCGGCCGAAGATGCGCTCGGACGCGTAGATGCCCGCCCATTGGCAGTAGCGGATATTGCGCTGATTCCCCACCTGCCCATTGGGACCGACCTGTCCAGCCTCGTACCAGCGGCGACTGCAGAGCGCCTCAGCAAGCTGGCGAGCGGTCGTGGTGGTGTTGCCACCCGTGCCGGCACGCGTGGAGTACGAGCCGGGGACCTCAGGGGATGGTGTCTCGATGTCGCTGAGGTAGACGTAATCGAGCGGCGTGCGACGGGAGAGCACGGCCTCCACGGTGCGTTCGATGCCACCCGAGCGGCCCGTGGAGTACACGCGGATCTCCCCCCCTGACCTCGCCCGTGAGGTATCGACCGCATACGTGAACTCCCCGGCCGTCGCGCCACCCGGGACAGGCACGAAAGACGTGAATGCCGGGTTGCTGGGATCGATCGTGGACTCGTAGCCGGGCTGTCGAAGCCTGACCAGGTAGTCCTCGATCCCCGCCTCCGCAGCGGCGAGGGCGGCGTACGACTTCTCGCTCGCATCCGACGGCTGGATCTGGCGCAGCGCCACTACGGTCACAGCCAGGGCGATCGCCAGGAGCAGGACGCTCCACAGCAGGACCATGATCATGGCAATGCCGCTGTCGCGCTTCGACGCGTCGCAGGACTCCCTCTCGGTCATTGGTTCACCAGCTCGATCCGCTGGGTGACCGCGTTCAACGGATCATCGACATCGCCGAGGAGCACCTCGAGGGCTACGACCTCCTCGCCGGCGGCCAGGACCACGGGGCCGGGAGTCATGGGTGTCGCATCACGTGAGGTCGCGGAGCAGCCGAGATCGGGTCGGCAGGCAATCACTTTGACGTTGAAGGGGGGCCCTGTGCTGGCGGGCACCTGCAGCAGCACCCGACGACTCGCGCCCGCAGGCACGGCAGCGGACTGCCAGTCACCGGTCCAGGACCACGCACCTGCGTTCAGCTGTCCTTCGGCAACATCGCTCACCAGGGCATAGCCATCGCCATCGGGGATGACGATGAGACGGGCCCGGTAGGCAGCATCGGGGTCGTCGCCCGTGCCCGACCACGTGTTGACCGTGATCCGATCCGGTGCCGCGGACACGATCGCGGCCGTGGCTCCCGGGACCTGATCGGTGTAGCGGAGCAACCGGCTCACCCACTCCGCAGAGTTCTGCGACTGCGCCTGGAGCTGCGTACCCGACGAGACCTCGCGGATCCCGCCGAAGAGGTAGATCATCGCCGTCGCACTCAGCATCGCCAGCACACTGAAGATTCCCACGGCCACCACAAGCTCGACCGCGGTGAAACCGCCATCCGGACCGGGGCGAGGGGTGCGTCGAGTCATGCTCGGCGACTTCATGGCTGGCCCCCCGACGCAGCGGGGCTCGCCGATGGCGAGGCACTGGGCGACGGACTCGGAGTGGGCTGCAGATCGAAGGTGACGACCGTGCGATCCGGGGACGGTACAAGAGCCGCCGGCCGACGGACCTGACCCTCGGAGCGGAACTCCCACGTGCCATACGGCAGGGTGAAGTCGAGGACGCCGCTATCGTCCGCCGTCCCGACATCGACGGTGAAGCCATTGCACGAATCCCCGGCGATCGGGACATAGATGGCATCGAGTCGACCACGCGTAGCCAGGCCCTTCGCACGCAGGCGGGCGCCGATGAGATCCACCGTCGTGAGCTCACCCGGTGCGAGATCGAAGACAGCCGGCTGCTCGCCGTACTGCACCGGGCTCGACGCGGAACAGTTGCCGAGCCACGCGGTGAAACCCGTGGTGGCAGGCCACAGGCCATCGAGGCGCGTGCGCAACGGGGTCGCGGTCGCGACGGTCCCGGTGCCCGACCCCTGCCACGACGCCAGGATGTCTGCGGGGACGGGGTAGGCCGTGTCGTCCCCCACCAGGCGCAGGGCCGCTGGCAACGCGAGCGTGAAGTCCAGCCGCGTGACCTGATCGGCCACGACCTGTGCCTGCGACTGACTCGCCTGGGGTGTGGGTGCTATCAGGGAGACACCCTTCACCTCGCCACTGACGGATACGACGAGCGAGCCCGTCGGTTCCAAGCCGGGCAGGAAGACGCATCCGTCCGCTCCGCTGATCAGGGCGAAGTCATTGTTCGGGTGGAAGGGATCGTCGCCGGTGACGAGAACGTCCGGAAGTGGGTTGCCGAACCGATCCCCTATCGAGACGGCGACAGACCCACGCGGACCCTCTGGCCCGCCCTCGGGCGCGGGAACCACTCCTGCGATCACCTGGGCGGAATCGAGAGTCCCGCCATCGACCGAGACCTCGACACGAAGGAAGTCGGCCCCCGGGGCAGCCTCATCGCAGGCGCTTGCCGTCTGCGCGACACCGACCCATGCCGCGTCGGTGGTCACCGTGAAGCCATCCTGCTGGACGACCGTGCGGCCGAGCGGGACGTCGGCCGCCCCGGCGACCCGCAGGCCCGAGAAGACCGAACGCGCCAGGTTGGCCGCAATCACCCGGTCCTCGTTCTCACGGACCGTTCGTAGGGAGGTGAGGACGACGGCCAGGGTCGCCAAGGAGACCGCGGTGAACACGGCCATCGCCACGACCACCTCGATCAGCGTGAATCCCTCGTCAGGGCGGCGCCGAACCGGCACTCGACGTGCCTCCTTCCTCCCACAGCAGTATCGGCCGAGGCGACCTCCGGAGTCCCGGAACCGCCCTTCCACGTGTGCGGAGCCCTACCATCGAGCCATGACGTCGGCCCGCGAGCCCGTAACGCGGGTCCTCCGCACCCTCGGCTCCTGGCTCATCCCGCAGCCGCCGAACGCCTCCTCGATCAGCCTGCCCGTCCTGCATCTGCGCGCCGGCATCGCCGGCGCCCTCGCGATCGTGGTCGGGTTGGTCGCGACAGCAGCCGCGATCGTGGTCGCGTTCACCCTGCCGATGCCCGCTCCCGCCGACGAGGATGTCCTGGCCGTCATCGTCGGATCAGTGATCATCCTCTCCCTGGCGGCGCTGGTCCCGGCAGCCACGTTCCGCACGAGTTCCGCGGCGTGGAGCAGGACCCTCTTCTCCGAGAACGACAGCCGGATCCGGTCCTGGGACCGAGTGACCATCACTTTCGACGCCCTGCTCGTCGGAGCACTCCTCGCCGGCGTTCTCACTCCACCTGCCATCACCATCTCTCTCATCGGCGTCGGCTTGATCGCACGCGCGGCCGTCATGATCCGACGCGCGCCGCGACATGACGTCAACATGCGCTTCTCCGCGATCTTCTCCAGCTTTTCGGCCGGCGCCGCAGCGGCCATCGCGTATCTCATCGTCTACTCGCTCGCGCCCCTGCTCATCGATCGCATGTCCATCTGGCCGCTCCTGCTGGCCGTGACGGTGGCGCTGTACTCGCAACTGGCTCTCAATTCCCTAGAACGCTGGGCGACCGGGGCAAGCGAACGCTGGGCATTCCTGCGCGATGCCATCGATCCACGCCGCCTCCTCATCGCGGGGATCACGGCCCTCGTCGCCTGGCTGGCCTTCGCCGCTGCGGTCGCGGTCGCGTCGACAGCCGGGCCCACGACTCCGGGACGAGAGGACGCGGCTGGGCTCGCGGGCCTTGGTGTCCTGGTCGTCGCGTGGGCGGCACTCTGGCTCGCGTCCATCGCCTGGTGGCGCCATGACGCGCGCGTACTGCTAGGGGCATGGCGAGCCCACCAGGCCGAGATCGTGCGCCGACTCGCCGATGGATCGCTCAGCCCGGATCTCGCTGCACGCGCTGCGCTTCCCACGGCCACCCGCGTGGCTCTGGCGACCTTCGGAGCCACACGCGCCATGGGGCACATCACGCTTCCGGACGGAACTCGTCGCTCGAGCCTCGCCGGGTTGGATCGACACGACGTCGGCCCCGTGCCCCTGGCAACGGACCTGGCGGCACGCCCTCACCGCGAGATCCGCCTGGGCCGGCCCGATCGCGACAACGCCGAAGGCTGGATCGTTATCGGCTCGTGGCTCGCCCCCGGCTCCTTCCTCATTCGCTCCCGCGACATCGTCGATGAGTACGTCGAACTCGCCACGCTCGCATTGCTCTCCCCCGTCATGGCACAGGACTACCTCTCCGCTAGTCGCGCCTTTGATTTGATGTTCGACGACCGATCGCGCTGGCCCACGATGTCCGCTTTCCATGAAGCAGGCGATCGGTTGCGCGACCGGGCCGACCAGTCCACCCAGACGAGCTCGCTCCTCGTAGCCGTTCTCGAAATCGATGAGTTCGGCGCACTAGCCGGCGGCAAGTTCGAGCAGGCGGCTGTGGCCCAGGTCATTCGAACCGTGCTGGGCAACGCCGACTTCGCGGGCGAGGAGCTCTTCGTCGCGTACGAAGGTGCCGGCCGAATCTGGATCGGGCTGCTGGGTGGGCCCGTCGTCAGGCACGTCGCCACTCAATTGCGTGCCCTGCAGCAGTGGATCAACGATCACGGCTCCGTGTCGTCGGCACGCGTCGACGTCGAGGTCAGCGTGAGCGTGTCCCTCGGTCACGCCACGTATCAGGTCGACGCGGTGTCGTTCCCCGAGTTGATGGAGGTCGCCGCCGAGCGGCTCGACCGCGACAGGTCAACCCGCCGGGCGCTCCTCGGCGAAAGCCTCGGCTACCTCGACTTCACCCCGGAAGACATCACGGGCAGCTCAGCCACGATCTCGACAGCGGACCTCGCACAGGCACTGGCCGAAGCAGGCACACCCGATCAGGGCCTGGAGTTCGCTCTCCGCCGCATCATCGACTCACGCACTCGGGAGGATGTCGCCCTCCAACTCGACGCGTCATGGCCACACGCACCCGGAGACCTCGATCTCGGGACCCCGCATCGACTCCTGGACGCGGCCGAACATCGCCTCGATCTGGCTGTGGAATTCACCGCCAGTTCGCTGGCAGCAGTCCGTACCCTCCTGTGCGACACCGAGGCGACGGGGGCGCCCGTGCTCGTCTCGGCACCGGCCCTGCTGCTCCTGCCCGATGCCGGCGCTGCGGCCCTTCCCAACATCGCAGGGCGTCTGCTCGATCGCGTCGACGCGGCACGGACCGTCATCGTGGTTTCCTCGGTCCCGCATGGCTCGGGCCAGGCCTTCGCTCTCCTGGAGGATCGGGGATTGCGCATCGCCGTCGTCGCAGACGCCGCAGCCGGAGCCGATCCCGACGACCTCATCGGCTGGAGCCCGTGGGCCCTGGTCTTCCCGCTCGGGAAGGACCGGCGCCCCACAGGACTGGATCCGCTCTCGGTCCAGCAGGTCGCCTCAGCGCTGGCCAGGCGCGGCACCCACCTCATCGCTGAAGCCGGCTCGCAGGCCGATGTCGACGCCCTCAGGCGCGCGGGGTTCGTCTGGATTTCGATGGCCACCGGCGTCGGCGGTCAGGTCGCCAGCGACCCAGCGCTTCCGGCTACTGAATCTGCGCATCCCGTCGCTGACGCGGGACACCCCACTACGGCGTAGCCGCACCCGCGGTCCGCAGCGAAGCGACGGCGTAGAGCGTCACCCCCGCCGCCACCGCAGCGTTGAGCGACTCCGTGTCCGCGGCCATGGGGATCGACACGATGTGATCGCACGTCTCGCCGACGAGGCGACTCAGGCCGCGCCCCTCACCACCGATCACGATGACCAGGGGATCCCGCGCCACGTCGGGCGGAAGCGCCGTGAGTTGCATGTCGCCGTCTGCAGCGAGGCCGATCACCGTGCAACCGGCCTTGCGATAGGCGGTGAGCGCCCGGGTGAGATTGGTGGCTCGGGCGACAGGAACGTGCGCGAGTGTGCCCGCGCTTGCCTTCCACGCCGAGCCGGTGACGCCGGCAGCGCGGCGTTCGGGCACCACGACTCCCTGGGCGCCGAAGGCCGCGGCCGAGCGGACGATCGCGCCGAGATTGCGCGGGTCGGTCACACCATCGAGGGCGACGATCAGCGGCGCCGTGCCCGAGTCGATGGCCCGCGCGAGCAGGTCGTCAGGGTCGAGATAGTCGTACGCCGGCACGGTGAGCAGCAATCCCTGGTGCGCCGCACCTCCCGACATGCGATCGAGCTCGGCACGCGTCACCTCCATGATCGGCATGCCCTGGTCTGCCGCTGTTGTCAGCGCCTCGCGCACGCGATCATCGGTGTCGACGTACTGCTGCACGTAGAGCGCCGACGCCGGGACTCCCGCGCGCAGTGCCTCGACCACGGGGTTGCGGCCCACGAGGACCTCGCGTCCGTCCTTACGGCCGCGTGTCGAGGACGTGCTCCTGGCAGCCCGCTTCTCGGCCGCGCGCGCGCGACGCGCGGCCGGGTGCTTGGTCCGCTCCTCTGCCTTGGGCGTGGGCCCCTTGCCCTTGAGCGCCTTGCGGCGCTGGCCACCGGAGCCGACGGTCATGCCCTTCTTGGTGCCTTCCTTGCGCATGGCGCCCTTGCGCTGGGAGTTACCGGCCATCAGGACTCCTCTGTCAGGGACCAGCGAGCGCCGGCCGGAGTGTCCTCCACCGAGATACCGGAGGATGCAAGACCGTCTCGGAGGGCATCGGCGACGGCGAAGTCCTTGCGTTCGCGCGCGGCCTGGCGCTGCGCGAGGACGACCTCGACGAGCGGCCCGAGTGCACGACGCGCAGCACCGTCGTCTGATTGCGCCGCCCACGGTTCGGCGTAGGGGTTGACCCCGAGCACATCCAGCATCACGACGACCTCATCGCGCGCGCGGCGCGCAGCGCCAGTGTCACCGTCCGAGAGAGCGGCATTGCCGGCGCGGACGGTGTCGTGCACGACTGCGAGTGCCTGGGGCACGCCGAGATCGTCGTCGAGTGCCGCGGCAAAGGCTGCGGGCACCGCGGTGGCGCCAGGGCCATCCCCAAGTGCCTCCTCCGCGCGGCGGAGGAAGCCCTCGATTCGCCGATAACCCGCGGCCGCCTCGGCGAGAGCCTCGTCGGAGAACTCCAGCATCGAGCGGTAGTGCGCAGAGCCCAGGTAGTAGCGGAGTTCGACGGGTCGGACACGCTTGACGACCTCCGAGACGAGGAGAGAGTTGCCCAGCGACTTGCTCATCTTCTCGCCCGAGGTCGTCACCCAGGCGTTGTGCATCCAGAAGCGTGCGAACTCGTCACCGGCAGCCTTGGACTGGGCGATCTCGTTTTCGTGATGGGGGAAGAGCAGATCCATGCCACCGCCGTGGATGTCGAACGCCGAGCCGAGATAGCGCGACGCCATGGCGGAGCACTCCAGGTGCCATCCGGGCCGGCCCGGCCCCCACGGGGTGTTCCAGTGCGGCTCGCCCGGCTTGGCGGACTTCCACAGGGCGAAGTCACGGGGATCGCGCTTGATCGAGGCGTCGGAGTCACCGGCAGGCTGCATGTCGTCGAGGCGCTGCCCGCTCAGCGCGCCGTACTCGGGGAAGGACCGCACGTCGAAGTAGACGTCGCCGTCCGCGGCGTACGCGTGACCGTCATCGATGAGCCGCTGCATGAGCTCGACCATCTCGGGGACGTGCCCCGTGGCCCGGGGTTCGTACGTCGGCGGCAGGCATCCGAGGACGTCGTAGGCCCAGGTGAAGGCACGCTCATTGCGCATCGCCACCTGCCAGAAGGGAATGCCCTCGTCGGCACCGCGCGCCAGGATCTTGTCGTCGATGTCCGTGACATTGCGGACGAAGGTCACGTCGTACCCCGAGGCCGCCAGCCAGCGCCTCAGGATGTCGAAGGCCAGTCCCGACCGGATATGGCCCACATGGGGAGGTGCCTGGACGGTCGCCCCGCACAGATAGATCGACACCCGGCCTGGCTCGAGCGGGACGAAGTCGCGCACCGCGCGGGTCGCGGTGTCGTACAGGCGCAGGGTCACTCCGACAGGGTAGTGAACGGTCTGCGGACAGGGTCAGTGCGGTACGCGCGTGACGACCTTCTCCGGGGTGATGCGGCAGACCACGCGCACGTTGTCGGTCCCATCGTCACCGGTGTAGCGCCCGGTGCCGGTGTAGGCCTGGTTGAGGCGGTCGATGAGCTCGCGGCCGCCCTCCTTCACCATCGACACCGTGCCGCGCACCTCGACATAGGAGTACGGGTTGTCCTTCGGGTAGACCAGCACGGTCACCTTGGGGTCGCGCTCCATGTTGAGGTACTTGCGGCGTCCCTTGATCGTGGACACGAGAAGGTCATTGCCGTCGCGCTCCACCCACACGACGGACAGATGCGGGTATCCGTTGGGGTTGGTGGTCGCGATGGTCGCGAACTCGGGTGCGTCGAGCATGGGGTAGGCATCGGGCGGGATGGTGGCGGTCATGGGGCGACGGTATCGGACGTCACGTCGTCAGGAGCGAGACAGGAGGGCGGTCGCGATGGCCGCCAGGCCCTCGCCTCGACCGGTGAGACCCAAGCCATCGGTCGTGGTGCCCGCCACACTCACGGGAGCCCCGGCCGCCGCGGACAGCGCGGCTTCGGCCTCCGCGCGACGCGTGCCGATCCGCGGGCGTACGCCGATGACCTGGATGGCGATATTCGAGATCTCCCAGCCGGCCGACCGGACGCTGGCTGCCGCATGAGCGAGGAGTGCCGCACCGCTGGCACCTGACCACTGGGGATCATCGACTCCCACGAGCGCGCCGAGGTCGCCGAGGCTCGCAGCGGAGAGCAGCGCATCGCACGCCGCGTGGGCCGCGACGTCCGCATCGGAGTGACCATCGAGACCGTCGCCATCCCAGAGCAGGCCCGCGACCCAGAGGGGGCGACCCGCGGCGAAGGCGTGGACGTCGACTCCCACGCCGATGCGACTAGCCGACACCGCCGGCCGCACGTCGACGGACCAGGATCGCCTCGGCGAGGACGAGGTCGAGCGGGCGCGTGATCTTGAAGGCTTCCTCGTGACCCGGCACCGTCTGCACGGTCACGCCCATCCGCTCGACCATTCCCGCGTCGTCGGTGGCGTCCCCTCCATCGGACTCGCCATGGGCACGCTGGAGTACGTCGCGATCGAATCCCTGGGGAGTCTGGACGGCATGGAGTCGCGCACGGTCCAGGGTGGCGCGCACGACGCCCTCGCCATCGACCTCCTTGATGGTGTCGACCACGCCCAGGGTGGGGATCACCGCCTGGGATCCGGCGCGCACGGCAGCGGCCACGCGATCGACGACGTCTGCGGGGACGAGCGGCCGTGCGGCGTCGTGGACGAGGACGACATCGACCTCGGGCGGCAGCGCCAGCAGGGCTCGTGCGACGGAGTCCTGCCGGGTCTCACCACCGGAGACGATGGTGATGGGGAGTTCGATGCCGGCGAGCAGCGCGCGAGACTCCTCGACCGCATCCTCGGGCACGGCCACCACGATGATGTCGACATCGCGCGCGGTGGCGAGGTTGCGCACGGCGTGCAGGAGGATCGGCTGCCCCGCGAGTGTGCGCAGCGCTTTGGGCGCACCGGGACCGAGTCGCTCACCGCGTCCCGCCGCAGGCACGATCACCGCGGTGAGGGGGGCGTCGCCCATGGCGACCTCCGCTTCCACTGGCACAGCCCGTCAGCACGGGCCGTGACGACCTAGGAGGCGAGAACCTCGTCGAGGATGGCTTCGGCCTTGTCCTCGTTGGTCTTCTCCGCGAGGGCGAGCTCGCTCACGAGGATCTGGCGTGCCTTGGCCAGCATGCGCTTCTCGCCGGCCGACAGGCCGCGCTCGCGCTCACGACGCCACAGGTCACGGACGACCTCGGCTACCTTGATGACGTCGCCGGAGGCGAGCTTCTCGAGGTTGGCCTTGTAGCGGCGGGACCAGTTGGTGGGCTCTTCGGTGTAGGGCTGGCGCAACACCTCGAAGACCCGGTCGAGGCCCTCGGCATTGACCACATCGCGGACGCCCACGAGGTCGACATTGTCGGCCGGGACGCGGACGGTGAGGTCTCCCTGGGCGACGCGGAGCACGAGGTACTCCTTCTCGGCCCCCTTGATGACCCGGACCTCCACGGCCTCGATGAGGGCAGCCCCGTGATGGGGGTAGACGACAGTGTCGCCAACCTTGAACGTCATAGAGAGAGACCCCTTTCCCGGTCCATCAGGATATCACGGGCATCAGGAGCACCACCCCGAGTCCCAGCCCCCGCACCCGCTACGCTGAGAAGCGTGATTGCAGCGCGCCATCGCATCGTCAGCCGCGTCGCCCTCGTCGCGACAGTCGCCGCCCTCTCCCCCCTTCTTGCCGGTTGCTGGCAGGGCTTCGGGGCGAGCACCACGATGCAGAACTCCATGAACTCAGGCAACGGCACGCAGGAGATCGTGGGATCGCTGCGCATCGAGAATGCCACCGTCGTACGTAACGAAGCCGGTCGAGCATCGCTCGTCATGGCGGTCTTCAATCAGGGAGATGCGGCCGACACGCTCGCAGGTGTCTCCGTCGATGGCCAGCCACTCGCTGCCCCCGCGGTCACGATCGAGCCGGGATCCTTCGCAACCTTCGGCTACGGCGCTGAGGGCGCTCCTCCGGAGAACGTCCTGCTCATCGACGCACTCGCGACGCCGGCCGGGTCGTACTCCACCGTCTCGCTCGCCTTCACGACCAACGGCGTCACCGAATTCACGTCCCTCGTGGTGCCGGACGTGGGGTACTACGCCGGCTACGTCCCCGCGGGCTGAGCCGGAGTCGGCGCTACTCGGCCTCGTACTTGTAGCCGAGTCCGCGCACCGTGAGGATCAGTTTCGGATGGCGCGGATCCTCTTCGATCTTGGCGCGCAGGCGCTTCACGTGGACGTCCAGGGTCTTGGTGTCTCCCACATAGTCCGACCCCCAGACGCGATCGATGATCTGCCCGCGGGTGAGCACGCGTCCGGCGTTGCGGACGAGGAGTTCGAGGAGGTCGAACTCCTTCAGGGGCATCGCGATGGTCTGCCCGCGCACCGCGACGACGTGGCGATCGACGTCGATGCGCACGGGGCCGGCTTCGAGCACGCTCGGCAGCATCTCCTCGGGCTCACCGCGCCGGCGCAGGACCGCACGGATGCGGGCGACGAGCTCGCGCGAGGAGAAGGGCTTGGTGACGTAGTCGTCGGCTCCGAGCTCGAGGCCCACGACCTTGTCGACCTCGCCGTCCTTGGCCGTCACCATGATGATGGGCACCGCTGACTTCTGGCGGAGAGTGCGGCACACCTCCGTGCCGGAGATGCCCGGCAGCATGAGGTCGAGGAGCACGAGATCGGCGCCATGTCGGTCGAACTCATCGAGCGCCGCCGCGCCATCGGCCGCGACGCCCACCTCGTAGCCCTCGCGACGGAGCATGAAGGACAGAGCATCCGAGAAGGACTCCTCGTCCTCGACCACCAGTACCCGTGTCACCGGGACTCCTCCTCCTTCGCGGCACGGTGGGCGCGTGCGCGCCCTGTGCTCAGTGCCACCAGCTCAGTGTCGCCGCTTCCGCTGGACAGGGGGAAGCGCAGGGTGAATGTCGACCCCACTCCGAACTCGGACCACACCGCGACGTCACCGCCATGGTTCTCGCACACGTGCTTGACGATCGACAGGCCGAGCCCCGTCCCTCCGGTGGCACGTGAGCGGGCCGGATCGGCGCGATAGAAGCGCTCGAAGATCCGGTCGAGGTCATGCGAAGCGATGCCGATGCCCTGATCCTTGACATCGATCTCGACCATGCCGCTATCCGTGCGGGCTGCGACGGCAACGCGCGTGTGGTCCGGGGAGTAGGTCACGGCGTTGCTCACGAGATTGCGCACGGCTGTCAGCACCTGCTGACGATCACCCACCATTTCCGCACCGGGTGCGCCGATGACCACGAGCTCGATTCCTCGCGCATCGGCGAAGGGGCGGACCTCGTCCACCGCCTGGGCGATCACCGCGTCGATCTCGAAGACAGCAGCGCGAGCGAGGGGGTCGTCGCCCTGCAGTCGGGAGAGCTCGATGATGTCGTTGATGAGGGAGGCAAGGCGCGATGACTCCACGATCATGCGCTCAGCGAAGCGCTGCACGCTCTCCTGATCTTCTGCCGAACTCAGGATGGCTTCGGCAAGGAGGGCCAAGGCACCCACGGGTGTTTTGAGCTCGTGACTCACGTTGGCGACGAAGTCGCGTCGCACCGCATCCACACGGCGTTCCTCTGCGAGATCCTCCACCAGAACGACATAGGTGCCCGGCGAGAGCGGTGCGACGGTCGCCTTGAGATCGAGCATCCCGCGGCCCAACGGAGGCCGGCGGACGCGGATCTCGCGCTCCTGCGCCACGCCGCGCTCGACGCAGGCCCGGATCAACTCGTGCACATCGGCGACCGCCAGCGCGTCGCGACGGACCAGGCCGAGCGCCTCGGCGCGCGGGGTCGTCCGCAGGACGTTGCCCTCCGCGTCGACGACGAGCGAGGCCATGGGCAGGATGTTGAGTAGTGCCACCACGTGGTCGGGTACGGCTCGTGCCCCGATCGGGGCCACCACGTCGGGGGACGTCACGCGGGCAGGGCGACCGGCCATGGCGCCACGATAGGCGCCCCCGCGACCGGGTCAGCGTCCCCATGGGCTGGCGCCGCCAGGATTGTCCGATCGTTCACCCCTCTGCGGTGACCGTTCACCTTCCGCTCAACAGTCGTTCACCTACGCTGTCCACCATGACCCACCGGGAGGTGTCCGATGCGTGAGGCGTTCACGGCGGAGCTCGATGCCATCAGTGATGACCTGGTCCACCTGACTCGACTCGTGGGCTCAGCGATGAACCGCGCGACTCAGTCCCTCCTCGACGCCGACCTGCGCCTCGCCGAGGAGGTCATCGCGGCCGATGAGCAGGTCGATGTGCTCACCTCGGAGACCGAGGAGAAGTGCTTCGACGTGATCGCCCTCCAGGCACCCGTGGCCTCCGACCTGCGCATCGTCATCGGTGCGCTGCGTATCGCGTCATCACTCGAGCGGATGGGCGACCTGGCCGAGCACGTCGCCAAGCAGGCGCGCATGCGCTATCCCGCGGCCGCCATCCCCCAGGAGCTGCGAGGGACGTTCGCGGAGATGGGTGGCATCGCGGAGGCAATCGTGTCCAAGACGGGTGCGGTCATCGCGACGAAGGACGTCTCCCTGGCCACGGACATCGCACGCCACGACGAGCAGATGGATCACCTGCACCGCGAGCTCTTCACCATCGTCCTGTCACCGTCGTGGAAGCATGGAATCGAAGCCGCCATCGACGTCACCCTGCTCTCGCGCTTCTACGAGCGCTACGCGGATCATGCGGTGTCGGTCACGCGCCGGGTGGTCACGATCGTGACGGGCGAGCCCTACGCCGGCGTCACCCTCGACGCCGGTCGCTGACCCGGGGTGCCCCGGCCGCGGGAATACGTCACACTGGGGCGTCGTTCGACCCTCGGGAGGTGGCCGTGAATCGACATCTGCGCGACACCCGGCCCCGCCGGGTCGCCGTCGTATCGCTGCATACATCGCCGCTCGATCAGCCCGGAACGGGCGACGCGGGTGGACTGAATGTCTACGTCCTCGAGACATCGCGTCGCCTCGCCTCCGCCGGTGTCGACGTGGAGATCTTCACCCGTGCAGTGTCGTCATCCGTGCCGACCATGGTCGAGATCGAGCCCGGCGTCAAGGTCACTCATCTACGCGCCGGACCCTTCGAGGAGCTGCCCAAGGAGGACCTCCCCGCCCAGATGTGCGCGTTCAGCGCGGGCCTTCTGCGAGCCGAGGCAGGACGGCCTGCCGGTTGGTTCGATCTCATCCACTCCCACTACTGGCTCTCCGGTCAGGTCGGCTGGCTGGCGTCCGAGCGCTGGGACGTGCCCCTGGTGCACTCGATGCACACCATGGCGAAGGTCAAGAACCTCGAGCTCGCCGCGGGTGATCGGCCCGAGCCGCAGGTCCGCGTCATCGGCGAGGAGCAGGTTGTCGACAACGCCTCGCGGCTCATCGCCAACACCGGCGACGAGGCTCGCCAGCTCATCGACCTCTACTCGGCATCACCGCACGCGATCGACGTCGTGCATCCCGGCGTCGATCTCGATCTCTTCTCCCCGGGAGATCGTGACGCCGCGCGTGCGGAGCTGGGGCTGAGCCCCCGGGCTCACGTCCTCCTCTTCGTGGGGCGCATCCAGCCCCTCAAGGCACCCGACGTCCTGCTCAACGCCGTGGCGCGCATGGTCGAGGCCGATCCCTCCCGCCGCGATGACCTCGTCGTCGCCGTATGCGGAGGGCCGTCGGGCAGCGGCCTCGAGCACCCCACCGCACTCGCCGACCTCGCCTCGTCACTCGGCATCGCCGACCTCGTCCGCTTCGAGCCACCGACCGATCGCAGGCGGCTCGCGCGGTGGTACCGCGCCGCCGACGCCACCGTCGTCCCCTCGTACTCAGAGTCCTTCGGTCTCGTGGCCATCGAGTCGCAAGCCTGCGGCACCCCGGTGGTCGCCGCGTCCGTCGGCGGCCTGCGCACCTCCGTCGCCGATGGCCGCTCGGGCCTGCTCGTGCCCACCCACGATCCAGACGAGTGGGCACGGGTGCTGCAACGCATGACGACGGGCGAGCGCGATCACCTTGCAGCCGGGGCGCGCGCCCACGCCGAGGGCTTCAGTTGGGACGCGACAGCCCAGGGGCTCATCGACTCCTACGCCCTCGCCATCGGAGACCACGCAGCCCTGCCCTCCGCCGTGGGCACCCCCTGACCCACGACTCGACATGACCCACGACTCGACATGAACCGCGACTCGACATGACCCACAACTCGACGCAGGAGGCCATCCGCGTCGTCGAGGCGGCACTCGCTGAGGCCGATCTCCCGGTCGAGCGGACCGATGATCACACGTTCGTCGTCACACTGGAGGGTGCGCACAAACTGCGCACGACCGTGTCCCTGGTCGTCGGCGATCACGCCCTCTCCATCAACGCATTCGTGGCCCGCCGGCCCGATGAGAATGCCGAGGCGGTCTATCGGTGGCTACTCGAACGCAACCGCAGGATGTACGCCGTCGCCTTCTGCATCGATCACCTGGGCGACATCTACCTCTCGGGACGCACCTCGCTTGAGTCGGTGACTCCCGCAGAGGTCGATCGCCTCCTGGGCTGCGTCGCGGAGTACTCCGACGGTTCCTTCAACACCATCCTCGAGCTCGGCTTTGCCACGGCGATCCGGCGCGAGTGGAAGTGGCGCGTCGACAGGGGCGAGCCCACGGGCAACCTGGAGGCTTTCCGGCACCTCGCTGAGCAGTCCGACTGAGGCTTGACAGGATGGCGCCATGACAGCGCCGTACACCCTGGTGCTCCTCCGCCACGGCGAGAGCGAGTGGAATGCCCGCAACCTCTTCACCGGGTGGGTCGACGTCGGCCTGTCGGACAAGGGTCGCGAGGAGGCTGCGCGCGGCGGACGACTCCTCACCGAGTCGGGCATCCTTCCCGACGTCGTGCACACGTCGCTGCTCACCCGTGCAATCACGACCGCCAACATCGCGCTCGGCGAGGCCGGTCGCTCCTGGATCCCCGTGGTGCGCAACTGGCGCCTCAACGAGCGCCACTACGGCGATCTGCAGGGTAAGGACAAGAAGGCCACGCTCGATCAGTACGGCGAGGAGCAGTTCATGCTCTGGCGCCGCTCGTACGACGTGCCCCCTCCGCCGATCGATCCCGACAGCGAGTTCGCGCAGACCTACGACCCCCGCTACGCCTCACTTCCTCCCGACGCGCGACCGCGCACGGAATGCCTGAAGGACGTCGTGCATCGGCTCATTCCCTATTGGGAGGACGTCATCGTCGCGGAAGGCCTGCGCCGCGGGCAGACGGTGCTCGTCGCCGCTCACGGCAACTCGCTACGCGCGCTCGTCAAGCATCTCGATGGCATCTCCGACGCCGACATCGCCGCGCTCAACATCCCTACCGGCATTCCACTCGTCTACCGCCTCGACGAGGACCTGCGTCCGATCGTGCCCGGTGGCGAGTACCTCGATCCCGAGGCGGCCGCCACGGCCGCAGCCGCCGTCGCCAACCAGGGCCGTTGAGCGCGGACAGCGGCTGACATGGGGACCACCCGACTCGATCTCGACGACGCCACGCTGCGCGAGTGGAGCGCGACCGTGGTCGCCGTCGATCCCGAGCAGGGCATCGTGCTCGACCGCTCGGCCTTCTACCCCGGTGGCGGCGGACAGCCACCCGATCACGGCGTCCTCCTCTGGGGCGGTGTGCAGACACGCATCGTCGGGGGGCGCTCCGGCGACGACATCTGGCTCATCCCGGTCGAGGGCGATCCCGTGCCCCCCGTGGGCACTCAGGTGCAGGGTGCTCTCGACTCCGCGCGGCGTACCGCGCTCATGCGCACTCACTCCGGACTGCACGTGCTCTCCGGAGTGGTCTTCCGCGACTTCGGAGCGCTTGTCACGGGATCCAACATGGAGCCGCTTGAGGGACGCCTGGACTTCAACCTCGACGGGATCCCCGAGGGCTTCAAGGAAGCGGTCGAGGATGCGATCAACGCCGAGGTGGAGGCCGATCGGGCGATCCGTGCGTACTCACTGCCCCGGGAGGAAGCCTTCGCGATCCCCGACATCATCCGCACCGCCTCCAATCTCCTGCCCCCCGACATCGAGATCGTGCGGCTCGTCGATATCGACGGGCTCGATATGCAGGCCGACGGCGGTACTCACGTGGCGTCGACGCGACAGGTCGGGCGCATGCGCGTCGTCAAAGTGGAGAACAAGGGCAAGGGCTTCCGGCGTATCCGCGTCGCCCTCGAGGGCTGATGGCATGGGAGATGACCGCATCCTCGTGCAGGTGCCAGCGCAGGAGTTGCCCCTGCGCGCGCAGGCGCTGCTGGACTCCGGGATCCCACGACCCGCAGGGTCGCGATTCCTCGCCCGTCGCACCCATCTGAGCTGGATACCCGCCGCGTGGCTCGGCGGACTGCTCCTCGTCGGCTTCGCGAGCGTGCGCGCGACGATCACAGCCGGCCTGGATCCCGCTGCGGGCGCGGAGCGGCTCATCTACGGCGCCCTGGCTGCGGTCAGCCTCGTCGGTGCGGTCTTCGCTGCCGGCAAATTGCTGCAGGGGCTTGCCGAGCGCCGCGACGTGAGGCGCGGTCACTACCGCCGCGGATTGCACGTCCTCGGGCGCGATGGTCTGCTCATCGCCGGCAGCGACCGCCACACGTGGGTGCCTCGCGAGAAGCTGCCGCCCGCGACCGACGTCACCGACCAGACCGGCGGGGGCACCGCCCCGCCCGCGTTCGCGTACTTCATCGTCGATGACGCGGGGCGCATGGACCGACTCGACTGCGGAGGAATGACCCAGTCGGCGCTATGGATGTGGGCCGAGCACGGACAGCTGCCGGAAGGCGGCGGTTGGGTGTGAGCGCCTAGCCGGTGATCTCAGCGATCCGCGTGCGCACGTCGAAGAGGTAGACGAGCGCGACGACGATTCCGGCGATGCCGATGATGCCCAGGGTGAGGCCGGGGATCAGGCCGGTGAGCATGGCGATGCCGGTGAGCAGGAGCCACAGCATCTTGGAGACTCGGCCCACGGCGGGGAAGGCCTGCGCCGGGCGGCGGACGCAATCGACGAAGGCCCAGATCTTCACCACCCCGAAGACGACCCACAGGACGGTGATGACGAGATTCTGGGTGAGGTCGAACATCCCTCCAACGTACGCGCCCCGCCTGCATTTCGCAGGCGGGGCGCGCAGAGGCGATGCTGATCGGAGATCAGATCCCGACGGCCTCGCGGACGAGGACGACGGTGCGCTCCGCGCCGTGGGCGACGTTGGTCGCGGTGGACTTGGCCTCGCGAGCGACCGACGTCGCGGTGGACTTGGCCTCGCGGGCGATGCGCACGGCGCGCTCGCGGGTGTCGACAGCCAGATCGTGCACCTGCTCACGAGCATCGCGCGTGAGATCGGTGACCTGGTGCCAGGCCCGACTCGCGGACTCAGGCACGGAGACCATGCTCTCCTGGACCGACTCGATGACGTCGGCGACAGCCGAAGGCATCTCGCGCGGAATCTCCACAGCCGGGATCTCGATCGCCGGGAACTCGATGACGGGGATCTCTATGGAGGTGAAGGGCACCGTGCGCGGCGTGACGCTGGTGACGGCCTGCTGCGCAGTCGATGCGGCCTTGGCGGTGGTGTCCTTGGCGGTGGCCGCAGCCTTGAGCGTGGTCGACTTCGCGGTCGTCGCGGCCTTGGCGGTGGTGTCCTTCGCGGTCGCGGCGGCCTTCGCCGTCGTCGCACGAGCCGCAGCGACGGCGTTCTTGGGCTTGGCCTTCTCCGACACCTTCTTGGCAGTGGACTTCTTGGCCGTGGACTTCTTGGCAGCGGCGGCCGTCGGGGATGCGGCGTTCTGGGCAGCGGTGACCTTGTGGGTCTCGGGCGTGCTCATGCGATGTCCTCTCGTGTGTCCCGGGGGGTCTCCCCGGCGCGGTTCTCGGCCTGGAAGGCCCGGTAGATCTCCAGCAGCGTGCGCCGCTGCGCCTCGGTGAGGCTGATGTCAGCAGCGATGGCGTCGACGACGGAGAGGCTCGCCTCCGGTCGGTCGTCCTCGCTGAGGATCCCGGCCTGGACGTAGAGCGTCTCGGCCGAGATGCGCAGGGCGCCGGCGAGTCGGTTCAGGATGTCGGCGCTCGGGCGACGCAGGCCTCGCTCAATCTGGCTCAGGTAGGGGTTGGAGACCCCCGCCGCCGCGGCAAGCTGCCGGACGGACATCTGCGCCTGGTCGCGCTGCTCGCGGATGTAGTCCCCGAGTGCCTCGATGCGTGCCATGTGCCCATGATGCGCTCAAGTGCTTGCAATTGCAAGCGAAGTGCTAGCGAGAGTTAGCGTGAGGTGGGTCACCCTGTGGCATGGCACGGGCCGGGGCACCCAGCCGCAAAAGGGGCCTCTCATCAACGCCTCCGCCTCGAACTCCGCGTGGAACGCGCCCCGGCGCGCGGAATTCGAGACGGACCCGCCACAGGGCAGCCACGCTCAGCCGATGGTGGCGACGATCTCTCCGGCCGGCCGACCACCGCCGAGGAGCACCTGACGCGACTGCCCCGCGATGACCTCATTGTCGATGCCGATCGCCTGCAGGATGCCGGCCATCGCGATGGGCCTGGCTCGACCGGAGCCGTCCTCGATCTTGAGCGCCACGGAGCGGCCGTCCGGCAGCACGGCGAGGTAGACGGCTTCGGCGCCTTCCTTGATGAGCGAACCGGGCAGGGATCGCTGCAGTGCCGCGGCATCGCGCCGGCTGCCCGCGACCCACTCGGGGTGCTCGCGCATCGCGGCTGCGACGCGTCGACCCGCATCGTCTTCGGCGGACGCGATGGATGCCCCGAGACGGGCCAGCCCGACGACCGTGAGACCGAAGAGCGGTGCACCGCAGCCATCGACGGCGGCCGTCCACGGCTCCTCGCCCGCTCGCGCGGCCATCTCGACGCGGATGGCCTGCTGCAGCGGATGATCGACGTCCGTGTAGTCGACGGTCGACCAGTCGTTGACGACGCAGGTGAGCAGCATGGCCGCGTGCTTCCCCGAGCAGTTCATGTACGCCGACGTCGCGTGACCTCCAGCGATCTGCACCTGGAGGCGTACGTCGTCGTCGAGGGGCAGCTCCGGCGGCGTGAGGAGGCTCGACTCATCGAGGCCGGCTACGTCGAGAATGCGGCGTACCCCTTCGAGGTGGAAGGCCTCGCCGCTGTGCGATGCGCAGGCGAGCGCGAGGAGTTCGCCCTCCAGGGGCAGACCTGCACGCACCATGGCGGTCGCCTGAGCGGGCTTATTGGAGGAGCGCGGATCGTGCCGTCGGGCGCCAGCACGACCGCGTGGCCGCGGTGCACGCCCTCGACGACACCGCCCCGGCGTACCTCGACCAGGATCTCGCTCACGCGGGCATCCTGTCAGGTGGCCGATGCCGCCCGTGCAGGCGTTACGGTGCCGTCATGCGGGCAGTGGTGCAGCGGGTGGACGGTGCCGATGTCGTCGTCGCTGGCGATGTCGTAGGGCGCATCGAGGGTCCGGGGCTGCTCATGCTCGTCGGTGTCACGCACACCGACGACGAGGCGATCGCCCGCAAGCTCGCCCAGAAGGCCTACGACCTGCGGATCTTCGACGCGTCGCGATTCGACTCCGGCACGGTGCCGGAGGGTCCCCGGGAGGTCTCGGCGTCCGACCTCCACCTGCCCGTCCTCGTCGTCTCGCAGTTCACCCTCTACGCCGATACGCGCAAGGGCCGTCGCCCCACGTGGGATGCGGCAGCACCCGGGCCGGTCGCCGAGCCCCTCGTCGACATCGTCGCCGACGAGTTGCGTTCGCGGGGGGCGGACGTGGCCACGGGTCGATTCGGAGCGGATATGCGTGTGAGCCTGGTGAACGACGGACCGACGACGATCATCATCGACGTCGACTGATCCCGTTCTCTGAGTGGCGGGTAATCGCACGCGACACGCCGAAGATGACTGCGATACGTCGCCACTCAACGAAGTGACTAGCGCACGAGGATGACGGGCTCCTGAGATGCGGCAATGTCACCGGCCCCGCCACGGACGACGACCTCGGCGGCAGGGTCGACCGACCGCTTGATGACCGCGGTGGCGATGGGGCCGAGTTCGTAGTGCCGCGCGGCTGATGCCACCCAACCGATCTCGCGGTCGCCGAGGAGCACGGCGTCGCCGTGAGCGGGGAGTGCCTCGGCACCGCCGTCGAGGTGGAGCAGCACGAGCCGACGCGGCGGAGCACCGAGGTTGTGTACCCGCGCGACGGCCTCCTGTCCGCGGTAGCAGCCTTTCGACAGGTGCACGGCGGGGCCGATCCAGCCGACCTCATGCGGGAGCGTGCGATGGTCCGTCTCGTGCCCGAGGCGCGGCACGGCCGCGGCGACGCGCAGGGCTTCGAGGGCCCACGTGCCCGCGGGCTCATCGCCCAGGACCTCCAGCACGTCATTGCGCGGCACGATCACCTCGCGTCCGACGAGCACATCCGGGCGATGGTCGACGTACTTGGATGCCGTGCCGCCACGGTCGCTGCCCGCGTCGGTGGTCCCCACGCCCGCCATGTCGGCGGGCACGAGCCAGGTGACGTGATCGGGGTCGACTTCACGCAGCGGCTGCCACACGACCGCCCAGTCGGCGCTAACATCCGCGACATCGACGCGCAGCATGAAGCGCATCGAGTCGAGATACGCGACGAGAGCCGGGGCATCGCCAGGCTCGACGGTGATCCAGGTCGTGGTGCCGTCATCGGCCACGTGCATCTCGTGCTCGACATGGCCGTGCGGGCTGAGGATGAGTGCGGTGGTCGATGATCCCGGGGTCAGCGACTCCAGGTGCTGTGTGGTGAGGCTGTGCAGCCAGGTGAGCCGATCGGGTCCGGTGACGGTGATGACGCCGCGATGGGAGAGATCGACGGCGCCGCGGGCACCCGCGAGGCGCCGCTGCTCCGCGTGCGGATCGCCGTAGTGCCAGGGCACGCCCTCGTCGGGTGATCCCACCGGCGGGGGGCACGCACCGGGGAGATCGAGGGCGGGGCTGCGGTACTCCGTCACCTCCTGGGCAACATCACTCATCGTCCTGGCCTTCCCGGCACGTGCGGCACACGCCGTGGATGGCCATGTGGCCCACGTCCGTCGAGAAACCCTGCTCGCGATCGAGGGCCTCGAGGAAGTCGCGGGCGACGGTGGCGGGGATCGACTCGATGCCATCGCAACGACGGCACACGAGGTGGATGTGCACGTCGTCGTCGACGGAGTGGTACGTCGGCGATCCGTGACCGAGGTGCGCGTGGGTGACGAGGCCGACATCCTCGAGTACGTCGAGGGTGCGATAGACGGTGGACAGGTTGACCTTGGGCGCGTCGGACTGCACCCGCGCGAGGATCTCCTCGGGGGTGGCGTGGCCGAGATCATTGACGGCGGCGAGCACGAGGGTGCGCTGCGGGGTGACGCGATAGCCGCGGGCGTGGAGGCGCTGGTCCCAGTCCACGGAGGGACCCTCAGTCAGCCGGGCGCAGGCGAGCGGACAGGTGGTTGGTCATCGGCTCACCGACGGCCGCCATGTCGAAGGTCCACATGAGCTCGCCGTTGACGAGTCCGTAGAGACGCTCTCCCGCGGAGTAGGGCTTGGCGCTCGGAGACGCGGCGATGACATCGGTGCGCAGGGTCGCCCGTGCGCCGGTGATGCGCGCATCCTCGATGCCGAGCACCTCGTGGGTGCCGAGCCAGAGCTCGGAGTAGCCCGTCGGATGCGCGAGCGTCACCTCCACCTCGCCATCGGGGCGCGGGCGCCAGAAGCCCGTCTCGAGTGCAAGGGGACGCACCTTCTCCCCGTCGTCATCCAGCAGCCAGCTGCGCGAGGCGTAGGACAGGAAGGGGCGACCGTCGGTGATGAAGGAGACCTCCTGGCCGAAGCGGAAGTCCTCGATCGTGGGGTACTGGCCGAGTCCCACGCCCGCCCAGCGGCCGATGAGCCACGAGAGCGGGATGAGCTCCTCGGGCAGGTCCGAGACGGACATCTAGCCCTGGCCCTTGAAGAGCTTGTAGACGACGTAGCCCGAGAACCACGTGATGAAGAGGATCGCGAGGACGAGGAGTCCCGTGTAGACGATCTCGAGCATGACGTCAGCCTAGCCCGAAGAGGCGCTCGGAGCCTGTCGCCCCGGCCCCTGCGTGGCCCATGCGCCGATGCGTCGTACGAGATCCTCCTCGATCGCCCCCTCCGCGTGGCCGAAACCCGGCTCGATCCACAGCTCGGATCCCGGCGCGGCCTCATGCAGCGCGCGCGGGTGGTCAAGTGGGAAGAATGCGTCCGCGTCACCGTGGACGATGAGCAGGTCGATGTCATGGTCGCGCACGCGAGCGGCCGCCTCCGTGGGCGGCATCGGAGGCGGATCGGGCCAAGGAGTGGGATCCACGCGCGTGCCGAGCGCGGTGCGGATGTAGGCGCGGCCCGCGGGCGTGGAGATGCCGCGATGCAGCCAGCGCATCGGTGTCGTCCCCCGGTAGAACCAGTACGCCGGACCGCTCACCCCGATAACGGCATCGCTGGATCCCGGACCGAGCAGTGCAGCATGACGCAGGACCACTGCGGCACCCATCGAGAAGCCGACCGTGACGACGCGCTCGTACCCAGCCCCGCGTGCCCACGCCACGGCCGCATCGACATCCATCGGCTCGCGATGACCCAGTGTCGTCATGCCCGCCGAGTCGCCGTGGCCGCGCTGCGTCACCGCGACGACCCCGGCGTCCTCGCTCAGGATGCGGGCGATGCGCTCCACGCGCTCCTGATCGTGTGCGCCACCGAAGCCGTGGGCCACCACGATCGCCGTCGTGCTCGTGGGATGCGCCAGGTGCATGGCCGCGAGCGATACACCGTCCTGGCTGGTCAGAGCGAGTGGCTCCGCCTCAGCGGGCACCGGGATCCGGTGCCGCCCGACGCCGGGTGCCTGGGTCACAGGTCGGTATCCTCCCGTAGTGCGCCTGCTGCTGCTCACCCAGGCGGTGGAGCCCTCCGTGGAGGTCCTGCCGGCGCTCAGCCTGCTCCCCCACGCCGTGCGCATCCTCCCGGCACAGGCGACGGCGCTCCTGGACGCGCCGCCGTGCGATGCGGTCCTCGTCGATGGACGGCGCGACCTGCCGCAGGTGCGCAGCCTCACCCGCCTGATCCGTCAGACCGGCATCGAGCACGCACTCATCGTCATCGTCACCGAGGGCGGTCTCACGGCACTCCAGCGCGACTGGGGCATCGACGAGTTCGTGGTCGACACCTGCGGGCCGGCGGAGCTCGAGGCGCGACTGCGCCTTGCCGTCGCGCGGCTCGACGTGCAGCCCGACGATGGTCCCGGCGAAATCCGCAGCGGCGACCTGTCGATCGACGAGGCGGGTTACGTTGCGCGCGTGCGCAACCGCACGCTCGACCTGACCTTCAAGGAGTTCGAGCTGCTCCGCTACCTCGCTCAGCATCCCGGTCGGGTCTTCAGCCGCGCGCAACTGCTCCAGGAGGTCTGGGGCTACGACTACTTCGGTGGCACTCGCACCGTCGATGTGCACGTGCGCCGACTGCGGGCCAAGCTCGGCCCCGAGCACGAGGCGCTCATCGGCACGGTCCGCAATGTCGGCTACCGCTTCGTCCCCGCCCGACCCGATGAGGCCACCGTCTCCACGCTCGAGACCGAGGCCGAGGCTCAGGTCGAGATCCAGAGCCGGGCCGGGGGATGACCGAGATCGAGGTCCGCAGCCACCTCGAGCGAGCTGAGGTCCTCGACGTCTTCGACCTGGTGGACGACGCCACCCGATACGACGGCATGACCCCCCTTTCCGAGCACGTCATGCTGCACCTGCGCCATGGTGGCGATGCCGACGTACGCCATCTCCTCGCGAGGACCGACGGCCCGGACGGTCGACTCGTGGGGTACGCCCACCTCGACGTCACCGACCTCGTCGAAGGGCCGAGCGCAGAGGTCGTTGTGGCACCGTCGACGCGACGCCACGGCCTCGGCCACGCGCTGGTCGACGAGCTCATCCGCGTGAGCGAGCGCGATGCACCGGGGCGTGGCATGCGCCTGTGGGCGCACGGCGAGAGCGCCGCGGCCACCGGGCTCGCGGAGGAACTCGGCTTCGCGCGCGCGCGCGTGCTCTGGCAGATGCGCCGCTCGCTCATGACTCCGCTCCCCGATGCACCTCTGCCGTCGGGCGTGCACCTGCGCACCTTCCTGCCCGGCATGGACGACGAAGCGTGGCTCACGGTCAATGCGGCAGCCTTCGCCGATCTCCCCGATCAGGGTGGATGGTCACTCGACGATCTGCATCGACGCACCGCTGAGTCGTGGTTCGATCCGTCGGGATTCCTCATCGCCACCGATGACCGCGGGGACATCATCGGGTTCCACTGGACCAAGGTGCATGGCGGCGACCATCCCCACGGCGACGCCGACCATGAGCGCCTGCACTCCGAGGGCGTGGACCACTCCCACGGCCACGGCCACGAGGCCCTGGGCGAGGTCTACGTCATCGGCATCGATCCCGCGCACCAGGGCACGGGCCTCGGGCGCTGCCTGCTCATCGCGGGCCTGCGACTCCTCGCGGCCCGGGGCCTCACCCAGGCGATGCTCTACGTCGACGCCGCCAACGCCCCGGCCATCGCGCTCTACTCCAGCCTCGGCTTCACCCACTGGGATACCGACGTGCTCTATCGACGCGCCTGATTCGCTCCACACTCCCTCGGGCGTCATCCGCGGTCAACCCGGGGCTCATCCGCCTGTGGGACCATGGAGCCATGTCCACCGACGCTCCCCAGGCCCATCTGCCCCAGGCCGAGGTCGAGTTGGACGACGCCGCCGTGGCCGCCGTCGAGGCCGAGACAGGCCCGCTCCCGGCCGATCGCTTCCTCGATCGCGAGCTCTCGTGGCTCGCCTTCAACGAGCGCGTCCTCCAACTCTCCGAGGACCCCGATCTGCCGGTCCTCGAGCGCGCGAAGTTCATCGCGATCTTCGCCAGCAACCTCGATGAGTTCTTCATGGTGCGTGTCGCGGGGCTCAAGCGGCGCATCGCCACCGGCATCGCCGTACGCGCGGCCAGCGGACTGACGCCCCGCGAGGTACTCGAGTCGATCTGGAGTCGCGCCCACCTCCTGCAGCTGCAGCAGGCGACGATCTTCCGCGACCAGGTGCGGCCCGCTCTCGCGGCTCACGGCGTACAGATCCTCGATTGGGCGTCCTTGACCGCCGACGAGCGCACCGAGCTCGACATCTTCTTCGACCAGCGGGTCTTCCCCGTCCTCACTCCGCTCGCGGTGGACCCGAGCCACCCCTTCCCCTACATCAGCGGACTCTCGCTCAACCTCGCCGTGGTGGTGCGCAATCCCGTGACCGGCACCGAGCTCTTCGCCCGTGTCAAGGTGCCGCCGTCGCTGCCTCGCTTCGTCAAGGTCGATGCTCAGCGCTTCGTGCCCCTGGAGTCCGTGATCGCGGCCCACCTCGATGAGCTCTTCCCGGGCATGGACATCCTCCAGCACCACACCTTCCGCGTGACGCGCAACGAGGACGTGGAGGTCGAGGAGGACGACGCCGAGAACCTCCTCAAGGCCCTCGAGCGAGAGCTCTCGCGACGGCGCTTCGGCCCCGCCGTGCGACTTGAAGTCGAGAGCTCCATCGACCCGCATGTGCTCGAGCTGCTCATGGACGAACTCGACGTGAGCGAGCCCGAGGTCTTCCGCCTGCCCGGGCCGCTCGACCTCACCGGGCTCTGGTCGCTCTACGCCGTCGACCGTGATGACCTCAAGCAGCCGAGCTTCGTGCCCCGCACAAGTCGCGCACTCGCCGAGGTCGAGTCGGCGTCCGCGCCCGACATCTTCGCCGAGGTGCGTGAGAAGGACGTCCTCGTCCACCACCCCTACGACTCGTTCTCGACCTCGGTCCAGCTCTTCCTCGAGCAAGCCGCCGTCGACCCGCACGTGCTCGCGATCAAGCAGACCCTCTACCGCACCAGCGGCGACTCCCCCATCGTCAAGGCCCTCATCGAGGCGGCCCGCAACGGCAAGCAGGTGCTGGCCCTGGTCGAGATCAAGGCACGATTCGACGAGCAGAACAACATCGACTGGGGCAAGAAGCTCGAGGAGGCCGGCGTCCACGTCGTCTACGGCCTCGTCGGACTCAAGACGCACTGCAAGCTCTCCATGGTCGTGCGCGATGACGGTGATCGACTGCGGCGCTACTGCCACCTCGGCACGGGCAACTACCACCCCAAGACCGCACGGCTCTACGAGGACTTCGGCCTCTTCACCTGCGACGGGCAGGTCGGCGAGGATGTCTCCGATCTCTTCAATGTGCTATCGGGCTACTCGATGAATACCGACTACCACCGGCTGCTGGTCGCCCCGCACTCGATCCGCAATGGCCTCATCGAGCGCATCGATCGCGAGATCGAGCATGCCCGGGCCGGACTCCCCTCAGGCATCCGGTTCAAGTGCAACGCCGTGGTCGACGAGCGCATCATCGATGCGCTCTACCGGGCATCCCAGGCCGGCGTACCCGTGAAGGTCTGGGTGCGCGGTATCTGCGCTCTGCGGCCCGGCGTACCCGGCCTGAGCGACAACATCGAGGTCATCAGCATCCTCGGCCGCTTCCTGGAGCACTCGCGGGCCTACGAGTTCTGCAACGACGGCGACACCGAGGTGTGGATCGGCTCCGCCGACCTCATGCATCGCAACCTCGACCGCCGCGTGGAGGCGCTGGTGAGCCTGAAGTCCCGTGAGGACATCGCCGAGGTCAACGCCCTCTTCCTCCTGGCCTTCGATCCCGGCACTGCCGCATGGGACCTGCGCTCCGATGGCTCCTGGCAGCGGCGCACCCGCAGCCCCCAAGGCGGACCGCTGCGCGATCTCCAGGAGACACTCATCGAGGTGCATCGCACCCGCGGCCGACTCGTGTGATCGTCAACGCGGCGGCGACATCATGACGACGGCCCACCGCGAGGTGGAGTTGAAGTTCCGGGTGAACGGCGCCTTCGCTCTCCCGGATCTCGCCGAGGTGGCCGGCGTCTCGCGAGTCGAGACGCGCCCCACCTTCGTGATGGCCAACGTCTACTACGACACGTCCGACCTCAGGCTCTTCCGCTGGGGCATCACCCTGCGGCGACGCGAGGGCGGCCCCGATGAGGGCTGGCACCTCAAGCTGCCGGTGCAGGGCGCGGGCGAAGGCGTGCGCGACGAGGTGAGAGCACCGCTGTCCGACACCCTCCCGGCCGAGCTCGCGCGCCTGGTGCGCGCCTTCTCGCGGAGCGAGTCTCTGGGCCCGGTCGCCGCGCTGCAGACGGAACGGACTCCGCGACTGCTCCTCGATGCATCCGGGTCTGCCGTCATCGAGGTCGTCGACGACACGGTGTCGGTGATGGAGGGGGACCGCATCGCCACGCGCTTCCGCGAGATCGAGGCCGAGGCGCTCGCGGACCCCTCGGACGACGCACTCCTGAGACAGGTGGGTGACGCTCTCCTCGCTGCAGGCGCCGTGCCCGGCACGATGAGCAAGGCCGGGGCAGCGCTCGGCCCGCGGGCCGCGGTGCCGCCGGACGTGGCGGAGTTGCCCTGGCCACCCGCTGATGCCCCGGCCGGCGACGTCGTGAGCGCCTACCTCGCGCTGCACTGTCGGCGCCTCCTGCTCGCCGACCTGCTGCTACGCCGTGACCTGCCCGACGCCGTGCACCAGATGCGCGTGAGCGCGCGCCGGCTCCGCAGCGGCCTCAAGGTCTTCGAGTCCCTGCTCGACGAGGAGTGGGCACGCGACCTGCGCTCCGATCTCGGCTGGATGGCCTCGGGCCTGGGCGCTGCGCGCGACACGGAGGTCCTGCGCGAGCGCCTCGACGTCGACGCCGCCGCACTCGGCGACGACGACGCCCCACGCGCACGCGCGGTCATCGACGCGAGCCTCGGCCGCCGCATGGACGAGGCCGAGGCCGAGGTGCGCGCCGTGGTCGACTCCGATCGCTACGTCCGGCTCCTGGAGTTGCTCGTCGACGGCGTACGCCGCCCCCCGCTCACCCATCTCGCCGCGGAGCCGGCAGAGGACGTCCTACCGCCGCTCGTGGCCAAGGCCTTCCGCCGACTCGACCGCCGGGTCGCCGACCTGGAGCCGGCTACGCCCAGCTCGGTCTGGCACGAGGCCCGCATCGCCGCGAAGCGCGCCCGCTACGCCGCGGACGCGGTTGCCCCCGTCCTCGGCCACGACATGGCCCGCCTCGCCGAGCGGCTCGCCGACGTCACCGAGGTGCTCGGTCACCACCAGGACGCCCACGTCGCCCAGGCGACCCTGCGGGCCCTCGTCGCCGATGCGGATCCTGAGGCGGCCTTCGCCCTCGGCCGGCTGCTCGCGGCCGAGGAGGCCGCCGAGATGGCTGACCGGGACTCCTTCCTGGACCTGTGGCCCTCCGTGCACCGGGCAGCCCACCGGGCGGGCGTGGCCTGACGCTGAGCTCCCAGACCGGGGATTCGGCACTCCCGCCCCCCTGTTCACTTTTGTAGTCCAGACTGCCCCCTATGACCGACTCGGAGGTCGTGCGGGCCGCGGGCGTGGTCGTCGTGCGCGAGGGGGCCACCGGCCCCGAGGTCGCGGTCATCCGCCGGGGCCTGCGGGCCGACTGGTCGCTGCCGAAGGGCAAGCTCGATCCCGGCGAGCACCACGTCGTCGCCGCCGTCCGCGAGTGCGACGAGGAGACCGGGATCGTCCCCGTCCTGGGACCACCCCTGGCTCGTCAGGAGTACATCGCGCTGGGAGCGCCCAAGGTCGTCGACTACTGGTCCGCTCGCGTCGGCTCCGACGAGGGCTTCGCTCCCGACGACGAGGTGGAGTCGGTCGAGTGGCTCCCGGCAGACGCTGCGGTCGCGCGCCTCACCTACCCGCGCGACGGGGACCTCGTGCGCGATGCCGTGGCACTCCCCCCCAGCACTCCGCTCATCCTGCTCCGGCACACCCAGGCCCTCAAACGCGCGGACTTCAACGGCAAGTTCGACGCCGAGCGGCCACTGTCGGGCAAGGGCAGGTCGCAGGCCAAGGCCCTCGTCCCCATGCTCGCCGCATACGGCATCGAGCGCGTGCACTCATCCGACGCGACACGCTGCCGCGAGACCGTCAAGCGCTACGCGAAGTCGATCGACGCCGACATCGAGTTGGAGCCCGCGCTCAGCGAGGAGTCCTACGTCGAGCGGCCCAAGCGTGCCGTGCGGCGTATGCGCGAGCTCCTCCTCGACCCTCGCCCCCTGGTCGTGTGCACGCACCGTCCGGTCCTCCCCGCCCTGGTGGAGACCATCGCTGGCCTGCGCATCACCGGCTCCTTCGACCTCGACCCCAAGCTCTCCCCCGGGGGATTCCTCGTCGTCCACCGGCACTTCCCCGACGACGCCGAGGAGCCGACCGTGCTCGCCGTCGAGCGCCATGCCGTCTCCCGGGATTGAGGGTTCATCGGCCCGCCCTGCTGAGTTCACCCTCCGTTCACCTTTACCCCGCTGCCGGGTCATCCGGGCTTCCTAGGTTTCGAGGCGTCCCGTCATCAACTCACAGGAGGACCAGGGTGACTCGCACCCGCACCGCCGCCCTCGCGGCACTCGCCATCTCTAGCGCCCTCGTGCTCGCCGCCTGCGGCGGTGGCTCGAGCAGCGACTCCAGCGCCTCGGGTGACCCCAACCTGAGCGGCTCCGTCCGCATCGACGGCTCCTCGACCGTCTACCCCCTCACGGCGCTCGCGGCCGAGGACTTCATGGCCGCCAACCCCGGCGTCCAGGTCACCGTGGGCTCGTCGGGCACCGGCGGTGGCTTCGAGAAGTTCTGCCGCGGCGAGACCGACGCCAACGACGCCTCGCGCTCCATCAAGGAGGAGGAGGCCGCGGCATGCGAGGCAGCCGGGATCCAGTACGCCGGGCTGCAGGTCGCCGTCGACGCCCTCACCGTGGTCGTCAACAAGGAGAACACCTGGGCCACCTGCCTCACCGTCGAGGAGTTGGCCAAGATCTGGGGCCCGGATTCCACGGTCAAGAACTGGAACGAGGTCCGCGCCGACTTCCCCGATGTCCCGCTGGAGCTCTTCGGCGCGGGCACCGACTCGGGCACCTTCGACTACTTCACCGACGCCATCAACGGCGAGGAGGGTGCAAGCCGCACCGACTACACCCCCACCGAGGATGACAACGTCACGGTGCAGGGCGTGAGCGGCTCCCAGGGCGGCCTGGGCTACTTCGGCTTCACGTACTACGAGGAGAACGCCGACAAGCTCACCGCGGTACAGATCGACAGCGGCGCCGGCTGCGTCGCACCGAGCGTCGAGACCGCGCAGGACGGCAGCTACACGCCGCTCTCCCGCCCGCTCTTCATCTACCCGTCCAAGCAGGCGCTCGCTCGGCCCGAGGTGAAGGCGTTCTTCGACTACTACGTCGCCAACGACGCCACGATCGCGGCCGATGCGCTCTTCATTCCTCTCAACGAGGAGCAGAAGGCCAAGCTCCAGTCTGACTACGCCGCACTGACCGGCTCCTGATCCGCGGACGTCACCACCCGGATAGGTTGCCCACATGAGCACGGCACTGGCCGAGTCTGCCGCAGGGGGTCTCAACCCCCTGCGGCAGACGAAGCCGCGCTACGGCGAGAAGGTCATCCGCGCGATCCTCTTCGCGGCGGCGGCCGTCTCGATCCTGACGACCTTCGGGATCATCATCTCCCTGCTGATCCCGTCACTGGAATTCTTCGCTGAGATCCCGCTCACTGAGTTCCTCTTCACCACCACGTGGACCCCGCTCTTCGCCGACCCGCAGTACGGCGTACTGCCGCTCATCATGGGCACGCTGGTGATCACACTGATCGCCGTTGCCATCGCGATCCCCCTCGGCCTGGGTAGCGCGATCTACCTGTCGGAGTACGCCAAGCCTCGTGCGCGCAAGGTCCTCAAGCCCACTCTCGAGGTGCTTGCCGGCATCCCCACCGTGGTCTTCGGCTTCTTCGCACTTGAGTTCATCACGGAGTTCGTGCTCAAGCCGATCTTCCCGGGGATCCAGGTCTTCAACGCCCTGTCCGCGGGCATCGTCATGGGCATCATGATCATCCCCACCATCGCCTCCCTCTCCGAGGACGCCATGGCGGCCGTACCGGCCGGCCTGCGCGACGGCGCCTACGCCCTGGGTGCGACCAAGCGTCAGACCGCCCTGCGCGTCATCGTCCCCGCCGCCCTCTCCGGCATCGTCGCGGCGTTCGTGCTGGGCATCTCCCGCGCCATCGGCGAGACCATGATCGTCACCGTGGCCGCGGGACTGCAGCCCAATATGACGCTCAACCCGCTCGAGGGCATGCAGACGATGACCTCCTACATCGCCGCGGCCGGCGCTGGCGATGTCGCCACGGGCAGCATCGAGTACAAGTCGATCTTCGCGGTGGGCATGCTGCTCTTCGTCATCACGTTCTTCATGAACATGATCAGCATCCGGCTGGTCCGCAAGTATCGGCAGGCCTACCAGTGACCACGACGCTCACCCCCCCAGCCGCTGCCTCCGCCCCCATCGATCTCGAGGGCAAGGGGCAGCCGCTCGTCGACAAGACCTTCCGCTGGATCCTCTTCCTGTGCCTCGCCGTGGGCATCATCTTCCTGATCGTGCTGCTCACTTACGTGACGATCAAGGGCTGGCCGCGGCTCACCCCCACCCTGTGGGAGAACATGCCGTCCCTGCGCAGGCCCGAGCAGGCCGGAGCCCAGTCCGCCATCACCGGCACGCTGTGGGTCATTGCCTTCACCGCGCTCTTCGCGCTGCCGGTCGGCTTCCTCGGCGCGGTCTACATGGAGGAATACGCCAACCCCACGAGTCGCTTCACGCGCTTCGTCGAGATCAACATCCAGAATCTCGCCGCGGTGCCCTCGATCGTCTACGGCATCCTCGGCCTGGCGATCTTCGCGCGAGCGCTCTCTCTCGGTCAGTCCGTGATCACCGCGGGGCTCACCCTGGCCCTGCTAGTGCTTCCCGTCATCATCGTGTCGACACGCGAGGCCCTGCGGGCCGTGCCGCAGAACATCCGCCACGGTTCCCTGGCCCTCGGTGCCACTCTGTGGCAGACGACCTGGCGTCAGACGATGCCGGCCGCCATCCCCGGCATGGCCACGGGCACCATCCTGGCCCTCTCCCGCGCGATCGGAGAGGCAGCTCCGCTACTCCTCCTCGGGGCGGTCACCTTCATCTCCTTCAACCCCACGGGTCCCTTCTCCGCCTACACGACCCTTCCGATCCAGATCTTCAACTGGACCAAGGAGTCGCGCGAGGAGTTCCAGATCCTCGCCTCCGCCACGATCGTCCTCCTCCTGGTGATCCTGCTGGCGATGAACGCCGTGGCCATCCTGATCCGCAACCGAACCCAGAAGCGCTGGTGACATGATGAGCAGGACAACCCAGACGAGTAGGACGATGAGCGAAATCCACGATCCCGACGCCCCCCAGTCCACCAGCGACCTGGCCAACACCGGACGCATGGACGTCTCCGCCGTGCTCGAGGGCGCCGAGATCCCCGAGGCCGTGTCCAACATCGTCTTCGACCTCGCCAACGTGCAGGTCTACTACGGCGACTTCCAGGCCGTGCGCGACGTCACGATGCAGATCGGCCGCAATGAGATCACGGCATTCATCGGGCCGTCGGGCTGCGGCAAGTCGACCCTGCTGCGCAGCTTCAATCGGATGAACGACCTCATCCCGGGTGCGCGCGTCGAGGGGCTCCTCGCCTACCACGGCTTCGACATCTACGCGCCCGAGGTGGATCCCATCGAGGTGCGCCGTCGCATCGGCATGGTCTTCCAGAAGCCCAATGTCTTCCCCAAGTCGATCTACGAGAACGTCGCCTACGGCCCCAAGGTCAACGGCATGAAGGTCAACATGGACGATCTCGTCGAGGAGTGCCTCACCAAGGCCGCACTCTGGGACGAGGTCAAGGACGATCTCAAGAAGAGCGCCTACGCCCTCTCCGGCGGCCAGCAGCAGCGCCTGGTCATCGCACGCTGCATCGCCGTGAAGCCCGAGGTCATCCTCATGGACGAGCCTTGCGCGTCCCTCGATCCCATCGCCACGGCGAAGATCGAGGACCTCATGAAGGAGCTGGCGAAGGACTACACGATCGTCATCGTGACGCACAACATGCAGCAGGCGGCCCGCGTCTCGGAGCGCACGGCGTTCTTCACCGCGGATGTCGATGCCAACGGCGTCCGCCACGGACGGCTCGTGGAGTATGGCCCGACCCGGCGGATCTTCACCGCCCCGCACGATCCGCGCACCGAGGACTACATCTCGGGCCGCTTCGGCTGAGCCGCTAGTCCGCCAGCGCGTATCCGGCTTCATCGACGGCCTCCCGGACCTCCTCGAGGTCCAGGGGGCCGTCGCTTGTCACGGTCACGGCGCCGTCGGCGAGATCGATATCGACGCTGCGCACCCCGGGCACGAGCACGAGCTCGGTCGTCACCGCGCGGACGCAGTGATCGCAGGTCATGCCGGTCACCCGATAGGTCGTGGTCGTCACTGCCCCTCCCCCTCAGCAAGTGCCGCCAGCCGCGGCAGCGTCTCCTCGATCGCACGCGTGTTGCGGTTGTAGGCATCCATGAGTTTGAGCGCCCGAGCCGAGCGCGCCGTCGTCGCGTCGAAGGTCTCCGTTACCCGGGTCGTGGTCCCGTCCACTGGCTCGAGCTCGTAGCGCCACCGGTGGCCGCCGATGTGGGCCCAGGCGATGCGCCGGCCCTCCTCGAACTCCTTGACCTGGCTGCTCACGCGGTAGGGCACTCCCAGCTTCATGTCCATGCCGAACTTCGCGCCGAGGGAGAGCCTCTGCGGGCCCGAGACAGCTCCTCGGACCGATCCCGAGCCGTCGAAGTCGCAGTGACGGCGCGGATCCGCAAGGAGCTCGAAGATCCTGTCCGCCGGTGCCTCGACGACGATCGAACGGGAGATGATCCACGGGGATCCGGTGTCTACGACCTCGACCTGCGTCATGACCCCCACGCTACGACAGGAGCGGCCCTGCAGCGCGCCTGGTCGTGGCGACCGCGTGGTCCTCACGCGATCGCGCCGTCCCCGATCCGGTCCGGCGAACTCTGGGCGAATTCGGCCGACAGACGACACTTTTGTCCCAAAGTTCGGGGCCCGGGCGGTCGCCCACACGGGCACGGCAGGCTGCCGAGACCGTCCGCTTGAAGATCACCTGCAGCCTGCGACCGGCGTTCACCTTGCATTCAGCCGCGCCTCACTCCCGCGACATCCCCACCGAATACGTTGCGGCCGTGACAGCCGGCATCCGCGAACCCGAGCATCAGGTGTCGCTCGCGCGCAAGGGGCGCTTCATGCTGCCTCACTGCTCCTGCGGCTGGATCGGCACGGCACGCGTGACGGAGGCGGCAGCACGCGAGGAGGCGCGCGATCACGCGCTGCTGTACGCCGACGCCGATGTCAGCGTCGAGCAGATTCGAGTGCTCGTCTCATCCGATCCTGCTGAGCCCGACCCAGCCGCGTGAAGAGCGGCGCCGCCCGCAGCACGAGATCGGGCACTGCGCTGATGAGACGCACCTGGGCCCCGCGCCAGTGCGGCACGCTCACCACACGGCGAGGCCTGCGCAGCGCGCGCACCGCGGCATCCGCGACCTTCTCCGCTGTCACCGGACGCACGCCCGTGAAGGTCATGGCGACCGCCGGGTCGTCGATGACCTCGGTGATCATCGGGGTGAGCATGCCGTCGGGGCAGAGCACGGTGAAGTGGATCCCGGTGACACCCTGCGCACGCAGTTCACCCTCGAGGCCGAGAGTGAAGGAGAGCACGCCCGCCTTCGTCGCGGCGTAGACGCACTCGCCCGGCACCGGCACCCACGAGGCGAGCGAGCCGACGTTGATGACATGACCACGGCCACGCCCGCCGTCGCGCTGCCGCATGACCTCCACCGCCGCACGGGTGCCGTGCATGACCCCGAGCAGGTTGACCGCGACCACTGATTCGAGCGTGTCGTCCATCTGAGTCGCGGCATCACCCGCTCCCAGGATGCCAGCATTGTTGATCCAGACATCCGGCTGCACGGCCCGAGCCAGCGCACGGCAGGCATCGGCGTCGCGCACGTCGAGATACTCGTCGCCTCCAGTCACATCAGTCGCGATGACGTCATAGCCGGAGGCACGCAGTCGCTCGACGATGGCGGCACCGAGTCCGCGGCCCGCACCCGTGACGACGGCCCGCGCCATCAGACCACCGCCGTGACGCCCTTGCCGAGAACGACGATCCCGGCGTCGCTCACGGTATAGAGCTCACGGTCACGCTCGATGTCCACGCCGATCTGCGCACCGTCGGGGACGATGACGTTCTTGTCCAGGATGGCGTTGCGGATGACGGCGTTTCGTCCGATGCGCACTCCGGGCAGGATCACCGACCCCTCGATGTAGGCGCCTCCCTGCACCTGCACGTCGAAGGCGACGACCGAGCCGCGCACATGGGCTCCGGCGATGATCGACCCGGTGCCCACCATGGACTCGTGGGCGTTGCCGCCCTCCACGAACTTCGCCGGGGGCAGGGACGGGTGATTGGTGAGGATGGGCCAGCGCCGGTTGTAGAGATTGAAGATCGGGTGCACGGACACCAGGTCCATGTGCGCATCGTGGTAGGCGTCGAGGGTCCCCACATCGCGCCAGTAGCCGCGATCCCGATCGGTGGCACCGGGGACCTCATTGAGTGCGAAGTCGTAGACGCAGGCTCGGCCCTGGTCCACGAGCATGGGGATGATGTTGCCGCCCATGTCGTGCACCGACCCCTCATCGGCTGCGTCTGCGCGCAAGGCCTCGATGAGGGCTTCCGTCGTGAAGATGTAGTTGCCCATCGAGACGTAGGACTCATCCTCCGCACCGGGGATGCCCGGCGGGTCGGCGGGCTTTTCGAGGAAGCGACGGATGCGTACGCCGTCCTCGGCGGTATCGATGACGCCGAACTGATGTGCGAGGGCTCGCGGCTGGCGGATGCCCGCCACCGTCACCGCCGCACCGGAGTCGATATGAGCCTGGACCATCTGCATGGGGTCCATGCGATAGACGTGGTCGGCTCCGAAGACCGCGACGTAGTCGGGCCGCTCGTCGTTGATGAGGTTCAGGCTCTGGAAGATCGCATCCGCGCTGCCCGTGAACCAGCGAGGCCCGAGACGCTGCTGGGCCGGGACCGCCGTGACGTAGTCGCCGAGAAGAGGTGAGAGGCGCCAGGTGGTGGTGATGTGCCGGTCCAGGGAGTGCGACTTGTACTGCGTGAGCACAGCCACGCGACGCAGACCGGAGTTGATCAAATTGGACAGGGCGAAGTCGATGAGTCGATAGCTCCCGCCGAAGGGCACGGCGGGCTTGGCGCGGTCGGCCGTGAGCGGCATGAGTCGCTTGCCCGCGCCTCCTGCGAGCACGATTCCCAGCACGTGCGGGCCTGTTTCCACGCTCGTCAGCCTAGACCTCGGGGTCATCCAGCGCAGGCCCTACGCTGCACTCGTGAAGGCAGCCATCCTCACCCGCGAGTGGCCCCCCGACATCTACGGGGGCGCAGGGGTCCACGTGCGCGAATTGGCTGCCCATCTGCGCTCACTCATCGACGTCGACGTGCACTGCTTCGGATCTCCGCGTCCCGATGCCGATGCCCATGCGGTGCCGGCTGGCCTCACCGGGGCCAACCCCGCACTGCAGACCCTCGGCGTCGACCTCGAGATGGTGCGTGACACGGCCGGCGTCGACGTCCTGCACTCCCACACGTGGTACGCCAATCTCGCCGGTCACATCGGGGGGCTGCTCCACGGTGTCCCGCATGTCATCACCGCACACTCCCTCGAGCCACTCCGCCCCTGGAAGATCGAGCAGCTGGGCGGCGGCTACCGCGTGAGCTCCTGGGCGGAGGCGACGGCGTACTCCCACGCCCAGGCGATCATCGCCGTGAGCGACGGCATGCGCCGCGACATCCTGGAGGCGTACCCGCAGGTCGATCCCGATCGCGTGCATGTCGTGCACAACGGGATCGACACCGATGCCTACCGGCCTGACCCTGCCGTTGATGCACTCGAGCGACATGGTGTACCGCTCGACCGACCGTATGTGCTCTTCGTCGGACGCATCACGCGGCAGAAGGGGCTCGCTCACCTCCTCGCCGCCGCACGTGAATTCGACGACGGCACCGTGCTGGTCCTCTGCGCAAGCTCCCCGGACACACCTGAGATCGGCGAGGAGATCGCACAGGCTGTCGCAGATCTTCGCGCGCAGCGCGGCGCGGACTCCGTGGTCTGGATCCAGGAGCAGGCTTCGATCGACGACGTACGCCAGCTGCTCACCCACGCGCGGGTCTTCGCCTGTCCGTCGATCTACGAGCCCCTCGGCATCGTCAACCTCGAGGCGATGGCCTGCGAGGCACCCGTGGTCGCCAGCGCCGTGGGCGGGATTCCCGAGGTCGTCGTCGACGGGGTCACCGGACTCCTGGTCCCCTACGACCCGGACGACCCACGGGCTCTCGAGACGGGCCTTGCTGCCGCCATCAACGCCCTCGTCGCCGACCCGGGCCGTGCCGAGGCGATGGGTCGCGCGGGACGCGAACGTGCCATCGCCGACTTCGACTGGGATGCCATCGCTCGACGGACTCTCGAGGTCTACGCCGCCGCCGAGCGGGCGATGCCGGCGTGACCACTCCCGCTCTGGCCACGCACGACTCACGACGGCGCGCGATCGGCTACACCCTGCTCCTCACCGGCACGCTGCTCTTCGCTCTGAATGGCACGGTGGTCAAGTCGATCCTGCTCAGCGGAGTGTCCGCGACCACCCTGTCGGAGACCCGGGCCATGGGGGCCTTCGTCATCCTCTTCATCGTGGTCGCGATCACCCGACCACAGGCACTGCGGATCCATCGCAATGAGTGGAAGCTGCTTCTCGCCTACGGCGTCGTCGGCGTCGCGATGACGCAGTTCCTCTACTTCGTCGCGATCGAGCGCATGCCCATCGGCATCGCCTTGATCATCGAGTTCACCGCCCCCATTTGGATCGTCCTGTGGGTCCGCTTCGGACGCCGGCAGGCGGTGCGCGGCACAGTGTGGGTCGGCCTCCTCCTCGCCGTCATGGGTCTGTCGCTGGTCGCACAGGTGTGGCAGGGCTTCACCCTCGATGGTCTCGGTGTCGCCGCCGCCTTCGGCGCTGCCATCGCACTCGCCCTCTTCTACATCCTCGGCGAGCACCAGCAACAGGGCGCCACCCCGCGCGACGCTCTCTCACTCACGATGTGGGGTATGGGCGGTGCAGCCTTGTTCTGGCTGCTCGTGCCTCCGTGGTCCCTGTCCGCATGGGGCGCCTACGCCGGCATGAGCGAGCCCCTTGCCGGAGTCGGGCCACAGGTTCCCCTGTGGATACTCACCACCTGGATGGTGGTGATGGGAACGGTGATCCCCTTCGTCCTCGCCATGAAGGCCCTGACCTACATCACCGCTGCGCAGGCATCGATCATCGGCATGACCGAGCCCCTCATCGCATCCATCATCGCGTGGATCGCACTGTCCGAGGTGCTCACTCCACTGCAGATCGCAGGCGGGGCGATCGTCCTCGTCGGTGTCTACCTCGCGGAGCGTTCGCGTTGAGCGCTCCCGACCCGATCGAGCCTCTCAGCCCGATCGTCGTAGAGCCCTCGTCGACGCGCACGCAGGCGATCGGTGCCGTGATGTACCTCGTCGCGGCGTTCCTCTTCGCTCTCAATGGCAGCGTCGCGAAGGCACAGATCGAGGCGGGGCTGAGTCCCGCAGCCGTCACCGAGATCCGCACCCTCGGCTGCGCCGTGATCCTCTTCGTGTACCTCGCGATCACCCGCCCGCGATCCCTGCGGGTCACACGCGCCGAGCTCCCCTTCCTCTTGCTCTTCGGTGTCCTCGCCTACGCCATGACGCCGTTCCTCTTCTTCCTCACCGTCGCTCTCCTGCCCGTGGCCATCGCCGCCCTACTGGCCTTCCTCGCTCCGGTGCTCGTCGCCCTGTGGCTGCGCTTCGTCAAGAAGGAACCGGTCGGCAAGGGCATTTGGGTGGCCCTCGCCCTCGTCGTGGGCGGCCTCCTCCTCGTCTCGCAGGTGTGGTCGGGGATGACGCTCAACCCGCTGGGCGTCTTCTACGGACTGCTCACCGCGGCAGCTCTCGCGGCGTACCTCGTCCTCGGAGAGGAGGGGTCACGTCGACGCGATGTGATGAGCCTGGCCTTCTGGGGCTTCCTCATTGCCACGGTGACGTGGAGCATCCTCGCGCCGTGGTGGAACTTCCCGTGGGATCTGTTGACGACCACGACGTCGATGCTCGACGGCGCGGTCACAGGCATCCCCGTCTGGTCACTGGTGCTGCTCATGATCGTCGTCTCCGTCGTCCCCTTCGTGCTCGTGCTCATGTCGCTGCAGCGCATCGGGGCTCAGCGCGGCGGGATCCTCGGCACCACGGAGCCGGTGTGGGCCGCACTCATCGCCTTCGTGCTACTGGGAGAGATCATCACGCCGGTGCAGGGCCTCGGGGGGATCATCGTGCTGGCTGGCGTGATCGTCGCCGAGCTCGCGTCCCAGCGTGCCCACCGCGAGGGCGCGCTCACGCGCTGACATGACTTGGTCGTGCGGCTAATCTCGCCGAATGGACGTGACGCGGCGAGACCTGCTCGCCGCCAGCCTAGGGATCGGCGCCACTCTCGGCATGAGCGCTTGCGGATCGTCGACGGGAGGGGGGCGCCCCATCCCCGACCCGGATCCGGCGATCCCACGGCCCGGCTCACCCAACCTCCTCGTCATCTTCAGCGACGACCATCGCGCTGACCACCTCGGCGTCACCGGAGCGGTCCCCTTCCTCCAGACGCCCGCGCTCGACTCCCTGGCCGCCGAAGGCGTGCGCTTCGACCGTGCCTACGTCACCACTGCGCTGTGCAGCCCGTCGCGCGCGACGCTGCTCACCGGCCAGTACGCCTCGCGACACGGCGTACAGAACAACCTCTCCGCGTGGATCCCAGGCACGCCGAGCTTCTTCGACTCGCTCGCCGCCGCGGGCTATCGCTGCGCCTACATCGGCAAATGGCACATGCCCGGCGATCTGCCGGACCTGCCGGGTGTCGAACGCTTCATCACCTTCACCATCGAGGAGGGGCAGGGTGTCTACCGCGACTGCCCGCTCGTCATCGACGGTGTCGAGACACCTCGCCCCGGGACCTACATCAGCACGGATCTGACCGATCTTGCACTGCAGTGGCTGGCTGAGGATGACGGGCGCCCCTTCTGCCTCGTCGTCGCGCACAAGGCCGTGCACCACGAGTTCGAGCCGCCCGATGACCTCCTCGGCGCGTACGACGATGTGGCCATCGACCTCCCGGATGAGGCATTCACGTACCAGACCTTGCTCGATCGAAACGTGTGGGAGGGCACGGCCGGCCGCCTGCAGACCAGTTACCGGCGCTACTGCGAGACGCTGCTGGGGATGGACCGCGAGATCGGGCGACTACTCGCGGCCATGGAGCCGGTAGCCGACAACACGGTGGTCGTCTACACCAGCGACAACGGCTACTCCTGGGGCGAGCATGTGCTCACCGGCAAGCGCTGGGCCTACGACGACAACATCAAGGTGCCCTTCATCGTGCGCTGGCCCGATGGCGTCGCCTCACCCGGCACGGTCATCGATGAGCCGGTGCTGAACGCCGACATCGCCCCCACGCTGCTCGACATCGCGGGCGTGCCGATCCCCGCTGCGATGCAGGGCCGGAGCATCGCACCGCTACTGCGGGGGGATGCGGTGGAGTGGCGGGATGACGTCTTCTATGAGTACTTCGCCGACTTCCCCTACCAGGTGCCACCATCGCAGGCGGTGCGCACCGATCGGTGGCTCTACGTCGAGTACGACCGCGGCCTGCCCCCGGAGCTCTACGACACCGTGGCCGACCCGGACCAGCTGACGAACCTCGCCGACGATCCGGCGTACGCCGTGGCCCGTCAGGAGCTCGGTCAGCGCCTTGCTGAGTTGCGCCGGGAGTACACGTGAATGCGGCCGCCGTCGCACCCGCAAGCACCCGGAAGTGGTCGGTCTTCGTGCCCGCAGCGGTGTCGGTGGCCGCCTTCCTCGTCATCGACCTGGCGCTCGCAACTCTGGTCGGACGACCGTGGGGCCCGGCGTACCCGCTCACCATGGACGCGCTCGTCCTCGCGCGTATGGGGCCGCTCTTCTTCTCCGGCCTTCTCGTCTGGCCGGCTATGCGCGCCCGCGGAGCGACCACCATCCAGTCGGGCATCGGCATCCTGGCGACCCCCGTGGCGTTCGCCCTCGTGAGCGGATGGCGAGCCGCTGCGTTCTTCCCCCCGCTCGAAGCCGCCTACTACGCGACGAACCCGGTCGTCGTCGGCGCCATCGGCGCCCAGATCTCTAGTGCCGGGGTGGGCGCTCTGGCATATGCCCTGTGGCGGGCACGCTCGCGGCAGTCCGACCGAATCGACGTGGCCGAGCCGCCGGCGCGACCCGGCTGGTCATGGACTCCCGTCGCAGCCATCATCGGTGGCACGGCTCTGACGGGCGTCGCGGTCCTCTGGGACGGCGGGCAGCATCTGTTCTATCCGTGGGTCTTGCTCTATGGACGAATCTTCGGCTAGCCCGCCCAGCACTGGTGCGGCGACGAGCGAGCGCAGCGTGCATGGATCCGCACAATGCGAGGTGACAGGCAGCCCTTGCCAGGCGGATCAGCGCCGGCTCACGCGCTGACATGACTTGGTGGCGCGGACCCCGCTGGCGGACTGGCCTCAGACGATGTTGCGCTCAGGACGCAGCTCACCACTCGCGAAGCGCTCGACGTCGAGCGGGCTCACATCGATGAACGGCTCGTACCCAAGATAGATGTCGCGCAGGATCTCGCCGACGGCCGGGCCCTGGAGGAATCCATGTCCCGAGAACCCCGTGGCGTAGAGGAAGCGCGCAACCTGTCGCGACTCGCCCAGGAGCGCATTGTGATCGGGCGTCACCTCGTAGAGACCCGCCCAGCCACTACGGACCCCGAGATCGAGCAGCCCCGGCGCACGATGCTCGGCGAGCTCGGCCAGACGCTCCGGGAAGTCCGCATCCCGATCGATGCCGAATCCCGGCTCGACATCCTTGCGGGAGAAGCCCGTGAGGATTCCCGGACCCTCGCGATGCCAGTAGAAGCTCGTCGCGTAGTCGATGGTGAACGCCGTGTCGAACGGCTCGGCGAGTGGCTCGGTGATGAGGAGTTCGCGCTTGTACGGCGTCACGGGCAGGTCGACCCCGACGTACGCCGCGATCTCCGGGGACCAGGCGCCGGCGCAGTCGATGACGCAACCGGTGGCGATCTCGCCCTCGGTGGTCTGCACCGAGGTGATCACTCCCTCGCTCTGCGTGATGCCCGTCACGGCGACGCCCGTGCGCACGGTGGCGCCCAGTCGTCGTGCGCCGGTGGCGTAGCCCAGGACGACGGACTCCGGCGTGCAGTGACCGTCGTTCGGGGACCATGCGGCAGCGAGCACGCCCTCGGGATCCAGCAGGGGTGAGAGTCGGCACGCCTCCTCGACATCGACCATCCGCGACTCCACGCCGAGGGAGTTCTGGAGGGCAACTGAGGCGGTGAAGAGCTCGACGTCCTCGGGCCGAGTGAGCACGAAGAGATAGCCGCTGCGGTGCAGGTCGATCTCCTGCCCGGGGCGCTGGGGGAAGTCCTCGAAGAGATCGAGTGAGCGCTTGCCCAGCATGATGTTGAGCTCGTCGGAGAAGTTGGCCCGCACGCCGCCCGCCGCCTTGGAGGTGGAGCCCCCCGAGAGTTCACCGCGCTCCACGAGCACCACGCTGACGCCGGCCTCGGCGAGGTGGAACGCTGCGGAGGCGCCCATGACACCGCCGCCGACGACAACGACGTCGGCCCTGTCCGGAAGGCTCACAGGCGGAAGCCGGGGTCGTAGGGCAGCTCGGCAACGTCCATCTGAGCCTTCTGGAGCTTGCCGCTGTAGTCCCAGTTCATCGACTGCCAGCGCGTGAACTGGTCGAGCACCCAGATGCCACTCTGACGCGAGCCGTTGCCGCTGAGGCCATTGCCGCCGAAGGGCAGATGCGCCTCGGCGCCCGACGTGGAGTTGTTGACCGACATCATTCCGGCGGAGATGCCCTGCCGGAAGCGCCACACCGACTTCGGATCCGATGTGTAGATGGCACTCGACAGCCCATACCCGTGACCGTTGGCCAGCTCGATCGCCTCATCGAGAGTGTCGAAGACACCCATCGTGACGAGCGGACCGAAGGTCTCGGTGTCGTAGAGCGTGTCACCCGGGCGCACGCCGTCGACGATCGTGGGGTGCGCGAACCAACCCGCATCGGGATCGCCGATGAAGCCCGCGCGCGGATTGTGCGAGGTGATGCGCCCGACGCCCGTGGAGCCGTAGACCGTCTGATGGTCCTGGATCAGTCCGAGATGCTTCTCGTGGGTCAGGAGGTACTTCTCGTCGATCATCGGGCCGTAGAGCACGGCCTCGAAAGGGTCTCCGATGACGGCGTTCTCCACTGCGCGCACGTAGCGCTCGCGCACCACGTCGTAGACATCGCGGTGCACCCACAGCGTGCCGAGCGACGTACAGCGCTGCCCCGCCGTGCCGAATCCCGCGAAGAGCGCACCCTCGACGACGAGATCGATGTCGGCGTCGGGCATGACGACCATGGGGTTCTTGCCACCGAGCTCAAGGCACGGAGACTGCAGGTGGCGGCCCGCGAGCTCGCTCAATCGGCGCCCCACCTCGGTCGATCCGGTGAAGCCGACCTTCTGCACGAGCCGCTGCTGCAGGGCCGACTCCAGGCCGTCGTACGTCGCGGGACCGTCGGCGATGACGACCTTGAGCACGTCGCGCGGGACGCCGCCGGCGTAGAAGATCTCGGCCATGGCCTGCGCGATGGCGGCGGTCTGCTCGGCGGGCTTCCACACGATGGTGTTGCCCGTGACCAGCGCCGGGATGATGTACCAGGACGGCACCGCGGCGGGGAAGTTTCCGGCCGTGATGATCATGGCGGTGCCCACCGGCACGCGGAAGGTGAAGAGCTGCTTGTCGGGCATCTCGCTGGGGATCGTCTGGCCGTAGAGACGACGTCCCTCGCCGAGGAAGAAGTCGCAGGTGTCGATGACCTCCTGCACGTCACCCAGCGCCTCGGCGTACACCTTGCCCATCTCCCGCGTGACCAGACGGGACAGCGCCTCCTTGTTGGCCTCGAAAAGCCTGCCGACCTGGGCGATGACGCGACCACGCGCGGGGGCCGGGACCGCGGCCCAACCGGGCTGGGCCGCGTGAGCTGCCTGGCAGGCGGCGAGCACGTCGGCGCTCGTCGCGAGCGGCACCTCGGTGACGACATCGTCGAAGCGGGCGGGATTGCGGGAGACGTAGGTGGACATGGCCCGATCCTCCCACCCGCTCTCGCTCGCGCGGACAGAGCCTGCCTCGCCGAGCGGCGCGCGGTGTCCGTTGACCCGCACCGGTCTGACAGGGTTGGCCCGTGAGCGAGCAGCGCACGGTCGGGACCGCCATCCTCGAGCTCCTGTCAGAGCACGGCGTGGACGTGGCCTTCGGGTTGCCGGGTGTGCACAACCTGGCCTTCTGGTCTGCCGAGACCCCCGTGCGCATCGTGGGCGTACGCCACGAGCAGGCCTGCGTCTACGCCGCCGACGGCTACGCCCGCGCGACGGGTCGCCTGGGCGTGGCCCTCACGACGACCGGCCCGGGAGCGATCAACGCCCTCGCGGCCTTCGGCGAGGCCGCGGTGAGCGGCGTTCCCGTCCTCCTGATCTCCAGCGACGTCTCCACGGCGCTGCGCTCACCCGAGGGACCGCGCGGAATCCTGCACGAGATGGGCGACCAGGCCGCGCCCTTCGCCGCGCTCGGCCGTCCCGCGCGCACGGTGGCGTCCGCCTCAGAAGCACTCCTCGCCGTCTCCGAAGCGATGTCCCTCTCACTGTCGGCGCCGCGCGGACCCGCGTACGTCGGCATACCCTCCGACATCCTCAACGCACCCTGGGACGGCCCGCTCCCGACGATGCCGTCTCCATCGCATCCGTCAGCCTCTGCCGAGCAGGTCGCCGCACTCGCGGATGTCATCGCCACCTCACCTCGAGTCGTCATCTGGTCCGGCGGCGGCGTAGCGCAGGCCGGCGAGGACGGTGAAGCCGCAGTGCGCTCACTCGCCGAGCGACTCGGTTCCCCCGTGGTCACGACGTACGCCGGTCGCGGGGTGATGGCGGGCGATCCCCTCGCCGTCGAGACCTCCACACATGAGCCCGAGGTAGAGGGGCTCATCGCGAGCGCGGATCTCCTGCTCGTGGTGGGCAGCGGATTCGACGCGATGCACACCAAGAACTGGAAGATGTCGATGCCCGCTCGTCGTGCCGCGATCGCACTCGGCGACGAGGTCGGTCGCACGATCGACTGGGATGCGCTCGTCCAGGCCGATCTCGTCGATGTCATCGATGGGCTGCTCGCTCGTCTGCCCTCGCAGTCCCGGGCGCCCTGGGCACCCACGGACCTGCGCGATCGGGTGCAGGCCCGGCTGAGGGCCGACGCACGCACCCTGCCGGCCATCGAGTTCGTCTCGGCGATCGACTCCTGGCCCGAGCAGGGCGCGATCGTCACCGACATGTGCATCCCGGGCTACTGGACGAGCAGTCACGGACGTCAGCCGCGGCAACGCCGCCTGCTCAACCCGGTGGGTTGGGGCACGCTCGGCTACGCGCTCCCCGCAGCGATCGGGCCGGCGGCAGCTGGCGCACCGACACTCGCTGTCTGCGGTGATGGGGGCCCGATGTTCGCGCTCGGTGAGCTCGCCTCGCTGGTTCAGGAGCGCCTGCCCGTGACGCTGCTCGTCGTCGACGATGGCGGCTACGGGATGCTGCGCTTCGATCAACAGGTCTTCGGCCACCCCGAGCGTGGTGTCGATCTCGTCACACCGGACTGGGAGCTGCTCGCGCGGTCCTTCGGCATCGACTTCACGGAGGTGGCGGACGCCGACGAGCTGCGAGTGGCGCTTGCCTCGGCCGCGGCGCGCCCCGGGCCCAGCCTCATCCTCCAGCGCACGCTCTTCTACCCGCCGGCATCGACGAGTCCCCGGTGGTTCGAGTCAGCGACCGGCCCCCGCGAGACGGCATAGGCCTCGGGCATCCCAGCGAACTTCGAGCGGAGAAGGTCGAAGACGAGCACTTTCAGCTCGAAGTTCGATCTCCTGGCTGTGGATGGAAACGGAACGAGACGAGCAAACTCCTCCATCCTGGCCACGTGGCCATCGACGAGGAGTCCCTGCGCGAGCTCGCGCGCTCTCGCCACGGAATCATCGGGTGGTCGGATGCCCGCGCCCGGGGGTTTTCCCCGCGGTCGATTCACGTCCGCCTTGATCGAGGCTCGTGGTCGCGGGTCGGTCAGGCACTGGTCGTGAGAGACCTACTTGTCCCGGGGGATACAGCAGTTGCTTGGGCACTGCACCTGCATGCAGGAGCACGGTCGATCATCAGCGGACCGCTTGCCGCTCGACTGCAGGGTTGGGAGATCGCGGGTGACGACCACATCATCATCAACCCGAGCCCCGTGCGCTCGCCAGATGGCTGGCATGTCACGGTCATCCGTCGCAGAAACTCGACGGCGATGCAGATTGAGGGTCAGCCACCACTCGCTCCCCTCATCGATGCACTAGCGGACACACTGACCCGCAGGTCCGAGCGCGAGGCCCGTGATCTCACAGATCAGGCACTGCAACGGCGGTGGATCGATGCCAAAGTCATGGAGGAGACGGTCAACTCTCGATCGGGCCGCGGGCGCAAGGGATCGACCAGGTTGCGCGCCTTGCTCGACCGTGCGTCCACCGGCTCTCGCTCCGAGGCCGAGCAGCGCATGGGCGCCTTGCTGTCTCGCACGAGCGGCAACTGGATCGCTAACTACGCCGTACGCGATGAGCAGGGCCGGGTGCTTGCGGAGATTGATTTCGCCGATCCAGATCTGATGATCGCCATTGAGGTCGATGGACGCGCGTTCCACTCCGATCGCCGCTCATTCGAGCGGGATCGAGAGAGGCAGAACATGCTGACACTCCGAGGCTGGGTTGTCCTGCGCTTCACCTGGGAGCGGATCGTCCGAGACCCTCACGGTGTTATCGCGGAAATCAGAGCCGCGACCGATCGCTTCCCCAGGTAACTCGCACATCTCGCGCGCGATCGTCAGTGAACTTCGAGCGGATAACGTCGAAAATCAACTTCCTGAGCTCAAAGTTCGCGGATCAGCCCTTGCGTCCGATGATGAGGTCGGCGACGAGCCCGGTCCACCCGGTCTGATGCGAGGCCCCGAGTCCGGCGCCGTTATCGCCGTGGAAGTACTCGTAGAAGAGGGGATCGTGCCAGCGCGGGTCCTCCTGGAAGCGCTCCGATCCGCCGAAGACCGGCCGTGTGCCGTCTGGCCGTTCCTCGAAGACCGAGATGAGGCGACGTCGGATCTCTGCAGCGACCTCCTGCAGATTCATCATCACGCCGCTGCCCGTCGGACACTCCACGGTGAAGTCGTCGCCGAGATAGAGGTAGTAGCGCTCAAGTGCCTCGATGACGAGGTGATTGATGGGGAACCACACCGGCCCCCGCCAATTGGAGTTGCCGCCGTAGATCGGCGTCGTGGACTCCGCAGGCTCGTAGTCGATGCCGTACTCCTGGCCATCGACGTTGATCTGGTACGGCGCTCCTTCGAGTCGCTTCGACACCGATCGCAGGCCGTATGGCGACAGCATGGAGTCCTCGCTCAGGACCTCGAGCAGCACCCGACGCAGGCGATCGGGATCCACCACGGTGAGCAGCGCCTTGGAGCCGGACTCGTCACTTCGCATCTGGAGGAAGCCCGTGCTGTGCGAGGCCACATTGGCGTCGCCTTCCAGTCCGCGTCTCCGGAGGAAGTCGGCGAGCCGTTGCCGGTAGCGCGGTGACGCCGCGAAGCGTGACTCCTGATCGATGACGGCACCGGCGAGCACCGGGATCACGCCGACCAGCGAGCGCACCCGGATCGGCTCCCTCGTCCCGTCCGGTCGCACGAGCTGGTCGTAGAAGAAGCCATCCTCAGCATCGAAGAGTCCAACCGTGGCCATACCGTCGGTGATGGTGGCGAAGTGCTCCAGGAACTTCAGGGCCATGGGTGCGTACGCGTCGTCGTGTGGCGCCAGCCTGAGAGCCATGCGCAGCATCATCAGCGCGTAGAAGGCCATCCATGATGTGCCGTCCGCCTGCTCGATGACGTAGCCCTCGGGCAGATGCGAGCGGTCGATGGGTCCGATGTTGTCCAATCCGAGGAATCCGCCCTCGAAGACGTTGTTGCCCTCGCGGTCCACCTTGTTGACCCACCAGGTGAAGTTGATGAGCAGTTTCTGGAAGACACGCGCGAGGAAGTCGACGTCGCGCGAGCCATCGATCTCGAAGACCCGGATCGCCGCCCACGCGTGCACCGGCGGATTGACGTCGTCGAAGTTCCATTCGTATGCCGGAAGCGCCCCGCTGGGGTGCATGTACCACTCGCGGAGCATGAGCAGGAGCTGGTACTTCGCGTACTCCGGATCGATGTGCGAGAAGACGACGGTGTGGAAGGCGAGGTCCCACGCCGCGAACCAGGGGTACTCCCACGAGTCCGGCATCGACATCACGTCGTAGGCGTCGAGGTTGCGCCACCGCATGTTGCGGGAATGGGCGTGCCCGGGCGGAGGTGGTGGCTCCGTCGGATCGCCGTCCAACCATCGCGAGACGTCGTACCGGAAGAACTGCTTGCACCAGATCATCCCCGCGAACGCACGCCGCATGATGTCGGCCTGGTCGGGCGAAGCATGCGCGGGCACGAGACCGGCGTAGAAGTCATCGGCCTCGCGCTCGCGCGCCTGCATGAGGTCATCGAATCGCGTCTCCGCCCAGCCGGGATCCGGGTGATCGCCGTCGCTGGGCGACCACAGCCGCAGGCGTACCTCCACGGTCTCGCCCGCAGGGACATCGAGCACGTAGTGCCACGAGCACTTGGTGCCCTGGTGCTCGGGATTCACCGTGGCGCGCCCATGAACGACGTAATCGTTGATGCCATCCTTGGGGTACGGCCTGTCGAGAGGGGTGCCGAAGACCCGCTCGGTGTTGGTGCGGTTGTCGCAGAAGAGCGCCTGCGGCGTCGTCCCATCGGATGCCAGGGCGGCGTCGAGGTGATAGTTGCCCAGACGCCAGTGATCCGCCACGATGCTGCCCGCATCCAGTGCGAACTGCGGCACCGGTCGCCCCTTGCCCCAGGACCACGTGTCGCGGAAGATCGCCGTCGGCAGGAGATGGAGTGTGTCCGCCTCAGGACCTGCATTGGTGACGCGGATGCGGATGGCTGTGTCCGTCGGGTCGTTCTTGGCGTAGGCGACATCGATGATCCAGTACCGATCGTCATCGAAAGCGCCGGTGTCGAGCAGTTCGAACTCCGGGTCCTGCCGCGTGCGCGACCCGTTGACCGAGACGAGCTCGTCGTAGGGGAACGCCGACTGCGGATAGTGGTAGTGGGCACGAAGCCAGGCGTGCGAAGGCGTGGCATCGTCGTACCACCAGTAGTCCTTCGCATCCTCGCCGTGGTTGCCCTGCCAGCCGTCGAGGCCGAAGAACCTGTCCTTGAGGTGACCGTCACGACCGTTCCACATGGCGATCGAGAAGGCGAGGTCCTGGTGCAGGTCGCAGAAGCCGAGGATGCCGTCCTCGCTCCAGCGGAAGGCGCGGGACCGGGCCTCGTCGTAGGGGAGATAACGCCACGCGTCCCCGTCGTCGGAGTAGTCCTCTCGGACGGTCCCCCAGGCTCGCTCCGCGAGATAGGGCCCCCACAGATACCAGGGACCTGCCTCCTCGGGTCCGAAGCGGTAGTCACCGCAGTCAGCCATCCGTCCCTGCTCAGCGTTCACCCCCCGATCCTGCCCTGCGCCGGGGTAGCGTTGCCCCGCAACCTGCAGGAATGACCGGGAGTGACATGAACCGCCGCCTGACCGTCATCGCGACGCTGATCGCTGCCCTTGCCCTGGCGACGGGCGTCGGCACTGCCGCAGCCGCTCCCCCGCCCGGGGGCCTTCCCCTCATCTACGGTGACCGGGGTCCGGACGTCCACAAGGCGCAGTACCGCCTCGACTGGCTCGGCTACGACCTGCGCACCAAGGAGGTCGACAAGGACTTCTTCGGCCGCTCGACCAAGGCCGCCGTCAAGGATTTCCAGCGCAAGTTCTTCCTGCCGATCAACGGCAAGCTCAACAAGGACACCTGGAAGATGCTCGACAAGGTCGGCGATGACGTCGGGGATCTACCCAAGGCGTGCCTCCAGGAGGGCAAGGTCCTCTGCATCGACAAGACCGCCAAGCTCCTGCGCTACGTCCACAAGGGCAAGGTCGTGCAGACGCTCGACGTGCGCTTCGGCGTACCCGGTCTGGAGACACCCACCGGCACGTACCGCGTCTACTACAAGGACCGCTATGCGACGTCGGGCATCAACGGCCCCGACCAGCCGCGCGCGCCCATGCCGTACGCCATGTTCTTCAACGGCGACATCGCCGTCCACTACTCCCCGACCTTCGCAGCCAGCGGCTACTACCCCGGCGGCGGCTCACACGGCTGCGTCAATGTCGCCGACCTCAAGGGCGTGTCCTGGCTCTTCGACCAGATCCCCGTCGGCACCCTTGTCCATGTCTACTGGAGCTAGACGCGGGTGAGCGCTCGCGTCGTACTCCTCGGCTACGGACTGGCTGGACGGGTCTTCCACGCGCCGCTCATCGGGGCCGAGCCCGATCTCGAACTCGTCGCCGTCGTCACCTCGGACCCCGAGCGCCAAACCCAGGCCCGCTCTGACCTCCCGGGTGTGGAGATCCTCGAGACCGCCGACCAGGCGTGGATGAGTGGCGCCGATGTCGCGGTCGTGGCCACGGCCAACTCGGCCCACGTGCCCCAGGCGACGGCCGCCCTCACGGCCGGCATGCATGTCGTCGTCGACAAGCCACTCGCTGGCTCGGCCCGCGAAGCACAGGCATTGCTCGAACTCGCGGAGGCGCGGGACCGCCAACTCCATGTCTTCCAGAACAGGCGGTGGGACTCCGAGATCCTCACCGCGCGTCGCGCGATCGACGACGGGCTGATCGGCACCCCCCACCGGTTCGAATCCCGCTTCGAGCGGTGGAGGCCGACACCGAAGGGCGGGTGGCGCGAGGAGGGTCCGGCCGATGACCTCCCGGGCCTGCTCTACGACCTCGGCGCGCATCTGGTCGACCAGTCGCTCCACCTGCTCGGTCCCGTCGATCGCGTGTTCGCGAGCGTACGCCGGGTGCGGCCCGGGGTGATCGCCGACGATGACACGCAGGTCATCCTCGAGCACAGCTCGGGAGCAGTGAGCGTCCTCAGCGTGAGTGCAGCATCTGCCTTCGCCGGTCCGCGCCTGCGACTACTCGGCACCGATGGCGGCCTGTGGATCGACAGTCTCGACACGCAGGAGGACGCACTTCGTGCCGGGCGGCGACCCGGGGACGCCGACTGGGGCGTGGAGGCCGATGACGCGCTGCTCGTGACGGGCGCGACGCCGCCGCGATCGATCACGCGCGACCGAGGCGACTGGTCCGCCTACTACCGAGGGGTAGCCGCATCACTGCGCGGAGAGGGCTCGCCACCGGTGGATCCTCGCGATGTCGTCCAGGACCTGCGCGTCATCGAGGCCGCGCATGAATCAGGACGCACGGGCACCGTCGTCGTGCTCGATCCCCCCGCCGGCCACGTGGCCCAGGGCTAACTCGCCGCGCTGTCGCGCAGCAGGCCCACGGGATCTTCGAGCAGCAGGCTGAACGCGACCTCGGACGCGCCGATGAGCGTGGCGTCTCCACCCAGCTCCGATGACGTGATCCGGACGAGGTCGCGTGCCGCAGGAAGCGCGCCATCGAGTTGCTCCAGCACGCGATCCCCTGCGACGGCGTACACCGCGCCCAGGTGACCGCCCAGGACGATCGCCTGTGGGTTGAACGTGTTGACCAGATTGACGAGTCCCATCCCGAGCCAGTCGGCGACCGTGTCGAACGCCTCGAGCACCTGCGCATCTCCCCGAGCGGCACGCTCGAGGAGCCCCATGAGCCCACCGGAGGCTGCGTCGCCCGCAGCGCGGACCAGAGCGGCGTAGCCGACCTCGGTCTCCCAGCATCCGCGTGCACCGCATCGGCAGGTGTGGCCGCCGGGATTGATGCGCATGTGCCCGACTTCACCGCCGTAGCCCCCGGCGCCCACGAGCGGACGCCCATCGACGAAGACCCCGCCACCGACGCCGATGTCACCGGCGAGGTAGACGATCGTGCTGCTATCACGCGCACTCCCGCGCACGTGCTCAGCGAGTACGCCGAGATCGGCATCGTTGCGCACGCAGACATCCCCGCGGCCGCCTCCGATCAGCACGCGGAGTGATTCGCCCAGGGGTACGTCGGTCCAACCGAGGTTGGGTGCGAATCTCACGAGGCCATCGGTGGCGCGCACGACGCCGGGTACGCCCGCGCACACGCCCACGAGCGATGCACCGGGGGGCAGCGACTCGAGCACCTCGCGGCTCACCTGGGCCACCTGGTCGATGAGCGCGTCACGACCATCGTCACGGTGACGGCGCTCGGCACGCGCGAAGACCTCTCCCCCGAGGCCCACCAGCGCGGCCACCGTGCGCTCGACGCGCACGTCGAGTGCGAGCACCGCCACGGAATTGGGCACGGGTTCCACCACGAGCGACGGTCGACCCACACCTCGCACATCACCGGCTCGCTCGCGGACGAGGCCGAGTGACGCCAAGGCGCTCACGAGATCCCCCACCGTGCTCCGATTGAGGCCCGTGACCGCGGTGAGCTGCGATCGCGTCTGCGCGCCACCGAGATGGAGGAGACGCAGGACCGTGGACAGATTGGAGCGGCGTACCTCGTCCTGTGTCGCGCCGGCGAGGAAGGGCACGTGACCCCTAACTGCCGCTCGCGGCCGTGCGCCGGCGCGAGATTGCGTCGACACTCGCCGCGACAAGGAGCACCAGGCCGGTCACCACGAACTGGATGCCCGACTGCTGGGTGATCAGGGGGAGGCCGTTAGCGATGACGGCGATGACGAGGCCACCGATCACCGCATCGCGGATCTTGCCGCGGCCGCCGAAGAGGCTCGTCCCACCGATGACCGCCGCACCCACGGCGAAGAGCAATGTCTGCGCACCACCGGTGGTTGGGGAGACCGAGTTGTCACGTGAGGCGAGGAGCACGCCTGCAACCGCGGCCAGCGTGGAACAGAAGATGAAGCACGTGATCATCAGGCCCTTGACATTGATGCCCGAGCGTCGGGCGGCCTCACGATTGCCACCGACCGCGTAGACGTGCCGGCCGAACCCAGTGCGCTGGAGGATGAAGGTCAGGCCCACGAGCAGCACGAGGATGACGACGACGACCCACGGCACGCCCTGGATGGTGACCTTGGCTGATGGCAGTTGCCGCTCCTGATTGAGCAGGTACGTCGCGACGAAGATGAGGACGCCGAGCGCGACGACCTTGACACCCCACACGCTCATCGCCTCGGCCGGAAGTCCTGCCTTGCGACGACGGCGGATGGCGAGGAAGGTCGACAGCGCAAACCCACCGACGATGAGGACTGCGAGGAGCCAACCAGCCCATACCGGCATATTGCCGTTCATCACCACGAGGATCTGCTCGCTGCGGATCGGGATCGTGCCGCCCTCGCCGATGATGAGGAGCATGGCCCCCTGCAGGGCCAGGAACATCGCGAGCGTGACGACGAAGCTGGGGATACCCAGGCGGGCCACCAGGAGGCCGATGACCAGGCCGATCACCACGCCGGTGAGCAGCGCAGCCAGGAGCGCGAGAGGCCACGCCAGTCCCCAGTTGTTGAGCGCCACCGCCAGGATCGCTGCTGCCGTGCCCGCTGCAAACCCCGCGGAGAGATCGATCTCGCCGAGGAGAAGCACGAAGACGAGCCCCATCGCCAGGACGATGATGGCGGCACTCTGATTGATGAGATTGGCGAAGTTGAAGATGGAGAGGAAGGTCGATCCCTCGAGGGCGCCGAAGAGCAGCACGAGGGCGATGAGACCGAGAACGGCGGGAAGCGACCCGATGTCACCGCCACGCACACGCGCCCAGTAGTCGCGGACAGCCTGACCGATTCCTGCGGTGTCGCCCGCTGCCGGAAGGTCGACGTCGGTGGTCTGCGCGCTCATGCCGCACCTCCCATGGCGGTCTCGGGTTGGAGGCCGATATCGCCGGACCGACCCGTAGTGATCAGTTCGACGACCTGCTGCGACGACACGCTGGACTTCTCCACCTGCGCGGCCATGCGACCGAGGTAGAGGCAGGCGATGTCATCGGCGACGGCCTGGACGTCGTTCATGTTGTGAGAGATGAGGATGACGCCGAGGCCGTTGTCGGCCAGGCGGCGGACGAGATTGAGGACCTGCTCGGTCTGTGCGACGCCGAGCGCGGCAGTGGGCTCGTCCAGGATGACCAGCTTGGAATTCCACAGCACTGCGCGCGCGATCGCGACCGTCTGGCGCTGGCCGCCCGAGAGGCTGGACACCTGCTGACGCAGGGACTTGAGCGTGCGGACCGAGAGACCCTGGAGGGTCTCGGCTGCGCGCTTCTCCATGGCGGTCTCGTTGAGCGTGACACCGGACTTGACCTCGCGCCCGAGGAACATGTTGTGGACCACGTCGAGGTTGTCGCAGAGCGCGAGATCCTGGTAGACGACCTCGATTCCGAGGTCATTGGCCTGCTTGGGGCCGCCAATGGAGACCGGCTTGCCCTCGAAGCTCACCTCGCCGCTGTCGAAGGGGTAGATGCCGGCAATGCCCTTGATGAGGGTCGACTTGCCAGCACCGTTGTCGCCGACCAGCGCGGTCACGCGGCCAGCGCGGACGTCGAGGTCCACATCTCGCAGCACGTGGACGGGTCCGAAGCTCTTGTTGATACCCCTGAGCGACAGCAGGGGTGCACTGGTATCGGTCATCGTTCCTCGCAGGGTCGACGGTGTGCCGCGGGCAAGTCTGGCAGGAAAGCGACGGGGGCGGGCCGGATTCCGGCCCGCCCCCGCTGCTTCTTCATGGTGTGCGAGATGACGTGCTACGTCGTCACGGGGTGATGCCGTACTCCGCGCACTTCTCCTGGATCGCGGGCGTGGTGCACACGCGGTCGTAGGTGGTGAAGCCGTCAGCGATGACGTCCTTGACGTTCTCCGGGAAGACCGAGATCGGCTCCAGGAGGACGGCCTTGACGGTCTCGCCCGTCTCCGTGTCGACAACCGAGCCGGTGGCGAGGCCATCGGCGGTCGGGATCTCGCCCTTGGCGAGCGCCACGGCCAGTGCGGCAGCAGCGTCGGCCTCGGCCTTGATGGCCTTGTAGACGGTCATGCACTGGGTGCCGAGCAGCACGCGCTGCAGGCCCTCGTCGGTGGCGTCCTGGCCGGTGACGGGGATCTCGCCGGCAACGCCGTTGCGCTCGAGGACGGCGATGGCAGCGCCACCGAGGCCGTCGTTCGCCGAGGCAACGCCGATGAGGTCTCCGCCGACCTCCGTGTAGATCTGCTCGAAGATCGTGCCGGCCTTGGTGTTATCCCAGTCCGGAACGCTCTGGTCGGCAGCGATCGTGTAGCCGGCGTCCTTGATGACCTTCTCGTAGCCCTCCTTGAAGAGGGTGGCGTTGTTGTCGGTGGGCGAGCCATTGAGCAGCACGACCGGGCCGGCGTCATTGCCGTTGTTCTGCATGCAGGTCACGAGGCCCTCGCCGATCTTGGTGCCGACGGCGACGTTGTCGAAGGAGACGTAGTACTGAGCGCCGCCACCGAGGGTGAGGCGGTCGTAGTCGATCGTCGGGACGCCCTGGGCGTCAGCCTTGGCGATGACCGCGGCAGCCGAGGGGCTGTCGAGGTTGACCAGCATGAGGACGTTGATCCCCGAAGCCAGCATCTGGTCGGCGATGGTGGCGAACTTCGCCTTGTCGCCATTGGCGTTCTGGATGTCGTACTCGACGCCAGCAGCCTGGAAGGCCTGCTCGAGGAACGGACGATCCGCGGTCTCCCAGCGCGCCGAGGAGGCAGCGTCGGGGAGGATGACGCCGACCTTGGCGGCTACGGGCTCGGGAGAAGGAGCGGCGGAGCTGCTCTCCGGAGCGGCGGAGCTGCTCGCGGGGGCGGCGCTGGACGATGCGGCGTCGCCACCGCTGCCGCCACAGGCGGCAAGAAGGAGACCAGCGGCGGCAAGGCCGGCGATGGCTCCGAAGGTGCGCTTGGACATCTGGGTCCTTTCTCAGCAGGGCGACCCTGCATGTGTCGGATACTGCCGTGCGGTTGTGCGGTCGTGCGATCGTGCGGTGCGGTGACCGACGCGGCTAGGCGCCGAGGATCGTGTCGATCACCAACTGGTCCAGCTGCTCATTGCGGTAGCCGCGACTGGCCAGGGACTCGGGGTCGAACTGCTCGCTGAGCAGTGCGTCGGCGGCGGCCGCGGAGTACGGCCCCACCGTGGGCTGCGCGAGCTCGGGTACGCCGGCATCGGCGAACGCCTGCTTCACGCGGGGATTGGCGTCGAACTGCTTGGCCTTCTCCTTGAGGATGAGGTAGGTGCGCATGCATCCGCGGGCGAAGTCCCAGATGCCGTCCCCTGCCTCATTGCGGTAGGGCCGAGCATCGAAGTGCTTGGGGCCGGCGTAGCCGGAGTTCTCGAGCAGGCGCACGAGGAAGAAGTCGTCCTTGATCCCCTCGGAGCCGAAGCGCAGATCCTGGTCGTAGCGACCGATCTTCTGGTCGTTGAGGTCGATGTGGAAGAGCTTGCCCTGCCACAGTGCCTGCGCGACGCCCTGGTAGAAGCTCAGACCCGCCATGGTCTCGTGCGCGACCTCGGGGTTGAGGCCGACCATCTCGGCGTTGTCGAGGGTCTCGATGAAGGCGAGCGCGTGCCCTACCGTCGGCAGGAAGGTGTCGCCACGCGGCTCATTGGGCTTGGGCTCGATGGCGAAACGGATGTCGTAGCCCTTGTCCTTGACGTAGCCGGCGAGGAAGTCGAGTGCCTCGCGGTAGCGCTCGAGTGCGTCCTGCGGCTCCTTCGAGGCAGCGGTCTCCACGCCCTCGCGCCCGCCCCAGAAGACGTACGTCGGTGCACCGAGCTCGGCGGCCACGTCGAGGTTGCGCATGGACTTGGCCAGCGCATAACGGCGTACATCGCGGTCGTTGGAGGTGAAGGCGCCGTCCTTGAAGAGCGGGTGCCAGAAGAGATTGGTGGTCGCCATCGAGCAGACGATCCCCGTCTCCTCGAGCGCCTTCTTGAAGCGGTCGAGTTGCGCGCGGCGCTCGGACTCCGGTGCGCCGAAGGTCATGAGGTCGTCGTCGTGGAAGCTCACACCCCAGGCGCCGATGTCGGCAAGGCCCTTGACGTAGTCGACCGGGTCGATCGGCGGACGCGTGGCGTCGCCGAAGGGGTCGCGGCCCGGGTGCCCGATGGTCCACATGCCGAAGGCGAAGCGGTCCTCGGGGGTGGGGGTGTAGTCGGCCACGCAGTCCCCTTGCCTCGTGCGGGGGTGACCCCCGGGAATTGTTGTCAGAGGGAACATATGGCCGAGATGTGACCTGCGCAATACGGCGCGGTAGCCGAATGGATAACGAATTCGTCACGCCAAGCCAGCGTGGGGGCGGCGCCCGGGCCGCGACCCGGTCGTGCGAGGACCGGGCCTCAGGCGCCGTGGACGGTACGCCGAGCCGCCGCGTAGGCCTCCCGGATCGCGGGGGCCGGAGCCGGATCGCGCACGACCTCCCCCGCGAGGAACCAGGCGGGCGGCTCGGGCCCACCGAGCAGCGCCCACGCTGCCTGGCGTGCAGCGCCATCGGCGACGTACTCACCCGGTGGGGGCACGACGACGGGCAGGTCGAAGACGGTCGTCGCCACCTCCTGCACCGCGGGATTGGCGGCCGCACCACCCACGAGCATGACGCGCGCAGGCACGACGCCCTGCGCGCGCAACGCATCGACGGCGTCGGCGAGACCGCACAGCATCCCCTCGATGGACGCGCGCGCGAGATTGGCGGGGGTCATCGCATCTCGCGTGAGTCCGACGATCGATCCCGTCGCGTCCGGGAGGTTGGGCGTGCGCTCGCCGTCGAGATACGGAAGCAGCACGAGGCCACCGCTACCCGGGGCAGCCTCGAGAGCAGCACGCGTCGCACCGTCGATATCCGTGCCGATCATCGCGGCCGCGGCAGAGAAGACGCGCGCAGCGTTGAGAGTGCAGACCAGCGGCAGGAAGCGTCCGGTGGCATCCGCGAAGCCCGCGACCTGACCACTCGGATCAGCCGTGGGCGCATCGGCGACCGCGAAGGCGGTGCCCGATGTGCCCAGCGAGACGACGACATCGCCGGGACGTGCACCTACTCCGAGGGCCGCACCCATGTTGTCGCCCGTGCCGGGTGCGAGGGCGATGCCCGCGGACGTCTCTCCGACGATTTCGTGCGGGGCGGCGACCCGGGGCACGTCGTAGGCGCGGCCGAAGGCGAGCTCCAGCAGATCGATGCGGTAATCATCCGCGGCGGGAGACCAGTAGCCGGTGCCGGAGACATCGCCGCGGTCGGTCGTCGCCTGAGCCGGTCTACCCGCGAGACGCCAGGTGAGCCAGTCGTGCGGAAGGAGCACCCGCGCCACGCGAGCGGCCAGCTCGGGCTCGTGACGCGCGAGCCAGCGCACCTTGGAGATCGTGAAGGAAGCTACCGGCACGCTGCCGACGGCATCGGCCCACGCCTGCGGACCACCCCATTCCGCGACGAGGTCCGCAGCATCCTGCGCCGATCGCGTGTCGTTCCACAACAGCGCGGGGCGCACCACGTCGCCACCATCGTCGAGCGCCACCATGCCGTGCTGCTGCGCCGCGACGGCCATGGCCTCGACCCCGTCGAGGATGCCCGCACTTGCCTCCTCCAGGGCCGACCACCAATGGTCGGGATGCACCTCGGTGCCATCGGGATGACTGGCGCGGCCCTCGCGGACGAGGTCACCGGTCGCGGCGTCGCGCACGACCACCTTGACGGACTGAGTGGAGGAGTCGACTCCTGCGACGAGCGGCATAGGCAGACGCTACTCCCGGCTGTCCTTCTCGCGATCGCGCAGGATCTGCACATCGGCCTCCAGCGCATCGAGGGCTTCGCGGATCGCGTGGATGCGAGCGACAGCATCGCCAGTGACCCCTGACTCCTGGGCCTCGCGCAGCGCCTCACGCTCACGGGCGCTCTCCATCGAGCCGATGATGATGCCGATGAGCAGGTTGAAGATGACGAATGCCGCCACGAGCACATACGAGACGAAGTAGACGGTGGCCCACGGCGTGACCGTGAGGGCCTCCTCGAGGTACGTCGGGAAGTTCTCGAGCGTGAGCAGCACGAAGAGAGTGAGCATCGAGCGCGTGATGGTCCCCCACGATTCGGGCAGTGCCGCACCGAACATCGTCCACCCGATCATTCCGTAGACGAAGAGCAGCAGCAGGGTGAGCACGACGATGCTCCCCAGCGGGGGGATCGACCTCACGACCGTCGCGATGAGCACACGTGCGTCCGGAAGGAAGCGCAGCAGACGGGCAATACGACCCAGACGCAGCAGGCGGAGCAGGGTGGCGTTCTCACGCACACCCGGGATCCAGACGCCACCGATGACGACGAGATCGAAGATGTTCCAGCCGCTCCTAAAGAAGTCCTGCGGGCGCCGCCCGTACGACGCGAAGCGCAGGATGAGCTCGACGACGAAGATGCCGTAGCAGATCTCGTTGGCGAGGATGAGCTGCGGGCCGTAGGACTGCATGACCGTGGGGAAGGTCTCCAGGCCCAGGACGATCGCGTTGGCCACGATCACGCTCGCGATGACGAGATTGAAGGGGTCGGAGTCGACGAGGCGTGCGAGCCGTCCGGTGCGCGGCGCTGGGGGTCTCACGGGATGGATGCTAGGGGTGAGAAGCGGCTGGCACTAGACCCCGAACCGCGCGGCCTCGAAGCGCGCGACCGACTCTTCGGGACCTTCGACATCCACGATGCACTCGTGTCGCCCGTAGAGCCGCAGCACGAGTTCCAGCGGCTCGCCGATGAGCGTGACGGCGGGCGTGCCCGGCTTCGCGGTGATCATCTCTCCCGTGTCACTGCGCCGCAGTGCCACGCCCACAGGACTTGAGCGCGCGAGCAATCGGCCCGCGCGAGCGAGGCGCTGCCACAGCAGATCCTGCTCGCCCACGGGCAGTGCGCGAGGTGCCCAGCCCGGCTGCGCTCTCCGCACGTCCTCGTGGTGGATCGCGAACTCGAAGGGGTCGGCGATGCCCTGGGCGCCCGGCAGTCGGAACGGAGAGAGCAGCGGAGGACCCGAGCGCACATCGCGCACCAACTCGGTCCAGGGCCGTCGAGCAACCTTGGCCTGCACGGAGTCGGCGTACCCAGAGAGTGGCTTCACCAGGATCCCCACGGCAGCATCGGGACGGGACTCGCGCACCACGAGATGCGCAGCGAGATCGCGGGTCGTCCAACCCGCGCACAGCGTCGCGGCATCCGGTCCGACCTCGAGGAGGAGATCGCACAGCTCCTGGCGCTCGGCGCGCGCGACATCGATGGCCTTCACGTCAGGATCCTCGCACAGCACAGCAATACGGCTCCGGACACGGAGGACGAGGTCTAGCCTGCCGCCATGGCCCTTGTCGCGCGTCCGGCAGCGCTCCTCTCCGTGATCGCCGTGGTTGTCGCCTCGATGACCCTTCCGGCGAGCGCGGAATCCACGGAAGGCACCCGCTCGCTCGAGCGCGTCAGTCCCCCGCGACCGCCCCAGAAGGTGAGCGTGATGCTCGAACTCGACGCGGAGCCCGCGGCTCGCGCGTGGGCGAAGGCGCCGACGACCCGAGCCAAGCAGTCCTCCGCACGCGCCGCGATCGCACGCGTGGAGGCAATGGCCGCGGGAGTACGCCGTGCCGTGAGCGCGCAGGACATCATCTTCGAGGCCACCAACGTGTACGCCGGCGTCGCGGTCCATGTGGATGCGAGTGACCTCGATCGACTCTCCAGCATTCCGGGGGTCAAGGCCGTGCATCGACTCGTCCCGAAGGAGCGCGACAACTTCATCGCCGTCCCGCTGATCTCCGCTCCTTCCGCTTGGACAGGTGCGGCGGGCACGGGCGAGGGCGTGACGGTCGGGATCATGGATACCGGCATCGACTACACCCACGCCGACTTCGGCGGCCCCGGCACTGTCGCGGCGTACCAGGCGGCACTCGCCGCCAAGAATGCCGGCGAGTCCGCCGTGTATCCCGATCTGGCCAAGGTGGCGGGTGGCTATGACTTCGCGGGCAACGCCTACGACGCGAGCGATCCCGCGCTCGCCGTCCCCCAGCCCGACGACAATCCGCTGGACTGCGGTGGCCATGGCACGCACGTGGCGGGCACCACCGGCGGCTACGGCGTGGCCGCCGATGGCTCGACCTACCGCGGCCCCTGGGACTCGTCCACGCCCTTCGAGACGATGGGCATCGGTCCCGGCGTCGCCCCTGAGGCGACGCTGTACGCGATCAAGGTCTTCGGCTGTGAGGGCTCGACCAATCTTGTGGTCGAGGGACTCGACTGGGCCATGGATCCCAATGGCGACGGTGACTTCTCCGACCACCTGGACGTCGTCAACATGTCGCTCGGATCGTCGTATGGCTCCAGGCAGGATCCGGACTCCGTCGCGACCGACAACGCCGTCGAGGCAGGCATCGCCGTCATCGCGTCGGCCGGCAACTCCGGTGACACCTACGAGATCACCGGATCACCCGGCGTAGCGACCAAGGCACTGTCCGTCGCAGCCAGCGAGGACAACGGGCAGATCACCGATGGGTTCAGAGCAACTATCGGCGGCGTCACCTCGACCTACCCGAGCCTCCGGTCGGAGGCCTACCCGTGGTCGACGGGGACGGGGGCACGTGGTCAGGTGGCGCAGATCGGCGACTGGGACGCACCCCTCGGGTCGGGCAATAACGCTGACGGCTGCGAGGCCTACTCGGACGCCGACGCCGCCGCGGTGCGCGGGCGCATCGTGCTGCTGCTCTGGGACGACGTGGACGCCACCCGGCGCTGCGGGTCGGCGGCCCGCACCGGGCACGCGGCCGACGCAGGGGCGATCGGTGCGATCTTCGGCGGAAGCCGTGTGCTCTTCGGCGCCGGCATCCTGGGTGACAATCGCATTCCGGCCGTCCTGACGCTGGGGTCCACGACACAGGCACTGCACGCGGCGCTGAGTGCGGGCACGCCAGTGACGGCCGTGCTGGACAACTCGCTCACCAACACGGAACGCACCATCGTCACGGGTCCCGACGACCCGACCGACACGGCGATGGACTTCACCTCGCGCGGCACCGCACTAGCCGGCAACGTCAAGCCCGACGTGAGCGCGCCGGGCGGCTCGATCTTCTCTGCGGCCGTAGGCACGGGCGCGGGCGGTGCGTCGTCGAGCGGCACATCCATGGCAGCCCCTGCGACCGCGGGTGTTGCGGCGCTAGTGCTTGCCGCGCATCCGACGTGGAATCCCCAGCAGATCAAGGCCGCCATCATGAACACCGCCGATCACGACCTCTTCCTCAATCCCGGTCGCACCGGCCCGCAGTACGACAACCTGCGCATGGGCGCAGGGCGTATCGATGCCGAGGGGGCGGTGAGCACTGACGCGGTCGCCTACGTCGTCGACGATCCCGGGGCCGTGAGCGTCTCCTTCGGTGTCATGAATGTCGCGAAGTCGTCCGCTGTCTCCAAGCAGGTCCGCATCAAAGACCTGCGCACGAGCGGCGACGCGCGCGCCTACGCCGTCAGCCTGCAGCAGATCAACGCACTGCCCGGAGCTTCGTACTCCGTGTCCCCACGCAGCGTGACGCTGGCTCCGGGGAAGTCCGCCACCGTCCGGGTCACGCTCACCGTGGACCCCATGCGCCTCATCCACAAGGCGGACCCGACCATCTCCCTCGACCCACTCGCCGACGGCACCATGCGCGAATTCCTCACCGACATCAGCTCACACCTGCTCGTGACGCCCGCGGGCAGTGACACATCACTCCGAGTGCCTGTCTTCGCAGCGCCAAGGCCCGCGTCGACATTGGCGGCTCCCTCGTCGGTGAAGGTCTCCGGCAGCGGCTCCCTGCTCACCGGATCGATGGCCCTGACGGGCACCGGGGTCGACGTGAGAGGAGCGAAGGCCTATGAGCGCGAGAGGTCGCGCGTCACGGCCCTTCAGTTGATGGCCGAGAGCCCCCGTCTGCCCTTCTGCACGCCCGGGGTGAGCACCGGGTGCGTCAACACCGACGACGAGGCCTCCGCCGATCTCCGATACGTCGGCTTCACCTCCGACGCTCGAGTGATCGAATCACGAGGTCAGGATCCGCTGTCGCTGGAGACCCCCGGGCGCGCCTACTTCGGCGTGGCTAGCTGGCAGCCGTGGCGCAGTGCGGCGTCGATCACACGATTCGTGTTCAACCTGGATACGAACAACGATGGCACGCCGGAACTCGCACTCATGAATGTAGATCTTGGTCAGGATGTGTTCGTGGCGAGCGCCTTCAACTTGCGACCCGGCGACCCATTCCTCGTGCCGTCGCTGGAATTGGTCAACAACGTGGCGGGAAACAAGGACACGGCCAAACTCCACGGCAACGTGATGACCCTGCCGCTCAATCTCGCCAGCCTTGCCCACCCCGTCGACGTGGCGGGCAATCCGGTGGAGCCGTTCATCACCGCGGACACCACTACGATCTCCTACTGGGTCGAGGCCTACGGTCCGGGGGATGTGCTCATCGATGTCATCGGGCATCCTCGACTCCCCTTGCGCGCCAACCTGCTCGCACCTGAGGTCACTGCCTTCACGTCGGATGGTGCCGTGCCGGCCGTGGCCGCGCGAGGCACGCGCCTGACCGTGACGGTCGATGAGCGAGCGATGAGCGAGAGCCCGAAGCTGCTCGTCTTCCACCACCTCAACACCCTGGCGCGCAAGGCCCAGGTAGTGACGGTGGCACGGTAGCGCGACGCGCTGCGGCACTGCCCTATCCTCCTGGACATGAGTCGCGCCGTACCCGCTGTCGCCGCAGTCGTCTGCGGAATCCTGCTCCTCGTCCTCATCGGTGTCATTCGCTCTGCCACGAAGGCAGGGAACACAGAGAAGGCAGCAAACCTGCGTAAGGTCGCCACCGCGCTCGCCGTGCTCCTGGCCGGCAGCCTTCTCTGGCTCGCCCTAGCGAACTGACATCGCGACCGCCCTACATCGTCCGTGCCAGACACCTGCGGCCGGACGGGACTGGAGCGACACAGCAAGGAGGGGTCGCCACCTCACGGCAGCAACCCCTCCGCACCATCGACGCAATGGATCAGCTGTAGTTCCTGGCCATCTCCTGCAGGGCGACGAGGTTGTTGAAGGCGTAGAACCGGGCAGCATCCAAGTCCTTGCGCTCGGACTTGGTCAGGTTCGCGCCGAGAAGATCGTTGATCGTGCCGAGGGTCATCTGCTGCAGTGCCTGTCCGACCCGGGCAGCATCGGCGACGGATCCCTGCCCGTCGAACACCATGTCGTAGTACATCTGCTCGACAAGGGGGAAGTTACGGAACTCACCCGCCACATCGCCCTTCGTGAGGTCCTTCCAGCCTCGGTCGCTGAGCAGTTCTCGGACCATGGCGAGATCTCGGGCCTCAGCATCCTCCATGAGGAGGAACTCGTCACTGCCATGCATGGCCGCTAGGTCGTCGAAGACCATCTTCGCGGCCTTCTCCTGGGCAGCGAGCAATTGCATCTCCGCCTTCAACTCCGACTTGGTCATCGCTTCCGCAGCCGGTGCGGTGGAGACGAACACACCAAAGGCAACCACCAGGCCTGCGAGGCCCGCCATGTAGCTGCGCCGTCGTCCGGTCATCGTGTGAGACATGGACCATCACTCCTTCATGAGGCGGGGAAACAATTGCCACGCTAATTCGGCGGAGGTGTAGTCCCGTAGGGCTGCGGCGGGCAAAGACCGGCCACGGACCGGTCAGGTTCAGAGAGGGAACGGGTGTCTGACGGCAGCCGTGATTGGCGCAAGTGGGTCGCGCCGGGCTCGAACCGGCAACCTACGGATTAAAAGTCCGCAGCTCTACCATTGAGCTAGCGACCCGGGGGTTCCACTCTTTTATCCGTAGAACCCTCCACTAATGGCACCCCTAAACTACCCCTCCGGCGTGAGCGTTCAGTCGCTGGTGGCCCTGAAGCCGACTTATTCCCCCGAACTCCACATGCCGACTGCGTGATGTGACCGGGCAGTCGCAGCCGAACGTTTCGTCCGCGACGAAATGCATCCCGAGTGGACCACCGACTCATGACCCAGGCCTAAGCGGAGGTGCCGAGCCCGGGCCTGACTTCACCTTGGCGAATCAGTCCCTTCTGGCCGGGATGGCGAGGATGTTGGACCTCACTGACCCGTGGGTGAAGTAGACGTGGACCCTCTTCTTCGTCTTGCGCGACCACGCGAACGTGCCATCCGCAGCCACGGTCGCCGCAGAAACTCCCGCGGCGTAGGGCTCACCGGGATACTTGACCCACGGCGTGACCTTTTCGCCCACCAGGTGCGTCGTGGTCCCTGACACCCGAACCACGCGAGGATCGGCGGAGTCCCGCGACCCGGTGATCTGAATGGTGGGGGTCGGAGCCGCCTGCGGGATGGCGGTGTTGCTCGGATCCGAGAAGACACCCCAGCCTGCCCCGTTGAGCGCTCGTACGGCAAATGTGTAGGAGGTGCCGTTGCGCAATCCTTGTACTTCACATGAACGAGTCGGTGCTGTCACCAGGCAACTGCTGCCGCCGGGAGTGGACACCACCTGGTAGCTGGTCACCGGATACGACCCTGATTGGATCGGCGCAGTCCAGGACACGACCGCCGACGCGTTCCCCGCGACCGCCGCGACATCTGTCGGAGCTCCTGCCGGATAGGTGACCGGGTTCGGGGGGCTCACGGTGGTGAAGGCCTGCGCCGCCGACCACGGGCCTGCGCCGATCGCGTTCACCGCCCGCACGTAGACCGTGTAGGCGGTGCCGGGAGCCAGGTTGGTCAGCGTGTAGGGACTCGACAGCGACGCGGTCGAGTCGTCCACTGTCGTCGTGTCATCCAGGGCGAACTCCAGCCGGGTGATGGCCGACCCACCGGAATCATCGGCCGTGAACGCGAGCGCAGCCGTCGTCTCCGTCGGTGTCGCCGATGCGATCGACGGCGCTCCCGGCGCGGTGAGGGTGCTGACGCTCGTCATCACCCCCCCGCTACCCGCCACGGCGACGAACCTCTGGCCACCTGCCGGCCCTCCCGAGGTCACCGCCGTCCAGGCGTCGATGGGAGATGTCTGCGAAGTCCACGTGATCCCATCCGGCGAGGTCATGACCCGGTTGCCGTTTCCGTAAGCCCCCACAGCGACGAACTTCTGATCGCCTACGGGACCTCCCCAGGCGACGGCTTTCCACTGGATGCCGGCCGCTGCCTGGTTGCTCGTGGTCCACGTCAGACCATCCGGCGACGTCATCAACTGGTCCTGCCCGTCGCGGGCCACGGCGACGAACCTCTGGTTGCCTGCCGGACCCCCCCACGCGACCGACGACCATTGCCTACCGCCGCTCGGAGCGGCCACCGGGGTAGGCGCCCAGGTGATTCCGTCCGAGGACGTCATGACAGTGCTGGGGTTGCCGAAGCCGGCCACGGCGACGAACTTCTGGTTGCCTGTCGCTCCCCCCCACGTGACCGACGACCACATGCCAATGGCATTGTTCGAAATTGTCCGCGCGGTCCACGTGACGCCATCCGGGGACGTCATGACGGCGTCCGACGCGTTATCGCTGTTGACAGCCACGAACTTCTCCTGGCCTGCGGGACCTCCCCAGGTCACGGAATTCCACTGCTTGTTCGCGGCTGGAGTTCGGCTCGTCCACGTGATGCCATCGGGGGAGGTCATGACGTTGCCGCTGAACGCCACGGCGACGAACTTCTCGCTGCCGGGCGCGCCACCCCAGGCGACCGAGGTCCAGTAGGCGTTTGCCGTCGCAGTACGCGAGGTCCACGTAATGCCATCAGGAGAGGTCATCACCATGGTCGCGGTCCCGTTGTAGTACCTGCCCACGGCGACGAACAGTTGGCTCCCTGTCGGACCGCCCCACGCGACCGAGGTCCATTCGGTGTTGGCCGCAGAAGTCTGGGATGTCCACTGGACTCCCACCGGCGTAGCGGCCACGGCCACGGACGCGCCGAAGGGCAGGCCCATCACACCGGCCAGGAGGACGGCGAGGGCAATGCCGAGGCGGCGCACCTGTCCCTTGGTATTCAACCGTGCCTCTACCGACATTGCGTCCTCCGAGCACTGGAAGTGGGAACCCGCTGAGTGGACGTGAGGCTAAGCAGAGTCGGCGCAGGAGGTGGGGCAGCACTACACGTGTACGCCTTGGGGGGGTACACGTGTACCCCCCCAGGGGGAAAGCGCCTCACGAAGGGACGATGTGCTCCTAGCACGGGACACGCGAGTTCTCTATGCGGAGAACGATCCCGTGCTGCGATCGATGATGTCGTCGTTGCTCTCAGGGCTTCCGGGCATCGACGTTGTCGCCTGCTCGTGAGTCCGGGGGCACATTCCGTCTGGGACGGAACCCGTCCCCAGTGAGCCCACGGTTGTTCCCGGTCCAGAGGCCCTCAGGGGATCACCTGAATGCCGATTCCCATGTCGCGACTCAAGAGTGGGACCCCCAGAGACCCGGGCGCCAACAGCCCATCGGTAGGACAGCGTGGCCGCGCCTCCTGTGCTGACACGGTCGTCAGCGACTGGATGCCGCGTGCTCGCAGGCGTCGAGGATGGCGTTGGCGGCGAACCAAAA
>JBJOJS010000016.1:0-12498 GCA_046046455.1 Actinomycetota bacterium | reverse complement strand
GCGTTGGCCGGCATCGAGACCATCGGGCCGATCACCACGATCACGGGTGGTGGGCCTGTCACTCCGCCGCGTCCCGTGCAGGTCGCCACGCTGCCCGCAGGGTCAGTGCTCGCCGGGGCCGACGTGCGCATCTACTCGCGTGAGCTCCGCGACGTACCCAGCATCCCCGTGCGCCTCATCGACGCCATCGCAACGGCCGGTGACCCCAATCCGAATGCGATGTGGACCGGTCGTGTGGAAGCCGGTTGGGGTCGCATCGACGTTCGACTCGTCGCCGGACGCACCTACATCGCTCAGCCGCAGGGCCCGCAGGGGTGGGCGCCCATCGGCACCATCACGGCGCGCAGCGTGCGAGATGCGGGCGGACCCCAGACATCCGTGGGATCGCTGTCGGTCTCGCAGGTGCTCGGCACGGTCTCGTGGGACTGGACCTCGCGCGAACTCCCCGGTCCGGGTGGCGGAGTCGCGGTGAACCTGGGCTATGCGCCCGGGCAAGACCTGCCCAGTGACCTCGCCGGAGTCCAGGGACTGCCCGCCGGCTGGAGCCTGGGCGTGGAGACCGGTTCGCCGTGGCGAGCGATCGCCACCACCGCCCGCACGACCAGCACCGTGCGCCCGCCCCGGGTCACCACCGCGCGGGTTCCCGTCGGCGGGGCCGGGGCGTCGGCGAGTCGAACGGTGCGGGTCGCGCTCGACGTCGTGGGCCTCGATCAGGCCGAGGAGTTCGCCGTGCGCACCCAGGCTGAGAACGGCACCTGGGGCAATGCCCGGATTGTGGATGCCGGTGCCGTCGTCGAGGACGGGGTCCTGGACGTCGATGTCGCCGAGGGCGTGCGCGCGATCCAGATGGGAGTGCTCGCCGACGGCCAGCTGATCTGGGGTGACCGCGTTCGCCCGGACGGTTCGATTGTCCGTACGGTGCGCGACGTGCGGCGACCGGCCGGATCGACGCCGGGTGACTCCTTGCCCGCAGCTGTGCGCCTGCTGGGCTGGGACGGCTCCGTGCTGGCCTTCCGTCGCAATGATGCGGGTGCCTACGAGCAGATCACCGGCGGTGCGCCGGGATTCGACAACTCACTCACGCGACAAGCCAATGGCGACTGGGTCTTCACCGACATCCAGGGCGTGTCCACGACGTTCGTGCAGGGCCGGGTGGACAAGGTGGCCGTTGACGGCCAGGTGATCGCCACGGTCCGCTGGGACGCTCAGGGTCGGGTCACCAAGGTGGCGGGCCAGACGGATCGCACGATCGACATCGTCTATGCCGGTGAGCCTGCGTGTCGGTCCACCGCGTGGACGTCCAGCGGCTTCGCTCCCGTGCCGGCGGGCATGCTGTGCCAGATCCGCTACCCGGGCCAGCTCGCCACCGAGATCGGCTACGTGGCCGGCACGCCCGGGGGCTCTCAGATCGGCCTGGTCAAGGACCCCGGCAATCGTGGCACGGCCCTTGGCTGGGACAACTCCGGCCGCCTGGTCTCCACCCGATCGTCGCTCGTCGCTCGCTCAGCCGTCGCCGACGCCGATGTGCGGGCGGCCCTGCCGGACCTCGTGGACGGCGTCGAATACGACGGCCAGGGTCGTGCATCCCGCCTCATCTCGCACCCGGGTGCCATCGGTGGGCACCCGGTCGTCAGCACCGTGTCGTTCCCCGCCATCACCGAGGCGGTGCTCCGCGCCTTCGTCGCCGATCCCTCTGCGGGCAAGGCCGTGGAGACCTCCGTCGGACTCGCGCCCGGGCAGGCGGCAAGCGTCCGCATGACGTCGCGCATCGATCCCATCACCTGGCGCGTCCTGGAGTCCAAGGATGCGGCAAACCTCACCTCGCGACTGAACACCGATCCGCGCACCGGTGCCGTGGAGTCGACGCGTAGCCCCCAGGGCCTCGTCACGCGTGTCGAGACCAATGACCTTGGTCTGCCGACCACGGTCACCGGGCCCTTCGCGGGCGCGGGCGGCATGCAGACGCAGACCTCCTACGACACCGCGCAGGTGCGGGGCAAGGACACACCGATCTACGGCTGGCGTGTCGCTATCCGCCAACCGGGCCGCGATGGTGCGGAGTTCTGGCCCGCGCGTGCGTCGAGCGGGCTCTCAGCGCAGTGGCGCAATGTAGGCGACGATTGGGCGGCCACAGCATCCGCTGTGTGGACTCCGTCCGCGGGCGAGAAGGACATCGAACGACAGAACTGGGTCGGCTGGGCGTTCCGCGTGTCGACGTCAGGAGGCACCCGCTCTCAGTTCGTGGTTGCCGGCATGCCCTGCTCGCCTGATCAGATGGGTGTGTGCACGATCACGGACCTTCCCAAGGGTCCCAAGTCCGTGCTCATGCGCATCGACCGCGCACCCGCTTCCGGGGCCTTCGACATCGAGGTCGCGCCCGTCACGCGCACTCCGTCTGGCGAGTTGGAGACCGGCCGCTTCGAGGCAGCGCCCCAGGCAGACGTGGCCCCCGGATTCAACAATGTGACGCGGGTGGAGGTCAACGACACCTTCCGTGGCAGTGAGCAGCAGCCGGCGACCACACACGTCTTCGACGATCCGGCGTCTGGGCGCCCCTCCGAGGCTGATTACGTCGGGGGACTGACGGAGCGCTTCCGATACGAGGATTCTGGATGGGGACGCCTGACGGCGCGGGTCACCCCTGGTGGCGAGAGCACGCTCACCTCGTACTGGCCGACGACCGGCACGACCGCCACGCCCGGTCCCTGCGGCGCCATCCAGGTGCCCCTGCAGGGGCTCATCCGCTCGGCTACGCGCCAGGACGGATCCACGGTCACCTACTTCCACGACGTTCACGGTCGCCTCGTCGCCTCCGAGGCGCGCGACGCAGGCGGTGCCGTACTGGAGACCAGCTGCCAGGACTTCCGCGATGATGACTCGCAGCGATCCCGACAGGTCTTCGATGCTGCAGGCGCGCTCATCGAGTCCGTCGTCACGGTGGCGGCCGCGGGCGGCGATCCACGGGTCACCCAGACCGTCCTCACCAAGGGCGACGGCGCCCCGGTGGGTGCCGGATCGTCGGTCGCGACCCTGGCCACGATCGATCTGCAGGGCAACGTCATCGACAGCATCGATCCCTCGGGCATGCGCACCCAGACCGCCTATGACGATCTTGGTCGAGCCACGACGGTCACGAAGACGCCCCCCGCGACGTCGGGCGCGGCGCCGCTGGTGTTCGCGTACACCTACAGGAGCAGGGATGGCCAGCTCGAGCGCCTGAGCGTCAACGGCGTCGAGGCGACCCGCCTGTCCTACGACTCCGCAACGGGTCGGGTGAGTGCCATGTCCTACGCCGGAGGCGTCGTGACGACCACGCTCGGCCGCTTCGGCAATGGGTCGGTCAACCGGGTGTCGGTGGTGACGGATACGACAAGGTTCACCAGCTCCGCCGATATGACCTCGGCGGGACGCGTCACCGGACACACCACCTCGGCGACGGGAGCCGTCTCGTTCACTGAGTCTCGCGCCTACCGCTTCGACGAGGCCGCGAGGCTTGCGGGAGCGACCATCACCTCCAACCAGTCGGGTGACGTCGTGACGACCCAGTTCGACTACGGCTTCGCGGCGCAGGCGGCGCAGTGCGGTGCGGCGTACCCGGGGGCCGGCAAGGACGGTCTGCGCACGGCGGGTTCACGCAACGGCGCGTCTTACGTCACCTGCTACAACGACCTGGGACGTCCCGTGTCGACCACGGATCCTCTCGTGACCGGCGGCGAGGGCACGGCACGGTTCCGGCATGATGCGCTCGGCCGCGTGGTCGCCATCTCTGACGTTGCCCGCCCGGTGTCGCTGACCTGGGATGCCGGTGGTCAGGTGGCGATCATGCGCGAGGGCATCGACACCACCAGCCCCATCACGACGCGGCTCGAGACCTATGGCGGCTCTGTGCTGCGCAAGTCGGTGACGACCGCATCCGGTACGTCTCGATTGATCTTCGCCGGTCCGTGGAATCTCACCGAGGACGACTCCGGTGTTGTCACCGGTGTCGACTCGCTGCAGTACTCCCTGCCGGGTGGCGCGATCGTGACCATCCCGAGCGGCGGCACCGCCGTGCTTCAGGTGCCGGGAGTCGACGGCTCGGCACTGGCGCACATCCCGGTGCCAACCCTGGGCAGCGGGGGCGTCGCACCTCGCGTTGCCGCAGCCGACCGCTTCGGGCCCTTTGGTGAGCCCCTGGCCGTGCGGGATCTCGATCCGCAGAGCGCGCGGCCGACGTACGGCTGGAAGGGCTCATTCGGCGTCGAGACGCTCGCGGGCTCCAGTGCGGTCGCCCTCATGGGTGCCCGTGCCTACGCGCCCGCGCTGGGGCAGTTCCTCAGCCCCGACCCGCTGCTGGACTCGGGCAACAACGTCTACAGCTACACCTCCGGCGACCCCATCAACGCCTCCGATCTGCCCGGCACTGAGGAGTCCAACGACATGTACATCGTCGCTGGCGCCGCGGTGGCTGCTGTGCTGTCGGGCTTGCTGCTCTTCCGGTCCACAGGAGTGACGTCGGTGCTCGGCTCGCTGCTGGGTCTCGGTGCTGCCGCGGCCGGTGCCTACGTGGCCGTCAAGTCGTTCGCGAACGACAACACGCTCATGGGTTCGCTGGCCGCCGCCGTTGCCGTGGCAGGCACGGTCACCATGGGTTTCAACATCTACAAGGGTGTCGGGCACGTCAAGAAGTGGCGGGCAAGCAAAGCGAGCCAGAAGTCGGCGGCTCAGGACGCGGCGGCCCAGAAGGCCCATTCAGAGCAAGCCCAGGCCGATGCGATGGAGGCGGAGAGGACCAGGTTGCGCCAGCAGAAGGCTGAACTCGATCAGCCGAGGGGTCCTGCCACCGTCCTGCCCGAATGGGCGGGCTCCCTCGAGCACGTGCAGCGCGCGCCGAATGCCAACAAGATGATCCCGGACATGGAGGTGGCTCGCTACAAGGCACCGCCCGAAGGGATGGCCTGGACGGTGAGCTACTCGACGCGCGAGGTCAAGACCATCGACCAGATGACGTTTGGCCGCTACCAGTCCGAGGGGATCGTGGAAGGCAAGTACGCCGACTTCATCATCGTCTTGCAGTGAGGCCGGCCGGCCGCTCGGTGGTATCCCAGTACGCCGCGCGTATGAGCGTCATCGAGGAAGTGACCGAGGTCGCTACGCCGTCGAGGGAGAGTCTCCACTCATATGGGGAAACCCGGTTCAGGAGGGCCGCCAGTCGTCTCGGCTCTCGGGCGACGCGGGTGGGGTCGAGGTCCTGGCTCGACTGAGCGGCAACCTCTAGGTCCTCTCACCTGGCGTCGAGGAACGCGGCGCGACTAGCCTGCACCTCTATGGGACAGGGGCTGGCGCGTTCGGTTGTGGTAGCGGTGTCGAGTGCGGCGATGGCCGCTGGGCTGCTGGCCGGTGGCGTCGCTCCGGCCTCGGCGACGCCCACGAGCGGGGAGTCCGGCGCTGGATCGGATGCTCCTCCGCGCGCTGCCGCGGGAGGCGTGGAGTCGCTGGGCCCGATCCCGGTCGCGCCAGGTTCGGGTGCGCTCGCTCCGACCGGCCCCCTTGAGGTTGCCGTGATGCCCGATGGCGGCGTCTCCTCGGGTGTGGAGCCCTTCCTCGCGGTGCCCGGGCTGATGCGCGAGACGGATTCCTCAGTGCAGGTGCGGGTGGTCGATGCGTCGGTGTCGGGCCCTGCGGATGGCGTCGTGGTGTGGTCCGGACGCATGACCGGTGGCTGGGCTCGCGTGGGAGTGTCACTGCCGGCCGGTGGCGCGTATCGGGTGGAGGTATCCGAGGACGGTGCGCGATGGACCCGGGCGGGCTGGTTCGTCGTACGCGGTGCATGGGCTGCTGGCGGCGCCGACTCGACCATCGGTGGCATAACGGTGTCGTCGGTGTCAGGCGGGGTGTCCTGGGGTTGGGCTTCGCCGGGTCTGCCAGGTCCCGTGGGCACCGGAAGCGTGTCCCTGGGTTGGTCAGCAGCGTGGGTGCCCCCCGCATCCCTGCGTCCGGGACTCCCCGGCGGCCTGCCGCCCGGGTGGCGTGTGGCGGTCGGCTCGGGCTCTCCGTATGCGAGCGTGCTCGTGCGGGCGTCCGACGGCATCGCGAGGGTGGTCGGCTGGGACGGTTCGGTGCTCGCCTTCGCCCGCAACGCTGATGGCGTATGGGTGCAGGTGACCGGTGGCGCTCCCGGCTTCTCCAATGAGTTGCGCCGGGTGGATGGCGATGAGTGGGAGTTCGTGTCGGCCGAAGGCACGACGACGCGCTTCACCGGTGGCGATACGGCAGCGGGGCAGCAGGTCTTCCGTGTGTCGCGGGTGTTCAGCGGTGGCCGACAGGTCGCGGGCGTGACCTGGGATGGGCAGGGCCGACTTGCGTCGGTGACCAATGAGGTGGGTCGTTCGGCAGTGCTGTCGTACGCCGGGGCCGCGGGTGCGGGGTGTGCGTCATCGTCGTGGTCGGGGGGTTGGGCGGCGGTGCCGGACGGGCTGCTGTGCGCGATCGGCTATCCCGATGGCACCGCGACGCAGCTGGGCTACGTCGCAGGGGTAAACGGCGCGGCGCAGGTCGGCTTGGTGATGAATCCCGGTGAGGTGGCGACATCGCTGGGGTGGGATACGCGTGGCAGGTTGGTGACCGAGCGTGGTGTATTCGCCAACAGGGTGGGCCTGGTCGATGCGTCGGCCGAGCAGGTGATGACTCGTGTGTCCTATGACTCGGCTGGCCGTGCGACGTCGGTTCGGCTTGCGTCTGGTGCGGTGCAGCGGTGGACGCTCCCGCAGGTGGACGAGCGGGTACTGAAGGCGTGGGTGAAGGACCGTGATTCCGCACCGACCGTGACGGCGACCTCGACGCTGACGGCGGGGGAGTACCGGTTGGGGAAGTCGGCATGGCTCGACCCGACATCGTGGGTGGCATTGAAGTCTCAGGATGCCTCCGGTGTGGTGTCACGTGTCGAGGTGGATAAGCGGGGTCGGGTAGCGCGGCAGGTCGATGGCCTGGGCCGGGTGACGACGTACCGCTACAACGATCTGGGTCTGGTCATCGCGACGACGGGTCCCACGGCGGGTGGTCGGGCTGCCCAGACCGGGCAGGACTTCGATACGACGGGCGCGGGTGCTCGGGAAAAGGACCTGGTGGGCCTGCGTGCACTGGTGGGTGCGGGGGGCAAGCGGATGCCGGAGTTCTGGGCCGCGACCCCGACGCGTGGCGGTGTGTCCTACGCCTGGTCCGGTCGCGAGCGGGGCTGGTCAGGTCAGGCAACGGGGATATGGGATCCACCGGCATCCGCGCAGCAGAAGGCCCGTGAGGCGGGTGGCTGGGCACTGCGGGTCGAGTCCACCGGCGCGGATGTGCGGGTGCGCATCGGCTCCCAGGTGTGCCAGGTGGATACCCAAGGGTCCTGCCGGGTGCCGGCGTGGGCGGGGGACTACACGCAGGTGAGCGTCGAGGTCTCACGCGGCGCAGAGCGGGGTTCGTTCGCGGTGTCGGCGGCTCCGGTGGGGCAGCAGCCGGCCCCGATCGGCTTCGATGAGGTGACGCCGGGCTATGGCCTGGTGACGCAGGCTTCCACCAACGATGTGTTCGCGGGTCGGTCCAAGGATCCGCAGACGGTGATGGCCTTTGACGACCCTGCATCGGGTCGGCCATCCCAGGTCAATGAGCCAGGCGGTTTGGTCTCGCGGTACGTCTACGACGATCGGTGGGATCGGCTGACGCAGGCCACCACCCCGGGCGGGGCGGTGCAGGTGTCGGCGTACTGGCCCGATGACGCGACCGTCGCGCTGCCGCAGGCGTGCGGAGCCGGTCAGGTGACCGTGTCAGGTCAGATGCGGTCGGTGACCCGCCAGGACGGCTCCGTGGTGACCGCGTGGCCGGATCTCTCGGGCCGAGTGGTGGCGGAGACGCTGGTGGGGCCCGGTGGCGACACGCAGACCACGTGCACGGACTACTTCCCTGACGGCACGGTGCGAAGCGCTCGTGTATTCGACGGCGCAGGTCTGTTGGTGGAGTCGTCCGTGACCGATCCGGCCGTGGGCGGTGACTACCGGGTGAGCCGGACGACGATCACCGCAGGCCCCGGTGCGGGTGAAGTGGCGTTGGGTGCGGTGTGGTCGCAGACGACGTTGAACCTCCAGGGCGAGGTCGTGGAGCAGACCGGGTCGAGTGGTGTGGTTGTGCGCACGACCTACGACGACCTGGGCCAGCCGGCGAAGGTCACGCAGACGGCGCCGGATGGCACTGCACTGGTGACGACCTATACCTATCGGGCGAAGGATGGTCAGCTCTCGTCAGTGAGCGTCAATGGGGTGAAGGCCGCCACGGTGGCCTACGACGAATATGCCCGGATCGCGTCGGTGACGTATCCCGGTGGCGCGCAAACGACGTACACCTACGACCAGGCTGGACGAGCGAAGTCGCTGACAGTGAACGCGGCCGGCCAGCGCTGGAGCCATGCCCAGGAGTTGACCGCGTTCGGCCGGATCATCAGCGAAACGCTGACTCGCGGCGGTGCCGCCAATGAGCAGCGCACCTATGCCTACGATCCGGGTACCGCGCGCCTGACCCGCGCCACGATCACCACGGGCACCGGTGAGGCTTCGTCCTCGACCGTGTTCGACTATGCCTTCGCGGCGCAGGATGCCTCTTGCCCCACGGCCGGCTACGCCCCGGGCCGTGACGGGCTGCGCACCTCGGGCAAGCGCAACGGCACCGGCTACGTCACCTGCTACGACGATGCTGGTCGTGCGATCTCGACCACGGACCCGCTCGTCACCGGCGATCGCACCGGCGCCGACTCAGCCAGGTTGGGCTACGACGGTTTCGGTCGTGTCACCTCCATCGGTGGGGATGCCCCGGTGCGCATCGAGTGGGGCCTGGGGTCGTCGATGGCGCGCCTGGAGCAAAGCGGCGACGACACCGCGACCATCACCATGCAAGACCTTGGTGGCAGCACGCTCCTGCGCACCGTCTCGACCGCGACCGGCACCTCCACTGTCCGCTATGCCGGAGCCTTCACGATGTCCAGCGATGCCACCGGCGCGCCCGGTGCGGTCATCGCCACCCAGTACGAACTGCCCGGAGGGGTCCAGGTCACGGTGCGAAGTGGCACCGCGACGGCCACCATCCCCGACCTGTCGGGCTCGGCCATGGCCACCCTCACCCTGCCGACGCTGGCCGGCACCACCGGCGACAGCGCCCTGGCGCCCGCCGACAGGTTCGGTCCCTACGGCGAACCCATCACCACCGCCAGCACCGGTGGCGCGGACGGGGTCAAGGACTACACATGGCGTGCGGGCATGGGACTGGAAACCCTGCCCGGATCGGCCTCCATCACCATCATGGGTGCTCGGCCCTACCACCCCGGCCTGGGACTGTTCCTCACTCCCGACCCCCTGATCGACGGCGGCAACGCGCTCTACGCCTACACCTCCGGCGACCCCATCAACTACCGCGACCCCTCCGGCGGCAGCGAGGAGTCCGTCTTCGGCGACACCCTCGTGGTCATCGGCGCGGGTATCGCCGCGATCGTCGCTACTGGCTTCGCCGTGTTCGGGCGGGGATTCACGACTCCATCCATCATCAAGGCAACGGCGTGGGTCACGGGAGTCGCCGGTGCCGCCGCGACAGGCGCCGGCATCTTCATCGCCGTCAAGGCCGGCGCTGACTCCGACCAGGGACTCATGATCGCTGGCATCGCCATCGCCGCCGTCGGTGCGACCGCCGGCCTCACCGGAGTTGTCCGAGGGATCAAGAACATCCGCAAGCTCAAGGCGCCACGGCGTCCATCCGTGACCGATGCGGTTGCCCCCGTGATCCAGGAGGCTCCCGCAGGAGTGGCCCCGTTGGTCCAGAAGCCTGCGGGCTGGGGCGAGTACGAGGCTATCAGCGACTGGAACCTCAAGCGGCGGATGACCGCCGAATTCGGAGGTGGCGATTTCCTGGCGCAGGAAGAAGCGGCAATGCGGAGAGCGATGAAGCGCCACGTCGCCAAACAGGTGAAGCAGTACGCGCCGAAGAAGGAGGTGCAGGTCCTGAACTTGGGACAGGGCGGGGAGATCAACCTCGACAACTACGTCTTCGGCTCGACCAAAGACCAGAAGGCGTTCGCGGATTTCGCGAGCAGGCACCTGCAGTAGCCCTTCACGGGTCCTGAGGGGCCGAGCACTAGGCTCGGCCCTATGGCCGAGTTCATCTACACCCTCCGCAAGGCACGCAAGGCGCACGGCGACAAGGTCGTCCTCGACGACGTCACGCTGTCCTTCCTGCCGGGGGCCAAGATCGGCGTCGTCGGTCCCAATGGCGCGGGCAAGTCCTCGCTGCTCAAGATCATGGCCGGTGTCGACCAGGTTTCCAACGGCGATGCGATCCTCACACCGGGCTTCACCGTCGGGATCCTCATGCAGGAGCCGATGCTCGATGAGTCCAAGACGGTCCTGGAGAACGTCGAGGAGGGCGTGGCGGAGACCAAGGCCATGGTGGACCGCTTCAACGAGATCTCAGCGCAGATGGCCGACCCCGACGCCGACTTCGACGCTCTCATGTCCGAGATGGGCAAGCTCCAGGAGGAGATCGACCACCGCAATGCCTGGGACCTCGACTCCCAGCTCGAGCAGGCCATGGATGCCCTGCGCTGCCCGGCGCCCGATGCCGACGTGAGCGTCCTCTCCGGTGGTGAGAAGCGCCGCGTCGCCCTGTGCAAGCTCCTGCTCCAGCAGCCCGACCTGCTGCTGCTGGACGAGCCCACCAACCACCTCGACGCCGAGAGTGTGCAGTGGCTCGAGCAGCACCTCGAGAAATACCCGGGCACGGTCATCGCGATCACCCACGACCGCTACTTCCTCGACAACGTCGCGCAGTGGATCCTTGAGCTCGACCGCGGCCACGCCTACCCCTACGAGGGCAACTACTCGGTCTACCTCGAGAAGAAGGCCGCTCGCCTCAAGGTCGAGGGCCAGCGCGACGCCAAACTCAAGAAGCGCCTCACCGATGAGCTCGAGTGGGTGCGCTCCAGCGCCCGTGCGCGCCAGACCAAGAGCCGCTCGCGCCTCGAGCGCTACGAGGAGATGGCTGCGGAGGCGGAGAAGACTCGCAAGCTCGACTTCGACGAGATCCAGATCCCCCCTGGCCCCCGCCTGGGCAACGTCGTCGTCGAGGCGAGCCACCTCACCAAGGCCTTCGGCGACCGGGTGCTGCTCGACGATCTGTCCTTCACGCTCCCGCGCAATGGCATCGTCGGCGTCATCGGCCCCAACGGCGTCGGCAAGACGACGCTCTTCCGCATGATCGTGGCCGCCGCGCAGGGCGGATCCGATGACAAGGACGAGCTGCCCACCTCGGGTGACATCAAGGTCGGTGAGACCGTCACGCTGTCCTACGTCGACCAGAGCCGCTCGGGCCTCGACCCCAAGAAGAACGTGTGGGAGGTTGTCTCCGACGGGCTCGATTGGATCAAGGTCGGCCAGGTCGAGATGCCCTCGCGAGCGTATGTCTCCGCATTCGGCTTCAAGGGTCCCGATCAGCAGAAGCCCGCGGGCGTGCTCTCCGGCGGCGAGCGCAATCGACTCAATCTCGCGCTCACCCTCAAGATGGGCGGCAATCTGCTCCTGCTCGACGAGCCCACCAACGACCTGGACGTCGAGACCCTCGGCTCTCTGGAGAACGCCCTCCTGGAGTTCCCCGGCTGCGCCGTGATCACCTCTCACGATCGGTGGTTCCTCGATCGCATCGCCACCCACATCCTCGCCTACGAGGGCGACTCGCAGTGGTTCTGGTTCGAGGGCAACTTCGAGTCCTACGAGAAGAACAAGATCGAGCGGCTCGGCGCCGACGCGGCCCGTCCGCATCGCGCGACCTACCGCAAGCTCACCCGTGACTGACTCGGCATCGGACCCGCGCATCGCCCGGATCCCTGTTCACCGGCGGTTCAGTGACCTCGACCCGCTCGGGCACGTCAACAACGTCGTGTTCCACGACTACCTGCAGGAGGCCCGGGTCGGACTGCTGCGCGACTTCCGCCTCGTCCACGGCCACGGCGTCTCGCAGGTCGTCGTCAAGCAGGAGATCACCCACCGCAAGCCGCTGCTGCTCGCGGCCGAGCCGGTGGTCATCGAGACCTGGGTCGCTCATCTGGGCAACACGTCCTACACGCTGAAGTACCGGATCATCGACGAGCACGGCGACGTCGCCGCCGAGGCGAGCACCGTCCTGGCTGTGCTCGACCAGGAGTCCGGCCGCCCCGTGCGCATGGCCGCGGAGTTGCGGGCCGTGTTGGAGCCCCTGAGAATTCAGGAGTGACGATCCGACTGGCAGAGCCCGAGGCGCGGTTCCTCGAGGGGTTCTGCCGGAGGCAGCTGAGGTGGGACCCGGCCCTGTCGTCGCGGGTCGTCACGTCGGATCGTGCGATCGGCGTGTTCACCTGCCCGCCCATGGGGGTGCTCGCCTTCTTCGCGGTCCCGACCGTCGAACGGGTGGACCCCGATGACGCGGTCGATGCGTTCGTTCCGCTGCAGCAGTTCGCCGATCTCGTGC
>JBJOJS010000007.1:0-12575 GCA_046046455.1 Actinomycetota bacterium | reverse complement strand
AGTGGCGCGTACGGCGTGCCGCTGGGGAGCGTCACCGTGAAGACGACGGTGGCGGGACCGACATGGGTGTCGTCGGGTGCATCGACGGAGACCGTCGCGCGCCCGGTCGAGTCGGTGGACTCCCACGCGCTCATCGGTCCGACAGGAGTGCCCCGGCTGGAGCGGGCCTGGCCGCGGACCTTGAAGTTGGGGTAGGGATTGCCGAAGTCATCGCGCAGGGTCACGATGAAGTCGATCGGCTCGCCCGACTTGGCGGTGATCCGGCCCGACGGGCTGGTGCGCGGCTCGGGAGTGGGCTCCTCGACGTCGATGACCGTCCATCGGGTCGCCGACCCGGTCCCCGTGCGCAGCGTGACGCGTCCGCCCTCGGTGACGGACTGCCATGCGAGCACGGCAACGGCTGTGCCGTCGGTGCCCGACGCGAGGACCACCGGCACGTCGGTGCTGGCATTGGGCACCTGCTCGACCGGGGTGCGGGCACCGCCGGCAACGATGAGCCCCTGCCAATTGCTGGCCGATGTCGTGACGTAGCCGACGATGCCGCTCGTGGGATCGGCTCCCTCGCCGACGAGGATGAGGTTGTTGACGTAGATGTCGTTGACGACGTACCACGCGGTGTCGTCGGTGCTGCGGTCCTCATCGAGGTAGCGCTGATCGGTGGGGAAGACCATCTCGAAGAGACCGGGTTGCTTCGTCGTGAGCGGAATCGAGTCCGCCTGCGCCGTGACCGCACGGACCCCACTGCTCGGGAGCGTGCCCAGCGGCGTGAGAGTGAGGGTGGCCGCACCCGCCTGGCTGCCGCCGTTGACCGCCAGTGGCGCCCCGCCGAGTGGGCTGATGAGGCTGTCGTCGAAGTCAGCCGCGGTCAAGGACGCGACGGCAGGTGCCGCGACATTCGCATTCGACGTCGAGATGGCGATCTGGTCGCTGCTGGCGAGCTGGGTCGCCTGGCCCGAGTCGTCGAGCACCTGGACGGTGAGGGTCTGCTGGTCGACCGGGGTCGCGATGAGCTGGAGTTGAGTGTCATCGAGCGAGATCGACCGGGGCGCTCCGGCCGTGGTGAATCTGAACGTCGTGTGCTGGACGAGCGAAGCAGGTGACATCGTCGGCTGCGAACCCTCGTAGATGCGCACGTCACCCGCGTAGGTGCCCGGCGCGCTCGCGGCGACGTAGGTCTGCAGGACGGTGTCATCGACGGAGCCGCCGTTGATGATCGTGAAGGGGTGGCCGCTGCCGATGCGCGCCGGCGCAGTGGTGGGATCCATGAGGGTCACGGTGTCGTCGGCCAGGCCGCCGCCTGCGGGGAAGAGCCGGTTGGTCCGGCTGAACCACAGCGCACCGGTGCCAGAGGTCGCGCCGGTGAGGGTGAGGACGACGGTGTCGTCGGCGGTGATCGGGTTCTCGGCGTACGCATCGCCGATGATGACGAAGGAGGCTCCGTAGACCGGGTCCTGGGCACCGGCGGTCGCGGTGTAGCGCACCGGACCGACGAGGGCGAACTCCGATGACGCATCGAGCAGGTCAGCCTGTGACGCGGGGGGTGCGATCAGCAGGCCCGAGACCAGGGCCGCGAGCGTGACGGCCAGGGACCCGAACCGACGCATGCGCCCATCGTAGAGACGGTTCACGGGACGATGCCCGGGATCGGAGGGCACGACACCTCTATATAGGCGCTGCTAGCGTCAGGGCACCGGCCGAAGGCCGCCGAGGGGCGAATCATGGGCATGACCACGCGAGCAGGGCACTCGATTGCCCTGGGTGCGGCCATGGCCCTCGTGGGCGGATTCCTCACGACCGCGCCTGCAGCGGCGGCGGCCGCACCGTCCGACGGGCCCCCCGAGGTCTCCCGACTCATCGTCTCCTACGAGCGCGGCGTCGCTCCCATCCGACCCGATGGTGAGGCCACCGGCAGCGGCGTCGTGCCCGGAGTCGCGCTCGACCCGGGTGACCCGCTCGGTGCGGGCATGCGGACCGTCGAATTGGAGGGCCCGGTCTCGGAGGCCACCGCCGAGCAGATCGCTGCGCTGCTCGAGAAGGATCCCCGCATCGCCTGGGCCGAACCCGACCGCTTCATCGAGCTCGCCGAGGACACTCCCGTGCGCGGCCCCGATGCGCCCCGGCCCGTCAAGGATGCGGACTCCCTGCAGCAGATCACGACGGCGTGCACCGAGTCCTCGGCGGTGGAGCCCATCGCTCGCTGCTTCGACGATGACAATCTGGACGCCGGGTGGAGCGTCGATGCGGAGATCATCTGGGCCGACGCCTATGTCACGGCGGCGAATCCCTCGCGCATGATCATCGACATCGTCCCTTACACCGCCATCGACGATCGCAACTGGCTGCTTTACAACGACGTCGCCATCTCCACGGAGTTCGACGTCGATGGCGACGACGTCGCCGACCTGTCGGTGCGCCCCGTCCCGGCGGCGCTCGACGCAGGCCAATCCACATCGATCACGGTCTACGACTACGACACCTCGAGCTCGCGAGTCTGCGCGGGCACGCTCACCCGGCGCAGCGGAGTCCATCGGGCCTTCCCGGGCATGCCCTACGCCTGGTGGGAGTTCTCCGTCGACTGGGCCTGCCTCGTCGGCTCGGCGTCGGCCAACGTGCGCCTACAGGCGCGCACGGTGGATTACCTGTGGCCTAACGGCGACTTGGCGCCCAACACCTTCGACAACCAGGTGGCGATCGACTTCGGCATCCTCGGCTCGACCCCTCCCGCGGCTCCCACGTCGGTGGTGGCCACGCCGGGGCCGGCCACACTGCAGGTCACGTGGACCGCACCGGCGACACCGCCGACCCCGGCGAGCTACACCGTCCGCGCCTACGACGATTCGATCGGTGGCACGCAGCGGGCCACCTGCACAGCCACCGCCACGAGCTGCACCCTGTCGAGCCTCACCCCGGGCACGACGTACTGGATCGATGTCACGGCGAGCAATCACATCGGCAACTCGCCCGCGTCGGCGCCGCGCGTCTCCGCGGTCCCCTCCGCCGCGCAGGTGCCGAGTGCGCCGCGCAACGTGCAGGGTCGGACTTCCTCCGGTCAGGTGCGCCTGTCGTGGACCGCGCCGGCGAACGACGGCGGGAGCGCTGTCACGGGCTACACCGGCCAGCTCTACGCCGCAGCGACCGGGGGCGACCCCGTGGCGACCTGCCAGACGGCCTCGCTCACATGCACTGTCACCGGCCTCACCAATGCCGTGACCTACTACGCGAGCGTCGTGGCGACGAATGCCGTGGGCACGGGAGTGGGGTCGAGCCGCGTCGCGGTCACACCGCGCGCGGAGTTCCAGCCCGACGATCCCTACTACGTCTCAAGCCAGATGTGGGGGCTCAACGGCACCTACGGCCTCAATGCACCGAGCGCCTGGGCGATGACGCGCGGCGCTCCGGAGGTCGTGGTCGCCGTCCTGGACACCGGTGGCACCGCGCACCCCGATCTGATCGACCAGACCGTCGCCGGCTACGACATGATCGAGTCGCTCGCGGTCGCCAACGACGGCAACGGCCGCGACCCCGACCCGGCCGATCCCGGTGACTGGACCTCCTCGCGCAGCAGCAGTTGGCACGGCACCCACGTCGCGGGCACGATCAACGCGATCGGCAACAACGGCGTCGGCGTGGTCGGTGTGGCCCCGGACGTCAAGGTGCAGCATGTCCGCGTCCTCGGCACCGGCGGGGGCTACACCTCCGACATCGCCGCGGGCATTATCTGGGCCTCGGGCGGCAGTGTGTCGGGCCTGCCGACCAATCCCACTCCCGCACGCATCATCAACATGTCCCTCGGTGGCTCGGGCAGTTGCGACTCCTCGACCCAGACCGCCATCAACTCGGCGCGCAGCAGGGGCACGGTGGTCGTCGTCGCGGCCGGCAACAGCAACTCCGATGCCTCCGCCTTCACCCCGGCCAACTGCACGGGCGTGGTGACCGTCGCCGCGACGACATCCACGGGCGCTCGGGCGTCGTTCTCCAACTTCGGATCGACCGTCGAGATCGCCGCACCCGGTCAGGGCATCTGGTCCACGCTCAACTCCGGTGGCACCTCGCCGGCGACGCCGACGTACGCGTCCTACAGCGGCACGAGCATGGCCACGCCGCATGTCGCCGGTGTCGTCGCCCTCATGCTCTCGCGCGCACCCACGCTGACCCCGGCGCAGATCGATGCACTCCTGGTCAACCCAGCCCATGCGACGGCGTTCCCCGGCGGTGCCTGTGATCCAGGCACCCCGTCCAAGACCTGCGGTGCGGGACTCATCAACGCCGCGGCGCTGCTGCAGGCCGTGCGGCCGCCGACGACGGTCACGTCATTCACACCCAACGCCGGCCCGGCCACCGGCGGGACCAGTGTGGTGATCACGGGCCAGAGCTTCACCGGCGCCACCGCGGTGAAGTTCGGCCCCGATGCGGCGACGTCATTCACCGTCCTCGACGACACCCAGATCACCGCGGTAGCTCCGGCGCGCGGAGTCGGCAGCGTGGCGATCAGCGTGACCACACCCGATGGCACCGCACTCAGCGCGGGTTCGTATGAGTACCAGCCGACCCTGCCGGGTGCACCGACGGGCGTGCTCGCGGCCGCCCTGAGCGGATCCGCGCAGGTCACGTGGCAGGCACCCACCTTCACCGGTGGCGTGCCGCTCACCGGCTACACCGTGACCGCGGCCCCCGGCGGCGCCACGTGCGCGACGACCGACGACCTCTACTGCACCGTCACCGGCCTCACCGACGACTCGGCGTACACCTTCACGGTGCGGGCAGCCAACAGCGTCGGCAGCTCGGTGGCATCGGCTGCCTCCGATCCGGTGACGCCGTCGCCCTCGGCAACCGTGTCGACCGCTACCGCGCCCCTCGCGGTCGCCGCTGTGCGCGGGCCGGCGTCGGCGGTCGTGTCCTGGCAGGCACCGGCCAGCGCCGGCACCTTCCCCATCACGCGCTACCGCGCGACCGCCACCCCGGGCACGGCGCGATGCCTGGCCGTGGCTCCCGCACTGACCTGCACGATCACCGGGCTGGCCAATGGCGCGACGTACGCCGTCGATGTCGACGCGCTCACCGGCGCGGGATGGGGTGCGGTCGCGAGCACCACCGTGACACCCGCTGCCGCCCCCGGCGCACCGGCCGCGCCCTCCGGTGTGGCGGGCAATGGCGAGGCGACGGTGTCGTGGTCCGCACCCGATGACACCGGTGGTCTGGCAGTGACGGGCTACGTCGTGCAGGTGGCGACGAGTCCGAGCGGACCCTTCACCGCGGCGTCCGGAGCCTGCGCGACCCCGGGACTGGCGACCTCGTGCGTGGCATCGTCGCTGGCCAATGGCACCGCGCACTATTTCCGCGTCGCCGGGATCAACGATGTCGGCACGGGCACGCCATCGCCGGCGTCGGGCGCCGTCACTCCGGCTGCCCCGTACGTGCCACCGCCACCGCCGCCCGCTCCCGCCCCGGCCCCCGCGCCCGCGCCGGCACCTGCTCCCGCGCCGGCACCTTCTCCTTCTGCGTCGCCGTCACCGTCTCCGAGTCCGTCGGCGTCGCCTTCGCCGGCTCCGGAGCCGAGTCCTTCGCCCGTGCCCGCACCGGTCCTGCCCCCGGGTGAGGCACAGGGTCTGGTCGGAGGGCAACCCGATCCCCTCCTCCGCCAGGAGACGACCGGCGGTCAATTGCTCGTGAGCGGCACGGGCTACTCCCTCGCGCTCGGTGCGACCGACGCGGATGGGATGGGTCAGCAGGTCGCCGGCGACGGCGTCCTGCGCGTGCCGACGGGTGGAGCACTGAAGGTCGGTGGTGCTGGCTTCGCGCCGTCGGGCTACGTCGATGTCTTCCTCGATCCACCGACGACGAGTGCACTCGCCTACGTCATCGCCCGCCTACTGCCACGCTCGAGTTACTCACTCGGTCGCGTCGCCGTCGATGCCGATGGAGCGATGTCCGCGAGCATCGAGCTCCCGGCCGGGACGCCCCCGGGCGAGCGCGTGCTGCAGATCATCGGACGCACGAGCGATGATCGTGCTCTCGTGCTCTCGCTCGGGATCGAGGTGGCCGAGCCCACCGTGCCGACCATGCTCATCACCGCCACGCGCGGCACCGGTCGCCAGAAGCCGATGGTCATCGTCCGCGGTACGTCGACCGGACTGGTCGGCCGCGAGATCACCGTGCGCACCTGGTCGGGAGGGCGTGCGGGCTACGCGAGCGCACCGACCCGACCCACGGTCGCCGACGACGGTCGCTTCACGTGGCGGACGAGGGCGACGGGTCCCGTCCGCATCTATGCGACCGTCCTCGTCGATGGCGTGCGGGTGCGGTCCAACGCCGTCGTCGTGCGCGCGATGAGGTGACAAGTGCCGGTGATCCCGTCCGACGTTCAACCGACTTCCTCGCCGCCGGGTGACTAGTCTGCCGAGGTGAGTCCTGTGCGCACGGTCATGAGCGTGCTCGCGACGCTCGCAGTAGGAGCCTCGCTGCTCGTCGGGGGAGCCACCGCAGCCCAGGCGGTCGACCGGCCGGGGCCAGGCCCGGGGCCCGGGCTTCCCCTGAACTTCACCACTGTCGACTCCACCTGCGTGGGTGACCTACCGCGCGGCATCGTGCGGCTTAAGGGTCCGGGTGACACCTATCTCTTCGGGGCGGTCTTCGGGCCCAGTCGCGTGCTGAGGATCGCGCAGGTGCGCGGTTCCATCGGAGGAGTCGCGCTCGCTCAGGATGCGGTCAAGGGTGACCTGCGTCTCGTCGGGCGACAGCTCCGCGGTGCGCTGTCGATCGACCTTGCCGCCCACCCCAAGCCCATGCCGACCTGGGATCAGACCACCACTCTGGTGGCCTCACCCGAGCGATGCGACTGGGCGGGCAGCATCCTGCTCACGGCATCGGCGACGGACGCCACCCTCACGATGCGCGGCGAACTCAACGCGCGTGGCGGGTACCAGCTCCGTGGCGCCGGCTCAATCGCATTCGCCGGCACGCGCGTGCCCCTCACCGGATCGCTGCGCAGCCCGATCGGTCGCACGGGCACGACATGGTCGATCAGCGGTCGCGGCCGCGACGGGCGACTCGCGACTGCGCGTATCGCTGAGCCTCGACTGACATCGACGCACCAGCGACCCGGCCTCACGGGATCCGCCATCGTGAGCGTGCGCGGACCGGATATGACCTCACCCGCCCGCCTCTCGGTCACCGATGGCGACGACTGGCGCGCGAGCGTGCAGGGCAGCGACAGGGGCCGTTGGGCCACGCGCCTCGCCCCCGGGCTCATGGCGATCACGGACCGGCTCGCCGGTGATGTCGGCCTCGCGGCCGGCGAGAAGGTCTGGACCTTGAGCGCACCGGGGCGCGTGCGCATCGGCACCCTCGACATCGCGCTGGACGTCGGCTTCACCTCACCCGGAGTCCAGACCCTGCGCGCTAAGGCCGCCACCGGCACGATCCTCGGGATCGACCGCACACGCCTGCTCGTCGGTACACAGAGCACCGTCACACTGACGCGCCAGGGGATCACCGGATCGCTCACCATGCTCGCTCCGGGCGAGCTCCTCCTGGACATGCCGCAGACCTTCGTGTCGACGACGGCGTACGTCCTGAAGGCACGTGAGCGCAGCGGGTGGACCTTCGACCCTGTCCTGACGTACTCCATGCGCCACGGGGACGGCGATATCCGACTCACCGGCTTCATCGAGCGCAACGGCGGCTTCGACCTCGCGGCGACCGGCAGCCTCGACATCAATGGCACCCAGACACCCGTCCGGGGTTTCTACCGCAGCGCGGGTTTCAACCCTGACGGCACCATGCGCGGGGAGCCGCGCTGGTCGCTCGCGGCACTGCCCGGCAAGGCCGAGGGTGGGCGTGTGCCGCTCGCCAGTGGAGCCGGACTCACGGGCGGGCGGATCTACTTGCGTGGACCGGGGTCGGTCGATGACACCGAGCCCGATGACGTGACGGTGGTGAGCGCGCGCGCCGACACGCGTGATGACGCGACCGGTGACTCGAGCGAGGTGACCATCTCCGGCACGACCAGCGTGCAGTTCGCCGTAGGCGATGGGTTCACGCTCCCGGTCAGCTACATCTACACCGATCCGGAGAACTGGACCGCCACCGCGATCGGCACATCGCCGGACAACATCTACAGCCCCTACACGGGCCTGGAGATCCCGGAGACGGAGTTCACCGGCACCGTGTCGATGGTCGACGGTGTGGAGTCATGGCAGGTCGACGTTGGCATGGTCGAGTGGCAGCAGTTCAGCAACGGCATCAACTTCCAGGGCTCCTTCACCATCTCCGACGAGTGCACGCTCGAGTCCTACTGCCCCGGGGTCCCCGGCATCTACTTCACGGGGTCCTCCCAGATCGACTTCGACGACTCCGATCTGCCCGATATCTCTGCGCAGGGAGCCTTCCTCGCGGACCGCAGCTGGGCGCGCTGGGATGGGTCTTCGGACATGGAGGTGGAGTTCGGCGGGATCTCCCTGGGCGCCCCGACCGTCACCATCTACAAGGGGCCGCAGACCGACGACAACCCCGACCTGGTCATGCCCGACCTCTCCGGCTATAGCACCAACGGGTTCGGGATCGAGTTCTGCGGAGAGTTCGGCATCGAGATCCCCTACGTGACCACCATCGTGGCACCGGGATGTGCGGGATGGACCGAGGTCGGCACCGTGCTCGCACAACTCACCGACAGCGACGACCTCGATCCGCAGGCCTACAACGGTGTCGACGTCAACGCCGTCAACGTCAATGGCTTCTCCTGGACCGATCTCGCCGATGGCGCCCAGGTGGTGCTCCACGGCGCACCCATCGAGATGGATCCGGGCCGCGAGTACATCAGCGCGGCGGTCAACGTGCCCGGCAATCTCATGGAGGATTTCGGGACGGGCACGAACGCCGACACGGAGATCACCGCCACCGGGTGGTTCGACCTCGAGGGCAACGTCAACCTCGACGCTGCCATCCCCGTGGGACTCAAGGGCGGGGGCATCACCCTCGAGGAGATCCTCATCCATGTCGGTCTCGAGGATGACGAGTTCGCCCTGCGTTTCGATGCCCTCGCCGAAGCGGTGATCGATGGCCGCCACATGAGTTTCGATGCCTACATCGGCTTCGCGAAGTCCACGGACACCTCCGTCACCGTGGGCGTCACGGCAACGGGCACCCGGTCGATGACGGGCGAAGGGCTCATGGACTTCGTCAACCTCCTGCCCGCGGGCGACTTCGAGCCCACGAATGTCTCGCTCATCGACGGCACCTTCGACGGGGCGATGCCTGCGGACGCCGCCAAGGACGGTGGATTCGAGCAGCTCTCCGACCCGGGCAACCTCATCGCCAACGCCGGCTTCGAAGACGATGCCAACGACAATCTCATCCCCGGAGGCGACTTCGAGTCGACCGACGGATCGCTCCTGCCCAACGGGGACTTCGAGGACCTCGACCTGCTCCTCAATGGTGACTTCGAGTCCAACGACGGATCGATCTCCGGGTGGCGAGCACAGGGAGTGGATTCGTCTGCGATCGAGGGCAACGCCCCGAATGCCGAGTCGGACGGGCGCTTCATGGCGAAGGCGAAGAACGTCTTCACAGGCTCGGGGGAGTACTGGGGCCTGAACCAAACGATTCCCGTCGACTTCAGCGGCGGTGCGCTGTCGGCGAGCGCATGGATCACCGCCAGCAGCGGTTCGACCCAGGCGGAGATGATCCTCACGGGCCGTGACTGTGACACGCCCGTGTCTGCCACATCCGGTGTGATCACCGTGAAGTCCGGCACGTGGACGCAGGTCAACGCCAGTCTGCAGGTGGGCGCCGATTGCGACTCCGTGCGGCTCTCGCTCATCCCGCGCACCTACGGCCAGACCATCTACGTCGATGCGGTGACGACCCACATCGACACCGCCCCCGGGCCCATCGTCGCGCCCAACGTCTGGCGGCCCAACGTCCTCAGCATCTTCGAGTCGATGGAGTCGGTGCCGCTGAAGCCGGGCTACACCTCGGGCGTGAGCCTCGACACCTCCACGGGCACTCTCAGCGGGACACTGCGCAGCGATGGCCGCCAGGCGTGGCTTCTCTACGACGATTCCACCGGTGCCAGCGGGGGCGACTTCGACATGTCGATCCGCGTCCGCTTCCCCTCGGGCAGCAGCAGTTCCCAGAACACCCGCGAGATCGCCAACATCGGCTTCTGGCTCAACGGCGGCTACGGCGCGACAAAGGGCTACTTCTTCCGACTCCAGACCAGCGGCGGCGATGGCGGCTTCTTCGCCTACGACAAGGGCGTCAAGACGCGGCCCGCGGGCTACGCGGCCATGGACAACGTCAAGCGCGACACGTGGTACACCGTGCGCCTGACGGCGTTCGACTCACGCGTGCGCGCCTTCGTCACCCAGAGCGATGACGACGAGGTCCTCTTCAGCGACTCGATCGATCTCGATAGCTACACCGCACCGCAGTCCGGTCTCTTCGGCCAGGTGCCCGATGAGCTCAGCTCGACGCCGGGCATCCGCTTCGACAACCTCACGATCGAGTCGCTGGAGAAGTCGCCCGCGGGTATCGGGCCCAATGAGGTGCGGCTCTTCACCGGGGAGGCGCGCTCGGGTGCGGGCTACGCCGCCCTCAACTCCTCGAGTGCCGCGAATGCGCGCTTCGAGTACCTCATGCAGGAGAAGGTGAGCAAGGGCAAGACGTACACCTACACGGCCTGGCTGCGTGCCAAGACCGGCACGGTCAGCGGCACTCTCCGCCTGTGGGCCAAGGGCGACACCGACGAGTACGTCGACCGGCCCTACTCGGTGGGCACGCAGTGGACGCGCGTCTCGGTGACCCTGCCGATCACGAAGGACGGGCACACCTCCCTCCGGCCGAGCATCACCATCGCCGAGCGCGGGGTCGAACTGTGGGTCGACGACCAGGCGGTCGAGCAGCAGGAGTGGAAGATTTCGCCGACCACCCCGGGTGCGGTGAACTTCCTCGTCTCAGGTGACGACACCTATGCGGGCTCGGGAGCGGCGACACTCGTGGATCTTGCGGGCGGCGGAGCGAGCGCGTTCTACCCGCAGGACCTGCCACCCATCGCCACGACGTACACCCTGAGCGCACAGCTCAGGTCCGATGTCGCCGCGCGCGTCTCGCTGCGTCTGAGCGATGCGACCGGCTCCTGGAGCACGCCCTTCACGCTCGTCCCAGGACAGTGGACTCCGGTTTCCTTCGCGCAGAAGATGGGCGGCGGGTCTACTGCCCTCAAGGCTGAGTTCGTCATCGAGCCCGGTCAGCCGGGCGTGGCCGTGGTCATCGACGACGCGCATCTGTCGGTGAGCGGCATCAACACGACCAATGACGGCAAGCTCGGGGCGCCCCCCAAACTCGCGGGGTGGAGCACGACTGACGTCGCCAGCAATGGGGCGAGCACCTCCGTAACTTCGGCTCAGACCATCGGCACCAATGCCGTCACCGGCAGGGGTGCGATGCAGATGGTCGCGAAGGACGACTACACCAGGACGGCCGTCTATACCGCGGAGTACGCAGCCGCGGACGGCTCGGTGTGGACGGGCAGCGCCTGGATCCGGACCTCGTCACCGGGGTCCAAGGTGAGCATCCAGGTCACCACCGACAAGCAGAGCGGCACGGCCAAGACTTACACCATCGGCAGCGAGCCGATGCTCATCACCGCACCGCTGACGGTGACCTACACAGGCACGAGCAAGGTCAAGCTCACCATCAAGAACCTCGATACGGCGGGCAAGGTCACGATCTATGTGGATGACGTCGGCTTGACGAGCGCGGGTCTGCAGCCGCACGATCCGTGGACGGTCTCGGGCGGAGCCGTGTCGCTCCTCGGCAGGGATGACTCGACATTGGCGCACTCCGGCGAGGGCGTCGTCGAGCTGACATCGCCGTCGAGTGCGACGAGCACAGGCTCCATGAGTCTCACCGACAAGGCGACCGTGACGACCCCGCGCACCCGCCAACTCGCCTTCTGGGTGAGGTCGACGAACGGCGCTTCGGTCAAGGGCTCGGCAACGGTCCTGGGCCTGGACTCCTCGGGCAAGACCCTGGAGTCGACCACGGTCAACTACACCGCAGACGGCACCTGGCGCCAGATCCTCGTGAGCCTGCAGATGTCCAACACCAAGACCGCCTCTGTGCGCAGCGACATCGGCGTGGCGATCGGCGGCTCCGTGCTCGTCGATGACGTCGTGAGCCGCGATGTGCCCTCGTGGATCGCGGTCGGATCGGCGAAGGGCACGACCCTGGCCGTACTCGACGGCGTCGACGATGCCGCGGGCGGCCAGGCCTACCTGCGCGCCCTGATGACGGCGAGCCAGACCGGCACGTCGGCCCCCATCACGACCGATGTGGACGGCCAGGCCGTGACCGTCTACGCCGGAGCGACGTACCGACTCGAGGCCTATGTGCGCTCCTCGGACGGTGCCACCCGTCAGGGGACCATGACCCTCGCGACAGGTGCGGGCGACACGGTGAGCCTGCCCTTCACTGTCGATGGCACCTGGCAGGCGCTCACGCTGGAACTCAAGGCGACGAAGCAGGCGACGAGCCTCACGCCGTCCTTCACCGTCACCGCTCCCGGCGGGATCGAC
>JBJOJS010000005.1:0-3219 GCA_046046455.1 Actinomycetota bacterium | reverse complement strand
GGTCGCGCAGGTCGCGGCGATGAGGCCTCGCCTCACCCCGACGGAACGCGTCATGATGTCGGCGACACCGTGAGTGTCGTGGTCAGGCGCGCGCCCGTGCGATCCGCGGAAACGCGGCACTGCATGTCCCACGCGTCGACAGCGGTGCGCCAGGCAGTGAATGCCTCGACCTTGACGGCCTTGAGCTTGGGGCAATCGATCGTGAGGGTGAGTCCCGCGGCCTGGTGGACGGCCCCCGTCGCGGTCGGCTCCCAGCCGGGTGCCAACTGCCAGTGCTGAATCCAGTCCCGCACACCCGTGCCGCGATCTCGGACGATGAGCCGCGTCGGCCCGACCTCTACGTCGCGCTGGCGCTCGATGCCGTCACCCGAGTCCCGCACCGTGAATTCCCTGGCGGAGATACGCGATGCGCGTGCGGCGGGGTCGTACTTCGGCGATCCGACAGGCTCGAAAACCGAGTGCGCTGCCATGGAGTGAGCGAAGTCGTAGCGCTCTCCCCGGTCCTTGCTGAACAACCCGCGGTCGGACAGCACCGGAGTGCCGAGTGCGAACCACGTGAGACCACCGCGGTCACGATGGCCGTGGTAGTCAACGGGCGGACCGAAGCGGAGGGTGAAGTGAGCGCCCTCCACGGTGCCTGCCGCCCAGCCGGTCTCGCGACACCACAGGGACATGCCGTTGGGCTCCAGGCCCGACGCCGGCTGGCCGTCGCCGATGGCCTCGAGCACGCCGTCGGGACGCACGAGGGCTCCGAGTGCGCGCTCCTCGCGGGCGAGGTCGATCCCCAGGCCGTGGGCGACCTTGTTCCACAGACGGAGATTGTGCTGCTGATAAGTGCTGCTCTGCTCGCGCATCATTCCGCAGGGTTCGAAGACCGAGGGCAGGTCGCGGCGAAAGCGCTGGAGGGCGATCTCACCCCATTCCTCGATGCCGAAGGCCTTACTCGCCTGCATGAGAGCGATGTTCGACATCGACCCGTGGTTGTGCACAGGGAAGTTCGGCGGACCCGGATAGCGGTCCGGATCCATGTTGGCGGCCGCGAGTCGCCTGGCGATCGGGATGAGCCGCGGATCATCCGTGAGGTGGTAGAGGCAGGTCACCGTCTCGAGGCGGTTGCGGAACTGACCCTGCGTCCAGCCCATGGGGCGGCGGATGCGGTTGCCCACCGAGGCCCCCGGATCCGGGAGCAGCCGGTCGCGCTCCATGAAGACGCGGATGGCGGTCTCGGAGTCATCGAGGGCCAGCGGCACGATCCACGAGAGCGAGTGGAACCACAGGGTCCAGGACGGATCCTTGGGGTTGTCGGCAGCCCAGCCCTTGCGATCAAGGGTCACTCGTTTGCCGTCGAACTCGACGACACGGTCGGTCGCCACCTGGGACACATCGAAGCCGCGATACGAGGCGACGTTGAAACTGTCCCGGCAGGTACGCGGCATCGTGACCGAGTCGGCGGGCTTCGCCTGCACGGGCGGAGCGACGAGAAGCGTGGCGGCGAGGGCTCCGCACACGAGCAACGACCGCACCACGCGCATCATTCGATTCTGCCCGAGCGGGAGCCCGGAAGCGACATGGCCCTCAGCGTCCCGAGGGGATGTGAGGGCCATGTCACATTAATCGGGGGCTACCGCTTGGGCGCCACGCTCAGATGAGCGCCATCCGGCACGGTGCCGATAACGACGGTGTCACCGTCATGCACCTCGCCCGAGAGGATCTCCTTCGCCAACGGATCGCCGATCGCGGTCTGCACGAGTCGTCGCAGCGGCCGAGCGCCGTACGCCGGGTCGTACCCCTTGTTGACCAGCCACTGCAGTGCCTCGTCGGTGATGTCGAGGGTGATACGCCGATCATGCAGCCGCTTTTGCAACTGTTCGACCTGGAGCCGGGCGATGCGTTCGAGTTCAGCCTTGTCGAGCGGGTTGAACATCACCAGCGCATCGAGGCGATTGAGGAACTCCGGGCGGAAGTGCTGACGCACCACCGCCATGACCTGCTCCTTGCGCACGTCATAGGGCTCGGTCTGGTCGATCAGGTACTGCGAGCCCATGTTGGACGTGAGGATGAGAATCGTGTTGCGGAAATCGACGGTGCGGCCCTGGCCATCGGTGAGGCGACCATCGTCGAGCACCTGGAGCAGGATGTCGAAGACCTCAGGATTGGCCTTCTCCACCTCATCGAGCAGCACGACGGAGTAGGGGCGGCGGCGCACAGCCTCGGTGAGCTGGCCCCCCTCCTCGTACCCGACGTACCCGGGGGGTGCGCCCACGAGCCGTGCGACCGAATGCTTCTCGGAGTACTCGCTCATGTCGATGCGGATCATCGCGCGCTCGTCGTCGAAGAGGAACTCCGCGAGCGCCTTGGCGAGCTCGGTCTTGCCGACGCCGGTGGGGCCTAGGAAGAGGAATGACCCGGTGGGTCGATTCGGGTCTGCAATTCCGGCGCGTGCACGGCGTACGGCATCGCTCACCTCGCGCACGGCCTCGGGCTGGCCGACGACGCGCTTGTCGAGGTAGTCCTCCATGCGCAGGAGCTTCTCGCTCTCGCCCTCGAGCAGTCGGCCCGCAGGGATGCCTGTCCACGACTCGACCACCTCGGCGATGTCGTCGGCGGTGACTTCCTCCTGCACCATGGACGCCTCGCGCGCGTTGGTCTCGGCGGTCACGCGCTCGAGTTCCTCCTCGAACGTCGGGATCTCGGCGTACAGCAACTTGGATGCCTGCTCGAAGTCACCGCCACGCTGGGCCTTCTCCGCAGCCGCGCGCAGGTCGTCGATGAGCACCTTGAGCTCGCCAATGCGATCGAGGCCGGCCTTCTCGGCATCCCACTTCGCGCGGAGCCCGCGCAGCTCCTCGTCCTTATCGGCGATCTCGGCGCGGATGCGCTCGAGTCGCTCCTTGGACGCGTCGTCGGTCTCCTTGGCGATCGCCATCTCCTCCATGCGCAGGCGATCGACCTGGCGCTGGAGCACGTCGATCTCCACGGGAGAGGAGTCGATCTCCATGCGCAGGCGGGCCGCAGCCTCGTCCATGAGGTCGATGGCCTTGTCGGGCAGGAAGCGTGACGTGATGTAGCGATCCGACAGCGATGCGGCGGCAATCAAGGCGGAGTCGTTGATGGCAACCTTGTGGTGCGCCTCGTACTTCTCCTTGATGCCGCGCAGGATCGAGATCGTGTCCTCGACGCTCGGCTGGCCGACGAAGACCTGCTGGAAGCGGCGCTCGA
>JBJOJS010000059.1:0-6154 GCA_046046455.1 Actinomycetota bacterium | reverse complement strand
CGGACCCAGGGCGACCGGACCCCTAGGCTGCCCCCATGCGCGTGCTCATCACCGGGGGAGCTGGCTTCGTGGGGTCCCACCTCGTCGATGCCCTGCTGGCCAGGGGCGACCAGGTCATGGTCCTCGATGACCTCTCGACGGGCCGCCACGACAACATCCGCGATCACATCGGCGACCCCCACTTCGAGTTCGTACTCGGCTCAATCCTCAACGAGGCCCTCGTCGATGACGCCGTACGCCGCGCCGACGTCGTCCTCCACCTCGCCGCCGCCGTCGGTGTCGAACTCATCGTGGGCCGGCCCCTGGAGTCCCTCGCCACCAACATCCGCGGCTCGGAGATCGTGCTCGAGAAGTGCCACAAGTACGGCCGCAAGGTGCTCGTCACCTCCACCTCGGAGATCTATGGCAAGAACGACTCCGACCTGCTGAGCGAGGAGGACGACCGCATCCTCGGCTCGCCGCTTAAGACGCGCTGGTCCTACAGCGAGGCGAAGGCGATCGAGGAGGTGCTCGCCTACTCCTACTGGAAGGAGAAGGGCCTGCCCGCCGTCATCGTGCGCCTGTTCAACACCGTCGGCCCGCGCCAGGTCGGCTTCTACGGCATGGTCATCCCGCGCTTCGTCGAGCAGGCACTCAAGGGCCAGCCCATCACCGTGTACGGAGACGGCACACAGCGCCGCTGCTTCTGCCACGTCGCCGACGTCGTCCAGGCACTGCTCGGACTCATGGACTCCCGCGAGGCCGAGGGCCAGGTCTTCAACGTCGGCTCCCAGGAGGAGATCTCCATCGCCGACCTCGCCGTGCGCGTGATCGACCGCCTCGGCTCCTCGAGCCCGATCGTCAAGGTGACCTACGACGAGGCCTATGAAGAGGGCTTCGAAGACATGCCGCGCCGCGTGCCCGACACCGCCAAGGTGCGCGGCCTCATCGGCTGGCAGCCCACGCGCAACCTCGACCAGATCATCGCCGACGTCGCGGCCGACATCTCCACCCGATGAGCCCCTGGCTCTACGTCGCAGCCTTCGTCGGCTCCGGCATCCTCTCGGCGATCCTTGTCCAGGCATCCATCTGGCTCGCACACTGGTCCGGCCTCACTGACGGCCCCGATGGTGGTCGCAAGACGCAGGATCGACCCATCCCCAAGTTGGGCGGCATTGCGGTCGCGATGGCCTTCACGCTCGTCTTCCTCACCGCGGTGGGGGTGTCCGGTGAGATCACGGCGTTCCAGCTGCTCGCGTCCGTCCTCCTGCCCGCGCTCATCGTGGCCGGGCTGGGCTTCATCGATGACGTCCGCGCACTGAATCCGTGGATCCGACTCGTCGCGCAGACGCTGCTCGCTCTCCTGGTGTGGTTCACCGGCACGCAGGTGGGCTTCTTCCAGATCGGATGGCTCGACGCCCTCATCACGGTGCTGTGGATCGTCGGTCTCACCAACGCGATGAACCTGCTCGACAATGCCGATGGACTCGCCGCGTCCACCACCCTGGTGGCTGCACTCGGCACCGGGATCGTCGCCGTGCTCTACGGGCAGTACTTCGTCGGTGCGCTTGCCTTCGCGCTCGCGGGCACCGCGGCGGGCTTCCTCTGGCACAACTGGGCACCCGCCACGGTCTACCTCGGAGATGCGGGCGCCTACTTCCTCGGCTTCCTCCTCGCGATCGTCACGCTGCGCCTGCGCCCTGTCAGCGTCGCTCTGCCGTGGAGCGCGCTGATCCCCGTGCTTCTGGTCTTCGTGCCCATCCTGGATACGACGTTCGTCGTCATCCGGCGCCTACTGGCGGGGCGGCATCCCTTCACGCCCGGGCGCGACCATCTCTCGCACCTGCTCATGGATCGCGGTCTGTCGGTGAGGCAATCGGTGGCGGCTCTGCAGGTGGTGCTCGTCCTGAGCGTGTCAGGCGCCGTGGCTCTGGCCTGGATCCTGCGCTAGAGCGGACCCAGACGTGAGCGAGCCGCGCAGCAGCGCGTAGACCTCGTCGGCGCGGAAGCGGCGATGCCCACCGAGAGTGCGCACGGTGGTGAGTCGGCCCTGCTCGGCCCAGCGCGTCACCGTCTTGGGGTCGACGCGGAAGAGCGCCGCGACCTCGCGGGGCGCGAGCAACTGAGGTGTGGCACCCGGAGTCGTCACTGGATCTCCTTCCTCTTGTGCAGGTGAGCCCGCTTATGCTGGTGGGCCCGGGAGCGGTTGCGCCCGGGCCCACCTGTCGTTCAGTGCCTAGCTATTCGACCGACTGATTCAGTTGGCCGGGATGATGACGCGGTTGGACTGCACCGCACCGTCATCGGATGTGACGTAGGCGTAGAACTTCTTGCCCGTCTTGCGCTGCCACAGGAAGGCGTCGTCGGTGATGACCGGACGCGCCGAGCCCTCGGTGTAGGAGGTCTCACCCGGGAAGCGGAAGTACGGGACAACCGTCTTGCCGTTCTCGAAGCCCACCGTCACACCATCAACCTCGATGCCAGGCTTGCCACTCACCGTGGCGCGTGAGCCCGTGATCGTGATCGACTTCGTGACAGGGCCCTCGCCCACGGCCACGGCTGCAACAGCCGAGACCTTGGGAGCGGGAGCGCCCGCGGGCGGGGTGTAGCCCGCTGCCCACGCGGCTGCCGACTGGCCGGACGCCGGGGTGACGGTCAGCGTGCCCGCACCAGCCGAGTTGCCGGCGATGACGGTCACGGTGCCCGAGCCGTCAGCTCCGACGGTCACCGTCTGGGTCGCGTTGAAGCCGCCGAGGAGAACCTCGCCGGCCGCAGCCACCGTGACGTTGTTGGTGCCGGCGGCACCGGCGACAGCGTTGCCGAAGACGTCCGTCAGCTTCACGGTCGCCGTGCCGAAAGCGCCCTTGGCGAGCGCCTGCGTAGCGGGCGTGATGCTGATGTCGTACGCAGCGGCAGCTGTCGTCGCAGCAACGATCTTCGGGGTCGCCGTGAGGCCACCCGAGGTGAAGACCACGTTGTGCTCGCCTGCCTTCGTCGCGAAGACGTAGACCGGCGTACCCGAAGGCACCGTGATGCTCTGAGCGCCACCGCTCCAGACGGTCGAAGCCGTCGTGGAGACCTTGGCGCCCGTGCCGACCGTGACGGTCACGTTGTTGGCCGGCGTTGCCGTCGGCGTGAACAGCGAGACGTTTCCGGAGTTACCGGCCGAGATCGCTGCGCCGGACACGGTGAACGTGCCGGTCGTCGCGGTCGAGGCGGTGCCACCGAAGGGGACGATCTGGTAGGGCAGGACGGCAATCGACGTCGTCGTGTTGGTGATCGGCGTCGTCGTGCCGGCGGTGCCCGATGCCACGCTGAGCGACGTGATGCCGCCGTTGGTGGTGTAGGCAACGGTCAGCGTGTTGTTGTCCGTGACCGTGGGCGAGACACTGCCGGGCGGGGTTCCCGTGAACGAGTAGTTCTCGGAGGTGCCGCTTGCAGCACCTGCAGCGTTGGTCACGGTGACCGTGGCCACACCGGCAGAGTTGGTCGTGCCCGCGCTCAGGAGCACGTTGTTGGACGCGAGACCGCGGAAGGCGCGGACCGTGTAACCAGCGAACGGATTCCCGAACTGATCCTTGACCGTGACGGTCACCGGCACCGTGGCGTTGAGCGCTGCCACCTGCGAGTCATCAGGAGAGATCGACAGGTTTGCCAGCGGAGCCGACTGCGTGATGGTGATCTGACCCGCCGGGCTCACGGCGTTGTTGGCAACGTTGACCTGGCTGACGGTGAGAGTCGCACCAGCGACGAGGCCCGCCCCACCGATGATGTAGCCGACGGTGGCCTTCTTGGAGGCGTTCGTCGTCACATCGGTGTACTTGGTGAGCGTGGTGCTGCCGTCGAGGGTGCCAGCGGAGAGCACGGCCTTGATGCGCAGGGAGTTGCCTGCAGCAGCAGCCGTGGTGTCATCGATCGTGACGGTCACGGCGGATGTGCCCTCGGGGACCGACGCCGTCGAGGCCGACGGAGCGGTGCCTGCGTTGACAGCCGACGTGGGCACGGTGACAGCCATGCTGGCGATCGTCGCTGTGGAGATCGCACCGCTCTTGGTCACCGAGGCGGTGGCCGCCGTCACACCGGTGCCGGGCAGCGTGCCCTGAGGCGTGGCGGTTACGGTGGTCGTGCCCGCGGGGTTGCCCGTCGTGATGAGCGTGAACTCAGCGGCGCCCTTGGACAGGTTGGCAGCGGTCAGCGTTGCGGTGGAGAGGGTGTCGTCCGAGTTGTCGGACAGGGCCACCGAGTCGACCGTGGACGGCTGGGTCACATTGCCCGCGGCATCCCTGAGAGTCGCCACGAGCGTGCCCGTCGCGCCCACGAGCACCGTCTGCGTAGCAGGCGTGAGGGCGAGCGAGGTGGGGACACCCGTCGTGGTGAAGGAGAAGGTCACGGTGTCCGTGCCGTTGGCGAGGCGGGCCGTGTAGGAGCCTGCCGTATCAGCCGAGAGGCCGATGACGGTGTCGTCGGCGACAGCGGTGCCGAAGATGGAACCGAGCGAGCTATCGGACGACGTCAGGGACGCCGAGTCATCGCTGCTCGAGGGGGTGGCTGAGCCGTTGTTGATGCGGATGATCGCGGCAGCCGTCGGGGCAGACACGACCGAGAGGGTCGTGGGCGCCGAGATCGACTTGGCGAACGCGAGAGAGGCGGCCGGGATGGTCCCGACAGCGCCTGCGCGCACGGGGGAGGAAACTCCCGTGACACTCGCCGCATTCGCGCTCGTGACCCCGAGAGCGGGGACGAGCGCGAGGCCCAAGGCACCCGCAGCTACGCCAGCAAGTATTGACTTGCTGGATCGCATTGCGTTAGACAATGCCTTTCCTTTCGATGCGTCGGCGTGCCTCCCTTCGGATGTCTTGACTGTCGGAATTGGTGGGGCGAATCGGTCATGGGACTGATGCGCGGAAGCGATGCCTCGCTCGGGGGAGGTCTCGCTACGGGATCGTGATGCGGTTGGACCGCACGCTGCCGTCGCTCGTGGCGACGTAGACGTAGACCTTCTTGCCGCCCCGGCGAGACCAGCTGAAGTCACCGGCGGCATCGGGCCGGATCTCGGCCGCCCCCTGCGTGTAGGACGACTGGCCGGTGGCCTTCACCCAGGGCCGCAGGATCGACTCGGGATCGAGCCCCGTGGATGTGCCCTCGACCAGGATTCCCTGGCGATCGCGCACGCTCGTGCGCTCCCCGACGATCGATATCGAGGCTCCCGGAGCGGAGGAGTCGACGATGCGAACGTCGAGCGTGGCGGTGGGGCGAGGCGCAGGGAAGCCGAAGGGGGCCTTGAAGCCCGGCTGCCAGGCCGGAGTGTCACTGCCGGCCAGCGGAGCCAGAAGCAACTGACCTGCGCCGGCGCTGCCACCGGCGATGAGCGTCAGCCTCGCGACGCCCGAGTCGTCGGTGTAGACGGATGCTTGGCTCTGCAGGCCCGTGAGCAGCAATTGCCCCGATGCGGTCGCGGTCAGCCCACCGCTGTCATCGCTCGTGCCGGGCACCGGATTGCCGAAGGGGTCCAGGACCGAGACGCGCGCGATGGAGAAGGAACCCGTGGCGACCGTGTCGTCGCCGGTCACGCTGACCGAGTACGCGGCATTGGGCACCGTCGCGACGCGGAAGGCCGCCTGTGTCTTCAGCGTCCCCGTGGAGAAGGTCACGGAGTGCGTGCCGATCTTGGTCGAGAACGCGTAGATCGTCGTGCCGGAGTCGATGGAGAGCTCGGTCTCGCCCCTATCCCAGTCCTGGGTGCTGCGCTCGCTGAGGAAGACACCCTCGGGAGCGGTGACGGTGAGCTGTGCCGCAGGCACGGATGTCGGGGTGAAGGCCACCATCGTCCCGTGCGCCGTGCCGCTGCCCGCAGCCGTCGAGGTCGGCACGGTCCACGTGCCCGGAGTGCCGTCGCTGGTCGATGCGTCACCCTGGTAGGGCACGACGACGTGGGGGATGACCGTCTGCTGGGTGGTGGCCCCGATCGTCGATGGCGTCGACTGCGCCTGCGTCACCGTGAGCGCGGTGGGCTGACCTGTCTCGCTGTAGGTGACGCGCACCAGTGGAGGGGTCAGTGGCGCGTACGGCGTGCCGCTGGGGAGCGTCACCGTGAAGACGACGGTGGCGGGACCGACATGGGTGTCGTCGGGTGCATCGACGGAGACCGTCGCGCGCCCGGTCGAGTCGGTGGACT
>JBJOJS010000024.1:0-22978 GCA_046046455.1 Actinomycetota bacterium | reverse complement strand
AGTTCGCGTCCCGTCGCCTCGATCGGGTGCTGCTCGGCCTTGGCCCGCATGGCCTTGAACTCCGGCCCACCGGCCTCCTGGTCGTTCATGAAGCGCTCGGCGAAGGAGCCGTTCTGGATGTCGGCGAGGACGGCCTTCATGTTCTCCTTGACGCGCGCATCGATGACGCGCGGGCCCGAGACGTAGTCGCCGTACTCCGCTGTGTCCGACACGCTCCAGCGCTGCTTGGCGATGCCGCCCTCGTACATGAGGTCGACGATGAGCTTGAGCTCGTGGAGGCACTCGAAGTAGGCGACCTCGGGCTGGTAGCCCGCCTCGACCAGCGTCTCGAAGCCGTACATGACCAGCTGCGAGGCGCCACCGCAGAGCACGGCCTGCTCGCCGAAGAGGTCGGTCTCGGTCTCCTCGGTGAAGGTGGTCTTGATGCCGCCCGCGCGCAGCGAGCCGATTGCCTTCGCGTAGGACAGTGCGAGAGGCCACGCCTGTCCGGTGAAGTCCTGCTCGACAGCGACGATTGCCGGCACGCCGCGGCCCGCGACGTACTCGCGGCGCACCAGGTGACCCGGGCCCTTGGGCGCAACCATGCAGACGTCGACGGTCGCCGGCGGATTGACGTAGCCGAAGCGGATGTTGAAGCCGTGTGCGAAGAAGAGCGCGTCGCCCTCCTGGAGGTTCGGCGCGATGGCCTCGGCGTACAGTTTCTTCTGCACAGGGTCGGGGACCGTCATCATGATGAGGTCGGCCTCGGCTGCTGCGGTGGCCGGATCGACAACCCGAAGGCCCTCCTCCTCGGCCTTGGCGCGGCTCTTGGAGTTGGGCGCCAGGCCGACGCGAACGTCGACACCGCTGTCGCGCAGGCTCAGCGAGTGGGCGTGACCCTGGCTGCCGTAGCCCATCACCGCGACGACGCGGTTCTGGATGATGGACAGGTCGGCATCGCCGTCGTAGAACAACTCGGCCACGGGGAACTCCTTTGAGGGGGTGGGCAGGGGACGAGGGTATCGGGGGGTAGTGGGCGTCAGGCGGTGCGGTCAGCCGCCCTGAGGGAGCGGTCGGTGATGGAGCGGCCGCCGCGGCTCACCGCGATGACGCCCGACTTCACGAGTTCCTTGATGCCGTAGGGCTCGAGGAGCCGCAGCAGCGCCTCGATCTTGTCGTCGTTGCCCGTCACCTCAATGGTGACGGCATCGAGCGCGACGTCGACGACCTTGGCGCGGAAGAGCTGCACGACCTCGAGAATGCTCGAGCGCTGACCCGCATCGGCCTTGACCTTCACCAGGGCGATGGCTCGCTGTACCGAGGAGGTCTCGTCGAGCTCGACGATCTTGAGGACGTTGACGAGCTTGTTGAGTTGCTTCGTCACCTGCTCGAGAGGAAGTCCTTCGACACTTACGACGATGGTCATGCGCGAGACCTCGGGCACCTCGGTGGGGCCGACGGCCAGCGACTCGATATTGAAGCCGCGCCGTGAAAACAGGCTCGCGACCCGGGCGAGGACGCCCGGCTTGTCCTCGACGAGGACCGACAGCGTGTGGCGGGTCATCTCACTCCTCCGTGTCCCAGGAGGGCGCCATCTCGCGCGCCACCATGATGTCGTCGTTGCTCGTGCCCGCCGCGACCATCGGCCAGACCATGGCATCGCGATGGACGACGAAGTCGATGACGACGGGGGCGTCGTTGATCGACAGGGCCTTCTCGATCACCGAGTCGACCTCCTCAGGGGTCTCGCAGCGCAGGCCGTGGCAGCCGTAGGCATCGGCGAGCTTGACGAAGTCCGGGAGGCGGTGGCTGTGCAGGTCGGTCTCGGAGTACCGCTGGTTGTAGAAGAGGGTCTGCCACTGGCGCACCATGCCGAGACTGGAGTTGTTGATCAGAGCAACCTTGATCGGGATGTCGTTGATCGCGCAGGTGACCAGCTCCTGGTTGGTCATCTGGAAGCAGCCGTCGCCGTCGATCGCCCAGACCACCGACCCCGGCACACCGACCTTGGCACCCATCGCCGCGGGCACTGCGAAGCCCATGGTGCCGAGTCCGCCGGAGTTGAGCCAGGTGCGTGGCTTCTCGTACTTGACGAACTGCGCGCCCCACATCTGGTGCTGGCCGACACCCGCGGCCATGATCGCGTCGGGTCCGCTGAGCGCGCCGAGACGCTCGATCACGTACTGCGGTGACAGGCTGCCGTCATCAGGCAGGTCGTAGCCGAGCGGGTAGGTATCGCGCCAGCGGTTGAGCTGCACCCACCAGCCCTCGTAGTCACCCTGTCGCCCAGCCGCCATCTCCTCGCGAAGGGCTGCGACCAGCTCGGCCATGACCTCGCCGACGTCGCCGACGATCGGCACGTCCGCGTGGCGGTTCTTGCCGATCTCCGCGGGATCGATATCGGCGTGGATGATCGCGGCACCGGGAGCGAAGGTCGAGAGCTTGCCCGTGACGCGGTCGTCGAAGCGCGCGCCCAGGGCGACGATGAGGTCGGCCTTCTGCAGGGCCCCTACTGCGCCCACCGTGCCGTGCATGCCCGGCATTCCCATGTGCTGGGGGTGGCTGTCGGGGAAGGCGCCACGCGCCATGAGCGTGGTCACCACGGGCAGGCCGGTGAGGTCGGCCAACTCACGCAGCTGAGCCGAGGCATCGGCCCGGATGACTCCGCCGCCGACGTACAGCACGGGTCGGGATGACTCGAGGATGAGACGGGCCGCCTCGCGGATCTGCTTGGAGTGGGGCTTGGTCACCGGGTGGTATCCGGGCAGCGAGATGTCGGTCGGCCAGTCGAACGTCGTCATCGCCTGGAGTGCGTCCTTGGAGATGTCGACCAGCACGGGGCCGGGGCGACCGGACGAGGCGAGGTAGAACGCCTCGGCGATCGCACGCGGGATCTCGGCAGGATCGGTCACGAGGTAGTTGTGCTTGGTGATCGGCATCGTGATGCCGCGGATGTCGGCCTCCTGGAAGGCATCGGTGCCGATGGCCGAACTGGGGACCTGGCCGGTGATCGCCACCATGGGGACCGAGTCCATGTGCGCGTCGGCGATGGGCGTCACGAGGTTGGTGGCACCCGGGCCACTGGTCGCCATGCAGACGCCCACGCGACCGGTCGCCGCGGCGTACCCCTCGGCAGCGTGACCCGCGGCCTGCTCGTGACGCACCAGGATGTGGCGGACCTTGGTGGAGTCCATCAGGGGGTCGTACGCCGGGAGGATGGCGCCACCGGGAATGCCGAAGACCACGTCGACACCGGCGTGCTCCATCGACCGGATCAGGCTCTGGGCCCCCGTGATCTGCTCACCGGACGACTGCCCTGTGCTGGTGCTCATCAGTCCCTCATTCCACTTCCGTTGCGGGTCCATGGTGGCGCATGGCCCCTCTCAACACGAAACCCCCCGGCCCTGGAGGGCTCGGAGGGTGCGCGCGGGTCGCCTTCGCGACAGGTGCTGGGGTTAGCCCGCGCGCCTGCCTACGACAATGACGATCTGCTGCATGTGACGAGGGTAGCGGGCCCCGGGGGCGGGCGCCAGGGCGGGTCCTCACCCCCCGCCCTTGGCTCCTCACTCGTTCTGCGGTCGGGATGTGCCACCCGGTGGCGTCTTTCGACCGCAGAACACCGCCTGTGGACAGGGCCGGAACCGGAGACCGAGTTCGCGGCAGGGTGTGCCGGTGCCCCCCGCCCACCACGATCTAGGACGCCTGCGCGCCCTGTCCGTCGCCCAAGGGGGCGTTGTGTCCCCGTCGGACTTGGCGGAATGCGGCTTTAGTCGTCGCGCTGTCGCTCGTCGCGTGGCCGAGGGCATGTGGCAGCGCGTGGGCAGCGCCGTCCTCCTCGCTCCGGCGCCCTTCGACGCCGAGCGCCACCTCACAGACGGTCAGTGGGCGGCCATCCTCACGATCACCTACGGCCCGCGCGCCCGGATCAGCGGGGACCTCGCCCTGCGCCGCGCAGGCTGGCATCTGGCCGGGACGCCTCGCGTGGTCGTCGTTCCCCACAAGACGGCGGCGTCGCTACCCCAGGTCCGCATCCTTCGCCGACCCGACGGCGCTGCCATCCGCAGCCGCGAGGGGTTTCGATTCATGCCCCCACTCGAGGCCCTAGTCGATTCCCTCATCGTGCTGGGTGAACGCCGTTCCGCCGACGTGATCGATCTCGCACTGCAGAGCAGACTCATTGACGCGGAATCGTTCACCCGCGCCGTGCAGCCTCACCTCGGTTCGGGGCGCAACGGCGCCACCTGCCTTCGCGCGATGCTCGAACGCGTGGCCTCGGGGTCGCGGTCCGAGGCAGAGCAGCGCATGGGCGCACTCCTCGACCGCAGCGGCACAGGTCCGTGGGCCCGGAATCACCCCGTCCGCGATGCCTCGAATCGAATGATCGCCGAGATTGACTTCGCGCATCTTGGCCTGCGGATCGCCATCGAGGTGGATGGTCGCGCGCATCACACAGGCCGGTCAGCCTTCGAACGCGATCGCGAACGTCAGAACATCCTGATGCTTCAAGGCTGGTTGGTTTTGCGGTTTACGTGGGAGCAGATCACTCAGCGTCCGCACGAGGTCCTCGCCGCCGTACGAGCAGCAGTCACCCAACGCGTCGCGTGACGAACGGCGCTCTACGGTCGGGATGTGCCACCAGGCGGCGCTTTTCGACCGCAGAAGGACGCACTCGGCGGGGGCTCAGTCGCAGACGGCACCGCGGGAGGCCGACCCCACGAGGCGGGAGTACTTGGCGAGCACACCGCGGGTGTAGCGCGGCGGCAGCGGCTCGAAGGCCGCCCGCCGCCGGGCGAGCTCCCCCTCGTCCACGAGGAGGTCGAGCCGCCGGGTGGGGATGTCGATGCGGATGCGGTCGCCGTCGCGAACCAGGCCGATGGGGCCGCCATCCACCGCCTCAGGGGCGACATGGCCGACGCAGAGGCCGGTGCTTCCTCCGGAGAAGCGACCGTCGGTGACGAGCAGCACGTCCTTGCCCAGGCCCGCGCCCTTGATCGCGCCCGTGATGGCGAGCATCTCGCGCATGCCCGGGCCACCCTTGGGGCCCTCGTAGCGGACGACGACGACATCGCCGGCGCGGATGCTCCCGTCGGCGAGCGCAGTCATCGCCGCCTGCTCCCGCTCGAAGACGCGCGCCGTTCCCTCGAAGGAATCGACCCCCACGCCTGCCGTCTTGACCACCGCGCCCTCGGGCGCGAGGGATCCCGACAGGATCGAGATGCCTCCGCTGGCGTCGAGGGGATCGGCCACGGGGCGCACGACGCTCCCGTCGGCCTCGGGGATGCGCAGCGCCTCGAGATTCTCCGCCAGCGTCCTTCCTGTCACTGTGAGGCAGTCACCGTGGAGGAGTCCGGCTTCCAGCAGCATCTTCATGACGACGGGCACTCCCCCGACCCGATCGAGGTCGTACATCAGGTGAGCACCGAAGGGCTTGAGGTCGGCGAGTAGCGGCGTGCGATCGCTGATGCGCTGGAAGTCGTCGAGGTCGAGCTCGAAGCCAGCCTCGTGGGCGATGGCGGGCAGATGCAGAACCGAATTGGTCGAGCCACCCAGTGCCATGACGACCGTGATGGCGTTCTCGATCGACTGCGGCGTGATGATGTCGCGCGCGGTGATGCCCTGTCGGATCATCTCGATCACGGCCTCGCCCGACTGTCGCGCCAGCACTTCGCGTCGCGCGTCGACGGCAGGAGGCGATGAGGAGCCGGGCAGTGACATCCCCATCGCCTCGGAGGCACTCGCCATGGTGTTGGCGGTGTACATCCCGCCACAGGTACCCGCCGTGGGGCACACCGCCCGCTCGATGCGGTCGAGATCCTCATCGGACATGAGCCCGCGGGCATGGGCGCCCACGGCTTCGAACGCCGTCACGATGTTGACCGTCTCCTCGTGGCCATCGGTGAAGCGCACGTGACCGGGCAGGAGCGACCCGGCGTAGAGCAGGACGCTCGCGACATCGAGACGAGCCGCCGCCATGAGCATCGCGGGGATGCTCTTGTCGCAGCCGGCGAGGGTCACCATGCCGTCGAGTCGCTCCGCCTGCATGACCGTCTCGACCGAGTCGGCGATGACCTCGCGGGAGACGAGCGAGAAGTGCATGCCCTCGTGACCCATGGAGATGACGTCGGACACCGTGATCGTGCCGAACTCCATCGGGAAGCCACCGCCGGCGCGGACGCCGTTCGCGACATCGGCCGCGACCTCGCGCAGCGACATGTTGCAGGGAGTGATCTGGTTGAAGGACGAGGCGATGCCGATCTGCGGCTTCGCGAAATCGTCATCCTCCATGCCGAGGGCGCGCAGCATGCCGCGGTTGGGAGTGCGGTCACGGCCCTCGGTCGCGAGGCGGCTGCGGGGCGTCATATTCGGGGTCACCCCATCAGAATAGGGATGAATCGGACTGGCAGGATGACGGCATGGACGAGCGCACCATCGTGAGCGTCGACTGGCTCCGCGCACACCTCGATGCACCGGGGCTGGTGATCCTGGATGCGCGATTCTCACTCGATGACGAGGAGTGGGGCCAGCGCACCTACCTCGAGGGGCACATCCCCGGAGCCCTGTACGCCGACACCGCCACTCACCTCGCCGGCGAGATCATTCCGGGAGTGACGGGGCGACGTCCCTTCCCCGAGCCAGACGTCTTCGCCGCGCAGCTCGGCGCCTGGGGCATCGACGAGACCACCCAGGTGGTCACCTACGACGCCGACGGCGGGCGCATGTCCGCGGCCCGCGTGTGGCTCATGCTCCGATGGATGGGCCATGACCGCGTCGCCGTACTCGATGGCGGATGGCAGGCATGGCTCGCCGCGGGCGGCGAGGTCACCGCAGATGTCCCCGCCCCCGCGACAGCGGCGTACCCCATGCGGCTGCGGCCGGAGCTCCTTGCCGACGTGGACGAGGTGGATGAATATCGCCAGCGCCCGGCGACCTGCGTCTTCGATTCACGTGGCGCCGAGGGCTATCACGGCGGCGGGGTCTACCACGATCCCGTCCGCGGCCACATCGCTGGCGCCGGTCTCGCTGACCGTGCCAACACCACAAACGCCGACCTGACCTTCCGGACTCCCGAAGAGCTGCGCGCCTACTACCTCGATCTGCTCGACGGCGTCGATCCCAGTGAGGTCATCTACTACTGCGGGTCAGGGATCACCGCTGCGCAAAACGTCCTCGCGATGAGCATCGCCGGGCTCGAGGGCTCGCGGATGTACGTCGGATCGTGGAGCGAGTGGATCACCGACCCCACCAGGCCGGTGGAACTATGAGCAGGCCATACCGCTTCGCCGTCATCGGCACGGGGTTCTTCGCGCAGAACCATCTCCACGCGTGGGCCGAGATCCCCGACGTCGAGCTCGTCGCCGTATGCGACACCGATCCGCAGCGCCTCGAGGCTGCCGCTCGTGACTTCGGTGGCCGGCCCTACGCCGATGCCGCCGAGCTCTTCGCGAACGAGGATCTGGACTTCGTCGACATTGCCACCACTCCCCCGACGCATCCGATGATGGTGCATCTGGCGGCCGAGCACGGCGTCGCCGCGATCTGCCAGAAGCCCCTCGCCTGGGATCTTGAGGATGCGCGCGCCATGGTCGAGGCGATGGCGGCCAAGGACCTGCCGTTCATGGTCCACGAGAACTTCCGCTTCCAGCACCCCATGCGACGGGTCAAGGAGATCCTCGACAGCGGCGCCATCGGCAGGCCGTTCTTCGGTCGATTCAGCTTCCGCAGCTTCCACGACTGCTACTCCGCGCAGCCATGGCTCCTCGACAGTGAGCGGATGATCATCGTGGACGTCGCCGTGCACCTGTTCGACCTGGCTCGCTTCTTCATGGGCGAGCCGGAGTCCCTCTACGCCGAGGCGCTCAAGGTCAACCCGCGCATCGTCGGCGAGGATGTCGCCACGGTGATCATGCGCATGCCCGGTGCCACGGCGATCGCCGATGCGAGCTACGAGACCTTCTCCGATCACTCGACGTACCCTCAGGCCTTCGTCACCCTTGAGGGGACGAAGGGCCTGATCACGCTCGGCCCCGACTACCACCTCCAGGTGGTCTCTCACCCCGTCGATGTCGGCGACTCCGCAGCACGCATGACGGGTGCGACGGTGATCGACGAGGACCTCCAGATCCCGGAGCACGCGTGGGCTTCACGGCCGTGGAACGGCATCCAGGACAGCGTCGTCACGCTCCAGCGCCACTGGGTCGAGTGCCTGCGCACGGGTCGCACGCCCGAGACGAGTGGCGCTGACACGCTGCGCACGATGGAGCTCACTCTCGGCGCCTACGAATCCCTGGAGACCGGCCTTCCCTACCGCGTGGGAAGCGCCGGCTGAGCATGTCCGTCCCCCTCACCGCGGGGCCGCTGCGCCTCGAGTACGACTCCGGCGACCTGCGATGCGTCCGCCTCGGCGACGAGGAGATCCTGCGTCGGGTGTACGTCGTCTTCCAGGATCGCAACTGGACCGCACGCCCGTGGCGAATCGTGAGCGAGGAGATCGACGACCGAGGTGACTCGTTCACGATTCGCGTCGAGGCGCACGGGACCTTCGATGCCGAGCCCTCCACGACGAGGATGGACATCGAGGGTCACGCAGACGGCACCCTGCGCTACGCGCTCCGCGGAGAGGCGAGCGCACCCTTCCTGCGCAATCGCCTCGGCATCTGCGTGCTGCATCCCATGGCCGGTTTCGCCGGGCGGTCCTGCGAGATCACCCACACGGACGGCACCGTCGAGGTGAGCGCCTTCCCCGACGCGATCTCCCCGCATCAGCCCTTCCTCGACATCACCGCGATGACCTACCCCGTCGGCGACGGCGCGGTCGCGCGCCTGGAGTTCGACGGAGAGGTCTTCGAGACCGAGGATCACCGAAACTGGAGCGACGCCTCCTACAAGACCTACTGCACACCCATCTCCCTACCCTTCCCCGTCGAGGTCCGACCGGGCGATCCGATCCGCCAATCCGTGACGCTCTCGCTTGCCGGTGCTCCGCTCACCCCGCCCCTCCCCGCCGCGGAGGGTCCCGTGGAGATCACGGTGAGCGATTCACCTCAGCCCCTGCCGAGCTTCGGCGTGCACACGACCCGGGCACCATGGACTCAGGACGAGACCGACTTCCTTCGCACGCTCGGACTCGGCCATCTGCACGCGGACATCGATGCCGCCGAAGTGGATGCGGTCGAGCGGGTGCGCGACGCCGTGGGGCGCGCACGCGCGCTGGACGCCCGGCTCTTCATCGCTCTGCACAGTGAGGCCGAGCCCGACACCGCACTCACCGCCCCTCTCGCGGAGGCGGGCAGCACGCTGGCCGGGGTCTGGATCATCCACCCGGACGAGAAGGTCACCTCGCGCGCGACCCTCGATGCCTGGCGATCGCGCCTCGGGCCTGACCTGCCCTGGGGCTGCGGGACCGATCTCTACTTCACCGAACTCAATCGCCAGGCTCCGGACTCATCGGGTGTCGCTTGGACGACGTTCTCCGTCAATCCCCAGGTGCACGCATCGGACGACCGGTCTGTCCTGCAGAACACCGCAACCCTTGAGATCATCGCGTCCGACGCACCTCGACTCACGAGAGATACGCGCGTCCACGTCGGGCCGGTCACACTGCGACCGCGCTTCAATCCCAACGCCACCGATCCCGATGCGGACGTCAGCAACACTGATCTGCCCGCCGATGTCGACGCACGGCAACGCACGTGGTTCGCAGGCGCGTGGGCGGCAATGGCTGTGCGCTCCTTGAGCATCCCCGGGACCATCTCGGCTGTCACCCTCTTTGACGACCTCGGCTGGAAGGGGCTGCGCGCCCGAGATGCCGGGCCTGAGGATCCGGCATTCGCCTCCCTGCCCGGTGAGGCCTTCCCCGTCGCCGACGTCGTGCGCGCCCTCGCTGAGGCCAGCGCCCTGCTCCCCACGGTCTCGGATGACCCCGAGTCCGTCGACGCCGTCGTCATCGACGGATCCGCCGGGCGTCGAGCAATCGTCGTCAATCTCACGGACAGCCCACGCGAGGCGCGACTCATCGGCGCCGCGCATGCCAACGTCACCCTCGAGCCCCATGATGTGAAGATCATCGACCTGCATGGGAGGGCACCGTGACCGATCCGCTCTTCGACCTCGACGGCCGCCGTGTGCTCATCACGGGAGCGGGCGGAGCGCTCGGCTCGGTGATGGCTCGCGCCTTCGCCGCACGCGGTGCGCACGTGGGCGTCCATGACCTCTCCCCTGAGCGCGTGGCTCCCATCGTCGCGGACATCCGGGCAGCGGGGGGTCAGGCGGTGGAGGTCGTGGGTGACGTCTCCACGGCCGAGGGATCCGCGGAGGTCGTGCGCCAGGGCGCGGATGCACTCGGCGGTCTCGATGTCCTCCTCAACGGCGTCGGCATCAACCGGCGCAAGCCGATAGAGGAGGTCACCCCCGAAGATTTCGACGCCATCGTCTCGGTCAACCTCCGTGCGATCTACTTCGCCAGCCAGGCGGCGTACGCGATCATGCGACCGCAGGGCAAGGGCTGCATCGTCAACCTGAGTTCGCTCAGCGCGCGCTTCAGCTTCAACACCATCTCCGTGTACGCCGCCACCAAGGCGGGCGTCACCTCGCTTACGCGCAGTTGCGCCCGTGAGTGGGCTGCCGACGGCATCCGGGTCAACGCGATCGAGCCCTTCGTCATCAAGACGGAGTTCACCAAACCGCTCTGGGGGGAGGACCACCGTCAGAGGTGGTTCGACCATGTGACGCCGGTCGGACGCCTCGGCGTACCCGAGGACCTCATCGGCTCAGTCGTCTACCTCGCCAGCGACGCGTCCTCCTGGGTGACAGGGCAGACGATCGTGCTCGACGGCGGACTCACCATCGGCGCAGACTGGGATGCCTTCCGCGACATGTGAGAGTCGGTCTACTCCACGCTGATGATGCGGGCAACGCCATCGGTCACATCGATGAAGACGACCTGCACCTCGACCAGGTCGGGGCACTCGACGGGTCCGCGCCCGTAGACGGTCACGTCTCCCACGTTGGGGTTGCCGGGCATCGAGACCACTCCGCCGTAACTGCACTCGTTGTCGAAGTTCACTCGCCTCGACGGCTCGAGCGCATACTGACCATCGGCAAGGCCGGTCTTCGAGTTGATCGAAGGGTCCAGCGTCGACGCCACTTCGGCGGTGAAGATGACACCGATCGCGGCCAGCACCGCGATAACCACACCCGCGACAAGGGAGACCGCAATATTGAGCCAGGCGATGATGCGGGTCGCTGTGTTGAGTCCCGCACCCGTGATCCGTCCGTCCGAGGCCGTGATCTCCCTGTCCGACGCGTGGGCCAGGATGAGCGCGGGGATCGCAGCGATGATCGGGCAGAGCGGCCACGAGACGATAGCCAGCACCAGCCCGATGATGGCCTTGGTCGACGTCGTAGGTCCCGCGACACCCGGTGCGGTCAACGCGTTGCCCGCCGTGCCAGCCGTCCAGGCTGCGCCATCCCAGTAGCGCTGCTGACCGGGGGCTTGAGGGTCGGGGTACCAACCTGCGGGGGCGGGCGCATGCGGTGTCGGGTTCTGCTCGCTCATGCGGACGACCCTAGCCGCGCCAAGAGGACCGATCGGTTATGGCGCGGTCACGAACCGCGAGCGCTGCTCCCCAAGGCCGCTGATCCCCGCCGTGACCAGCTGACCGGGCTGCACCCATGCGGGGTCGGCCATGCCCATGGCGACACCGGGTGGCGTCCCCGTGTTGACGAGGTCGCCGGGGTCGAGCACGAGGAACTGGCTGATGTAGTGGATGAGTACGTCGACAGGGAAGATGAGGGACGTCGTGCTACCGGTCTGGCGTCGCTGCCCATCGACGTCGAGCCAGAGGTCGAGTCCCCCGGTCACATCCACCTCGTCCGTCGTGACGAGCCAGGGACCCAGGGGGTTGAAGGTCTCCGCGGACTTACCCTTCATCCACTGGCCACCGCGATCGAGTTGGAAGCTGCGTTCGGAGACGTCGTTACTCACGACGAAGCCCGCGATCCGCGACCACGCATCAGCGGGTGAATCGAGGTATCGGCAGGTCCCGCCGATGACGATGCCGAGTTCGACCTCGTAGTCGACCTTGGTCGCACCGCGCGGGATGTGGACGTCGTCCGTCGGACCGATCACCGTGTTGGGGGCCTTGGTGAAGAGCAGCGGCTCCTCCGGGATGGCCATGCCCGACTCCGCCGCGTGATCGGCGTAGTTGAGGCCAGCGCACACAAGGTGTCCCGGGCGAGCGATGGGCGCTCCTAGACGCGCCTCGGGCGACAGGGTGGGCAGCGCCGCGATCTCCCCCGCAGCCCAGCGGGCCTGCAGGTCCGCGAGGCCGTCTCGCGCGAAGAACGCAGCATCGAAGTCAGGCGTGAGCGAGGAGACGTCGTACCGCTCCCCTGCCGGCCCGAGCACGGCGGGAACCTCGGCGCCGCGGGCACCGACACGGATGAGCTTCACGGGAGACCCTTCTAGTCGCAGACGGCGCCGCGACTCGCGGAGCCGACGAGCTTGGCGTACTTCGCGAGGACCCCCCGGGTGTAACGCGGCGGGAGCGGCGCGAACGCCGCCCGCCGGCGCGCAAGCTCGTCGTCGTCGACGAGTAGATCGAGTGTGCGCGACGGGATGTCGATGCGAATGCGATCGCCGTCGCGCACCAGGCCGATCGGACCGCCATCCACGGCTTCGGGTGCGACATGGCCCACGCATAGCCCCGTCGTGCCACCCGAGAAGCGGCCATCGGTGATGAGCAGGACGTCCTTGCCCAGGCCGGCGCCCTTGATCGCGCCGGTGATCATGAGCATCTCGCGCATACCGGGGCCCCCCTTGGGGCCCTCGTAGCGAATGACGATGACGTCACCGGCCTGGATGGTGCCATCCTCCAGGGCCGCCATGGCCGCCTGCTCGCGCTCGAATACCCGAGCGGTGCCTTCGAACGACGTCACGGGCACCCCGGCGTTCTTGACCACAGCGCCCTCCGGCGCGAGCGAGCCGCGCAGGATCGTGATCCCGCCGGTCGGTGCAAGCGGATCGCGCGTGGCTCGCAGGATCTCTCCATCCGGATCCGGCGGCGCGATGTCGGCGAGGTTCTCCGCCACCGTCTTGCCCGTCACCGTGAGGCAGTCGCCGTTGATGAGACCGGCATCGAGGAGAGCGCGCATCACGACAGGGACACCGCCCACGCGATCCACGTCGCTCATGACGTAGCGACCGAAGGGCTTGAGATTGCCGAGCAGGGGCACCCTCGAGCCGATGCGGTGGAAGTCCTCCATCTCCAGCTCGACGTTCGCCTCATGGGCGATGGCGAGCAGGTGGAGCACTGCGTTGGTGGAGCCGCCGAAGGCCATGAGTACGGCAATGGCGTTCTCCAGCGATTGCCGCGTGATGATGTCGCGAGTCGTGATGCCCTGGCGGATGAGCTCGACGACCGCCTCGCCGGACTTGCGGGCATACCCGTCGCGACGGCGATCGACGGCGGGGGGGGCTGCCGAACCGGGCAGCGACATGCCCATGGCCTCTGCCGCGCTGGCCATGGTGTTGGCGGTGTACATGCCACCGCACGCGCCCTCACCGGGACAGATCGCCCGCTCGATCGCGTCGACATCCTCACGCGACATGAGGCCGCGTGCGCACGCACCCACCGCCTCGAAGGCATCGATGATCGTCACTTCGCGCTCGGAACCATCGGACATCTTGGCGAAGCCGGGAAGGATGGACCCGGCGTAGACGAAGACGCTGGCGAGATCGAGTCGCGCCGCCGCCATGAGCATGCCGGGGAGGCTCTTATCGCAACCCGCGAAGGTCACCATCCCGTCGAGACGCTCCGCCTGCATGACCGCCTCGACCGAGTCGGCGATGATCTCGCGGCTCACGAGCGAGAAGTGCATGCCCTCGTGCCCCATGGAGATGCCATCGGAGACCGAGATGGTGCCGAACTGCATGGGGAAGCCGCCCGCGGAGAAGACCCCCTCCTTGGCTGCGAGGGCGAGCCGCGCGAGGGAGAGATTGCAGGGAGTGATCTCGTTCCAGGAGGACGCGACGCCGATCTGGGGCTTGGCGAAATCATCATCGCCCATGCCCACCGCGCGGAGCATGCCGCGGGCGGGTGCCCGCTCCAGGCCATCGGTGACGTCACGACTGCGGGGCTTGATATCGGCCATGCCGTCCACCCTAGGACACGATGACGTTGGCGAGCGGGAACCCCGACTCCCAGCGTTCGATCTGCTGGCGCACCAGCCGCCCGACACGTGGCAGGAAGGCTGTCGTGTTGCCACCCACATGCGGGGAGATGAGAACGCCGGGTGCGCGCCAGAGCGGATGCTCAGGCGGGAGTGGCTCAGGGTCGGTGACATCAAGAGCAAAGGACAGGCGTCCCGCTTCGGCGAGCATGGCATCGGTATCGACGATGGGTCCCCGCGCAACGTTGACGAGAAGCGCACCATCGCCCATGAGGGCAAGGAATGCCGCATCGACCAACCCGCGCGTGGAGTCGTCGAGGGGTACGGCGATGACGACGACGTCGGCTCCGGGCACGAGCCCGGCCAGCTCACTACGCGCGCTCACGCCGTCGCGAGCGGTGCGCCCCACGAGCATGACCTCGCACTCGAATCCCTCGAGGCGCCGGGCGAGGGCGCGTCCGATGCCTCCGGCGCCGACGATGAGCACCCGCTTGTCGGCGAGAGCGTCGTAACGATCGTGAATGAACTCCCCCGTGGGCATCGCGCGAGCCATGTCGTCGATGCGTCGCAACCGGGCCAGCATGAGGGCGACCGCGAGCTCTGCCGTGCTGGCATCGTGCACACCGGCTGCATTGCACAGGGTGACCCCCGCCGGCAGATGCGCTACAGCATGCTCGAATCCGGCCGTCGGTAGTTGACAGACCTCGAGCACGGGCATGTGCGCCATCGCCTCGAAGGCCCAGCCCTCGGCCATGTAGGACGGCACGTAGAAGCGCGTCTCGGGCGGCGGCGCCAGCGGATCGCCGTCCCAGATGACGACGTCATCGCGGTCGGCGTACTCGGCGATCTCCCGCGGTAGCACGATCACGACGCAAGCCCACCACAGCCGCGGCCTCCAGGTCGCGCCACCCCGGCGGTCATCGCATAGTGGAAGGATGCGCCTCCTCGTTATCGGAACCCTCGCTCTCGCGTCCCTCGCGCTCGCCGCCTGCGGGTCGGGTGGCCCGGTGGCCGCTCCCGTGCCCGCAACTCCCTCGTCACAGGCGCCCACCGTGGCCGTCGCCTCGGACCAGGCCACGGGCCTCGTGACGCCTTGGGGGCTCGCTCGTCTCGCCGACGGCACCGCCCTTGTCAGCGAGCGCGACACCGGTCGCATCGTCCGGGTGTCAGTAGACGGTGCGGTTACGGAGTTCACTCGTCTGACCGAGACGGCGGCGAGCGGCGAGGGCGGACTCATGGGTCTCGCCATCGACCCCACCGACACCTGGCTCTACGCCTACGTGACCACGGCGTCGGACAACCGCGTCGTCCGCGTGCCGCTGGACAATCCCTCGGCTCCCCGCGAGCCGGTCCTCTCGGGTATCCCCAAGGCGGAAACGCACAATGGCGGTCGCCTCACCTTCGGCCCAGACGGCATGCTCTACGTCGCCACCGGCGATATCCGCGAAGACGCGCTCGCCCAGGACCCGACCTCGCTTGCCGGCAAGATCCTGCGCATCGATCCCGAGGGCGCAGTGCCCGAGGACAACCCCTTCCCCGGCTCACCCGTGTGGAGTCTCGGTCACCGCAATGTGCAGGGCCTGGCATTCGACTCCGAGGGACGCCTCTGGGCGACGGAGTTCGGGGAGAAGGACGCCGACGAGCTCAACCTCATCCGCGCAGGAGGCAACTACGGCTGGCCGATCGTCGAGGGCACGGCTCCGAGCGAGGGTGTCGACCTGCCCGATGGCTACGTCGATCCGCAGGCCCAGTGGTCACCGACGTCACTCGCCTCGCCTAGTGGTCTCGCTATCGTCGATGACATCGCCTACGTCGCTTCCCTGCGGGGCGAGGTGCTCTGGCAGGTGCCGCTCGTGGGCGACCGCGCCGCCGAGCCCGTCGCGCTCGATCTCGGCGACCTCGGGCGTCTGCGCACGATCGAGGCCATGTCCGACGGCACCCTGTGGCTCATGACGTCCAACACCGACGGTCGCGGCGAACCCCGCCCTGAAGACGACCGGATCGTCGTCCTGCGCCTTGGCGCCTAGTCGACCTGGAGACTGAACGTCGTCAGCTGTCGCTGACGCAGGGATTGACGCGCGTCAGCTGTCGCTGACGCACCCCTGATGCGCGTCAGCTGTCGCTGACGCCGAGGCGCTCGAGCAGAAGCTCCCGCACCTTGGCCGCATCGGCCTGGCCGCGCGTTGCCTTCATCACCGCACCGACGATGGCACCCGCGGCCTGCACCTTGCCACTGCGGATCTTCTCCGCGACATCCGGCTGCGCGGCAAGGGCCTCGTCGATAGCGGTCAGCAGCGCGCCGTCGTCCGAGACGACAGCCAGCCCGCGGGCGGCGACGACCTCATCCGGCGTGCCCTCACCCGAGATGACGCCCTCGAAGACCTGGCGGGCCAACTTGTCGTTGAGGGCCCCGGATGCAATGAGCTCTTCGACGCGGCCAATATCGGCGGGCGTCACAGCGAGCGCGGACGGCTCAACCCCCGTCTCGTTGGCGATGCGGGTGAACTCACCCGCCCACCACTTGCGGGCAGCGTCGGGAGCGACCCCGGCAGCGACGGTCTCCTCGACGAGGTCAAGGACGCCGGCGTTGACGAGCGTCGCCATCTCGAAATCTCCGACGCCCCACTGCACGGCGAGCCGGGCACGGCGCACCGACGGCTGCTCGGGCAGCCCGGCGCGCAGTTCCTCGACCCATTCGCGCGCAGGCGCGATGGGCACGAGGTCGGGCTCCGGGAAGTAGCGGTAGTCCTCGGCGTGCTCCTTGGAGCGGCCGGGGGTCGTCACGCCGGTGTCCTCGTGGAAGTGGCGGGTCTCCTGCACCACGCGTCCGCCCGACGACAGCACACCCGCCTGGCGCTCGATCTCCGAGCGCACGGCGCGCTCCACCGACCGCAGGGAGTTGACGTTCTTGGTCTCCGAGCGCGTGCCCCACTCGTCACCGGGGCGGTTGAGGGAGACGTTGGCGTCGCAGCGCAGCGACCCCTCCTCCATCTTGACGTCGGAGACACCGAGCCCGCGCATGATGTCGCGCAGTTCGGTGACATAGGCGCGCGCGACCTCGGGAGCAAGAGCACCCGTGCCCGTCACCGGCTTGGTGACGATCTCCACCAGCGGGATACCGGCGCGGTTGTAGTCGACGAGTGAGTAGTCAGCGCCGTGGATGCGCCCGGTCGCTCCACCGGCGTGGGTGAGCTTGCCGGTGTCCTCCTCGAGGTGGACGCGCTCGATGCCGACACGCACGACCATCGGACCGTCGTCGGTGGGCACGGTGACATCGAGGTAGCCGTCGACGCACAGGGGCTCGTCGTACTGGCTCACCTGGTAGTCCTTGGGCATGTCGGGGTAGAAGTAGTTCTTGCGCGCCATCCGGCACCACTCGGCGATGGAGCAATTGAGCGCGAGGCCGATGCGGATCGTGGACTCGATCGCCATGGCGTTCATTACCGGCATCGATCCGGGCAGGCCCAGGCACACCGGGCACACCTGCGTGTTGGGCGGCGCACCGAAGGCCGTGGGGCAGCCGCAGAAGATCTTGGACTCGGTGCCGAGCTCGACGTGGACCTCCATGCCGATGACCGGCTCGAACTCCGCGACAGCGTCGGCGAAGGGAACGGGCGTGCTCACAGCGACGGCACCTCCTCGACGAGCAGGTGGCCCCATCGGTCGAGCAGCGCTCCCTCGAGTGCGACACCGACGAGGTAGAGACGGTCATCGGCCATGGCCGGTGCCATCACCTGCAGACCGACCGGGAGGGAATCCTCAGGTGCGAGGCCGACGGGCAGTGACATCGCGCAGTTGCCCGCCATGTTGACGGGAATCGTCGCGACGTCGTTGAGGTACATCGCCAGCGGGTCGTCGACCTTCTCCCCGATGCGGAAGGCCGTCGTGGGCGCGGTGGGCGACACGAGTACGTCGCACTGCGCGAAGGCCGCATCGAAGTCGCGCTGGATCAGGGTGCGGACCTTCTGCGCCTGGCCGTAGTAGGCGTCGTAGTAGCCACTGGACAATGCGTAGGTGCCGAGCATGATGCGTCGCTTCACCTCCGAGCCGAAGCCCGCCTCGCGCGTGAGCGACATGACTTCCTCGACGGAACGGTTGCCGTCGTCGCCCACACGCAGGCCGTAGCGCATGCCATCGAAGCGAGCGAGATTGGAGGAGCACTCGCTCGGGAGGATGAGGTAGTAGGCACCGAGCGCGTATTCGAAGTGGGGGCACGAGACCTCGACGACTTCGGCGCCGAGGTGCTCGAGGATCTCGACGGCCTCGCGGAAGCGCTGCTCCACCCCCGCCTGGTAACCCTCGCCGGTCAACTCGCGCACGAGTCCGATGCGCATGCCACGCACGTCGGCGCGCGCCGCAGCGGCGACGACATCGGGCATGGCGTCGGGGATCGACGTGGAGTCACGGGGGTCGTGCCCGCCGATGGCGGCGTGGAGCAAGGCGGTGTCCATGACGGTGCGTGCGCATGGACCCGCCTGGTCCAGGCTCGACGCGAGGGCGACGATGCCGTAGCGCGAGACGCCGCCGTACGTCGGCTTGACGCCGACGGTGCCGGTGACGGCGGCCGGCTGACGAATGGATCCGCCCGTGTCGGTGCCGATGGCCAGAGGCGCTTCGAACGCCGCCACTGCAGCAGCCGATCCGCCGCCGGAGCCGCCAGGGATGCGGTCGAGATCCCAGGGATTGCGCGTGGGACCGTACGCCGAGTGCTCCGTCGAGGAGCCCATCGCGAACTCGTCCATGTTGGTCTTGCCCAGGATGGGAATGCCTGCCGCGCGCAGTCGCTCGACGACGGTGGCGTCGTACGGCGGACGCCAGCCCTCGAGGATGCGCGAGCCACAGGTGGTCGGCACGCCCTTCATCGCGAGGATGTCCTTGAGTGCGAGTGGCACTCCCGCGAGCGGTCCGAGCCGCTCACCGGATGCCCGCTGAGCATCGACGGCATCCGCGGTGGCGAGGGCGCCGTCCGCATCGACATGGAGGAAGGCGTGGACCCGCTCGTCGACCTCGCCGATGCGATCGAGGTGAGCCTGCGTCACCTCGCGCGCACTCACCTCGCCCTCGGCGATGGCTGCGGCGAGAGTGGCCGCACTCTGACGGATGAGGTCGCGCTCCAGGGGGGTGCTCACTCCTGCTCCTCGAGGATACGCGGGACGCGGAAGCGCTCGTCCTCTACCGCGGGCGCGGCGGCAAGGGCCTCATCGCGGGTCAGCCCCGGACGCGCGACATCGGGGCGCGTGACATTGACCAGGGGCACCGGATGGGAGGTGGGAGGGATGTCGTCGGCGGCCACCTCGGAGACCCGGGCGACCGACGTGAGGATGACGTCGAGCTGCTCGGCGTAGTGGTCGAGTTCGTCCTCGGCGAGGTCGAGGCGTGCGAGGCGGGCGAGGTGCGCGACCTCCGCGCGGGTGATCGCGGACATGGGGGCCAGTCTAGGGACCGGGGTCACTCCCCCGACGAGGCCATCGCGCGGGCCGCATCCGCACCGCTGTCGAGTAGCGCGCGGAAGCCTTCCACGCCAAGAATCGGCACTCCGAGCGCGACGGCCTTCTCGTACTTCGACGAGGTCGACTCCCCCGCCGCCACAAGGAAGTCGGTCTTCTTGGAGACCGATCCGGAGACCTTGCCGCCGCGCTCCTGGACGGCTGCGGTCGCCTCGTCGCGCGTGAATCCTTCGAGCGAGCCGGTGATGACGACGGTGACGCCGTCGAGGATCCCGGGACCTGTGTCCGAGCGCTCCTCTGCGAGGCGGACTCCTGCCGCGCGCCACTTGTCGACAACCTCGCGGTGCCAGGGCTCGGCAAACCACTCGGTGAGGGCATCAGCGATGACACCGCCTACCCCCTCGACCTCGGCGAGCCGCTCAGGGTCGGCCTCGGCGATCGCGTCGATGCTCCCCAGGTCGCGCGCCAGCGCCTGCGCGGCCGTCGGCCCGACGTGGCGGATCGACAGGGCGACGAGCGCGCGCCACAGCGGACGGTCCTTGGCAACCTGGATCTGCGCGAGCATGCCCTTGGCGTTCTCGGTGAGCTGCGGCCCCTCCTCGCCCCTACCGGGCTCGCGCGTGAAGAAGGGGCAGCGCAGGAGGTCGTCGGCCGTCAGCGCGAAGAGATCCCCCTCGTCCTGCACGAGCCCGCAGTCCAGGAGGGCGACCGCCGCCTTGTAGCCGAGACCCTCGATGTCCATGGCGCCGCGAGATGCGACGTGGAAGAGCCGCTCGCGCATCTGCGCCGGGCACGAGCGCGTGTTGGGGCAGCGGATATCGACGTCGCCCTCCTTCTCGGGCGCGAGCGCGCTCCCGCACTCCGGGCACGTCGTGGGCATGACGAACTCGCGCTCGCTGCCATCGCGCAGCTCGACGACAGGGCCGAGCACCTCGGGGATGACGTCGCCGGCCTTGCGCAGGAAGACCATGTCTCCGATGAGCACACCCTTGCGCGCGACCTCCTGGGCGTTGTGCAACGTCGCCATCGACACGGTCGAGCCTGCGACCCGCGCCGGCTCCATCATCGCGAAGGGCGTGACGCGTCCCGTGCGCCCGACGTTGACCTGGATGTCGAGCAGGCGGGTGCGCACGACCTCGGGCGGGTACTTGTAGGCGATGGCCCAGCGCGGCGCCCGCGAGGTGGCTCCCAGGCGCTCTTGGATCGCGAGATCGTCGACTTTGATGACCACGCCGTCGATCTCGTGTTCGACGTCATGGCGATGGTCGCCGTAGTAGGCGATGTAGTCCTCGACGCCCGCGAGGTCGGGCACGAGCCGAATGCGGTCGCTCGTCGGCAAGCCGAGGCTCGCGAGCACCTCGTAGGCCTCACTCAGGGTGGTGAAGTCCACCCCCTCGTGCGCCCCGATGCCGTGGACGACGAGGCGCAGCGCCTGCAGTCGGCCTGTCGCCAGCGCGAGCTCGTCACGGAGCCGCGACAGGCGGGCGGTCTCGCGATCGGTGCCACGGGATCGGGACTCGACATCGGCCAGGTCGTCCTGTCGGCGGTCGATGCGCTGGCGCAGGCTGCCGGCCGCAGCGTTGCGGGGATTGGCAAAGGGGGATCCGCCCAGGGCGAGTTGCTCGGCGTTGATGCGCTCGAACTCCGCGAGGGGGAAGTAGATCTCGCCGCGCACCTCGAGAAGCGCGGGCACACGCTTGCCCGTGAGCGCCTTCGGTATGCCCGGGATGAACGACGCGTTGTAGGTGACGTCCTCACCCACGCGGCCGTCACCGCGAGTCGCCACGGTGCGCAGACGTCCCTCGACGTACACGAGGTCGACCGCGAGCCCATCGACCTTGAGCTCGCACAGCAGCGCGGGCGACTCCCCTGCACCCTTGTCGACGCGCGCAGCCCAGGCCTGCACTTCGTCGAGCGAGAAGGCATTGTCGAGGCTGTACATGCGGACGAGATGCTCGACGGGCTCGAACATCTCCGCGCGCGAGCCGCCGACGGTCTGGGTCGGGGACTCCCCGGACGCGAGCTCAGGGTGCTTGGCCTCCAGCTGGACCAACTCGCGATAGAGGGTGTCGTACTCCTCATCGGAGATCGTGGGCGCATCGTGCTGGTAATAGCGCTCACGGGCCTCGTTGATGGCATCGACGAGTTCACCCCACCGGTCGCGTGCCCGGGCGGGGACGCTCATGACGGGTCCTGCTCCACCGGTGCATCATCCCGCACGAGCCTGCCGGCGATCCCGAGTGCGGCATAGGCGAGCCGTGCCCACGCGGGGTCGGCCCCGGCAAGACCACACGCGGGCGTGAAGGCCACGCCGGCGTTGGCGGTCTCCGCCGGGATGCCCCACCGCGAGTACTGATCCAGTGCGCGGGTCGCGATGCGCTCGGCGAGTGCCTGCGGCCCGGAGACGGCCACGGCGAGCGGTGGCGCGTAGCCGAGCAGCAAGTGCACACCCGCCTCGAGGGCCTCCCCCAGTGGCTCCTCCTCTGCGCCATCGAGGACGGCCGGATCGACGGACACCATGCGTGCGCCCGCACGTCGCAGCAGGTCGACCGGCACACGCGGGTGGCAGCAGTGCACTCCTGGCAGCGCGTCCTGCGAAGCGATCGCGTCGATGACCCAGCCCAGGTGCGACTGCGCACGCGCAGGGTCGACAGCGCGGTACGTCGCAAGGCCGCTGGCGGTCGTGACGCCGCCCGCGAGCACCGACGGCAGAGACGGCTCGTCGAGTTGGAGCCACACGTGGGCGTCGGGCAGCCTGCGGCGAATCTCCGCGACATGTCGAGCAGCCGCCTCGGCCAGTGCCTCGGCGATGTCGCGGCTGGCGCCGTGATCGCGCACTGCCCGCTCCCCTCCCCGCAGCTCCACCGATGCCGCGAGGGTCCACGGTCCGGCGAGTTGCGCCTTGAGGGGACCTCGCCGCCCCACGAGGGCCTGCTCGATGCCGTCGAGATCCTCGGCCAGCCAGGAGCGTGCCCGTGCCATGACGCGTCCGGGGGCGTCGGCGAAGCGCCAGCCGACGGGCGTGGTCTCCACAGCCAGGTCCGGAGCGACCTCGGCGAGCAGCGCCATCGTGCGTCCGATGAGATCGGCTCCCGGCCCGCGCGCGGGAAGCTCGGGGACGTGCGGCAGGTCTGGCAGCTCGCCGGCGATCGTGCGCGACCACTCGTGCGACTCGACGCCGGGCAGGCTGCCGATCCCGGTGGCGGCGGCTGGCATGACGCCGACGTCGCTCATCGGCGCACGATGGTCGCGGAGCCGAGCACGCGCGTGCCGTCGTACATCGCCATGGCCTGCCCCGGTGCGACGCCTCGCGCGGGGTCGTCCAGGCGCGCGATGACGCGGTCACCGCTGATCTCCAGCGAAGCGCCGAGCGCATCTCCGTG
>JBJOJS010000014.1:0-30592 GCA_046046455.1 Actinomycetota bacterium | reverse complement strand
TCCACCCATCGGCTGGAGGCCGACGTTGAGGATGGTTGCGGCGTTGCCGCGGCCCTTCTTGTCCGCGCCCACACCGTCGAGGACCAGGGTCTTCTTCGCGTTGTCCCGGTCGGTGATCTTGAGCTCACCTGTGAACTCGAGCTTGACCGGACCCGCCGAGATGACGACATCGCCCTGGTAATGGTCATCGCCCATCTTGTTGGTGAGGTCGGCACCGGGGACGCACGCCGCCACGAGCGGGACGTCGTCGAAGAACTCCCATACCTTGTCGACCGGCTGGTCGATGTCGAACGACTGCGTGATCTGCACGTCAGTCTCCCTTCACCGGGGGCGCGCCCGAGACGTCGCGCCCGGTCTGAAGCGCCTCGTAGACGCGGTTGGGCATGAGCGGCATATCCACGTTGCGGACACCCGTGTGCTCAATGGCATTCATCACGGCGTTGACGAAGGCGGCCGGACCGCCCACCGTCGCGCACTCGCCGATGCCCTTGGCACCGATGGGGTGGTGCGGGCACGGGGTGACGACCTCGTGGAGCTCATAACCCGGGGTCTCCCAGGCCGTGGGGAGCAGGTAGTCCATGAAGTTGGAGCCGATGCAGTTGCCCTCCTCGTCGAAGGTGATGTACTGCATGCTCGCCATGGCGTAGGCCTCGGTGAGGCCGCCCATGATCTGGCCCTCGACGATCATCGGGTTGATGCGCACCCCGCAGTCATCGACGGCGACGAACTTCAGGACGTCCCAGACGCCCGTCTCCGGGTCGACCTCGACCTTGCAGACGTACGCGGCAAAGGGCCACGTGAGGTTGGGCGGGTCGTAGTAGGCGTTGTTCTCGAGCCCGGGCTCCAGACCGTCGGGCACATTGCTGTACGCCGCCAGCGCGCAGTCCTGGATGGTCACGCCGCGCTCCTGATTGCCGCGGACGTAGAAGCGACCGAGCTCCCACTCGATGTCTTCCTCCGAGACCTCCAGGAGGTGCGCGGCGATCTTGCGGGCCTTGGCGCGGATCTTGCGCGACACCATCGCGACCGCCGCACCTGCGACCGGAGTGGACCGCGAGGCGTAGGTGCCCATGCCGAAGGGTGCCGTGTCGGTGTCGCCCTCCTCGACGGTGATGTCCTCGGCCGGGATTCCGAGCTCGTGGGCGACGATCTGCGCCCAGGTCGTCTCGTGACCCTGGCCCTGGGTCTTGGCACCCGTACGAAGGATGGCCTTGCCCGTCATGTGGACCCGCAACTCCGCGGAGTCGAACATCTTGATGCCGATGATGTCGTACTCGCGGCTGTTGCCCGCACCGAGCGGCTCGGTCATCGTCGAGATCCCGATGCCCAGCAGCTTGCCCCGCTTGCGCGCCTCCTCCTGCTCCTCCTTGAACGTGGAGTAGCCGATGGCATCGAGCGCGATGTCGAGGCACTTGCCGTACTGCCCGGAGTCGGTGAGGAATCCGAATGCCGTGCGGTAGGGGAACTGGTCGTCCTTGACGAGGTTGATGCGACGGAATTCGCCCTGGTCCATGCCGAGGTCGTTGGCCGCGGCGTGCATCATCCGCTCCTGGAAGAACATCGCCTCCGTCACGCGGAAGGAGCAGCGGTAAGCGACGCCACCGGGCGCCTTCGTCGTGTAGTAGCCCTCACTGGTGAGGTGGGCCGCCGGCACGTCGTAGGCCGCGAAGGTGGAGTGCATCAGGCCGATCTTGAACTTCGTCGGCTGCGCATCGGCGTAGAAGGCACCGTGATCGGAGATCGTGTGCATGCGCATGCCCAGGATCTTGCCGTCCTTGCGCAGCGCGAGCTGACCCTTGAGGTAGACGTCGCGACCGAACCCCGTCGAGATGAGGTTGCTCGACCGGTCCTCGACCCACTTCACGGGATGCTCCGTGAGGATCGATGCGAGGATCGCGATCACGTAGCCGGGGTAGACAGGCACCTTGTTGCCGAAGCCGCCGCCGAGGTCGGGCGAGACGATGCGGATCATCTGCTCGGGGAGTTCGGCGACCATCGCCACGGCGGCTCGAATGATGTGCGGGGCCTGGGTTGTCATGTACACGGTGAGCTTGCCCGTCGCCCGGTCGTAGTCGGCGATGGAGCCGCAGGTCTCGAGCGGCGACGGGTGCGATCGCGGGTAGTGAAGGTCGATCGTCGAGATGACGTCGGCCTCGGCGAAGGCCCGATCCGTGGCCTCCTTGTCGCCGATCTCCCAGTCGAAGATCTTGTTGGTGGTCTGGTTGACCTTGTCGTCACGGACGAGCGGAGCGTCTGGCGCCGCCGCCTGCTCGGGATTGACGATCGGCGGCAGCTGCTCGTACTCAACGACGATGCGGCTGGCGGCGTCCTTGGCGATGTAGGGATCGTCCGCAATGACTGCGGCAACCTCCTGGCCCTGGAATCGCACCTTGTCGGTGGCCATGACGGCCTGGGTGTCGTAGGAAAGCGTCGGCATCCAGGCGAGGTTGCGGGCCGCGAGAGTCTCCCCCGTCATGACGAGGCGGACACCGGGCACCTCCCATGCCGCGCTGGTGTCGATCGACTTGATGCGGGCGTGCGCGACAGGGCTGCGCAGGATCTCCATGTGGAGCATGCCCGGCAGCACGATGTCATCGACGTACTTGCCCTTACCGCGGATGAAGCGGTTGTCCTCGACGCGACGGCGACTCGCGCCCATCCCGCCGATCTTGAGCTCGTCCAGCGCCATGTCGTCTCCTACTGCTCTCGCATCTTCTCGGCAGCCCACAGGACTGCCTTCACGATGTTCTGGTAGCCGGTGCACCGGCAGATGTTGCCCGACAGCGCCCACCGCACGTCATCCTCGGTGGGATTGGGGTTGCGGTCGAGCAGAGCCTTCGCGGCGAGCATCATGCCGGGAGTGCAGAAGCCGCACTGCAGGCCGTGCTCCTCCTTGAAGCCCTCCTGGATGGGATCGAGCTGCTGCGCCGAGGCGAGGCCCTCCACCGTGGTGACCTCACGGCCGTCGGCCTGCACGGCCAGCACGGTGCAGCTCTTGGCCGGTCGGCCATTGAGCAGGACGGTGCAGGCACCGCATCCGGTGGTGTCGCAACCCACGTGCGTGCCGGTGAGCTCGAGGCCCTGCCGGATGAGGTGGGCCAAGAGCAGGCGCGGCTCGATATCGAGAGTGCGCTTTTGGCCATTGACGGTGATGGTGACCCGCCGCGTCGGCACCCCCTCCGCCGGCGCGTCGGGAACGACTTCGTACAGGCTCGTCATGTCAGGCCGCCTTCTGCTCGGACTGGGCGATGTTGTTGAGGATGCGGGAGACGAAGGTCTTGACGACCTGACGCTTGTACGCCGCCGAACCCCGATGATCGGTGCGCGGATCGGCAGCACCCGCGACGGCCTCGGCGGCCGCCTCGATCGTGTCTGCGTTCAATGACTTGCCTACCAGTGCCCCGGAAATGTCGGCGTTGGCGTCGATGGTCTTGCCACCGACCCCGGCGAGCGCGCAGCCGGCGCGCGTCACCGTAGCGCCATCCATGTCGAGGGCGATGGCGACGGACGCGGTGGCGAAGTCTCCGACCCGGCGCTCGAGCTTGAGGTAACTGCCGACCCGCGTGCCCTTGGCAGGCGGGATGACCGCCTCGACGGCGATCTCGTTGTAGGCCAACGCATTGGTGAAGGGACCGAGGACGAAGTCCTTCATCGCGATCTCGCGTCGACCGTTCGGGCCCTGAGCCACGATGCGGCCATCGAGCGCGATCATCGTCGCCGCCCAGTCACCCTGCGGATCGGCGTGGCACACCGAGCCGACGAAGGTGCCCCGCGTGCGCACCAGCGGATCGGCGACGAGCGATGCGGCGGCGGCGAGCGTCGGCTGCGTCTGGGCGATCAGGTCGGAGAACTCGACATCCTCGTGACGGACGAGCGCACCGATGTGCAGGCTGCCGTCGGGGTCCTGGCGCATGTAGTCCAGGCCGGGGATGTTGTTGATATCGACGATGCGCTCAGGCGACGCGAACCTCAACTTCAGCATCGGGATGAGGCTCTGGCCGCCCGCGAGTACCTTGGCCTCACCGTTGCTGCGATCCAGGATCGCGACGGCCTCGGCCACGGACGCGGGGGCGTCGTAGGCGAAACGTGATGGGTACATGGGGTCCTCTCGCGTGTGATCTCAGGCCTGGCCCTGTGTGTCGCGCACGGCGACGGGCATGGAGTCAGCATCGGGATCCGGGCGCGGCTCCTGATGGGGCGGCCACGGGCCCTGGACAGGCTGCCCCGCGACCTTGAGGAACTCGGTGAACTGCGGCCAGGCCCACACCGTCGGGCTCGGGCCTTCCTTCGGTGAGTTCTCGATCAGGGCATAGAGGCGCGGGTTGCCACGCTCGTGCCCGGTGGATTCAACGGCCATGACCATCCCTCTCCGACTAGCAGTCGATCCGGGCAAGTTACACCCCCGCTCACGCTGCGCAAGCCGAGATGACCCATCCAGGACCAACGTGCCGGGCGAGGCCCGAGGGGCGGAGGCCCTAGTCGGCTCGCTCGTCCAGGATCTCGGCCACGATCGACACGGCCACCTCCGCCGGAGAGCGACCGCCCAGGGGCAGTCCGGCGGGCCCGTGGACGCGCGTCAGGTCGGTGACATCGCGGTAGGCCAGCCAGTCCGCTCGCGCTTCCTGCATCGCCGGCGATCCCAGAGCGCCGATGTAGCCCGCATCGCCCTCCAGGGCCGCCAGGAGACACCTGCTCGACGTCTCCACGTCGTGACCCATCACCACGATGGCGTCCAGCTCGGACAGACTGGCGGCGAGCCCTGCGACCATTTCGGGGCGCGTTTCCGTGGCGACCTGCCACCCCAGCAGGCGCCCCTGCGCGGCCAGGGCATCCGCGAAAGGACCGCCCCCGGCGATGACGAGTCGAGGGATGGGGGCGAAGACCGTGAGATACGTGCCCGCATCCGTCTCCACCGCGGGATCCCCCGCCCGGAGCAGGTCCGCCAGGCGCCCCTCAGCCGATTCCGGGGTGGCGATGTCGAGGGCGGTCACCTCGCCCTGGTCGACCTGGGCCGTGATGCCCACGGGCCGGTGGGCGAGCAGGATCGTCCAGATATCGGGCGGCAGCTGCTCGGCGGGGACGATGAGGAACTCCACCGGGGTGCCCACCGCGAGACCGCACAGCGGTGCCTCGATGGCCGTCACCTCGTGAGAGACCAGGCGCCCGTGGCTCAGTTTCCGGGCAGCAACGTCCGCAAGCAGGCCGTCGAAGGCACCGCCTGCCAACTGACCCACTCTCCCGCCGCCGGGGGTGAAGGCGACCGCCTGATTGGTCGCCGCGGGCGAGAGCATCCAGGCGACGTCGGCGCGCGTCCCCGACCTCGCGCAGGCGGAGACGCTGAGCGCTACGTCGTACACAGCGGGGAGTGTACGTCGCCCTACGCACCCTCACCACATGCGTGCGGCGAGCCTCGCTCCCAGAGCGTGCATGCGCTCGAAGGGGATGTCGCGCACGTCGTCGTCGGGCTCCCAGGTGGCGATGGCGGCGTACGCGATCGCCCCACGGGGATTCGACACCACGCCCATGTCCGCGCGAATGCACGTATCCGTGCCCGTCTTGCTCCACAGGAGCAGACGTCCGTCGACGTGGGCGAGTGGATCGAGCCGGAAGGGTGCCGCGACCATGCTCAGATCGACGCCGGTGAGCAGCCATCGTTCGACGAGGGCGGCGGCGCTCGCACTGATTCCCCCCTCGCCCGCACCCGCCGCAGCCACGTGGATGCGCCGAGCCACCTCGGCCAACTCGCGCGCCGTACCCGTTGAGAGGGTGGCCGGGTCGTCAGGGGTGCGCACGCCCCGGACTCGGTCGTGGAGTCCGCTGTCGACACAACCCAGAGCTCGAGCACGCGCTTCGACCGCGGCGAGCCCGACCCGATCGAGAAGCACATTGGTCGCCCAGTTGTCGCTTACCGCGGCGATGAGGACGCATACGTCCGAGAGAGGAAGGGACTCCTGGGCGAGGTGTTGCCACAGACCCGAGTCACTCACTGCGAGGAGCGGATCCCGCACGACGATCTCCCCCGAGGAGAGTCGTCCGTCGGCGATGCGCTCCGCCGTCTCGCAGAGCAGGAAGACCTTCCCGATGCTCGCCGTGGGTTGCACCGAATCCGCAGACTCCTCGTCGATCACATCCCCGTGCGCATCGAGCAAGCAGGACGACCAGGTCAATGCCACGGCCGCAGTCTAGGAAGGTCCGATGACCGGTCAGGGACCGCTTGTGCACTTCCCCCGGCCCTGCGTGAGCACGGAAGGTGAACGTGACACCCACTTCCCCGGGTGTCCCTCCGCATCCGGTGGAGGTCGACGAGCACAGGAGTCCTCGTGAACATTCTCGGATCGATCGCGGCAGCGTCCGCCGCATGCGCACTCATCGTCGCAGCCCCGGGAGCGGCTTCGGCTGCCGTAGGCGTCGACAACGCCGCGTCCTTCACCTCCAACGGCACGGCATCGGGTGGTTGGACCTGGGTCCATCAGGACACCGACACCGCCTCGTGGACCTTCAACATCGGATCGCTCCAGTCCGCCAAGGACGGCAAGGTGTACCTCAACGTCGATGCCCTGGTCTCCAATCGCGTCGAGGGCGGTTCGGGCTACTCGGCCAGTAGCGTGCGATTCGCGGCGACCTGCGGCAATGTGCGTCAGAACCTCAAGGTGAAACTGGTGAACCCCTTCCGCCCGGTCTTCTCCGGAAACGCACTGGGTCTGGGTTGGTCGGCAACAGGCCACAGCGCCTCACCCCTGCGACTGTCCAAGTTCGACGGGTGCTCGCAGATCACCATCTCCACGGGCGGTCCGTACGCACAGGAGCGCGCCATCGGGTTCCGGCAGTCTTCGCTGTCGCTCGGTTACAGCTGATCATCACGCACGTCGCCGCGTGCCGCACTCGAGGGACAGCGGCGCGGGACTACTCGTCGGAGACGAGGATTCGGCGGTACTGGGCACCTGCGTTGAGCGTGACCACTGTGCCGGGTCCGTGACCCTTGACCGCGCAGAAGTCCGTGCCGTCAGGCGATTCGAAGGTCCCCAGTTTCGTCTCGGGAAGGCCTTCGCCGGTGACCTTGTGTCCTTGGACCTCGCTGAGTACGTCGTCGACGTGCTCGATGCTGGCTATGTCGCTGCGTGGGACCGTGAAGGTCTTGTGCATCGAAAGCAGGTGCTCCTTGGTGGTGAGCTCCACGGTCACGTCCTGGTCGGTCACGATGAGTTTCGCCATGCCCCACAACGTACAGGGAAGGCGGTGTCGCATCTATCGCCGTACGCGCGTCGGGCACGCGCGATCTGAGGTCTTCCCATCCGATCGGGCACGGCTAGCCTCTGGGTCATGAGAAGCCTTGACGTTCCCCCGCAGTCGGGTGCTCGCGTGCTCCTGAGCGCCGGCCAGGAACTACGCATTGTCGATGTCGAGGGATGCCAGGTCGCCGACCTCTTCGCAGTCTGCGCCGATGACCTCGCAGAGCATCTGAGCGCCAGCACAACGCGTGGGCCGAATCGGTCGCTGTTCCCACCGGTGGGAGGAGTCCTGCTCAGCAAGTCGTACCGTCCGATGCTCACGTTCGTGCGAGACGACTCGCCGGGATTCCACGATGCTCAGTTCGCCGCGTGCAGTCCTGAAATGTACAAAGCGCTCTCCTTCGACGGATATCACCCGAGCTGTGCAGAGAACTTCTTGACCGCCGCTGCCGAGATCGGTTGGAAGCCCCAGCACGTGCCCGATCCCTTCAACTTCTTCCAGCGGGTCTCCATCGACGACGACGGTGCCTTGAGCACGCTGCCGGCAGCCACCGCCCCGGGTGACTCGGTGACTCTGCGCGCGCAGTGTGATGTGCATGTCATCGTGACGGCATGCTCGATGGACCTAGCCAACATCAACGGCGCTACGTGCACCGGCCTGCGGCTGGAGCTGTCGTAGCCGGGAGCCGGATGCGATCGGGCTTTGACAGCCGCTTGACTCCGTTTGACGGCGGCCGCGGACCAATGGCGAAGGAGTGAGCGCGACCGCGAAACAGCGCGTCCTACCGCTCCGACGTTTCCCCACGTCACGCGTCGTACTGCCTGTCGGGCTGACAGGATTTGAACCTGCGACCCCTTGACCCCCAGTCAAGTGCGCTACCAAGCTGCGCTACAGCCCGCCGCCCCGTAGTCCCAGGAAACCTGGCTTACGGGAACCGCGAAATCCTATCCGAGCGGCCGAGATGCCTCTTATCCAGGTCAGCGGCGGCGCTTCTCGCGGATGCGCAGATTGATGCGGATCGGCGTACCGACGAAGCCGAACTCCTCGCGCAGTCGACGCTCGATGAAGCGGCGGTATCCCGCCTCGAGGAAGCCCGTAGTGAAGAGAACGAAGGTCGGCGGGCGCGTGCCGCTTTGCGTGCCGAAGAGGATGCGCGGCTGCTTGCCACCGCGGAGCGGATGGGGGTGCGCTGCAACGAGTTCGGCGAGGAAGGCATTGAGCCGGGACGTGGGCACCCGCGTCTCCCAGCCGGCGAGTGCCTCATCGAGGGCCGGCACGAGCTTCTGGACATGGCGGCCCGTCATCGCGGAGACGTTGACGCGCGGTGCCCAGCGCACCTGCACGAGCTCGCGGTCGATCTCGCGCTCGAGGTAACGCTGGCGATCCTCGTCCATGAGGTCCCACTTGTTGTACGCGATGACGAGGGCGCGCCCGCTCTCGACCACGAGGGAGAAGAGCCGCAGGTCCTGCTCGGCCAGCGGTTCCGACGCATCGACCAGGACGAGCGCCACCTCGGACTTCTCCAGCGCTGCGCGTGTCCGCAGGCTCGCGTAGTACTCGTGACCGCTGGCCTCACGGACCCGGCGCCGGATACCGGCCGTATCGACGAACCACCATTCGCGGTCCCCGAGCACGATGAGCTCATCGACGGGATCAACCGTGGTCCCCGCGACCGAGTCGACCACGACGCGCGACTCCCCCGCGAGCTTGTTGAGCAGCGAGGACTTGCCGACATTGGGCTTGCCGAGCAGTGCCACGCGGCGAGGTCCGCCACCGCGCACCCGGCCCTGGCCCTCCTCGGGCAGAAGAGCCACGACCTCGTCGAGCAGGTCGCCACTGCCGCGACCGTGGAGGGCGGAGACCGCGTGCGGCTCGCCGAGGCCGAGGGACCAGAGCGCCGCGGCGTCCGACTCGGTGCGTGCGTCATCCACCTTGTTGGCCACGAGCAGCACGGGCACGCCGGCCTTGCGCAGGACGCGCACCACGGACTCATCCGCGTCCAGCGCGCCCACCGTCGCATCCACGACGAGGAGGACGACATCGGCGTCGTTCATGGCCCGCTCGGCCTGCGCAGCGATCTGGGCTGCCATCCCGCGGGCATCGCGCTGCCAGCCCCCGGTGTCCATGAGCAGGAAGCGTCGGCCATTCCACTCGGTCTCGTAGGTCACGCGATCGCGCGTGACACCGGGAATGTCCTCGACGACGGCCTCACGGCGGCCCAGGATGCGGTTGACGAGCGTCGACTTGCCGACATTGGGTCGACCCACGATCGCAACGACCGGGAGGAGTTCGTCCTCCTCCTCCGCGTCGGCGTCGAGTTCGTCGATCTCGCCGAACTCCGCGATGGCCGCGGCTCGGGCTGCCTCCACGAGAGCGTCGACGGGGCCGTCATCATCACCCGGGGCCAGGTCGTCGACCCACGGGGCATCCTCACCGCCGACATCGAGGTCGGACTCGGGGAACTCGCCGTTTGAGGTCACAACGCACCATTGTCCGGTGCGCCCCTCCGGGGATCGAGAGCGACCCCATCGGAGCGTCCCGTGCGCACCTGGGCAGCCTCAGCGTGGTCGGCGACTCTCTGGCGAATGATCTCCGCCGCGCGAAGGATCGTGGAGCGCGCCGACGGGTCGAGTCCCTCGGCTCGCGCAACCTCCGGCAGCGAGAAGGGCTCACCGATGATCACGTCGATCGGGGTGCGTAACGTCGGCGGATCACCCGGATGGCGCCCCGATCCTCCGAATACCGCCACCGGCAGGATCGGTGCCGAGGAACGCACCGCGAGGTAGCCCGCCGCACCTGCGAGACCGTCGCCGATCCAGGCGCCGACGGCCGCGCCCGCGATGAGTCTGTCCCGTGCGTGGCGCAGGGCGACTCCGGGGTCCTCCTCCGACACGATGAGGCGACCCGGCACACGCGCCCCCAGCGTCGACAGGGCACCGGGCGTCACGAGGACCTCCACGGGGCGCGGCAGGCACGTCGCGATCACCGTCGGGTCGAGGAATCCCCGATGGGGTGCCACGACAAGCAGCGGACCGCGTCGGGGACACAGGTGCGCTCCCTGGACGCGCAGGCGATACCCCCATCGCAGGACGGGGGCGACGAGGTTGCGCGCCGTGGCCGTGGCGCTCATCGGGCGTCCGTGTCCGCGCCGGGCGGTAGGGCGGCGACCACCGCGTCGATCACCTCATCGAGGGACAGGTGGGTGCCATCGATGGCCACGGCATCGGCTGCCTGCTGCAGCGGCGACACCGCACGGGTGCTGTCGAGCGCGTCCCGGGACTGCAGATTGGCCTGCGCCTCGTCGATGCTCACGCTCCCCGTGCGCTGCGACTCCTCGCGCGCGCGGCGCTCGGCACGCGCTTCCACGTCGGCGGTGAGATAGACCTTGAGATCTGCATCGGGGAGCACCACCGTGCCGATGTCGCGTCCCTCCATCACCAGACCCGACCCGGCGGCCAGCGCGTCGGCGACCATGGCTCGCTGACTTGCCACGAGGAGGGCGCGCACCTCGGGCACGGCGGCCACGCGGCTCACGGCGTCGGCCACAGGTCGCTCGCGGATGTCCGCGGAAACATCGCGACCGTCCACGCGCACGGCCGGATTCGAGGGATCGTCCCGCAACTCGATCACGGCCTCCGCGCATCGCACGGCGACGGAATCGGGATCGTCGACATCGACTCCCTGGTCGAGCATCCACCAGGTCATCGCGCGATACATCGCTCCGGTGTCGACGTAGCGCAGGCCCAGACGCTGGGCGACTCCCCGCGCGGTGCTGGATTTGCCCGACCCCGAGGGTCCGTCGATGGCGATGATGGGTCCGGACACGCAGCCACCCTAGGCGCGGACGTCGAAGCCCAGAGAGCGCAGCCCCTCGACGAGGCGAGCCGTCGCCTCAGGCCGCACGGACAGCTCCACGAGGCCTGAGGGCTTGCCCAGGACATGGTCGATCCGCACATCCTCGAGGTTGACCTCGAGCTCGCCCGCCGCGACGAAGACCCGTCCCAACTCGCCCGGCTCGTCGCGGATGATCACGGGGACGAGGTCGTACGCCGTGGCCGCGGCACCGTGCTTGCCCGGGATCCGCCGACGGCCCTCGACTCCGCGGACGAGCGCCTCGCGCACATCGGCGTGCTCGCGCAGTCGCATGACGACATCCTCCAGATCGCGGGCATAGGCCTCGAGGACACCGGCTACAGACTCGGCGTTGGACTCCAGGATCGCCTGCCAGAGGGCGGGGTCGGAGCCCGCGATGCGCGTCATGTCGCGCAGTCCCTGGCCCGACACGGCGACGGCCTCCGGGTCGGCGTCGAGGAGGCGCGCGGCGAGGAGCGAGGACAGGACCTGAGGGGCATGGGAGGTGAGGGCGACGGCGCGATCGTGCTCCTCGGGAGTCATGACGATCGGCACGGCACCGCACGTCACCGCAAGGTCACGCACGACCTCGACGTGCGAGGGATCGCTCTGCGGCACCGGGGCGATCACCCAGACCCGATCGTCGAAGAGATCGTGCCGTGCCGCACCAGCGCCGGATGTCTCGCGCCCCGCCATGGGGTGGCTCCCCACGAGCCGGGACGCGTCGGCACCCCCCGCCAGCGCTGCGGCGAGCGGCTCGGCCTTGACCGAGGTGACATCGGTGATCGTCGCACCCGGAATTGCGCTGGCGGCAGCCATCGCTGCACCGGCGACGGCAGGGGGCACGGCAACGACGACCAGCCGGGGATCGCCTGCACCCACGCTCCACGGCTCGCCTGCGCCACGCTCCACGGCCTCGGCGACAGCGCCGGGATCGACGTCATCGAGCCAGACGCGTACACCGGCCCGGCGCAGCGCCAGTCCGACGGAGGCTCCGAGCAGGCCGCTGCCGATGACGAGGACGGGGCCTGCGACAGGCGCGCTCATGTCGCGAGGTCTTGGCGCAGCGCCTCGGCTCCGCGCAGGTAGACGTGCTGGACCTGCGCTCGCGGAATGTCCGCGTCGACGTGGGCGAGGACACGCACCACCCGCGGCAGGGCACCGTGGACGTCGAGTTCTTGGGCGCAGATGAGCGGCACGTCCTGCAAGCCGAGCGCCCGCGCCGCGGCGGCGGGGAAGGCGCAGCGCAGGTCAGGGGTCGCCGTGAAGAGGATGCTCACGAGTGCATCGGTCGTGAGTCCATTGCGCGCGAGCATCTCGGAGACGAGCTCGGTGACGGCATCCGTCATCTCGGTCGCGTCGTCCGCCTGGAGCATCGTGGCGCCGCGGATTCCCCTCATGGGCATGGCGTCACCCTAGTGACTACAGGCCCGCGGCCGTGTAGAGGCTGTGCAGCTCCGGGCCCGTCACCACGCGCGTGCGACCGGGGCGGAGTTGGCCGAGGCGGATGGGGCCGACCTGGGTGCGCACGAGCTCCTCGACGGGGTGACCCACGGCGTCGAGGAGACGGCGCACGATGTGGTTGCGCCCCTCATGCAGCGTGACCTCGACGAGCGCCTTGTTGGGGGTGGCCTCGACGATCGCGAAGGAGTCCACCTTCGCCGGGCCATCCTCGAGCTCGATGCCCTCGCGCAGGCGTCGGCCCACATCGCGAGGGACCGGGCCGGGCACGAGGGCGACGTAGGTCTTGGCGACACCATGCGAGGGGTGCGCGAGGTGCTGTGCGAGCACCCCATCATTGGTGAGGAGGAGGAGCCCTTCGGTGTCGGAGTCGAGTCGCCCGACATGGAAGAGACGCTCGGTGCGCTCCGTCACGTAGTCGCCCACGCAGGGGCGACCGAGATCGTCCGTCATGGCGGTGACGACACCGCGCGGCTTGTTGAGCGCGAGAACGACGGTGTCGGGTGCGGTGGGCACGCGCTCCCCGTCCACGCGAACCACGGCACGGCGCGGATCGACGCGCATCCCCTGCTCACGCACGACGCGCCCATCGACCTCGACACGACCCTGCGCGATGAGCTCCTCGCACGCCCGCCGACTGCCGATCCCCGCCGCCGCGAGGACCTTCTGCAAACGCACACCCTCGTCAGCCACTACTCCCCCGCGGCAACGGCGTCGATGACTGCCTCGAGTTCGGCGAGATCCGGCAGGTGCTCGGCGAGGTCCGGCAGGTCATCCAGCGAGGCAATGCCCATGCGCTCGAGGAAGTACGGCGTGGTGCGGAAGAGGATCGCCTGGCTCGAGGGGTCGGTGCCCGCCTCTTCGATGAGACCACGCGACTGGAGGGTGCGCAGGACGCCGTCGACATTGACCCCGCGCACGGCGCTGATCCGGGCCCGCGACACAGGTTGGCGATAGGCGATGACGGCCAGGGTCTCCAGCGCTGCCTGCGTGAGACGGGCCTGCTGGCCGTCGAGCACCCACCGCTCGACCATGCCCGAGCAGGATTCGCTGGTGTAGAAGCGCCAGCCGCCAGCCACCTCGCGCAGGGCGAAGCCGCGCTCCTGTGCGGCGTACTCGGCCGCGAGTTCGTTCAAGCGCGCTGCCACTTCCTCGACGGGGTGGCGCGTCGCCTCGGCGAGCTCCACGGTCGACTGGGGCTCCACCGCCACGATGAGCAGAGCTTCGAGAGCCGCCCCGAGTGACGGCGCCGGCAATTCGTCGCCAGGCTCCTCGATGGGCTCCTCGATGATCTCCTCGACCGTCACGTCGGTCATGGCTCGACCTCCTCTACCTCTACGGCGGTGTCCTCAGCGACCACCATGTCGTCATCGGGGCTGTCGTCGGGCGCATCGCCCTCCGACTCGGCCTCGTCGTCGAAGTCGTCGTACTCATCGCGCACCTCGATGTCGCCGTCATCGCTGCCCGTCCACCTGATCGTGAGATCCCCCAGGGGCACGACCTGCTCAAACGAGACCGATCCCTCGCGGAAGAGCTCCAGCAGCGCGAGGAAGCGACCGATGACCACCATCGTCGTGGCCGCATCGGAGACGAGAGCCCGGAAGGTCGTCGTGCGCTGTCGGCGAAGACGACCCACGATGATCGCCGCCTGCTCGCGCACGCTGACGAGGGGCACGTGCAGATGACTGACGCTCACTTCCGGCTCGATGCGAGGGGTCAGAGCCTTCGCCGCCAGCGCAGCGAAGGCATCGGGGCCCAGACCGAGGACGACCTCGGGCAGAAGGTCCGCGAAGTGCGGCTCGAGGCCCACCGTGCGGGGCACCTGGCGCGCCGCACGTGACATGCGCTCGGCGAAGAGTGCCGAGACCTCCTTATAGGCGCGGTATTGCAGGAGGCGAGCGAAGAGGAGATCCCTCGCCTCGAGGAGGGCGAGATCCTCTTCGTCCTCGACCTCTCCGCTGGGCAGGAGGCGAGCGGCCTTGAGGTCGAGCAGGGTCGCTGCGACGACGAGGAACTCGGTCGTCTCATCGAGATCCCACTCCGGCCCCTGCGCGCGCAGGTGCGCGATGAACTCATCGGTGACGACGTGCAGCGCGAGCTCGGTGACCTCGAGCTTGTGCTTGGAGATGAGCTGCAGGAGCAGGTCGAAGGGGCCTTCAAAAGAGCCCACGGTGACGGAGAATGCCGAACTCGAAGTGACGTCGGCCTGGGGCGCCGAGTCGACGGGCTGATCGGCGGCCTGCTCGAGATGCTCGCCGGCCACGGGGGTCTGCGTCACTTGGCGATGAGCTCTCGGGCCAACTGCCGATAGGAGTCCGCGCCCGGGCTAGACGGCGCGAACACCGTGATCGGCTCACCGGCGACGGTGGCGTCGGGGAACTTGATGGTCCGGCTGATCACCGTATGGAAGACCTGGTCGCCGAAGGCATCCACGACGCGCTCCAGCACCTCGCGGGTGTGGAGCGTGCGCGCGTCGTACATCGTCGCGAGGACTCCCGTGAGTTCGAGGTGCGGATTGAGGCGCCCCTGGACCTTCGTCACCGTATCGGTGAGGAGCTTGACTCCGCGCAGCGCGAAGTACTCGCACTCCAGCGGGATGATCACACCATTGGCGGCCGTAAGTGCGTTGATGGTGAGCAGGCCGAGCGACGGCTGGCAGTCGATGATGATGTAGTCGTATCGGTCGATGATGCCGGCGAGGCCTCGCGCAAGCGCATGCTCGCGCGCCACCTCGTTGACCAGGGCAACCTCGGCGGCAGAGAGATCGATGTTGCTCGGGATGAGGTCGAGGCCCGGCACGCTGGTCGACACGATGACGTCTTCGGCTGCGCAGTCGTCGTCCATGAGCAGGTTGTAGACCGTGCGATCGAGATCATGCGCCGGCACGCCGAGTGCGACGGAGAGCGCGCCCTGCGGGTCGAAATCGACAAGCAGCACCCTGCGGCCGTACTGGGCCAGAGCCGCGCCAAGGCTCACGGTCGACGTGGTCTTGCCGACGCCGCCCTTCTGATTCACCATCGCGATGACGCGGGCCGGACCGTGGTGCTCGAGGGGCGCCGGGACCGGGAAGTCAGGGGTGGGCCGACCCGTGGGTCCAACCCCGGGGCGAGCGTCAGCGTCGGCCATGGCGCCTCCTCCCCTGCGGACCGACCGGGAGCCTCCCGGACCGCGACATCCTCTCAGACGCCGACCCTTGGGGAGGGCTGCCCCAACCCCCTGGTTCCAGCGTCGCGGGTTCCGGGGCGCCCAGATCAGGGGTCACGGGATCCGGGCGCGGGGGTGGCTCGTGGCGTAGACCTCCCGGAGGGTGTCCACCGTCACCCGTGTGTAGATCTGCGTCGTCGTCACCGACGCGTGCCCGAGGAGTTCCTGGACGACGCGGACGTCAGCGCCACCCTCGAGCAGGTGTGTTGCGAAGCTATGGCGGAGGGTGTGCGGGGACACGCCCGAGAGCCCGGCACGCTCGGCAGCGGCCGAGATGACGGCCCAGGCGCTCTGCCGACTCAGCCTCGATCCGCGCGCGTTGATGAAGAGCGCCGGTGTCGATCGCGACATCAGTGCCGGGCGGCCGCGCACGAGGTAGGCCGACACGGCCTCTGCGGCGTGACCCCCCAGCGGAAGTCTCCGTTCACGAGCGCCCTTGCCTCGCAGGAGCACGACCTTCTCCTCGAGATCGATGTCGTCCACGTCGAGACCGCACGCCTCGGAGATCCGCGCCCCGACCCCGTAGAGGATCTCGAGGAGCGCCGCGTCGCGCACGCCCCACGGCGGCTCGCTCGCCCCCGCGGCGGCGATGAGCGCCACGACTCGGTCGTAGGGGATGGCCTTGGGCAGTCGCTGCGGCGTCTTGGGCGGGCGCCACGTGCGCGCGGGATCCGTGCTCGTGACGCCCTCGAGCAGGCAGAAGCGGTGGAAGCCGCGCACCGCGACGATGCACCGCGCGACGGATCCGGGGCCGAGTGCGGCCCGCCCTCCCACTCCGCGTGCGAGATCGACCGTGAAGTCCGCCAGGTCGGTGGGAGCCACGGCGTCCGGAGCGGTGATGCCGCGTGCCGTGCACCACTCGGCATAGCGCGTCAGGTCACGGCGGTACGCCGCGACCGTGTTGCGCGACAGGCCGCGCTCGACGACGAGGTGGTCGAGATAGTCCCCGACCGCGCGCTCCAGTGGCGTGGCGCTCAGGCGAGGACATCCTCGAGGGAGACCGTGGGCATGCCGAACGCCTCGGCCACGGCCGAATAGGTGACCTGGCCCTCGTGGACATTGAGTCCGGGACGCAGGGCGGCGTCGCGCTCGAGGGCACCGCGCCAGCCGTGGTCGGCGATCTCGACGGCGTAGGGCAGCGTGACGTTGGTGAGCGCGTAGGTCGAGGTGTGCGGGACCGCTCCCGGCATGTTCGCGACGCAGTAGAAGACCGAGTCGTGGACCGCGAACGTCGGATCTGCGTGAGTCGTCGGCCGGGAGTCCTCGAAGCAGCCACCCTGATCGATGGCGATGTCCACGAGCACGCTGCCCTTCTTCATGCGCGACACGAGTTCGTTGCTCACGAGGGTCGGAGCCTTAGCGCCCGGCACGAGCACCGCACCGATCACGAGGTCGGCGTCGAGCACTGCGCGCTCGATCTCGTAGGCATTGGAGGCGACCGTCTGCATGTGACCCTGGTAGATCGCATCGACCTGGCGCAGGCGCGCGATGTTCTTGTCGAGCAGGAGCACCTCAGCCTGCATGCCCAGTGCGATAGCCGCGGCGTTCAGGCCGGAGACGCCAGCGCCGATGACGACGACCTTCGCCGCGTACACGCCGGAAACACCGCCCATGAGGACGCCGCGGCCGCCGTTGGCGCGCTGCAGTGCGTAGGCACCCACCTGCGGTGCCATGCGCCCGGCGACCTCGGACATCGGCGCGAGCAGGGGTAGCGAGCCATCGGGCAACTCGACCGTCTCGTAGGCGATCGCGGTCACGCCAGAGTTGAGCAGCGCATCGGTGCACTCGCGCGATGCCGCCAGATGGAGGTAGGTGAAGAGGATTTGCCCGGGGCGCATCCGCCCGTACTCCTCGGCGATGGGCTCCTTCACCTTGAGGATGAGGTCGGCATACCCCCACACGTCATCCGCGGTCGGCAGCATGCGCGCACCCGCAGCGACGAACTCCTCGTCGCTGATGGAGGACCCGAGTCCGGCACCTGACTGCACGACGACCTCGTGACCGTGCCGGCACAATTCGAAAACCCCCGCGGGCGTGATCGCCACGCGGTACTCGTGGTTCTTGACCTCGGTGGGAACACCGACCTTCATCGCACTCGCCTCCGTGCGTGCACAGGACCCGCATCTCGGATCCGGGCGACCCGGGTCGCCTCCCCTACTCTGCCCTATCCCCCCGCTGGTCCGGGCAGGTGCCACATGGGTCCGTCGGCCGCGCGCAGTGAGGTCCACCCGCGATCGCGGGCAGCAGCTGCAGCCAGGACCCCCGCCACGGTGGTGGGATTGTGCAGATCACCGGCCAGGACGGCGTCGACCGCCCCATCGAGATCAACCCACACCTGTGGCAGGTCGGCCTCCTCCGCCTCGCCGGTGTGCGGGCGGCCCCCGGGCAGGCGCGAGAGGCCCCGTGCGAGGAAGCAGCGGAATGCTTCGGTCGATCCCCCCGGGGAATTGAAGAAGTCGACAAGGACGTGCCACTGCGTCGCCACGATGCCGGCTTCCTCGGCGAGCTCGCGCCGCGCCGTCTCCAGCGGCGGCTCCCCCGGCACGTCCCTCAGTCCGGCGGGCAACTCGAGCAGGTAACCGCCCACCGGGTGCCGGAACTGTCGGATGAGCAGGATGCGATCGCTATCGTCGATGGCCGCCACACCCACGGCTCCGGGGTGCACGACGACGTCGCGCGTCACGACGCTGCCGCCAGGCAGGCGAACCTCGTCGCTGGCCACAGACCAGACATGACCTTCGAAGTGCAGGGTGCGCTGGAGGAGCTCAGCCTCCTGTGCCTCGTCGCGGAGGGGTCCGGCCCACTCGCCGTCGGCCACGATCAGGACTGTGCGCTGGCCGCGGTGGAGATGCCCGCGGCGCGACGCTCGAGCGCGGCGCGGACCAGCCCCGCGAAGAGCGGATGCGCGCGCGTCGGGCGCGACCGGAACTCCGGGTGCGCCTGGGTCGACACGTAGTAGGGATGCACGTCAGCCGGGAGCTCGACGAATTCGACGAGGCGACCGTCGGGGCTCGTCCCGGAGATCACGAGGCCTGCCTCTTCCAGCTGCGCGCGGTAGGCGTTGTTGACCTCGAAGCGATGGCGGTGCCGCTCGTCGACGTACGGCAGGTCGTAGGCGCGCTGCACCACCGAGCCGTCGAGCAGCTTGGCCGGGTAGAGGCCGAGGCGCATGGTGCCGCCCATGTCGCGCTCACCCGAGATGACCTCGCGCTGATCGGCCATCGTCGCCACCACCGGATGGGGGGTCGTCTCGTCGAACTCCAGCGAGTTGGCGCCCTCGAGTCCTGCCACATTGCGGGCGTACTCGATGACCATGCACTGCAGGCCCAGGCACAGGCCCAGCGTGGGGATCAGGTGCTCACGGGCGTACCTCAGGGCCCCGAGCTTGCCCTCGATCCCCCGAACGCCGAAGCCGCCCGGCACGCAGATCGCGTCCACGCCGCCCAGGTGCGCGGCGGCCGACTCGGGGGTGGCGCAGTCGTCGCTGGTGACCCAGCGGATCCGCACCTTGCAGTCCTGGTCGAAGCCACCCGCGCGTAGTGCCTCGGTCACGGACAGGTAGGCGTCGGGCAGGTCGACGTACTTGCCGACGAGCGCCACCTCGACCTCGTGCGCAGGGTGATGGACACGGCGCAGCAGATCACCCCAGCTGGTCCAGTCGACATCGCGGAAGGGCAGTCCGAGACGACGCACGACATAGGCGTCGAGGCCTTCGGTGTGGAGCACCTTGGGAATGTCGTAGATGCTCGGCGCATCGACGGCGGCGACCACGGCCTCCTCGTCGACGTCGCACATGAGCGAGATCTTGCGCTTGATCCCCGCCGGGACCTGGCGGTCGGCGCGAAGCACGATCGCATCGGGCTGGATGCCGATGTTGCGAAGCTGGGCGACCGAGTGCTGCGTGGGCTTGGTCTTGAGCTCCCCTGAGGGCCCGATATAGGGCAGCAGGGAGACGTGGAGGAAGAAGACGTTGTCGCGGCCCACCTCGTGGCGGACCTGCCGGACGGCCTCGAGGAAGGGCAGGGACTCGATATCTCCGACGGTGCCCCCGACCTCGGTGATGACGACGTCGATCTCAGGGCTCGCCATACGTCGGATGCGCGACTTGATCTCGTTGGTGATGTGCGGGATGACCTGCACCGTGTCGCCGAGGTACTCACCGCGTCGCTCCTTGGCGATCACCGTCGAGTAGACCTGCCCGGTCGTGACATTGGCGGAGCCGTGCAGGTCGGTGTCGAGGAAGCGTTCGTAGTGACCGATGTCGAGATCGGTTTCCGCGCCGTCGTCGGTGACGAAGACCTCTCCATGCTGGAAGGGATTCATCGTGCCGGGATCGACATTGAGATACGGGTCGAGCTTTTGCATCGTGACGCGCAGTCCGCGCGCCTTGAGGAGGTTGCCAAGGCTCGATGCCGTCAGTCCCTTGCCGAGGGACGAGGCGACCCCGCCGGTGACGAACACATGCCGGGTGTTCCCTCGCTGCTCCACGGGAGGTCAGGCTATCAGCGGCCGTCGCGCTCTCTCGGGGAGCGACCCGCGGCCAACCTTCCCGAGGCGAGGGCAAGCAGTTCCTCGGCATGGGCTGCCGCCGTGGCCGAGTCCTCCTGGCCGCCGAGCATCCGGGCCAGCTCCGTCACCCGCTCGGCCCCCTCGGCGTAGGAGATGCTCGCGGCCGTCACCGTGCCGGGTCGGACGACCACGTGCTGGTCGGCGAAGGCTGCGACCTGGGCGAGGTGGGTCACGACGATGACCTGCGCGGACCGGGCCAGGAGCGCGAGCCGGTGGCCCACCTCGATGGCGGCCTTGCCCCCCACGCCCGCGTCCACCTCGTCGAAGACGAAGGTGGGCACGGGATCCATCCCGGCGAAGACCACCTCGAGGGCGAGCATGACGCGCGATCGCTCACCTCCGGATGCGCTCTTGGCCAAGGGCCTTCCCTCCGGGGCATCGCGGGTGATGAGCCGGAACTCGATCTCGTCGACGCCATGTCGATCCGCGCCACCCGCGACACCGTCGACGAGGAGATCGATGTCCCCGGCCCCCGCTGCTCGCCGTCGCACGTCGACGACGAGGCTGGTGGAGGCCATGGCCAGGGCGGCTAACTCGGCCGTCACGGCATCCGCGAGACGCCCGGCCGCCGCTGCGCGCGTCCGCGAGAGCGCGGCCGCGCCTGTCGCGGCATCGGAGAGCAGTTGGGTAACGCGCGCATCCAGGGCGGTCACGAGCGCCGCATCGTCTCCGAGTTGCTCGAGTCGCACGGCAGCGGCATCGCGCCACGCTGCGGGGTCCACGGCCAGTTCGGGCCACATGCCTGTGCGCTCCAGCCGGCGGCGGAGGTCGCCGAGTGCGCCACGGCGTTCCTCGACAGCATCGAGTCTCCCGGGATCGGCGTCGAGGCCATCCAGATACCGGGATACGTCTCCGGCAAGTTCCACGGCATCGGTGGTGAGCCGGTCGGTGCGCTCGCGCAGCGCATCGAGTGCAGGATCGCGCTCGGCCGCGCGCGTTACGGCCGCGGCTACTGCACCCAGTGCCGCGGTCGCGGAGCCTTCATCGGCGACAAGTGACTCGTGTGCGGACACGACGAGCCGCAGGATCTCGTCGACATGGGCCAGACGGCCCGCCTCGGCGCGCAGGGATTCCTCCTCGCCCGCGACGGGTGCGACTCGGTCGATCGCCTCGATCGACTCGCGTAGCCCAGCAGCCTCGCGGGCACGCTCCTGACCGTGAGCCACGACGTCGTCGCGTTCGCGCACGACCTCCGCGAGTTCGTCGTAGATGCGGCGGTAGGCCAAGCGTGCCTCCTCGACCGCAGAGCCACCGAATCGGTCGAGCGCCGCGCGTTGCTGCGATGGACGCAGGAGGCGCTGCTGGTCGTCCTGGCCGTGGACGGCGACGAGGCGCGCCCCGAGCTGAGCCAGGACGGCGGCAGGCACCGTGCGACCACCCAGATGCGCCCGGGATCGGCCGGCCGCGGCGACAGAGCGAGCGAGCACCACGCTGCCATCCTCGTCGAGCTGCCCGCCCGCCTCGGAGACGAGTTCGGCGACCACGGGGTCGTCCACGTGGAATCGACACTCCACGACGGCGGAGTCATGGCCCGCACGCACGAGCGCGGCATCCGATGCACCACCGAGCACCAGGGACAGCCCCGTGAGGACCATCGTCTTGCCCGATCCCGTCTCGCCCGTGATGACGGTGAGGCCAGGCCCCCACTCCCAAGCGGCACTGTCGATGACCCCGACGCCCCGGATGCTCAACTCGACCACACCCCGCGGCTGATCCACCGAAGCGTGCCGGTCCTCACCGGATGCGGGGGTCACCGGCGGCCTCGCCACCCGTCGACGGGGAGGTTGAACTTCGCCACCAGTCGATCGGTGAAGGGAGCGCTCGACAGGCGCGCCAGGCGCACGGGCTGGGCTGAGCGTCGTACCTCGACACGTGCACGCGGTGGCAACTCGACGGCGCGCCGCCCATCCGCCCACATCACCGCCGACGACGACGCGTCCGGGAGTTCGAGGGCGATGACGCTCGTGGGCGACACGACCAGCGGGCGCGCGAAGAGCGCGTGGGCGCTGATGGGTACGACGAGAAGCGCCTCCACCTCGGGCCAGACGACCGGGCCGCCCGCTGACCAGGCGTAGGCCGTCGACCCTGTCGGCGTGGCACACACGACACCGTCGCACCCCCATCGTGAGAGCGGACGCCCGTCGATCTCGACGAGGACGTCGATCATGTGCTCGCGGGCAGCCTTCTCCAGGCTGGCCTCGTTGAGCGCCCATGTGCGATGGACCGCCTCGCCTCCCACGAGCACCGTGATGTCGAGGACCGTGCGCTCCTCGACGTGCCACCGGCGCTCGACGATGGCGCGCACGACGTCGTCGACCGCCTCCCGCTCAGCCTCGGCGAGGAATCCGACGTGGCCGAGGTTGACCCCCAGCAGGGGGACATCGCCGTGGCGGGCACGCTCGGCGCCCCGGAGGATCGTCCCGTCGCCGCCGAGCACGACGACGAGCTCGGCTCCGTCCGCGGCATCCTCGTCAGCACGCACGACGGTCCAGTCGCCACTCGCATCGGCGAGAGGGTCGTCATCGCATACGCGCACGTCGATGTCGGAGCCGCGCAACGCCTGCGAGACCTCTGCCGCGAGCTTCTGCGCATCAGGTCGCGAGGCGTGCGTCACGAGCAGGACCGTGCGCCTGTCAGCCGTCATGACCTGCCTCCACTACGTGTCCGATGCGGTCTGGATCGGGGGCTCCGGCGTCACGGCGAAGCCAGAGGAAGAACTCCACGTTGCCGCTGGGGCCGGGCAGCGGACTCGCTGCCACCCCCCGTGTGCCCCACCCCAGGTCGTACGCCGCTGCCGCGATCCTACGTACGGCATCGGCTCTCTGCGCCGGGTCGCGCACAACCCCACCGGCACCCACAGCCTCACGCCCCACCTCAAACTGCGGCTTCACCATGGGCACGAGGTCGGCCTCCTCCGCGGCGCAGGCGATGAGGGCCGGGAGCACGAGACGCAGCGAGATGAAGGAGAGATCCGCGACGATGACCTCGGGCGCGTAGGGCAAGGCCGTGGGCTGGAGCAGTCGGACATTCGTGCGATCGATCACCGTGACCCGCTCATCGGTGCGCAGCCGCCAGTCGAGGAGACCGTAGCCCACGTCGACGCACGTCACGGCTCGTGCTCCACGGCGCAGGAGCACGTCAGTGAACCCCCCCGTGGACGCCCCAGCATCGAGGCACAGGCGCCCCTCGATCTCCGGTCCGCCCAGGCGATCGAGGGCCCCGTCGAGCTTGAAACCGCCGCGCGAGGCATATCCGGGATCGTCCGCGTCGTCCTCGACGAGTACCGCGGCAGCGTCATCCACCATCGTCGCGGGCTTGGCTGCCACCTGGCCGCCCACGCGCACCCGGCCCGAGGCGACGAGGTCGCGGGCCTGCTCGCGCGAGCGTGCCAGTCCGCGGCGCACGAGCTCCGCGTCGAGGCGACGTCGGGTCAGGAGTCGGCTCCGGCGCCGGTGCCGGCATCCCCGAGCGCCGCGCTCAGCCGGGCATGGATATCGCCGAAGACCTCGGCATGCTCCTCAATGGAGGCCTGGTCGAGCTCCTGCAGTCGCTCCAGTGCCGCGTCGACGCGGGCATCCCCCGTCGGGAGCACCGGCACGGCGATGGGAAGTCCCTGCTGCTCACCGGCGGTGGGCTGGCTCATGGGTGACCTCCTGCGTCTTCGTGATCCTTCTTGTCCTTTGACTTGGACTTGTGCCCGCCCTTGTCCTTGGACTTGTGCCCGCCCTTGGCGTGACCCTGCTTGCTGTCAGCCGACACCGATCGTGCCTCCAACTCAGCGCGCAGGCTGTCGACCTGCTGCTCCAGGCGGCCGACCTCGCGGCGCAGGCTCGACAACTCGTCCTCGCGGGCGAAGCCCAGCCGGCGCACAACGCGGTCGACCTCCTCGCGCACCAGCGAGCGCACCTGATCGGGGGACAGCAGCGCAGCCACCTGTTCACCCGTGCTCGATGCCGCCTGCACGCCCTGGTCGACGACATCGCTCACGGCATCCCCACCCTGGGCCCAGATGCCCTGGGCCAACTCGGCGGCCTTGGCGGCCGACATACCGAGGATTCCCGAGGCGAGCTGGAGGTAGGGGCGCACTCCGGCCATGGGGTCGTCATCCGGGGGCTGCTGGGTCATGGGTCCACGGTACGCGGCCCGGCCCCCGCCGCATGCCGCGCCCGTTCCACCTCGGCTGCCGCCACCTCGATTCGAGGGGTCTTGTCGACCGACCAGGCCGCGGCACACGCGCACTGCAGCGCCGAGAGCCAATCATCGCCCGAATCCACGGCGAGTTCGCCGTCACGGATCCAGGCGCGGGCGGCGCCGATCTGCCAGCCGTCGTCACCCCGGCGCGGACCGAGCGCTCCCCCGGTCGCCGCGGGTGCGGCGTTCAGTGCGCTGAGGTCGGCGCCGACGAAGTCGGGGCGCTCATCCGGTGCGGCTCGCAGCAGGGTCGCGACATCGGTGATCCCCGTGAGCACGAGGAGGGAGGGAATGCCCGTGCACTGTGCTCCCGCGATGTCGGTGTCGAGCCGGTCACCGACGACGAGGGGTGTGCGCGCATCGACGCGCGCGAGGGAAGCATGCATGAGCGCCGGGTGCGGCTTGCCGGCGATGTCATCGGGCGGCCGGCCCGCGGCGACCTCCACTGCGCGCGCCAGGCTGCCATTGCCCGGCGCTCGACCTCCGGGCACCGGGAGGGTGATGTCGGGATTGGTGAGGACCCATCGCGCCCCCCGCTGCACGGCGAGCGCGGCCGCAGCGAGATCGGTCCACGCCACGTCACGACCGAAGCCCTGAAGTACCGCGCGCGCAAGCTGGGCGTGGGCATCGCTGGCTCTCACCGGGACGAGACCCGCGCGCGAGAGGGCCAGTGCGACGCCCGGACCACCGACGGCAAGGACCGGCGCACCGGGGGGCAGATCGCGCGCCAGCACCTCGGCGCCTGCCTGGGCGGAGGTCACCACTTCATCCGTCGCGGCGGGTATGCCCAGCGCACTCAAGTGCTCGGCCACGTCTTCCGGCGGCCGACCGGCGTTGTTGGTGACAAAGGCCAGACGCATGCCTGAGTGCCGCGCCTCGGCGAGTGCCTCGGCCGCCCCCGGCACCGCGAATTCCCCGATGTAGACGACGCCGTCGAGATCGAGGAGGGCGACGTCGTACAGCGTCGCCAGCGTTGCCGTCACGGCGTTTCGACCGGCCCCGTGAGGGGCATCCCGGCCTCCCGGCGTGCGCGGATCGTGGCCTTCACCTGGGTGAGGGCTCGGGCGTACTCCTCGCGGTCGGGGCGCATCACGCTGGCCATGGCCAGGTGGTCGCGCGCCTGCGGGAAGTCCTGCAGGCGCCACAGGCTCATTCCTGCGCCGTAGTGGGCGTAGTCGTCAGCGGGTGCGTGCTCCAGGCACTCGGCGAAGGCCTCGGCAGCTTCGGCGTACCGAGCGGAGTCGAAGAGGGCACGCGCACGGATCTCCCGCGCGGCCTGCGAGTCTGGATCCTCCTGCAGGACGCGGTCGATGAGCACGAGGCTGGCGGCGGCATCGCCCTTGGCGAGGAGATCGCTCGCTCGGCGGAACCAGTCGTAGACGCTGCCCGCCGGTGCCCCGTCGCTCACGCCGCTATGGTGCCACGCCCGTGGCTGCCTACGCCGCGCGACGGACGTCGCGTGCCACCACCTCCGTGCGTGAGGCCAGCGCCGCGCCCGACTTCCAGAAGCGGCGTTGGAGCCAGCCTTCGACCTCGATCACGTCGCCGTCCTTCCAGGCCAGCAAGCGTCGACGAGCGGCGGCAGTCCATGCAACGCACTCGAGCGCATCGACGCGCACCCTGCCGGCGGGCCCTCGCTGACGCGCGGGGCGGTCGACCACGATGCGGAAGGTGACACCCTGGTCTCCGCTCGGCAGATCGACCCGGGCCGCCCCGGACAGCCGTCCGCGCAGCGTCACCTGACTGAAGGTCTCGTCCTCATCGTGGGGAGTGGGACGTGCAGAAGGCATTCTTCCTCCTCGTCGATAACGGCCCGGCGCAATGCCGGGGCGGGCCTACGATGCGGTGTGCGTGCCCATCCCGACGCGCGAGCCGCGACGCTGTGGACGATGGCCGGAGGAGAGTGCTGTGGACGGCGTGACTGACCTGGGCAATGAAGTGTTCGAAATCGACACGCTCATGGGCGGGTACGCCGGGATCACCGCCGGCTATCTCATCCGCTCCGACCGCCCCTGCCTTGTCGAGACGGGCACCGCCCTCTCAGCGCCCACGGTCATCGAGTCCCTCGCCGGCCTGGGGATCGGGCCGGAGGACCTCGCCACGGTGGTCGTCACCCACATCCATCTCGACCACGCTGGTGGCGTGGGCGACATCGCGGAAGCCTTCCCCCACGCCCAGGTCGTCGTGCACGAGCGCGGAGCGCGTCATCTCGTGGATCCGTCCAAGCTCGTCGCCAGCGCGCACCGAGTCTTCGGACCCGTCATGGAAGAACTCTTCGGTGATCTGCGGCCGACCGATGCCGCACGCGTCGTCGCTCTAGGTGACCTCGGAGTGATCGACCTCGGCGGCGGCCGCAGCCTGGAGGCATTCCACGCTCCGGGGCACGCGTCGCATCACGTAGGACTGCTCGACCCGGACACAGGTGACCTCTACACAGGTGACGCAGCAGGCGTCTATGTCCCCGAAGCCGATGAGTTGCGGCCCGCGACACCCCCACCCGACTTCGATCTCGATCTCGCCCTCGCCTCGATGGGCCGGATGCGCCAGGTGGCGCCGCAGCGGCTGCTCTTCGCGCACTACGGGCCGGTGGCCGCCGTGGAGTCCGCACTCGACCGTTCCGAGGAAGTCCTGTGCCGGTGGGTGGAGATGGTGCGGGAGGCGCGGGCGCTGCACATGGACCTCGACCACGCCGTGGCGATGGTCCGCGAGCGAACCCCCATCACATTCGCCGGAGAAGACACTCGCGCTGAGCGCGAGGCCACCTGGGAATTCCTGTCTTCCACCGCAGCGAACGTCGCGGGGATCAGCCGGTGGCTGGATCAGACGGAGGGGCCGGGCTCGACCTCGGGCGACGCAGCGTCTGTCTCGCGCTGATCGTCCTCATCATCGGCCCACGTATCGTCGAAGACGATCCCGTCCAGCTCCGCGAGACGCTCAGCGGCATCGGTGATGCCCTCCGGATCCGCCTCGGCCGCCCGCTCGAACCACGTGCGAGCCTCGTCGTCGCGACCGAGTTCCGACAGCGTGTCGGCGTAGGCGTAGCGCAGTCGGGGAAGCCACTCCTCGGTCCGCCGCGAACTCAGCGCCGGGACCTGAAGCAAGAGCAGGGCAGCCTCGGGCTGCCCGAGGTCGCGCCGAGCCCCTGCAGCGACGATGCGCGCCTCGACCCGGGAGGCATCGGACATGTCCGCTTCGGGCACGGACTCGAGCAATTCGAGTGCCTTACGGGGCCGTCCGAGACCGCGCTCGCAATCAGCCATCACGGGCACGTAGTCCTGGTCGCCGGTCATCCGACGTACCGCCCTGAGCTCCGCCAGCGCCGTGGCGTAGTCACCGGCGGAGTAGGCCGCGATACCGAGTGCCTCGCGCACTACCGAGACACGGCCCGCGAGGCGCTTCGCCTCGTGGGCGTACGCCAGAGCCAGATCAACATCACTGGACTCAAGTGCACGCGAGGCGGCCACGAGCAAGCGCGCCACCGTAGTGCCGAGTTCCTCCGGAAGCGTTCGCAGCTCGGCGGCGACCCGGCGGTCGATCTCCTTGCCCGTGATGTCATCAGGAATCCTCGGTGCGCGCGGCCTGTCACTGCGCGGCTTGTCGCTGCGCGGCTTGTCGCTGCGCGGCTTGTCACCGGGCTTACCACCACGCGGCTTGTCACCGGGCTTACCACCACGCGGCTTCTCACCGGGCTTACCACCACGCGGCTTGTCACCGGGCTTACCACCACGCGGCTTGTCACCGGGCTTGCCCAGCGCCGGGGGGCGCCCCTTCGCCGGTCGCCTACCCGCGCCAGCGCCCGATGGCGAAGTCATGGCTTCATCCTTGCCGATCGGGGTGGCGCGCCGACAGGTGGGTAAGCCCTCCGGAGTCCCGTCAGGTCCTGTGGGGCTGATAGCGGCGGCGGGCCGCAAGGAAGATCGCGCCGCACAGGATGGCCATGAGTCCACCCACGAGCGCCTGGGCGCGGTAGGCGTCGACGAACGCCACACGCTCCATCTCCTGCAATTGATCGGCTTCGGTAACCGAGATTCCGTACTGGTCCGACACATCCTGGGGTGAGTCGCCGTAGAGGAGGGCCCATGCGGCCTCAGCGGAGGTCGATGAAGACGTCCCCGAGCTCTCCATCTGCGCCTGCATCGAGCCCACCCCGACGGTCGTGACGACGGCCGTGAGCACACAGACCCCCAGGGCGGCGCCGATATTGCTGGATGCCGTCTTGTAGGACGAAGTCACGCCCTCCTCACCGGACTCGGCCATGGCCATGATGGCCGTCGTGAGAGCGACGAAGGCCGCGACCGACGCCACCGCGTAGCAACTGACGATGAGCACCGGAACGATGATCGGCGAGGACTCCCGCACAGCGGCAGCAGCGATCAGCATCGTCGCCCCGAGGATCAAGATCATCGTCGAGCCACTCACCGCGATCCCCAAGCGCTGGAGGAGCTTGCGCCCCACGACCGCTCCGGCGATCGATCCCAGCTGGGCCGGGATCATCACCACCGCAGCTCCCAGCGCGGAGTAGCCGTACACCACCTGGTACAGAAGCGTGTTGTAGTAATAGAGGTTCGCGAAACTGAAGAGGACGAGCACGACAAGGAGGACGAGAACACCCCCCTGCCGCAATGGTGCGAGAGACAGCGATGGCTCGGGGATGCGCCGATAGGCGATGATGAGCACGATGAGCGCAATGCCTACGACGATCGCGTAACCGATCGTCCGCGAGGACAGGCCCTCATCGGCGAGGGAAGTCAGGGCTTGGACCGTGGCCGCGAGCAGCAGCCCGGCGATCGCGGGAGTCCACATCTCGCCACTGACCAGGCTCGTCCCGCCCGCCGGGATCCGGCGGGCGACGGTGAACACGGCCAGGACGCCCAGCACGGTCCACATGAGCGCCACCCACCGCCAGCCCCACGCGGAGGTCATCGCTCCCGCGACCACGGGGATCACGAGGTAGGTGATGGGTACGACGGAAGCGAGAGTCGCGAAGGCTGAGGCTCGCCCGTCAGCGTCTCGGATCCGCGATGCGACGAAGGCCAGGGCCACGACCGTGACCGTTGCCTTGCCGACGTTGGCGAGCAGGAGGCCGAGCGTGGCGACGCCCACGACGGGCGCGACCGTGACGATGGCGCTGCCCACCGTAAAGAGCAGCGCCGCACCGAGCATGACCTTGCGGCCGCCCATGCGCTCTCCAAGCACGCCGGCGACGAAGACGACGAGCAGCGCCGCGAGACTTGAGACCTGCCGGAGCGCACTTGACTCCCCATCGGTCGCGTCGAAGCTCGCGAGCATGTCCGGCAGCATGTAATTGAAGCCCGCGGGAAGGCTGAGCAAGGCAACTTGAACGACTGCGGTGCCGATGAGAAGCCGGCGTTGATCGTGGTCCAGATGCGCCGTCGACGCACGCCGTCCTGCACCCATGGCGGCAGGCTAGCGCCCGCACAACGAAAAGGGTCGCATCCGAAGATGCGACCCTTTTCGAAAGAATGTCCGGCGGCGTCCTACTCTCCCACGCAGTCACCCGCGCAGTACCATCGGCGCTGAGAGGCTTAGCTTCCGGGTTCGGAATGGAGCCGGGCGTTTCCCTCTCGCTATGGCCACCGAAACTCTATGGAGTTATCAATCGGTTCCCGACCGTAACTCGGGAACCGCACAGTGGACGCGAATACGCAAAGTAGTGAAATAAGAGTCAAGTCCTCGGCCTATTAGTACCGGTCAGCTGCACGCATTGCTGCGCTTCCACTTCCGGCCTATCAACCCAGTGTTCTCGCTGGGGGCCTTACCAGGTTAACCCTGTGGGAGTCCTCATCTTGGAGCGAGCTTCCCGCTTAGATGCTTTCAGCGGTTATCCCTTCCGAACGTAGCCAACCAGCCGTGCCCTTGGCAGGACAACTGGCACACCAGAGGTTCGTCCATCCCGGTCCTCTCGTACTAGGGACAGCCCTCCTCAAGACTCCTGCGCGCGCGGCGGATAGGGACCGAACTGTCTCACGACGTTCTAAACCCAGCTCGCGTACCGCTTTAATGGGCGAACAGCCCAACCCTTGGGACCTACTCCAGCCCCAGGATGCGACGAGCCGACATCGAG
>JBJOJS010000001.1:0-42958 GCA_046046455.1 Actinomycetota bacterium | reverse complement strand
GCTGCAGCGCGTCGTCGGCGACGGACTGCTCCCCACCTCCTACGCGACAGACGACCGGATCGGCATCCTCTACGAGGGTGACGAGGCCGTCCGGGTCATCGCGGATCTCGAGGTCGATGCGGCGTCTGGTCCCGCGGCGTACCGGGTCGAGCGCGTCGCGGGCGAGGTCGTGGAGACGCGCCTGCCGGTCGGGTCGATTCAGGCCTAGTCCCACGAGCTCGAGCCAGTCCGATCGTGAGGCAAAAACGACGCTTCGTCAGATCGACGTACCGTAAACGGCGCGACAACGCGTCGTTCGCGTAGGCGATCAGTCCGTCCTGTACGCGCGGATGACCTCGGCGACGACGACCTCGTACTCGGAGTACCACTCCTCGCGGCCGCGGCGCTGCGCCTCGAGGTGCTCCGCGACCTGCTTCCACGAGCGAGCGCTGGCGTCATCGCGCCAGTAGGACACCGTGATGCCCTCGCCCGTCTGCGGATCGCGCACGGATCGCACACCCAGGTAGCCGGGCTGCTCCGCGGCGAGCGCTCCCATCGCATCCGCCATCGACGCATAGCCATAGACATCGGCAGCGAGTCCTGAGGATGGGTCGCTGCGGCGTACCGAGTGGAAGATCACCGCGACAGCCCCGCGCGGCAGGTCGGGGATCATTCGACGCTGAAGTTGGGCAGGCGGCGGGCGAGCCAGCCGGGCAGCCACCAGTTGGCCCGGCCGAACATCGACATCACGCTCGGCACCAGGACGAGGCGCACGATGAAGGCGTCGATGATGACCGCCGAGGCGAGTGCGACGCCGAAGAGCTTGATCGTGTCGTTGGGCATAGGCACGAAGGCGAGGAACACCGAGCTCATGATGAGCGCCGCCGCGACGACGACCTTGCCCGAGCCCGCCAGGCCGTGGCGCACCGCCTCGCGGTTGTCACCCGTCTCGTGCCATCCCTCCTGCATGCGCGAGACGAGGAAGACCTCGTAGTCCATCGATAGGCCGAAGAGGATCGCGAAGACCATGATGGGAAGGAAGGGCAGGATGGGCCCTGTCGTCGCGACGCCGATGAGGCTCGCACCCCAGCCCCACTGGAAGACCGCCACGGTGACCCCGAGGGCCGCCGCGAAACTGAGCAGACTCGTCACCGCGGCGGTGAGCGGGATGAGCAGCGAGCGGAAGAGCAGGAAGAGTGCGATGAAGCCCAGTCCGATCACGACGAGGAGGAAGAGGGGAAGCACGCTGATGAGGACGTTGGTGAAGTCCTGCGTCACCGCCTGCGTGCCGCCGACGTAGATCGCCGCGCCCGTCGGCGCAATCGCCTCGGAGGTGGTCGTGCGCAGGCGCGTGAGGAGAGCGTTGGTCGCCGGGTCATCCGGTGCCGTCGTCGGTTGCACCAGCACGCTGGTGACGATGCCGCTCTCGCTGAAGGGACTGTTCTTGCCGCCGATCGTCGCCGTCTTGTAGAGCGGCAGCATCTCGGTGTTGGGGATGGTCGATGCCACACCCTCGGTGGCGGCCAGGGCTTCGACCGTCTTGGTGAGCGCCGTGTCATCGAGGGGCACAGGCAGCGTCACAGCGACGAAGAAGGGCCCGTTGACGCCGGGGCCGAAGCCCTTGCTCATCAGGTCATAGCCGATGCGCGCGGTGCTGCCCGGAGCGGCACTGCCGTTGTCCGGGAAGCCTTGTCGGATGCTGAACGCCGGGATGGCCAGCAGGACGACGAGTCCGAGCGCGAGCAGCCCGGTGAGCCAGGGCGCCTTCTGCAGGAAGGCGCCATATCCCGCCCACCTGCTCTCATCGAGCGGCTTCATCGTGGGGTGACGTGCCCACGGCATGCGCAGTCCGAGGGTGTGCTTGCCGAGCAGGCTCGCGACCGCCGGCAGCAGGATGAGTGCGGCGAGCATGACGACCAAGACGGTGGCAGCCGCCGCGATCGCAAGACCGTAGAAGAACGACACTCCGAGGACGAAGAGGCCGAGCAGCGCGATGATGACGGTGCTACCGGCGAAGAGCACGGCACGTCCGGCGGTCCGCACGGCCGTGCGGATAGCCTCCTTCGGCTCCTTGCCCGCGAGTGTCTCCTGTCGGAAGCGGTTGAGGATGAAGAGCGAGTAGTCGATGCCGACGCCCAGACCGATCATCGACGCCAGTTGCGGCGCAAACGACGCGACATCGAGGACGCGCGCGATGACGAGGATGAGGAGCTGGCCGACGAGGAGGCCGACGACGGCGACCACGATCTGCAGGCCGGCAGCGACGAGGCTGCCGAAGAGGATGATGAGGATGATGATCGCCGCGAGGATGCCGACCCCCTCGCTGGATCCCGGGCCGCCCTGCGCGGCCGTGAGGATCTGACCCGTCGCACCGACCTGGAGCGTGGGTGTGTTGGCGGCAGCCACTGCGGAGACGAAGGCATCCGCCTGCGCGGCGTTGGCGACCGCGGGCCCGGCACCGGTGAAGGTCACCGTGGCGTAGGCGACGGTACCGTCCTTGCTGATCGTGGACGTCGCTTCCTTGGCGGCCTTGTTCGCCTTGAGCAGGTCGACCAACTGCTTCTGCGCGGCCTCCGGGGTGCCCTCCGGGAAGGTGACGTCGGTGGTGCCGTTGGCGAAGGCCTCCCTGACCTGCTTGGCGAACTCCGGAGGCGTGCCGGGCGGGAAGTCCGGGGCGGCCGACCCCTTCTTGGGGCAGCTCGGGCCGTACTCCTTGCCGTAGGGAGAGGTGATGCAGGTGACCCCCTGAACGCCGGCCACCTTGGCGAGCAGCGCGTCGATCTGTGCCTTCACCGCCTCGTCGTCGACGGTCCCGGATGTCGGTGACCAGACGACCGTGGCGCTGTTGGAGTTCGCGTCCTGGGTCGAGACCTCCTCGAGGAAGTTCTGTGCCAGGGCTGATTGCGTGTTGGGCAGCGAGAACGAATCGTTGAACTTCCCGTCGAGGGTGAAGGCAAGCGCTCCTACGCCGACGATGGCGAGTGCCCAGGCGATGAGCGCGGCAACCGGACGGCGAATCGCCCAGTCGGACAGCGGCCCCATGGCACTCCTCACGTCACCCCGCGGGCTCGTCCCGGGGTGGGGCAGACGCTATCGCGCGGGACTACGCTGCAGGGGTGATCTCGGTGGAGCGCCTGGGCCCAGCCCCGGTGGACTACGCCTCAGCGTGGGACCTCCAGCGGGAGCGCCACGGCGATGTCGTCTCGGGCGCTTCTGATGGAGCCCTGCTCCTGCTGGAGCATCCACCCGTCTACACCGCGGGACGACGTACCGAGGCTGTCGAACGACCCGTCGACGGTACGCCGGTCATCGACGTCGACCGCGGGGGCAAGATCACCTGGCACGGCCCCGGCCAGCTCGTCGGCTACCCCATCGTGCGATTGCCGATGCCCCTGGACGTCGTCGCACACGTCCGGCGGCTGGAGAGCGCGATCATCGCGTCCTGCTTCGACGTGGGGCTCGCCACGACCCGCGTCGAAGGCCGCAGCGGCGTGTGGGTGACGGCCGACGATCGCGGGCCCGACCGCAAGGTTGCGGCCATCGGGGTGCGCGTGGCCCAGGGAGTGACGCTCCACGGGTTCGCACTCAACTGCGACTGCGACATGACGGCGTTCGATCGCATCGTGCCGTGCGGTATCCGCGACGCGTCCGTGACAAGCCTGTCCTGGGAGCTCGGACGCGATGTGACCGTGGAGGAGATGCTGCCGATCGTCGAGGGTCACGCCCTGCGCGAACTCGACCTCGCCGTAGGGTCGGTCGCATGACCGAGCGGAAGTTGCTGCGCCTCGAGGTCAAGAACGCCGCGACCCCGATCGAGCGCAAGCCCGAGTGGATCAAGACGCGCCTGCGCACGGGCCCGGAGTTCACCGCCGTGCGCTCGCTAGTCGAGCGCGAGGGCCTGCACACGGTCTGCCAGGAGGCAGGCTGTCCCAACATCTACGAGTGCTGGGAGGACCGCGAGGCGACGTTCCTCATCGGTGGCGAGCAGTGCACGCGTCGGTGCGACTTCTGCCAGATCGATACCGGCAAGCCCGCACCGCTCGACCGTGACGAGCCGCGTCGTGTCGCGGAGTCCGTGCGCACGATGGGGCTGCGCTACGCCACGGTGACCGGAGTCGCGCGCGATGATCTCGCGGACGAGGGCGCCTGGCTCTACGCCGAGACGGTGCGCCTCATCCGCGAGCTGAACCCCGACTGCGGCGTCGAGGTATTGATCCCCGACTTCAGCGCCAATCCGGTGCTGCTGGGCGAGGTCTTCGCGGCCGCACCCAGTGTTCTGGCGCACAACCTCGAGACCGTGCCCCGTATCTTCAAGCGCATCCGCCCGGCGTTCCGATACGACCGCTCACTCGACGTGATCACCCAGGCACGCGATGCGGGACTGGTGACCAAGAGCAACCTCATCCTGGGCCTGGGCGAAACCGACGAGGAGGTGGACGAGGCGCTCGTCGACCTCCATGCAGCCGGCTGCGACCTCATCACGATCACGCAGTATCTGCGGCCCACGCCGCGCCACCACCCGGTGGAGCGCTGGGTGCCCCCGGACGACTTCGTCGCGTGGGCCGATCGTGCCCGTGCCGTTGGGTTCGTGGGCGTCATGAGCGGCCCACTGGTGCGCTCGAGTTACCGCGCCGGACGGCTCTACTCCGACGCCGTCGCCGCACGCGAGGCGAAGCAGTCGTCGTGACGGTCTCTCCGATCGCCGTCGGCGTGGTGGTCGCCACGCATGTCTGGCCAGAAGGCTCAGACACGCCCGTCGCCGTACCCGCACTCGAGTTGGACTGGGGCGGTGCGATAGGTGATCGCCATCACGGCGTGACGATGTCGTCGGACACTCGGCAGAAGGAAGTCTTCGCGCGCGGCACGGAGATCCGCAACCACCGGCAGCTGTCGATCGTCGATGCGGCCGAACTCGCCGAGATCGCGTCTGGTCTCGACATCGAGGAGCTGGCACCCGGCACTATCGCGGACAACATCTGCACGTCGGGCATCCCTCACCTCACCTCTCTGGCGCCGATGTCGCGCCTCGTCTTCGCGAGCGGCGCGGTGCTCATGACCGGCGGGCTCAATACCCCGTGCACGATCGCGGGGCGCATGGTCCAGGCCCGCTATGGCAGCCCGGCGGAACGCTTCCCCAAGGCTGCCTGGGACCGGCGCGGGATCACCGCCTGGGTCGAGCGGCCCGGTCCGGTCCGGGCCGGAGACGAGGTCCGGGTCATAGCCCCCACGGGCATGTAGGGCCGCCCCAGGGAGGGTGGATACCCTTCACGCATGTCCAAGATCCGCGGGTATCTCAGCTCCCTGAGGGAGAACTTCACGCTCACCCGCAAGGTGCACCGCTGGGTGGGCCTGGAGATGCTCGCCATCTTCATCGGCGTGACGGCCCTGGTCGCCGTACCCGTGTCGTTCTTCCTCAACTGGCTCACCGGCATTCTCATCGGCCTGCCTGTCGGCCTGCTGGCGATGACCTACTGGTTCAGCCGTCGAGCCATGAACGCCGCCTACACCCAGATCGAGGGTCAGGCCGGAGCGGCCGTCGCCGTCATCCAGCAGATGCGCGGCAACTGGAGCATCACGCCCGCCGTCGCGGTCACCAAGAACTCCGACATCGTCTCGCGCGTCGTGGGTCGCCCCGGCGTGATCCTGGTGGGCGAAGGCCCCGCGCAGCGCGTGACTCACCTGCTCGCCAACGAGCGCAAGAAGACTGCGCGCTGGCTGCCCGAGGTACCGATCTACGAGATCCAGGTGGGCACCGACGCCGATCAGCTCTCGGTCTCCAAGGTGCAGCGCGAGCTCAACAGGCTTCCCCGCGCCCTGCGCCCTGCCGAGGTCACCGATGTACGCCGCCGCCTGGATGCCTTCAGCAAGAAGGACTCCCCCGTGCCGATCCCTAAGGGACCGCTGCCGAAGGGCGGCAAGATCCCGAAGTCGATGCGCGGCTGATCTGCTCCGCACGTCAGGCATGCGGGGCCAATCACCGCCCCCGCACCACGTTGTCCTTACCGGCGTGGTTGCTCGATGGCGCAGTTGACGACCACCCGGGTAACAGCAACGCGCGGCGCTAGCGGGACATCCCGACGCTGGTGCGCATGACCACGCGTGAGCCGACGGCAAGATCCTGCAAGCCGCGGCGCTGCGAGTCGTAGACCAGCGCGGGGACGACGATGCAGATGAGCGCCGTACGGATGATGATCTTCCACAGCGGGAGCCGACCACCGGTCTCGGAGACCACGGCGATCCCGAGGATCCGCTGGCCGAAACTCGATCCGGTGAGCCACGTGAGAACGATGATCTCGAAGGCGAAGATCGCAAGTGTGGCCAGGGCGTAGTCCCCGCTGCCGTACTCCGCACCCGGGACGAGGCGGGCCAGCAGGAGCGCCACCAGCCAGTCGAGGGCGATCGCCCCAGCACGGCGCCCGAGCCCCGCTGCCTGGCCCGGCGGGCCGGCAGAGCCGCCCCTGTCGGGCTGGCCCGGCGGGCCGGCAGGTTCTCCCGTGCCTGATGAGGCGGATGTGGTCACCCCTCCACGCTAGGGGAGCGCATCGGGTCGGGCCCGTCGACCCCGTAACAGAAGCGAAACATGGGGTACACGGTCGGGAAACCCCCTCGGCCTACGTTCCCGATCGACGGCAACCGCCGTTCGAGGGTTGGCTACCCAACCCGGAGGCGATCGATATCGCGGGTGACCGCAGGAGGTGTCATGTTCAAGAACGCAGATGAGGTCCTGAAGTACATGAAGGACCAGGACATCGAATTCGTCGATGTGCGATTCATCGACCTGCCCGGTGTGATGCAGCACTTCAATGTCCCGGCTTCGTCCTACGTCGACGCCTTCAGCGATGGCCTCATGTTCGATGGCTCGTCGATCCGCGGCTTCCAGGCGATCCACGAGTCCGACATGAAGCTGATGCCGGATCCCACGAGTGCCTTCGTCGATCCCTTCCGCGCCGCCAAGACCCTCGTCATCAATCACTCGATCCTCGACCCCTTTACCGATGAGCCCTACAGCCGCGACCCCCGCGGCATCGCGGCCAAGGCCGAGGCCTACCTGGTGTCCACGGGTATCGCCGACACGGTCTACTTCGGACCGGAGGCGGAGTTCTACATCTTCGACGACGTGCGCTTCGAGACCCGACAGAACGCCGGCTACTACTACCTCGACTCGATCGAGGGCGCGTGGAACACCGGGCGCGAGGAGGACGGCGGCAACCTCGGCTACAAGACCCGCTACAAGGGTGGCTACTTCCCCGTGCCGCCGGTCGACCACTACGCCGACCTGCGCGACGAGATGTGCCAGGCGCTGGCGCAGGTGGGCCTGCACGTTGAGCGCTCCCACCACGAGGTCGGCACCGGCGGGCAGTCGGAGATCAACTACCGCTTCAACACCCTCCAGCGTGCAGCCGACGAGGTGATGCTCTTCAAGTACATCATCAAGAACGTCGCCTGGGTCAATGGCAAGTCCGTGACCTTCATGCCGAAGCCGCTCTTCGGCGACAACGGCTCCGGTATGCACTGCCACCAGTCCCTGTGGAAGAACGGCGAGCCGCTCTTCTACGACGAGCGTGGCTACGGCGGCCTGTCGGATCTGGCCCGCTGGTACATCGGCGGCCTCCTCAAGCACTCGCCCTCGCTGCTGGCCTTCACCAATCCGACCGTGAACTCCTACCACCGCCTGGTACCCGGCTACGAGGCTCCGGTCAACCTCGTCTACTCGGCGCGCAACCGCTCGGCGTGCATCCGCATCCCGGTCACGGGTACGTCTCCCAAGGCCAAGCGCATTGAGTACCGCGTGCCGGATCCCTCGAGCAATCCGTACCTTGCCTTCTCCGCCATGCTCCTCGCGGGCCTGGACGGCATCAAGAACAAGATCGAGCCGCCGGCTCCGGTCGACAAGGACCTCTACGAACTTCCCCCGGACGAGCTCGCCGAGATCGCTCAGGTGCCCGGCTCGCTCCCCGAGGTGCTCGATGCCCTCGAGGCCGACAACGACTACCTGCAGGCAGGTGGCGTCTTCCCGGCGGACCTCATCGAGACGTGGATCGACTACAAGCGGGCCAACGAGGTGGATCCCATCCGCCTGCGCCCGCACCCCCACGAGTTCGAGCTCTACTACGACATCTGATCGCCAGGATCAGACACGTTCCTTGCGTCGCATCGCCTCGCGCGCAGGAGCAGAGGGTGGCCGTTCGCGGCCACCCTCTGTCTGTGTCGGGGATCGCATGTGTCGCTCCGAGACCCCGAACACGGCCCGGATAGGGTGACGCCGTGGCTCAGCGGCTCATCGTCCACATCGGACCGCGCAAGACGGGTACGACGTACCTGCAGAGAGTCCTCCAGCAACTCTCTCCTTCGCTCAAGGCGCAGGGCGTGCTCTACCCGACGGACTACCGAGGCGAAGACGACTACAACCACGTCGGCGCCGTGTCGGACCTCACACACAACGAGGAGAGCAAGGAGTCCAATCGCTGGACGGGCAAGGACGGCTCCGGCTGGACCGGTCTCGCCGGTGCCATCGCGAACTGGGACGGCACGGCCATCATCTCCGCGGAGATGATCGGCGGCCTGAGGCCTCCTGCCGCACGACGCATGCTTGATGGCCTCTCCGCATCCACTATCGACGTCGTCATCACGATGCGCGATCTGGGCCGCATTCTCCCGTCGTCGTGGCAGCAGCACGTACGCAACACCCACACGCAGAACTACCGCCGCTACCTGGCTCGTCGGGCCAAGGAGCGTGGCACGCTGCCGCCTGCTCAGATGCAGGCCGAGTGGGACGCCGAGCGCCACCAGACTTTCTGGCGCTCCTACGCATACGGAGCGCTCGTCCGACGCTGGCAGGACCTTGTCGGCGCCGACCATGTCAGCGTCGTGACCCTGCCACCCGCTGGTTCGCCGTCGAACCTGCTGTGGGACCGCTTCCGCATGGCCCTCGATATCGACTCCCTGCCCGAGACGGCACCCAAACTGCCAGCCTTCATCGCCAATATCGGCTCGACGCGTGCGGAGGCCGTCTTCCTCCATGCCCTCAACGTGGAGGCCAAGCGGCGCGGCTGGAACCGCAAGACAGCCAACGAACTGCAGCAGCACCTGCTCTCCAGCGGCTTCCTCGAGCGACCCGACCGCGGCGGACCGCTGCTGCTGCCGCGCTCCTACCTCGGCACCGTGCGTGAGTGGGTCGAGGCGGATATCTCCGACATGGCGACGACGGGCGTCGTGGTGCACGGTGACGTCGAGGACCTGCGCGTCCTGGATTCCTCGGCCTCACGCGGACGCGTGCCCAGCGACCAGATCGCCACGGCCGGAGCCTTCGCCACCGCACATGCGATGGCGCGGGAAGCGGAGGAGATCCGTCGCCGCAACGCGCGCGAAGGAGCGCTCAGCCTTCCCGGACGCCTTGCTCGTCGAATCCGGGATCGCCTGCGGGGCGGCCAGCCCTGATCTTGCGCGCAGCGGCGACCGCGATCACGATGCCGATGAGCGCGACCGCTCCCCAGAAGAGGTTGAGTGCGAACTGGGGCCACGCGACCTTGTAGAGAGAGTACGCCGCGAGACCGATGGCCCCGATGAGATTGAGCACGTGGTACGTCGGGCTGCGGGCATCGAGTTTCTGCGTGGCCACCATGGCGTAGGCGCCGACCAGGAGCACCGTGCAGGTCCAGCCGATCACTTCCCAGAGTGTGGACATGGGATCACCCTAGGCGGAGGAAGCCGCCGCGGACTCACGACACAGGGCCCATAGCGCTTCGACATCCTCGCGCTGCGTCGCCTCGGCCCCGATGGAAAGTCGCACGAGCCAGCGACCCTCGACAAGCGCGGGTGTGACGAAGGCGCGCCCGGTGGCATTGAGTCGCTCGGCCCACGCCTGCTGGTGGCGGTCCAGCGCCTCGGCGTTCACGCCGGCTGGGACATGGCGCACGCACACTGTCTGAAGCGGCACGGGTGCGCAGACCTCCCAGTCGGGTGCCGCCACCACCTGATCAGCGAGCCACTGCGCGTGGGCGAGATCGCGGCGCAGACGGGCGCGGATCGACTCGGCACCGGCGAGGCGCAGGTGGAACCACAGCTTGAGCGATCGGAAGCGCCTGCCCAGCGGGATGCCCCAGTCCTTGAACTGCGTCACCTCCCCGTCGCTGGACGATCGCAGGTAGGAAGGGTTGGTGGAGAAGACACGGACGAGCAATTCGACGTCACGCACGTAGAGCAGCGAGCAGTCGAGGATGGTGCCCATCCACTTGTGCGGATTCCAGCCGAGTGAGTCGGCTCTCTCGACTCCAGCAAAGAGCGGGCGGCACTCGGGCAGCATCATCGCCGAGCCCGCCATGGCGGCGTCGACATGGACCCACGCGCCATGCGCGGCCGCGATGGCCACGACCTCTTCGACGGGGTCGAACGCCGTCGTGCCCGTCGTGCCGAGGGACGCGACCACGACCGCGGGGCGGCGCCCCGCAGCGGCGTCCTCGGCCATGAGTCTGCGCAGGGCTTCCGTGTCCATGGCCAGCGTGACGGGATCGACGGGCACGAGTCGGAGATTGTCGCGCCCGTAGCCGGCGAGCAGGACGGCCTTGGGCACCGAGGAGTGCGCCTGGGTCGACGCGTAGGCGATGAGCGGTGCCGCTTCCGCCTGGAGTCCGCCCCGGTCCTCGGAGAGGTCGGTGGCTCGCTCGCGCGCGACGAGCATTGCGACGAGGCATGCCGTGGACGCGGTGTCATGAATGGCGCCGTGCCAATCGTCCGAGAGGCCGCAGAGCTCGCGCAGCCAGTCGGTGACGACCTCCTCGACCTCCGTGAGTGCCGGTGCAGACTGCCACGTGATGCCCAGGGCGCCGAGACCGCTGGCGGCGATGTCACCCAGCACCGACTCCAGCGCAGAATTGGACGGGAACCATGCGAAGTTGCCCGGGCTGGTCACCTGGGTGACACCGGGGACGATCACGCGGGAGAGGTCGTCCATGACGGCGTCCAGGTCGACGGGCACCTCGGGGGGCGGCGAGGCGAGTTGCGCGCGCACCCAGCCGGGCGTGACCTCGCTGCGCACGGGTCGCTCAGGGACGCTGGTGCGGTAGTCAGCGATCCAGTCCACGAGCTGATGCGCCGCCGCGCGGAACTCCTCGGGTGTCACGGTCACACCCTAGGCATCACCCGTAGAAGACCCGCTCGACCACCCCGCGTGCGCGTCGCGTCGTACGCCGGTACTCCTCCAGGAGGTCGGCGGACGGTCTGTAGCCGAGCAGGTGGGCGACGGCGCGCAGGCCGGGTCCCGAGGTGGGGACCGAGTCCGATGGACGCCCTTGGGCGAGCATGATGGCGTTGCGCACGCGCGTGGCGAGCAGCCATGACGCGCGCAGAATCTCCGCATCCGACGCATCGAGCAAGCCCGCATCGACAGCAGCGTCGAGAGCGGCGAGGGTCGACGTCGTGCGCAGTGCGGGCACGTCCGCCGCATGGCGTAGCTGCATGAGCTGGGCCACCCACTCGACATCGGCGAGTCCACCGCGGCCCTGCTTGAGATGCATGCTGGGATCGGCACCGCGCGGCAGCCGCTCGGACTCCATCCGCGCCTTGAGCCTGCGCATCTCGCGCGTGTCCGTCTCCGAGATGCCATCCGAGGGCCAGCGCAGCGGATCGATTATCCGGGCGAACTCCGCGCGCAGCCCCTCATCCCCGGCGAAGGGGCGCGCACGCAGCAGCGCCTGTGCCTCCCATGGCGACGACCACCGGTCGTAGTAGGCGCGGTAGGACTCGAGCGAGCGCACGAGAGGGCCCTGCCGCCCCTCGGGACGCAGATCCGCGTCGATCTCCAGGGCGGGATCGGGGGACGGCACCATGAGCAGCCGACGGATCTCGTTGGCGACGGCGAAGGCGGCGTCGGATGCTTCCTGATCGTCGGCCCCCGCGAGTGGCTGGTGGACGAAGATGAGATCGGCATCGGAGGAGTAGCCCAGCTCGCGACCACCGAAGCGCCCCATGGCCACCAGGGCCATGCGCGTCGGGAGGTGCCCGCTGGGTCGGCCCGCGGCCACCGAGCGTTCCGCGACATCGAGTGCGCCGATGAGAGCGGCCTCCGTGACATCCGAGAGGCCGGCCATGATCGCCGTCTCGTCGAGGAGGCCGAGCACGTCGCACGCGGCAATGCGGAAGAGCTCTCTGCGGCGCAGTGCCCGCACTGCGCTCACGGCGGACTCCGGATCCTCGTGGCGCGCGACAGCGGACCGCGCCTCCACGACGAGGGCGTCCAGGCTGCGCGGCATGAGCTCGCGATCGTCTGCCAGCAGCGCCACGGCATCCGGCGAGCGCAGCAGGAGGTCGGTCGCGAAGCGACTCGACGACAGGATGGTGGCCATTCGCTCCGCAGCGAGCGATTCATCCCGCAGGAGGCGGAGGTACCACGGCGTCGAGCCCAGGTCGTCGCTCATGCGCCGGAAGCCCAGCAGGGCGGCATCCGGGTCGGGACCGTCCGCGAACCACCCGAGCAGCACCGGCAGAAGCGTGCGCTGGATCGCCGCGCGACGGGACACTCCTGAGGTGAGGGCCTCCAGGTGGCGCAGCGCACCGACCGGATCGGCGTAGCCCAGCGCCGCGAGCCGCTCCCCCGCTGCCTCGGGCGTGAGGCGCGCATCACCGGGGTCGAGGCGCGCCACGGCCTGCAGGAGAGGTCGATAGAAGAGCTTCTCGTGGATCCGCCGCACTTCACGCGCGTGGCGCCGCCACTCCTCGGTGAGCTCGGCGACCGGGTCCGTGCGGAAGCCCAGCGAACGACCGATGCGACGTAGCGCAGCCTCGTCCTCGGGTACGACATGCGAGCGCCTCAATGCATGCAACTGGATGCGATGCTCGAAGGAGCGCAGGAATCGGTACGCCGCACCGAGTGTTGCGCCGTCCTCGCGTCCGACGTAACCCCAGGTCGCGAGCGCCTCAAGCGCCACCAGGGTCGACGGGCTGCGCAGCATCACGTCACTGCGTCCGTGCACCAACTGGAGCAGCTGGACGGAGAACTCGACGTCGCGCAGCCCACCTCGGCCGAGCTTGAGTTGACGGTCCGCCTCGCGCGCGGGGATGTGATCTTCGACGCGCTGCCGCATCCGCTGGACGTCCGCGACGAAGTCCGGACCGTCGGCCGCGGACCACACGAAGGGCGCGACCGCATCGACGTACGCCGCGCCGAGCGCCCGATCGCCTGCGGCGGGGCGCGCCTTGAGCAGCGCCTGGAACTCCCAGGTCTTGGCCCACCGCTCGTAGTAGCCGACATGGGAAGCGAGCGTGCGCACGAGCGCTCCCTGCTTGCCCTCGGGACGCAGCGCCGCATCCACCTGCCACAGGGATCCCTCAGCGGTCGGCTCACCGCATACGCGCATGACCCCAGCCGCGAGGCGCTGACCCGTGCGCAGCGCTGCCTCCTCATCGCCCCCCTCGATGGGTTCGACGACGAAGATCACATCGACGTCACTCACGTAGTTGAGCTCGCGGCCACCGCACTTGCCCATGGCGATGACAGCCAGCCGGCACGGTGCGGCGTCGGGTGGAAGCTCGGATCGGGCGATGGCGAGTCCCGCCTCGAGTGCGGCGTCCGCGAGGTCCGCGAGCTCCTCGGCGATGTCATCGACGCGGGCGCCGTAGACAAGATCGCGCACCACAGTCGTGAGGAGCTCATCGCGATAGGCGACCCGTAGGGCGTACGACGCATCAGGGGCACTCGCGATCGGCTCCGGTGACCGCGGATCGGCTCCCACGGCGCGCAGCAGCGTCGCCCGACGATCGGCGGCGCTCGGAGCCTGCCGAGTCACTCCCCGAAGTCGCTCGACGGATCCGGGATGTCGTACCAGGTGGTCGCCGAGTGCCGTCGACATGCCCACCGCGGCCACCAGGGCCGCGAACCAGTCTTCGTCGCGTGCGAGATCCGCGATGTCCACCCCGGAATCGGCCAGGCCACGTAGTGCGTCGAGCGCCTGGTCGGGATCGGCGGCCATCGTGAGCGCGTCGGCAAACCCCTCGGGATCGGGTAGGTCCATGCCGTCGAGGACGCGGGCTGCCTCCCCTGCATCGGCGAAGCCTCGCCGCGCCAGGTGGGCAGCCAGACTGGTCGCTCGCTGCTCGCTCATCGCCGCTCGCTCATCCCTGCTCGATCGATGCGGGCATATCGGCCTAGAGGGTAGGGAGGTAGCGGTCGATCTCCCAGGCGTTGACCTGGCGGCGGTACTCCTCCCACTCCGCCTGCTTGTTGCGCAGGAAGAAGTCGAAGACATGCTCGCCGAGCGTCTCCGCGACGAGCTCGGAGCGCTCCATGGCCTGGATCGCCTGATTGAGGCTGCCGGGCAGCGGCTCCATGCCCATGGCGCGGCGTTCGGCAGCGGTGAGCGACCAGACATCGTCTTCGGCACCGGGTGGGAGTTCGTAGCCCTCCTCGATGCCCTTGAGCCCGGACGCGAGGATCACGGCGTAGGCGAGGTAGGGGTTGCAGGCGCTGTCCAGTGAGCGGAACTCCACGCGCGTGGAGTTGCCCTTGGTCGGCTTGTACATCGGCACACGCACGAGCGCCGACCTGTTGTTGTGGCCCCAGCAGATCATCGCCGGCGCTTCGGCGCCGCCCGCGAGTCGCTTGTAGGAGTTGACCCACTGGTTGGTCACCGCCGTGATCTCAGGCGCATGACGCAGGACGCCCGCGATGAAGGACCGGGCCACCTGCGAGAGTTGGTACGGCGCTCCTGGCTCGTGGAAGGCATTGCGATCGCCCTCGAAGAGCGACACGTGCGTGTGCATACCGGAGCCAGGGGCATCACGGAACGGCTTGGGCATGAAGGTCGCGTAGACGCCCTGCTCGAGCGCCACCTCCTTGACGACCGTGCGGAAGGTCATGAGGTTGTCGGCCGTGGTGAGAGCGTCGGCGTAGCGCAGATCGATTTCCTGCTGGCCCGGGCCACCCTCATGGTGACTGAACTCCACGGAGATGCCCATCGCCTCGAGCATCGTGATCGCCTGGCGACGGAAGTCGTAGCCGACGGACTGCGGCGAGTTGTCGAAGTAGCCGTAGTTGTCGATGGGCTCGGGCGGCCCCTCGCTCGGGTGGTTCTTGAGCAGGTAGAACTCCACCTCGGGATGCGTGTAGAAGGTGAAGCCCATGTCGGCGGCGCGCGAGAGTGCGCGCTTGAGCACGTAGCGCGGATCGGCGTACGACGGTGAGCCGTCAGGCATGAGGATGTCGCAGAACATCCGGGCGACTCCGGGAGACTCCGCACGCCACGGGAGGACCGCGAAGGTCGCGGGATCCGGCTTGGCCAGCATGTCGGACTCGTAGACGCGCGCGAATCCCTCGATGGCCGAACCGTCGAAGCCCAAGCCCTCGGCGAAGGCGCCCTCCAACTCGGCGGGGGCGACCGCGACCGACTTGAGGGTGCCGAGCACGTCGGTGAACCACAGGCGCACGAAGCGGATGTCCCGCTCCTCGATGGTCCGGAGCACGAACTCCGTCTGCTTGTCCATGGCCCCAGTGTGCCCGTGCCTGTGTTTCCGGCGCGTTACGCACCCCTACGCTTCCCCTATGCCCATGCTCCGCCTCGCCCTCGTGCAGGCCAATCCGACCGTGGGCGATCTGGTCGGCAACATGGGCAGGGCGATCGACGGCGTCGCGGCCGCGGCCGCTCGGGGTGCCCAACTCGTGGCGCTGCCCGAGATGTTCGTGACCGGCTACCCGGTGGAGGACCTCGCTCTGCGTCCGGGGTTCCAGGAGGCCTCACGCGACAGCGTTGAGGGATTGGCGCGTGCGCTCGCCGATGACGGCTACGGCGATATCCCCGTAGTGATCGGATACCTCGATCGGCTCGAGGACGGGAACGACCGGCTGGGACGCCCGCGGGGTGCGCCCGTCAACGCCGCGGCAGTGCTGCAGCACGGCCGCATCGTCGCCCGCTACGTCAAGCATCACCTGCCCAACTACGGCGTCTTCGACGAGTTCCGCTACTTCGTTCCGGGCGATGAGCCCTGCGTGCTGCGAGTCGCCGGCGTCGATGTCGCCCTCGCCATCTGCGAGGACCTGTGGCAGGAGGGAGGTCCGGTCGCCCAGGCTCGCGGCTGCGGTCTCCTGCTCGTCATCAACGGTTCGCCATACGAGCGCAACAAGGACGACGTGCGTCTCGACCTGTGCCAGCGTCGGGCAGCCGAGACGGGCGCTGTCGTCGCCTACGTCAACATGGTCGGGGGCCAGGACGAGCTCGTCTTCGACGGCGACTCCCTCATCGTGGGCCCGGACGGCGGTGTCATCGCCCGCGCCGCGCAGTTCACCGACGAAATCCTGCTCGCAGACCTCGACCTGCCCGCGGGGTCGCGGCGGGACACCGTCGATCTCGGCGAGCCGCAACGACGGACGCAAGCGGACGTACCGGAGCGCATCGCCCCGCGCGCGGAGGACGTCGAGGAGGTGTACGGCGCGCTCGTCGTCGGCCTGCGGGACTACGTAGACAAGAACGGCTTCGGGTCGGTCATCCTGGGCCTATCCGGGGGTATCGACTCCGCCTTGGTCGCCGCGATCGCCTGCGATGCGCTCGGCGCCGACCGCGTGCATGGAGTGTCGCTTCCCAGCGCCTACTCCTCGGAGCACTCCCTCGCCGATGCCGCCGACCTCGCGGAGCGCACCGGCCTGCACTACCGCACCGTGCCCATCATCCCCATGGTCGATGCCTTCGATGCGTCACTGGACCTCACCGGTCTCGCCGAGGAGAACCTCCAGGCCCGGGTGCGCGGCACCACGCTCATGGCCCTGTCCAACGCCGAGGGCCACCTCGTGCTCGCCACCGGCAACAAGAGTGAGATCTCCGTCGGCTACTCCACGATCTACGGCGACGCCGTCGGTGGCTTCGCGCCGATCAAGGACGTCCCCAAGACGCTCGTGTGGGAGCTGTCGCGTTGGCGCAATGCCCGCGCCGAGGCCGCGGGCGACACCCCGCCGATCCCGCCCAATTCCATCGCCAAGCCCCCCAGCGCCGAACTACGCCCGGGCCAGCTCGATCAGGATTCACTCCCCGACTACGCGCTCCTCGACGACATCCTGGACGACTACGTCGAGCACGACCGCGGGATGACTGAGCTCGTCGCCCAGGGCTTCGACGCCGAGACCGTGGAGCGCATCATCCACCTCACCGACGCAGCGGAGTACAAGCGGCGCCAATATCCGCCGGGCACCAAGATCTCGCTGCGCGCCTTCGGCCGCGACCGCCGTCAGCCGATCACGAATCGCTGGCGCGAGCGCTGACCCCGACCCCACGCAGTGCGAGGTCGAGGATCCGCTCGGTGGACACGGAGGCCACCGGAGTGCCGTGCCACACCTTGAGGAAGATCATCGGCCCGACGAGCAGGGTGACGACCGCGTCGAGATCGGCATCAGGATCAACCCAGCCCTCGCGCACTCCGTCGTGGAGGATGCCGAGAAGCATCTGGCGCCGTGGAGCAAGGACGCGGTCGTAGAACGTCGCGAGGAAGTCCGGATGCTGCGCTCCCGCCGAGATGACCTGGGCCATCACTCGGCCCCCGCGCGTCGACGTCATGGGCGAGCGGATGAAACCCAGCGCCACCTCGAGTCGTTCCCGGGTCGAACCCTCTGCGAGCACCGCGGGCGTGTCGTCGCGCAACTGGTCCAGCGCGGCGGCGAGCACGTCATCCCGGCCGTCGTACCTGCGATAGATCGTGGCCTTGCCGACACCCGCGCGGAGCGCCACCGCCTCGATCGTGAAGCCCGTGATGCCGATGTCCGCGAGCACGTCCAAGGCAGCCTCGGCGATGCGCCGATCCAATGCCGCATCGCGCGGGCGCCCGCGCGCAGGTGCCTCAGCTCTTGCGGTCGTCATCGGCCAACTCCTCGGCCAGCTGCTCCGGATAGGCGGCCTCCTCCTTGCGGACGAGGTCGTCCGTCGGCGAGTCGGCCGGCACGCTGACGTCCTTGCGCGGCGGTGTGATCACCGGCAGGACGAAGGCGACGAGGAGGGCGGCGATCCCCACAACGGTGATCGACAGGATGTAGGTGACGTGCGCGGAGGTGAGGAACGCGTCGTAGGCGGAGGTGCGAAGCGCATCCAGGACCGTCGCCGGCGCCCCGGACTGCGCGAGACCGTCGAGGAGTCCATCGGTCGCCACAATGGAGTTCTCCGCTGCCCGGCGTGCTTCCTCGGGCACCTGATCGGGGAGCTTGCCGAGAGCGGGGGCGACTCGACTGGCGTACTGGGTGGCCAGCACCGTGCCGATGATGGCCACACCGAGCGCTCCTCCCACCTGGCGCACGGTGTTCTGGACCGCTGAGCCGGCTCCGGCACTCGCCAGGGGCAGGACGTTCTGCATCACGGTCGACGCAGGCGCGATGACGTTGCCCATGCCGAATCCGAAGACGAAGAACACCACGAGGATCACCCAGAGCGGCGTATCGATCTGGACGAAGAGCAGGGCGAGGAGCGAGAGAGCGACGAGAACCAGTCCGGTGGTCATCACGGCGCGATAGCCGAATTTCAGCACCATCGTCGCGCTCCGTGGTGCTGCGAGGATCTGGCCGAAGGCGAAGGGCACGAAGCAGAGGCCCGCAATGAGCGTGTCGTAGCCGCGCAGGATCTGCAGGTAGAAGGGCAGCGTGAAGGTGATGCCCGACAGGGCGAAGAAGGCGAGCGTCACCGCGGCGAGGCTCACGGCGTACCCGCGATTGGCGAAGAGGGAGACGTCGAAGCTCTTGTGGTCGCTGCGCGCCTCGTAGATGAGGAAGACGGCGATGACGGCGATACCGCCGAGCATCGGGAGCACGACACCGGGATCGGTCCAGTCGAGCGTGGACGAGGCATGCACGATGCCGTAGACGAGCAGGGTGAGCCCCACGACGGAGAGCACGAGGCCGATGAGGTCGAGCTTGCGCGGATTCGGATCGCGAGTCTCGGGCACGACGCGCCAGATGCCGATGAGCCCGATGATGACGATCGGCACGTTGATGAGGAAGACCGCGCCCCAGTCGTTGCCGGTGATCCAGCTCGACCACTCCGGATGCTGCAGCAGCAGCCCGCCCAGCACCGGGCCGAGGGCGACGGCTGCACCCACCGCACCCGCCCACGCACCGATCGCCTTGCCGCGCTCGTGCGGGGGGAAGACCACGGTGATGATGGCAAGGGTGGTCGGCATGACGGCGGCGCCACCGACGCCCATGACGGCGCGGAAGGCGATGAGCATGCCCGGCGTTGTCGCGAAGGCACTGGCTGCGGATGCGAGACCGAAGATGATGAGACCGATGATGAGGATGCGCTTGCGGCCGTAGCGGTCGCCCAAGGCGCCCCAGGTGAAGAGGAGAGCGGCGAAAGCCAGGATGTAGCTGTCGATCGCCCAGACGAGTTCGCCCGCGGAGGCATTGAGGTCGCGCTGGATGGTCGGCAGCGCGATGTTGAGCACGGTGTTGTCGAGCACGACAATGAGGAGGCTCACCACGAGCACGCCCAGGATCGCCCACCGGCGGGGGTGACCCTCGCCGTTCGTCATCCAGCTATCCGGGGACATGACCCTCCTCATGGCGCTGTCCCAGGAATTCCGGAACGCGACCGTATCGTAACGATCCCGTCGCGGCAGTAGGCGTAGGGGCGCGCCCGGGGGCGCCAATCCGCCCCGTGTGCCACCATGGGCCTGTCCGGGGACTCCGCACGGGAGCCTCGAGATGGGAGCACGATCATGTCTCTGGCGACGCCTATCCGCCGCATCACTATCCGCGACCTCCATGAGTCCACCGCCCGCGGCGAGAAGTGGGCGATGATCACCGCCTACGACGCCCTCACCGCGCGCATCTTCGACGAGGCCGGTATCCCCACGCTCCTCGTCGGCGACTCGGCCGCCCAGGTGGTCTACGGCTACGACTCCACCCTCCCGGTGACCGTCGATGACCTCGTGCCCCTCGTGGCCGGTGTCGTGCGCGGGTCCTCGCGCGCCATGGTCGTTGCCGATATGCCGTTCGGCTCCTACCAGTCGTCCGTGACGCAGGCGATGGAGTCGGCCATGCGCTTCATGAAGGATGGCGGCGCGCACGCGGTCAAGATCGAGGGCGGCCAGCGCGTCCTGCCCCAGGTCGAGGCACTCGTGGGTGCGGGTATCCCCGTCGTCGGTCACGTGGGGCTGACACCTCAGTCCGTCAATGTCTTCGGCGGCTACCGCGTCCAGGGTCGCGGAGAGGACGGCGAGGCACTTCTGCGTGATGCCAAGGCGCTCGAGGCCGCCGGAGCCTGCGCCGTCGTGCTCGAGGTCGTCCCCGCCGACCTGGCCGCTCGCGTATCCGAGGTCCTCACTATCCCCACGATCGGCATCGGCGCAGGCGCTGCAACCGACGCCCAGGTGATCGTGTGGCAGGACATGGCCGGCCTCACCGCGGGTCCCCGGCCGAAGTTCGTCAAGGCGTACGCCGACCTCCGCACGATCCTCGGCGGCGCGGCCGCCGAGTGGGCGGGCGAGGTGCGCTCAGGTGCGTACCCCGCGCCCGAGCACGCGTACTCCTAGTCCCTCATGCGTTGACTGCTACGCGTTGCGTCAGATTCGCCCCGCGAAATGACGCAACGCGTAGCAGTCAACGAGGTAGGTCTCAGACGTCGGTGATGCGCACGCCCGCGTGCGCCTTGTAGCGGCGGTTCATCGAGATCAGGTTGGCCGTGAAGGCCTCGACCTGTCCGGCGTTGCGCAGCCGGCCGCCATAGACGCCACGCATGCCGGCGATGAGACCCGCGATCGCCTGGACGGTGTCGGTCGCCTCGCGATCATCACCGAGGACGAGGACGTCCGTGTCGATGCTGTCGACGCCCTCATCGAGGAGCAGGACCGCGGAGATGTGGTGGAACGCCGCGACGACGCGGGAGTCGGGGAGCACGGCCGCGGCCTGCTGAGCCGCTGACCCCTCGGGTACATCGAGACCGAAGGCGCCCTGCTTGTCGAAGCCGAGGGGATTGACGCAATCGACGACGATCTTGCCCGCGAGTGGAGCGCGCAGTGACTCCAGCAGAGCACCGTGACCATCCCAGGGCACGGCGACGATGACGACGTCGGACGCCGCAGCGCAGTCCTCGTTGCTCATGCCGCGGACGGATCCGGATAGCGCCTGCGCCGCTTCCTGGGCGCGACCGGCGTCACGCGAGCCGAGGATGACATCGCATCCGGCCATCGCGAGCCGGCGCGCGAGTCCGCGGCCCTGCTCTCCCGTGCCCCCGAGCACTCCGATGGTGAGTCCCGACACGTCGGGAAGGGCGTAGGGATCGGGCGCGGGAGCGGGAGATGACGTCATCGCGCCATCCTGGCAGCGCCAGGGCCGCACCGCACATGCAGGAGCTGCCCGTGGCAGCATCCCCTCCCGTGGCCGGTGGACTGCGGGGCGTGCGCATCGACGTCACGCCCCTGCGCACCCTGCCGGCCTTCCGCCGCCTCTTCATCGGCGGCCTCGTCACGTCGCTGGGCTCGATGGTGACCTACGTCGCCATTCCCTTCCAGGTGGCGGAGCTCACCGACTCCTTCATCGCGGTGGGCCTCATCGGGCTCGCTGAGCTCGTGCCCCTGGTCGTCTTCGGTCTCTACGGCGGGTCCTTGGCCGACCGCGTGGACCGACGCCTCCTCGTCGTGGGCGGGGAGATCGCTGCGGGGCTTCTCGTCCTCGCCCTGATGGTCAACGCCCTACTGCCGTCACCGCAACTGTGGGTCATCTACGTCGTCGCGATGCTCTTCGCCGCCGTCGACGGACTGCAGCGCCCCTCCCTCGACGCCATGCTGCCGCGGCTGGTCCCCCAGGATCAGCTCGCCGCGGCAAGCGCACTCAACTCCCTGCGTATGAATTCCGCGGCCCTGGCCGGGCCTGCACTCGGCGGGTTGATGATCAGCATCTGGGGAGTCGGCGCGGCGTACGCCTTCGACGCTCTGAGCTTCGTGATCGCGATCACGATCTTCGTCCGACTGCCATCGGTGCGTGCCACCGTGACAACGACGCAGTCGAGCGTGCGACATGTGTGGTCCGGCGTGCGCTATGCCTGGAGTCGCAAGGACATCCTCGGCAGCTACACCATCGACTTCGCCGCAATGACCTTCGCCTTCCCCTTCGCGCTCTTCCCCTTCATCGCGCAGGAGTACGACGCCGCATGGGCCCTGGGCCTGCTCTACTCCGCGGGGTTCGCGGGCGGCCTCGTCTTCGGACTCACGAGCGGATGGACGACGCGCATCCCCCACTACGGCCGCGCGATCGCCTTCGCCGCCGCGGCCTGGGGCGCGGCCGTCGGACTCGTGAGCATCGCACCGGGGATCTGGTGGGCCCTCGCCCTACTCGCCGTCGCCGGCTACTTCGACATGCTCAGCGGCCACTTCCGGAGCCTGCTGTGGAATCAATCCATCCCCGATGACGTGCGCGGCCGCATGGCCGGCATCGAGATGCTCAGCTACTCCGTGGGACCGATGCTGGGCCAGGTACGCAGCACGACGGCGGCGCAGGCATTCGGGCTGCGCACGTCCCTCGCTTCAGGAGGAATCCTGTGTATCGCTGCGGTTGGTGTGACGTGTGTGACATTGCCCGCCCTGTGGATATTCGACGCTCGCACCGATCCGCACGTCGCTGCGCGGCGTCATGCAGAACGCAATCGCACGTCATCCGGAGACGATTCCGCTTCCGCGTAGCACGTCATCGCGTCCGAATTCGCGCGCGACACACCGGAGCGCGAAATTGCGGCGATGTCGCGTTTTCACCACCGAATCTGCAACAGTGGTCCTCGTAAAGCCTTGCCAAAGGGCAAGGAACGACCAACTGGAGGCACCGTGGCGGTCGCGAAGAAGACCACCGCGCGCAAGCGGACGGCCAAGAAGGCTGCTCCTGCTAAGCGCGCCGCAGCGAAGAAGGCACCGGCGCGCAAGCGCACTGCCAAGAAGGCTGCACCGAAGAAGGCCGCAGCTAAGAAGGCACCCGCGCGCAAGCGCACTGCCAAGAAGGCCGCGCCGAAGAAGGCCGCAGCCAAGAAGGCAGTCAAGAAGGCACCCGCGCGCAAGCGCACCGCCAAGAAGGCCGCGCCGAAGAAGGCCGCAGCCAAGAAGGTTGCTCGCAAGGCTCCCGCGCGCAAGCGCACCGCCAAGCGGGCTCCCGCGCGCAAGCGCTAGGACCCATCAGCACGAAGGCCCGCACCGTGAGGTGCGGGCCTTCGTGCTTTCCCGGCTCGAGCTTTCCCGGCTCAGGTCCTGCGGGCGCCTCAGTCGTCGTCGGCGTCCCAGGCCTCGGTGCGTGCGTGCGCGCGCTCAAGGGCGGTCTCGGCCTCGGCGCGCGTGGCGTAGGGGCCCATGCGCTCGGAGTTGGGATCGCCCTGCCCCTGCTCCACCTTCTGGGTGCGCAGGTTGTACCACCACAGGTCCTCGCCATCGAGTCCCAGATCCACGTCGACTCCCTCCGTCGCATCCGCATCCCGCGGGCGGTCCCACCCTAGCGGCGGCGGCGATCTCGGCGCGGCGCGCCTAGACTCCTGCACATGACCGTAACTCGGGACCCGCTCGTACCCGGGATCCAATCCCCGAGGCGCAGCGTCCCCGCCCACATTCAGCGGCCCGAGTACGTGGACCGCCCCGCCCCCGAGAGGTACGTCGGCCCGGAGGTCAAGGACCCCGAGACGATCGAGCGGATGCGGGTCGCCGGGCGGATCGCCGGGCAGGCCCTCGCGGAGGTCGGGCGGGCCGTCGCCCCCGGCGTGACCACGGACGAGCTCGATCGGATCGGCCATGAATTCCTCCTCGACCACGGCGCCTACCCGTCCACACTCGGCTACCGCGGCTTCCCCAAGTCACTGTGCTCCTCGCTCAACGAGGTCATCTGCCACGGCATCCCCGACTCGACGGTCCTGGCCGAGGGCGACATCTGCAATATCGACATCACCGCCTTCATCGGCGGCGTCCACGGCGACACCAATGCCACCTTCTTCGTCGGAGAGGTGAGCGAGGACGCGCGACTGCTCGTCGAGCGCACGTATGAAGCAACCATGCGGGCGATCAAGGCGGTCGCACCGGGACGTCCCATCAACGTCATCGGTCGCGTCATCGAGAGCTACGCGAAACGCTTCGACTACGGCGTGGTCCGGGACTTCACGGGCCACGGCATTGGTACGGCGTTCCACAGTGGCCTGGTCATCCCCCACTACGACGATCCGCGCTACGACACGGTCATGGAGCCGGGCATGACCTTCACCATCGAGCCCATGATCACCCTGGGGACTCACGACTACGAGATCTGGGATGACGGCTGGACGGTGGTGACACGCGATCGGCAGCTCACCGCGCAGTTCGAGCACACGATCTTGGTCACCGATACCGGCAGCGACATCCTCACGCTCCCCTGATCGGGCTGAGACGACATGACCTCACTGCCGACGACGTGGCCGCACGATGTCCTCACGCTCGGGATCGACATCGGCGGCACCGGGCTGAAGGCCGCCGTGGTGGACTCGCAGGGCGTCATGGTTACCGACCGCGTCAAGATCCCCACGCCGTACCCCTGCCCCCCTCCACTGCTCGTGAGCTCCCTCATCGAACTCACCGCGTCTTTCTCCGGCTACCTTCGCGTGTCGGTCGGCTTCCCGGGTTTGGTGAGGCACGGCGTGGTCCTGGAGGTGCCCGCCTTCTCCCGACGGGAGTACGGCGGACCGCCCGATCCGGAGTTGGTGCGCCAATGGGAGGGCTTCCCCCTCGCGGACGCGCTGGCCCACGCCTTCAACCTGCCCACCGTGGTCGTCAATGACGCCGACATGCAGGGCGCGGCCGTGGTGGAGGGTCACGGCGTGGAGTTCGTCATGACGCTCGGCACGGGCGTGGGGACTGCGCTCTTCAACGACGGCACGCTCCTCCCCCACTTCGACCTGTCGCACGGCCCCTTCCGCAAGGGCATGACCTTCGACATCGCCCTTGGCGAGGCACGGCGCCAGGAAATCGGGTCCAAGCGCTGGCGCCCTCAGGTGCGCCGCGCCATCCAGTGCTTCCACGACATGCTCTTCTTCGACCGGATCTACGTGGGCGGGGGCAACGCGCAGCGACTGGATCCCGCGGATGTCGGGCCCAAGGGAGTTATCGTGCCCAATACGGCGGGCATCCTCGGCGGTGTGCGGATCTGGCAGATGACGGGACGGCCATGACGCGTTGGCTCAGCGACGACGAGCAGGCGTCGTGGCGCGCCTGGATCGCCGCCTCCCTCCTGCTCCCTGATCGGCTCAACCGCGACCTGCAGGACAAGGCCGGCATCTCCCTCCCCGACTACGAGATCCTCGTGCATCTATCCGAGGCTCCCGACCGACGCCTCCGGATGAGCGAGCTCGCTTCCCTCACGCTCTCGTCACGCAGTCGCCTGTCCCACCAGGTGGATCGACTCGCCGATGCGGGCCTCGTCGATCGTCAGCCCTGCTCGGATGACCGGCGCGGCTACTTCGCCGTACTCACCGGGAAAGGCTGGGACTTCATCGTCACGGCTGCGCCCGTGCATGTGGAGAGCGTGCGCGAGCACCTCGTCGACGTCCTCACACCGCAGGAGTTCGCGGAGTTCGGGCGCCTGTGCGGCAAGGTCTCGGAGGGCCTGTGCCCCCAGAACGCGGACAACCGGAGTGCCAGCGATGGCGCGTGCTGACGCCTCCGCCGTAGAGCGACATCTCGCGACGTTCCCTCCTCCGCAGCGGCGAGCGCTCGAGTCCATCCGCTCAGCACTGCGTCGCCTCCTCCCCGGGGCCGACGAGGTGATGGCGTGGGGAATGCCGAGCTATCGCGTCGATGGCGACCTCGTGCTCAGCTTCAGCGGCTTCGCCGATCACAACAGCCTCTTCCCCGGGGCCGGTGTAGTCAAGGCGATGCGCACGGCACTCCCTCGCTACGAGATGACCAAGGGCACGATCCATCTGCCGCGAGACTCCGCGCCGCCGCTCGCGGTCCTGCGGACCGTGGTGCGGGCACGCATCGACGAAATCAACGACAGCTACCCCAAGGCCTCGGGAGTGACCAAGGCCTTCTACGACAACGGCGTCCTCAAGCACCGCGGGCGAATGAAGGGCACCGCGATGCAGGGCAACTGGGAGTTCTTCCGCCGCGACGGCTCGCTCCTGCGCTCCGGGCGCTTCGAGCGGGACGAGCAGGTCGGGGCGTGGACGACCTACGACCGCACCGGGCAACCCCATCGGGTGACCGACTTCGGCTAGTCCCCCGTCCGCGGGACGCGCACCGCCCCGTGGATGAGGGGAAATTCCGGAGAAATTCCCGGGCCGGGGGTGCGCGCGTCATCGCGGCCCGACACACTGGGCCCGTGATCGCCATCAGTGTCTTGAGTCTCAAGGGCGGGGTCGGCAAGACCTCCGTGGCCCTCGGGCTAGCGGGTGCCGCGGCCAAGCGTGGGCTCAGGGTCCTCGTCATCGACCTCGACCCGCAGGGCAACGCCACCTCGATCCTGCAGGCCCGGCACGGCCGAGACCATGCCGCGACCGTGCTCGCCCACCCCACGGGGGACTCGCTGAAGGCGGCGGTCACCAAGACCGCGTGGTCCTTCAAGGAGGGACGCGTGGACGTCGTCGGCAGCAACCCCGAGCTCATCGGCTTCGACGCCTGGACCGGCAAGCGCAGTTTCGCCCCCAAACTCGCCCGGGCGTTGAAACGCCTCGAGGGGTACGACGTGGTCATCATCGACTGCCCGCCGTCCCTGGGCGCCCTCACCCGCGAGGCCCTGGCCGCATCCCGCCTGGCCGTCGTCGTGACCACTCCGTCCTACTTCGGCGCCCAGGGCGCGGAGCGCGCCATCGATGAGATCGACGAGATCCGCACGACGGTCAACCCCGACCTGCGCTTCGCGGGGATCGTCGTCAATCGGCTCCGGGAGAAGACCGAGGAGCACCGCTACCGCAAGCGCGAGCTCATCGCGATCCATGGACCCGGCGCTGTGCTCAAGCCGTCGGTCCCCGAGCGCGTGGCGCTGCAGCAGGCGGAGAGCACCGGTGAGCCGATCTCGGCCGTCAAGTCCGCGGGGGCCCGCGACGTCGCGAAGGTCTTCGACAAGCAGATGGCGCGCCTGCTCAAGATGGCACGCGACGCCGACGCCTCGTCGAGCGAGTGACAGAGGGCTAGGTCCCCCGCCACGGGGGGTTGCGAGGGACCTAGCAGTGCCCATAATGCCCGATTTAGTCCTGGGCGCTCCACTCGGCATACGGGGCGGCGGACGAGTCGACCTGTAAGCCGGGTTCTGTCCTCGCGTGAGCGAGGGGTGATCATCCCTCTGGGACCACCGTTGCCGATGGCCTCGTGCGACCTACCAGCAGGATTGGCGAGCGGGCCGCTCTCCTGCCTGGACCCTTGCGGATCCACTTGGTCTAGCTCCGGGTGGGGTTTGCCGAGCCACCGCAGTCACCTGCGGCGCTGGTGGTCTCTTACACCGCCGTTTCACCCTTACCCCGATCGCTCGGGGCGGTTTGCTTTCTGTGGCACTGTCCCGCGGGTCACCCCGGGTGGGCGTTACCCACCACCCTGCCCTGTGGAGCCCGGACTTTCCTCGACGCCGACATGTCAACGCCGCGATCACCCGGTCGGCTCGTCCGCCGCGCCTCCAGGGTACCCGCGGGAGGGATCGGACATCACCGGTCGCGCCATGAGGCCGGTCGGCCGTGGACCGCGCACCCCACTAGCGTGACCGCATGCTCATCCTCCTGCCTCCCAGCGAGGGCAAGGACTCAGCTGCATCAGGGCCCCGCCTCGCGCTGTCGAAGCTCTCCTTCCCCGAGCTAGGAGACGCCCGCAAGCGCGTCGCCGACGCACTCGTCCGGCTGTGCGCCGGACCGGCCGCGCAGGCGCGAAGCACCCTGGGCATCTCGGCTCGACAGGAGGATGAACTCGCACGCAATCAGGCGCTCTTCACCGCGCACACTGCTCCCTCGGGAGAGATCTACTCCGGCGTTCTCTACGACGCGCTCGACCTGTCGACCCTGGATGCGCGTTCGCGCAAGCGGGCAGCGAGTGACATCGCCATCGCGTCCGCTCTCTTCGGACTCCTCCGCGTGACCGATCGCATCCCCGCCTACCGACTGTCGGGAGACACCACGCTGCCCGGGGCAGGGCGCCTCGCCGCCGTGTGGCGTGAGCCGGTCGCCGATGCGATCCGAGGTGCTGCGGGCCGCGGCGTGGTGCTCGACCTGCGCTCATCGGCGTACGTCGCTCTCGGCCCTGTGCCGGCCGACCTCGCCGAGCGCACGGCGGTAGCGCGCGTCTTCCATGAGAAGGGGGGCAGGCGCACGATCGTGAGCCACCACAACAAGGCAACCAAGGGTCGCCTGGTGCGCGGACTCCTCGGAGAGCCGAAGCCGCGCACGATCGACGACCTCGCGGGCGCGCTGGGTGCGGCGGGCTACCGCGTCGAGCTCTCGGCCCCCGCGAAGGACGGCACCCCCTGGACGATCGACGTCGTCGTCAAGGAACTGTGATCAAGACGGGCTGCGACCTAGACGCCGAAGCCCGGGTCCACGCCGCGCAGGTGCGCGGACTCCGCGAAGCCGAAGAGCGAGGAGTTGCCGTCCGCGAACCACGCGATGGTCGTGAGCGAGCACGGGGCGAGCTCCATGCGGTAGAGGCTCGACAGCGGCGCATCGACGCAGATGCCGGTCATGAGCTTGATCGGCGTGACATGGGAGATGACGGCGACCCTCTGGCCCGCGTGCCGAGTGAGTAGGTCGCGCCGCGCGCGATCGACGCGATCGCGACACTCGGCAAAGGACTCTCCCCCGGGAGGAGCGACGTCGGTGGACGCGAGCCAGGCGGCGAGCTCGACCGGCCAGCGCTCGTTGACCTCCGCAAACGTGTAGCCATCCCACTCTCCGAAGGAGCACTCGGCGATGCCGGGCTCGATGTCGATGGGGGCGCCTGTCGCGTGCGCGACACGCTCGGCTGTCTGGAGAGTGCGCAGGAGCGGGGATGCCACGATGGCATCCACACCGCCACGCGCAGCGATCTCGCGCGCGAGCGCCTCCGCCTGCTGCTCGCCCAGGGGTGCGAGCGCCGGATCCGCTCCACCCGATCCTGAGAAGCGCTTCTCGAGGCTGTACGCCGTGGCGCCGTGCCTCCCGAGCAGGGTCAGGGTCGGGGTCCCCAGGTCGGTCGCCCAGCCGACCATCTTGTGAGGACGGTGAGCGGCACGCTCCTCTGCGGCACGTTCCTCCAGCGCCTCGCCGACGACGTCCTCGGCGTCGGGCAGTCCGGAGCCGGTACGCCGATCGATGCGCACGGTCTCCCCCGCCGCCTGCGCGTCCAGTGCCTCGTTGACCAGGCGGTCGGCCGCAGTGTTCTGCGCCCTCGGCACCCAGGTGTAGTGGACATCCGAGCGCAGTCGACGTACGGCAAGGGCCAGATCGCGCAGCGCGGCGTTCTTGATGGCCCAGCGACCGCTCATCTGCTCCACGATGAGCTTGGAGTCCAGGCGTGCCTCGATGCGTGCCTCGGGATCGACCTCGAGTGCGTGCTGGATGCCTGCGAGCACACCGCGGTACTCCGCCACGTTGTTGGTGGCCTCGCCAATCGTCTGGGCCACCTCGACGAGCACCCGTCCGGTCTCGCCATCGCGGACGACAGCGCCGTAGGCGGCCGGGCCCGGATTGCCGCGCGACCCACCGTCCGCCTCGACGATGAGCAGCCGCGTCACAGCCCAGATTCCGCCGTGCGGACGAGGATGCGGCGGCACTCCTCGCAGCGGATGACCTCGGTCTCGGGGGCCTCGCGGATGCGACCGAGGTCGACGGGGGTGAGCTCGATCCGGCAGCCCTCGCAGCGTCCGCGCTGCAGCGCGGCGGCCCCGATCCCGCCGTTGTCCGCGCGCAGCTTGTCGTAGAGCGCGAGCAGGTCGGTGGGCACGCGCTGCGCGGCGGCGGCGCGTGCGGTCGCTGCGATGCCCTCCTCATCGGCGAGGTCGGCCAGGGCATTGTCGAGGGCGGCCTTGGCCTGGGCGAGATCCCCGGCGACCGTGTCGCGCTGGGCGAGCAGCGCCGCGTGGAACTTCTGCGCGGCATCCAGTCGCTCCATCACCTCGAGCTCGACATCCTCGAGCTCAGCCTGGCGACGGGCAAGGGATTCCAGTTCATGCTGCAGGTTCGACAACTGCTTGGCGTCGTTGATCGTCTCCAGCAGGGTCCGATCCTTCTCCGACCGCTGGCGGACGAGATCGACGTCGGCATCGGCCTTGCGCTGCTCCGCCTCGAGGTCGCTCACCTCCACGGCAGCCCGAGTGATGTCGTCGTCGATCGCCTTGGCGGACGCCTCGAGCTCTGCGACGCGCGCCGCCTCGGGCAGCGTGGCCCGGCGATGACGGGCACGATCCACCTCGAGGTCGTGGCGCTGCACCTCGAGCAGGGTCAACTGGTCCTGCGGATCGGCGTTCAGAACTCACCCCTCAGCGTCATGGCCCACGGGTCGGTGGGCTGCGCGGACACGATGCACTCCACCGTAGACCCTTCGGCGGCGAGGTCGTCGTCGAGGAGACCCGCGGCCTGGCCGAGCCAGGGCCATTCGCTGGCCCAGTGCGCGACGTCGATGATCGCGCAGCCCCCGTCCTCGAGGTGCTCGAGCGCGCGATGGTGCTTGAGATCCGCCGTGACGAGCACGTCCGCACCCGAGGCCGTAGCTGCGCCGAGAAGCGAGTCACCCGAGCCGCCGCAGACCGCGACGCGGCGGATCGGACGATCCGGGTCGCCTGCGACACGCACACCGTGATGCGTCGACGGCAGCGCCACGGCGACGGTGACCGCGAAGTCCGCAAGGGTCACGTCGCCCGCCACCTCGCCGATGCGCCCCAGGGTCGTGCCCTCCAGCGGGCAAACGCCGAACAGCCCGAGGGCCGTGGCGAGCGCATCGGACACGCCCGGATCGGCGACGTCGGCATTGGTGTGGGCGCAGTAGAGCGCGATGTCAGCGCGGATGAGGCGGTGGATCAAGCGGCCCTTGGCCGTCGTCGCGGCCACGGAGTGGACACCGGCGAGGAAGAGCGGATGATGGGTGACGATGAGATCGACGTCGCTCGCGATGGCCTCATCGACCACGCTCTCGACAGGGTCGACCGCCCAGAGGATGCGCCGGACGGGGCCTTCGGGATCACCACACACGAGGCCGACGGCGTCCCAGGGCTCGGCGGTGGCGGGCGGGTAGCGCCGCTCGAGCGTGGCGACTACCTGCGCGAGGGGCGAGGCCGAGGTCATGGCGCGAGGCTATCGCCGCTAGCCTCCTTGCTCACGGGCCTGTAGCTCAGTTGGTAGAGCACTTCCCTTACAAGGAAGGGGTCGTCGGTTCGAGGCCGGCCGGGCCCACCAGGAGGTCGGGGCCCCCGCGTGCGCGCCGACGCACCCGAGGACTCCACGAGACCGGGGCGAAGACGAGACCGGGACGAAGACGAGACCTGGACGAATACGTACCGCTCATCGGTACGGATTCGTCCCGTTGGCGTGGGCACGATCCCAGGGGCAAAGCCTGCTGAACCCGTCGGGAAGTGACGGGAAGTGGCGGGAAGGAGACGGAGGAGGCGTGGGGAAAAGAGACGATGCGGTCGGCAGGGTCTCGGGCCCCTGCCGACCGCATCAGAGACCAGTGCACACCCCATCCGCCGAGTCCGCATCTCGGGACGCCCCGGCACGCTCCGACTAGGCGCGGCCCAGGTCGGCCAGGGCCTGGACGTACTCCGCCGGGTCACGTGGCCGGTCGGGCGAGGACTGCCACCGTGCAGCGACCCGTCCCTGCGCATCCACGAGGACACTCACCCGACGGGCCGTGCCCCCTTCGTGGTCCAGCGCGCCGTACGCGTGGGCGACCTCGCCATGGGGCCAGAAGTCGCTCAGCAGCGGGAAGCCCAGACCCTCGGCGTCATCGAGCGCACGCAGGACGAACATCGAGTCGCACGACACCCCCCACACGTGCGACTTCGCCGCGATGTCCTTAAGGGCGCGCATCTCGTCGTGGCACACCGGAGTGAACGCCGCGGGGAAGAACACGATCAGCACTGGGCCGACCTGCGCTGACAGGGATGTCGGATGTCCGTGCTGATCGGGCAGCGTGAAGTCCGGTGCGGTGTCGCCGACCTGAAGTGCCACGCCGTACCTCGCCACGTCGTACCTCGCTCCCTGGGCCCGATCGGGGCAGGATGTCAGCGTGACGCTACCGCCCGAAGGGCTGCTTCCCGCTCCCGGCGAGCGCGGCCGCGTGAGCGCCGACCTCGTCGGCACGCTCGATGCCACCGTGAGTGCCTGGGACGACCTCCTCGCCGCGGTCGCCCACGTGGACCTCGCGGCCCCGTCACGCAAAACCGGGCGCAGTGCGGCCCGCACACTCGTCGTGCTCGGCTCCTGGCCCGAGGGCCGACCTCTCGCCGCCATTCGCAGGGACGCCCTCGCCGGTCTCACCACCGCCGAGCACCTCGACGCCATCGAGGGTCGCGTCGTCGACGCCCACGTCCTCGACCCGCGCGAGGACCTGATCGAGTCGCTTCGACGCGCGCGTGATGATGTCGCGACCTGGGCTGCATCGCCCGATGTCGCCCGCGAGGCACTCCTGCCCGTCGCAGGCCCGTTGGGCATCGTCCCGTTCGGCACGCTGGTCGCGGCGACGGCGTACCAGTGCGCGGTCGCGGCGCGCGACCTCGAGCCGGCCGGAGTGGTCGCGACTCCCCAGCTGCTCGTGCACGGACTCACGGCGCTCATCGACACCGTCGGTGCGGTGGCCTCCCAGCAGCGGTCGGATCTGTCGCTCACGGCGATCACCCCACAGGTGAGCATCGGCACGGGCGCACGGGATGGCGACTGGCGCACCGCCCGCGTGGAGGCCGGCGAGGGACCCACCCTGATCTGCGATGCGGGGCTGCTGCTCGATATCGCATCGGGGCGCACGGCGGCGCCGGCGGCCTACGCCCGCGGCGAATTCCGCGCGCAGGACCTTCCCGGTCTGCTCGCCGTGGCGCAGGTCCTCGCTCGCTCCCCGGGCCTGCCGGGCACCGATGGACTGCGTTCGGCACTGGTGGCCTACGAGTCATCCGCTGCGGCCGCGCGCGCAGTGGGCGATGCCGTGGGTTCGGCCTGGCGCAAGTTGCGCGGTCGCTAGGACGACGTCAGCGACGACCGGCGCGTGGAGCGACGAGTCGCGTGCCCTGCCAGTCGCGACCTGCGCTCACCGTCGACGTCTGCTGCAGCCCGGCGGTCGGCGCCGCGTCGGAGATGTCCTCCGCCTCGACGTGTCCGTCGCGGCCCGGCTTGGGAGTGAGGAGCCACACGACGCCGTGATCCGCGAGTGGTCCGATCGCATCGACGAGCGCATCGACCAGATCGCCGTCGTCCTCGCGCCACCAGATCAGGACGACATCCACGACATCGTCGAAGTCATCATCGACGACCTCGACGCCGTCGGCTGATGCCAGCGCTTCACGAAGCTCGCCGTCGGAGTCGCCATCGGCCCCAATCTCCCAGACGACTGCACCGGGCGCGATGCCCAGAGAGCCGAGGAGCGAGGCAGTCTCGCCGCTCACGGTCGCCTGCTGACCCGTCGAACCACAGGCGTAGTCCAGCGGACCACGGGCCTGCGCGCAACCAAGTCGGGCGTATTGGTGCGTCGGATGTGCCCGGTGAGCCCTCCGCCGAGGCCTACTCACGCGTAACCGGGTCGCGAGATCCCCCACCACGCTCGTGCGCGAGGATGGAGGCCACCGACCGTTGCCCGGCGACCCTGGGCACCCCGGCGAAGGGCAGGACATGTCAACCGGCTTCGATCCTCTCCGCCAGCAGCCGCTCCTCGCGGGTGGACTGCCCACGCAGTACGTCGACGTGGACCCCGAGGAGACCTCCGAGTGGACCGCGTCCCTCGACCAGGTCATCGACGGTGCCGGCTCCTACCGCGCCCGCTACCTCATGCTGGCACTGCTGCGCCGCGCGGCCGAGCGCAACCTCGGCGTTCCGAGCCTGCGCTCCACCGACTACATCAACACCATCCCGCCCGAGATGGAGCCGTGGTTCCCCGGCGATGAGGCGCTCGAGCGCCGCATCCGCGAGTTCATCCGATGGAACGCCGCGATCATGGTCCACCGCGCGCAGCGCCCGGGCATCAGCGTCGGCGGTCACATCTCGACGTACGCATCGTCCGCATCGCTCTACGAGGTCGGCTTCAACCACTTCTTCCGCGGACCCGACTCCCCCGGCGGCGGCGACCAGGTCTTCTTCCAGGGACACGCCTCCCCCGGCATCTACGCGCGCGCCTTCCTCGAAGGTCGGCTCACCGAGGGCCAGATGGACGGCTTCCGCCAGGAGCTGTCGCACCCCAGCGGTGGCCTGCCGTCATACCCGCACCCGCGCCTGATGCCGTGGTTCTGGCAGTTCCCCACCGTGTCGATGGGCCTCGGCCCGCTGTCGGCGATCTATCAGGCCCGCTTCAACAAGTACCTCCACAACCGGGGCATCAAGGACACCTCCCAGCAGCGGGTGTGGGCCTTCCTCGGCGACGGCGAGATGGACGAGGTCGAGTCGCTGGGGGCCCTCGGCCTCGCGGCCCGCGAGGAACTCGACAACCTCGTCTTCGTCGTCAACTGCAACCTCCAGCGTCTCGACGGGCCGGTCCGCGGCAACGGCAAGGTGATCCAGGAACTCGAGTCGTTCTTCCGTGGGGCGGGATGGAACGTCATCAAGGTCATCTGGGGTCGCAAGTGGGACGAGCTCCTCGCCAAGGATCGCGATGGCGCGCTCGTCAACCTCATGAATGCCACACCCGACGGTGACTTCCAGACCTACAAGGCCGAGGACGGCGCCTTCATCCGCGAGCACTTCTTCGGCCGCGACCCCCGCACCGCCAAGCTCGTGGCCGACTGGAGCGACGAGCAGATCTGGAGCCTCCAGCGCGGCGGCCACGACTACCGCAAGATGTACGCCGCGTACAAGGCGGCGGTGGAAACGACCGGTCAGCCCACCGTGATCCTCGCCAAGACGATCAAGGGCCACACGCTCGGACCGCACTTCGAGGGCCGCAATGCCACGCACCAGATGAAGAAGCTGTCCCTGGACGACCTCAAGCTCTTCCGCGATCGGCTCCACATCCCGATCTCGGACGCCGAGCTGGGCGACGGTTATCTCCCGCCCTACTTCCACCCGGGTCCCGACTCGGAGGCCTTCACCTACATGCTCGACCGGCGTCGGCGGCTCGGCGGGTCCATCCCCGAGCGGCGCACGCGCGCCGCGGCCCTGCCGCTGCCGGGCCCCGAGCACTACGAGGTGGTCCGTCGAGGATCGGGCAAGCAGGCGGTCGCGACGACCATGGCCTTCGTCCGCTTGCTCAAGGACCTCATGCGCGACAAGGGAATCGGCGCGCGTTTCGTGCCGATCATCCCCGACGAGGCGCGCACCTTCGGCATGGATTCGCTCTTCCCCACGGCCAAGATCTACAACCCCGGCGGCCAGCAGTACATCTCCGTGGACCGCGAACTCGTACTCAACTACCAGGAGGCCAAGGACGGCCAGATCCTGCACGAGGGCATCAACGAGGCAGGCTCCGTCGCGTCGTTCATCGCCGCCGGCTCGTCGTACTCCACGCACGGCGAGCCGATGATCCCGATCTACATCTTCTACTCGATGTTCGGCTTCCAGCGCACCGGTGATGCCTTCTGGCAGGCCATGGATCAGATGGTCCGCGGATTCGTGCTCGGTGCGACCGCAGGGCGCACGACGCTCAATGGCGAGGGCCTGCAGCACGAGGACGGCCACTCCCTGCTGCTGGCGTCCACGAATCCCGCCGTCCAGGCCTACGACCCGGCGTACGGCTACGAGATCGGCCACATCGTCGCCGACGGCCTGCGGCGGATGTACGGCGATGAGCAGGAGGACGTCTTCTACTACCTCACCGTCTACAACGAGCCGTATCCCCAGCCGGCGGAGCCCGAGGGCGTCGACGTCGACGGAATCCTCGCCGGCATGCACCTGATCTCGGAGGGGGCGAGCGACGGTCCTCGGCCGCAGATCCTCGCCTCGGGCGTCGCGGTCAACTGGGCCCTCGAAGCCCAGCGCCTGCTGCGCGAGGACTGGGGAGTCGAGTCCGACGTGTGGTCGGTCACGTCGTGGAACCACCTGCGCCGCGAGGCACTGGATGCCGAGCGCCACAACTTCCTTCATCCGCTCGAAGAGCCGCACGTGCCCTACGTCACGCGTCGGCTCGCCGGGCGCGGCGATCTCGTCATCGGCGTCTCCGACTGGATGCAGTCGGTGCAGGACCAGATCCGCACGTGGGTGCCGGCCGAGTACCGCACGCTCGGCACCGACGGCTGGGGCATGTCGGACACGCGCGGCGCCCTGCGTCGGCACTTCCTCGTCGACGCGGAGTCGATCGTCGTGCGCACGCTGACCGGACTGGCCGAGCAGGGCCTGGTCGAGCGCCAGGATCTCGCCAAGGCGATCGACCGCTACCGGCTGACGGACCCGGCGGCCGCGGACGCGGGCAATACCGAGGGGTCAGGATGAGCCCTCGGACATCAGCGGGCGAGGGGTCAGGATGACGTCGAGCGATCCGCGTCGGTTCCTGAGGTATCTCGAGGCCGAGCGCAAGGCATCGTTGCTCTACCGCTCCCTTGCCGAGGCAAGCGACGGGGAGCGCCGCGAGGCTCTCCTGGAGCTCGCGGACATCGAGGACGAGCACGCGGCCCACTGGGTCGCCAAACTCGAGGAGTACGGCGTACCCATCCCTCCGGCGCCGACTGCACTGGACCCGGACGACGCGGCGATGGTCGCGCGCGCCCGTGCGGCCGGGATGGACGACGTGCTCGCCCATCTCGAGGAGGCCGAGGGCGCCGACGCGGGGATGTACGACGACGAGCCCGAGGCACCGGACTCCATGTCGGCGGACGAGCGCGAGCACGCCGAGACGTTCCGCCGCCTGCGCGAGCACGGACCGGCGACCGCCGCCATCGATCGTGGAGTCATCAGCGCCGAAGGAAGCGTCGATTTCGGCGAGACATGGCACCGTGTCGACACCTCGGGTGCGGTACGTGCCGCGATCTTCGGCATCAGCGATGGCCTGGTGTCCAACACCGCGCTCGTCATGGGTTTCGCCGGGACGGGTACGGACAACGGCGTCGTGCTCTTCGCCGGCATTGCCGGCCTGCTCGCGGGTGCCTTCTCCATGGCGGCCGGCGAGTACGTCAGCGTGGCGAGCCAGCGCGACCTCTTCGAGCGCGAGCTCGAGATGGAGGCACGGGAGCTGCGGGACAAGCCCGAGGAGGAGCGCAAGGAGCTCGAGCTCATCTACCGGGCCAAGGGCATGGACCGCGCCACCGCCAAGGCGGCGGCCGACAAGATCTTCGCCGATCCGAAGTCCGCGCTGGACACCCTCGCGCGCGAGGAACTCGGGCTCAATCCCGATGAGCTCGGCAACCCCTACAAGGTCGCCCTCTCCAGCTTCGCCGCATTCGCCATCGGCGCGCTGGTCGTCGTGCTGCCCTACCTGCTAGCCGTGATCTGGCCCTCGCTCTTCGGCAGCGACTCCGTGCCGCTCATCATCGCGATCACGCTGTCGGTCATCGCCATGCTGATCGTCGGCGGCCTCGTCGGGAAGTTCTCCGGGCGAGGCGTGGCGCGCGGCGCGATACGGCAATTCGTCGTGGGTGCGCTCGCGGCGGGAGTGACCTTCGTCATCGGCCGCGTGATCGGCGAACTCACGGGCCTGAGCTCCACCGGCCTCGGGTAGTGAGCACTCCGTCGCGCGCCGCGACGGTGCAGCGCCTCGAGCGCGCCTCCGGCACTCTCGCCACCTCCGTCACCGCGCACCTCGACGAGCGGCTCGAGTGGTTCCGCGATCTCCCGGCCGATGAGCGCTCCTGGGTGGGCCTCATCGCGCAGGCAGGCATCGCCGGCGTCATCGCGTGGTACCGCGATGACGATGCTGCGCGGGCGAGCGCACTCGACGTCTTCAGCTCCGCACCGCGCGAACTCGCGGGCGCCATCACGCTCGAGCAGACCGTCGAGATGGTCCGGTGCACCGTCGACCTCCTCGAGCAAGCCCTGCCTGAGGTGGCTGGCCCCGAGGCGGCGGCGGGGGTCCGCGACGCTGTCCTCAGCTATTCGCGCGAAATCGCCTTCGCGGCCGCGGAGGTCTACGCGCGTGCCGCCGAGGCCCGCGGCGCGTGGGATGCCCGCCTCGAGGCCCTCGTCATGGAGGGACTGCTTCGCGACGATGCCGACACCGACGTCCTCGCTCGCGCCAGCGCACTGGGGTGGCCCAGCGGCGTGGGGGGCACGGTGCTCGTCGGACCGCCGCCGGACGCCGACACCGCGGGTGGACTGCAGGTCATGCGACGCGCTGCCGAGCACCACGGCATCACCCTGCTCACCGCGCTGCACGGGGATGCACTCGTCGTCCTGGCAGCGAATCCATCCGAGGATGACCGCACCGCGCGACTGCTCTCGCCGCACTTCGGAGCCGGCCCTGTGGTCATCGGCCCTCGCGCGACCGATACGGCGTCGATCCCGGCATCATGCTCGATCGCCGTGAGCGCGTACGCCGTCGCGCGCGGTTGGCCGGATGCGCCGAGACCCGTCGCAGCCGACGACCTCCTGCCCGAACGCGCGCTCGCGGGCGAGGGTCGGGCTCGCGAGCAACTGGTGTCCGAACTGCAGGGTGTGCTCGCGGATCCCGACCTGCAGCAGACGTTGGAGATGCACCTCGAGCACCGCACATCCCTCGAGGGCACGGCGCGCGCGCTCTTCGTGCACCCCAACACGGTGCGCTACCGCCTGCGTCGGGTCGAGGCGCTCACGGGTCGCTCCCCGGCAGACCCCCGGGATGCTCTCGCGCTGCGGCTGGGCCTGATCCTCGCTCGCTTGTAGGGTTCCTACAAATCCCGAGGGGAGACATTGGCGCCCCCCGACGGTCGCCTGCCCCACGCGCCGCGAGAGAGTGACGCCCGTGCTGGTCGTTGTCGCCCCCGGACAAGGAGCCCAGGCTCCCGGCTTCCTCGCCCCGTGGCTCGAGGTCCCCGGCGTCGAGGCCCGGCTGGACTGGCTCTCCGTGGTGAGCGGCATCGATCTCATCGAGCACGGAACCCGCTCAGACGCCGACACGATCCGTGACACCGCGATCGCCCAGCCCCTCCTCGTCGGCGCCGGCCTGGTCACGCTGCTCTCCCTCTTCCCCCATCCCGCCGAAGCCTTCACCCGCGTCTCCGTCGGAGCAGGGCACAGCGTGGGCGAGATCACCGCTGCGGCGGCTGCGGGTGTGCTCTCGGCGGAGCAGGCGATGGTCTTCGTGCGCGAGCGCGGTCGGGCCATGGCGGGTGCCGCTGCGATGACGCCCACCGGCATGAGCGCCGTCCTCGGCGGCGACGCCGATGAGGTTGTCGCTGCCGCGCACGCCCTGGGCCTCACCGCCGCCAACATCAACGGCGCGGGTCAGATCGTCATTGCCGGCACCCTGGAGGCACTCACCGCCTTCGCTGACGCACCGCCCGAGAAGGCGCGCGTGCGACCGCTGCAGGTTGCCGGCGCCTTCCACACCGACTTCATGTCCCCTGCGGTTGACGTACTCGCGCGACATGCCCGCTCGATGTCGACCCATGACCCGCGCATCCATCTGCTGTCCAACGCCGACGGCCGTGTGGTCCACGACGGCCGCGATGTGCTCGCGCGACTCGTCGCCCAGGTCAGCCGACCGGTCCGATGGGATCTGTGCATGGCCACGATGGCCGATCTCGGCGTGACCGGCCTCATCGAGATCCCGCCCGCGGGCACGCTCACCGGCCTCGCGAAGCGGGCCCTGCCCGATGTGGAGACCGTCGCCCTCAACACTCCCGACGATCTCGAGGCCGCGTGGGCGCTGGTCGAGCGCCACGGCGTTCCCAGTTCGATCGACGACGCACCGACATGGCGCCTCATCGTTGCCCCGATGAAGGGCATCTTCCACCGCGCGGATCCCGCTACCGGAGTCGGCGATGCCCTGTCGCGCTCCGCCGGGATCGGCACGGTGAGCAACCTTCGCGACACCGTCGAGGTCACCGCACCCCACGGCGGGACCGTCGTCGAGTGGATCGTCGAGGACGGCGACCCGGTCTCGCCCGGCCAGCCGCTCGTGCGCCTTCACCCCCACCATGAGGAGGTCTCCCCATGACCGCGCGCATCCAGTCCCCGGCAGGTGCGCCGTACGCGCGCATCCTGTCGGTCGGCAGCTACCGGCCCGAGCGGATCGTGACCAATGCCGAGGTGTGCGAACGCATCGACTCCACCGACGAGTGGATTCGCGAGCGCTCCGGCATCGCCGAGCGCCGCTACGCCGCTCCGGAGGAGTCGGTCGTCGACCTCGCGGTCTACGCCGCGGAGAAGGCCCTTGCCGCCGCGGGCATCACCGCCGACCAGGTGGGATTCGTGCTCGTCGCGACGGTGACGCACCCCTTCCAGACCCCCTCCGCCGCCTCCGAGGTGGCCTACCGCCTTGGCGCCGTCAACGCGGCATCGACGGACATCAGCTCGGCCTGCGCGGGCTTCTGCTACGGCCTGGCGATGGCTCAGGACATGGTCCGCGGCGGCAGTGCCGACTACGTGATCGTCGTCGGAGTGGAGAAACTCACCGATTGGATCGACCTCGACGATCGCTCAACCGCCTTCATCTTCGCCGACGGTGCAGGCGCGGTCGTCGTAGGACCGTCCGATGAGCCTGCTATCGGTCCGGTCGTCTGGGGATCGGACGGCTCACAGCGTGACGCGATCTGCATGACGCAGTCGCTCATCGACTACCGCGACAACGGCGGCCCCCGATTCCCCACACTCTCCATGCAGGGTCAGCAGGTCTTCCGCTGGGCCGTCTCCAATGGGTCGGTGAAGGCACAGGAGGCCCTCGATCGCGCGGGCGTGACGGCGGACGAGCTGGATGCCTTCATCCCCCACCAGGCAAACATGCGCATCACGGACGCGATGATCCGTGCCCTCAAGCTGCCCGAGCACGTGCCTGTCGCCCGGGATATCGAGACGACGGGCAACACTTCGGCAGCGTCCATCCCCATCGCGATGGACCGCATGCTCTCCACCGGTGAGGTCCCCCACGGGGGTACCGCACTCCTCATCGGATTCGGAGCTGGCCTGGCCTATGCGGCCCAGGTCGTGACCCTGCCCTAGCGTGGACCCCCGCGCACCCATCGCACACTCACGCCGAAAGGAAGCACCATGAGCCAGGAGATCCTCGACGGCCTTGCCGTCATCGTCAACGAGGTCGCCGGAGTCCCCGTCGCCGACATCCAGCCCGACAAGTCCTTCATCGACGACCTCGACATCGACTCGCTCTCCATGGTCGAGGTCGTCATGGCCGCCGAGGACAAGTGGGGTGTGAAGATCCCCGACAGCGAGGTCAAGAACCTCCGCACTGTCGGCGACGCCGTCGCCTACATCGAGAAGTCGACCGCCTGAGTCGATGCGCATCGCCGTTACGGGGCTGGGAGCCACGACACCGCTGGGCGGTGACGTGGCGAGCAACTGGTCCGCACTTGTCGAAGGCCGGTCCGGCATCAGGACACTCACCGAGGAGTGGGTGCCCGACATGACGGTCCACTTCGCCGGCACGCTCGCCGAGGAGCCACCTCTGGATCGCGTCGAGGCACGCAAGCTCGACCGATCGCAGCAGGTGGCCCTCGTCGCTGCCCGCGAGGCCTGGGCCGATGCCGGCAGCCCCGAGGTGGACCCGCTGCGCATGGGCACCGTAATCGGCTCGGGCATCGGCGGCTTCATCACGCTGCTCAATGCCTACGACACGCTCAAGGAGCGCGGGCCCTCGCGGATCTCCCCGCACACGGTTCCGATGCTCATGCCCAATGGCCCCGCGGCGGTCGTCGGTTTGGAGTTCCACGCGGCGGCCGGCGTACACACACCCGTCAGCGCCTGCGCGTCGGGCGCCGAGGCGATCGCGGTGGGTGCCCGCATGATCGAGGACGGCCGCGCCGATGTCGTCATCGCCGGAGGCACCGAGTCCCCCATCCATCAGCTCACGATGGCGGGCTTCGCGGCCATGCGTGCTCTCTCGACGCGCAATGACGATCCGCAGGGCGCTTCGCGCCCCTATGACGTCGACCGCGACGGGTTCGTCATGGGTGAGGGTGCCGGCTGCCTCGTGCTGGAGTCCGAGGAGCACGCCCGGGCGCGCGGGGCGCGCATCTACGCGTACGTCGTGGGCGCAGGCATGACCGCGGACGCCCACCACATCGCCCAGCCCGATCCCGAGGGCCGCGGTGCTGCGCGCGCGATCCGAGCGGCTCTCGCGCAGGCAGATGCCTCACCGACCGACGTCGCGCACATCAATGCCCACGCGACATCAACCCCCCAGGGCGACGTCGCTGAGGCCGTCGCCATCCGGGGCGCGCTCGGCGACGTCCAGCCGCTCGTCACCGGCACCAAGTCCATGACGGGTCACATGCTCGGAGCAGCGGGAGCAGTCGAGGGGATCTACACCGTGCTCGCCCTGCACCACCGCGTCGTACCCCCGACACTCAATCTCCACCGGCAGGATCCCGAGATCGACCTCGACGTCGTCCACGGCGCCGCGCGCACGCTTCCGGCCGGTGACCTCATCGCGCTCAACAACTCCTTCGGCTTCGGCGGACACGACGTCGCCATCGCGTTCCGGACCGCGTGATCATGGACGCCGTCGACCCGCGCTCTCCTCGCGTGAGACTCGAGGCCTTCTTCGATCCGGGCACCTTCCGCGCGATCACTCCCGAGGATGATCGCGGTGTCCTCGTCGGCGTGGGATCGGTCCACGGCGCCGAGGTCGTCGCCTTCGCGACGGATCCCACCGTGCAGGGCGGGGCGATGGGCAGTGAGGGCTGCCGCGCCATCGTGACGGCGTACGACCGGGCCTTCGCCGACTCCTGCCCCGTCGTCGGCATCTGGCACTCCGGAGGCGCGCGACTGCGCGAGGGCGTCGCGAGCCTCGACGGTGTCGGCCGTGTCTTCGCCGCCATGACGCGTATCTCGGGCAAGGTGCCGCAGATCTCGATCGTGCT
>JBJOJS010000134.1:0-3912 GCA_046046455.1 Actinomycetota bacterium | reverse complement strand
CGGTGCGGATCAGGCGGGTGCTCCCATGGGCACCGGGACGGCAGTCTACCCCCCCGCTCAGGGGGAAGCGACCGGCGCAGCCTGGTCCAGGAGGGCCAGGATCGCCTCGGCGGCCTCGTCGACGGAGGCATTGACCACGGTGTGGTCGAACTCCCCCTCGGCGGCGAGCTCGACGCGGGCGGTGGCGAGGCGACGTTCGATCACCTCCGCCGACTCCGTGCGCCGTCCCTGCAGCCGATCCACCAGGACCTCCCACGACGGTGGCGCGAGGAAGACCCGGATGGCGCCGGGCGCGCTGTCGCGGACCTGGCGCGCACCCTGCAACTCGATCTCCAGGAGTACGTCGCGCCCCGCGGCGAGGGCCTGCTCGACCGGCTCGGAGGGCGTGCCGTAGAGGTGCCCGGCGAACTCGGCCCACTCGAGGAGCTGACCGCGAGCGATCATCGCCTCGAAGCCGGCACGATCGACGAAGCGGTAGTGCACGCCATCGACCTCGCCCGCGCGGGGCGCGCGCGTCGTCGCGGAAACGGAGAAGACGAGGTCGGGACGGGTGGCTCGCAGGCGGGTCACGACACTCGACTTGCCGACACCCGAGGGCCCCGAGAGGACGAGGAGTCGACCGCGTGATCGCGTGCCACGATCCAGCGCGGCGATGAGCGCGGCCACCTGATGCTCCCCCAGTCCGCGCAGACGACGTGACTCGGCCACCTGGCACTCCTCGAGGATGCGCGAGGCACGCGCCGGTCCGATCCCCGGGCATGACTCCACGAGGTCGCGTGCACGCATGCGGGCGACGGCCGGATCGACCTCGCGCAGCGCGATGATGTCGCGCACGGACGCACCCTCCGCGAGGTCGCGCTTGATCTGCGCGCGACGCCGACGCGCCTCTAGCGCGAGGCTGCGCCCGCGGGCGCGGGCATCCTCGTCGAGGGGTGTCGGGGGCACTGCCGCTCGGGAGCCGTCGGGAGCGGGGCCCTCAGTCATGCCCGAGGTCCTCGGCAATCCCTGCGGCCGCGGCGGCCACATCGGGCGCACCGGTGATCGGGCGCCCGATGACGAGGAGGTCCGCTCCTCGCGAGATCGCCTCGCGGGGTGTCGCCACGCGGCGCTGGTCTGCGGTGTCGGATCCCGCCGGACGCACGCCGGGGGTGATGAGCACGACGTCTCGTCCCGCCAGCGCCGATCGGATGTCGCCCACCTCTTCCGGTGAGCACACGACGGCGCGGGCACCGGCGTCGACGGCAGCCACGGCCAGTCGCACCGCGAGATCTCCGGCCGACGCCGACTGCGGCCCGAGGAGGTCGAGGTCACGGAGATCGGAGGTCGTGAGCGAGGTGAGCACCGTGACGGCCACGACGCGGGTGTCCGGCAGCGCCTCGGCCGCCGCCGACACCATGGCCGGACCGCCCGAGGCATGCACCGTGAGGAAGTCCGGTGCAAGGTCGGCCACGGCACGCGCGGCTCCCGAGACGGTCGCCGGGATGTCGTGCAGTTTGAGGTCGAGGAAGAGCGCGCACTCGGGCGCGGCGGAGCGGGCCGCATCGACGGCCGCGCGGCCGTCACGCAGATAGGTCTCGAGGCCGACCTTCACCGTGCTCACGTGAGGGGCCACCGCCGCCGCCCACGCGCCGAGGGTGCCGAGATCGGGGGCATCCAGGGCTACCGCGATCGGTGCCCGCGTCACACCCACTCCGGAAGGGTGAGATCGTCACCGTCGGCCTCGGCGTCCTCGACCGGGGCATCGAGTGGGGTCTCGGGATCGGGCTCAGCGTCGGGCTCACGATGCGCATAGGAGACGGCATCACGCAGACGCGTGAAGCCGCGATTCGCTGCGAGCGTCGCAAGCTCCGCATGGACGCGCGCGGGCGCCGACGGGTCGTGGAAGACGACCGTGCCGACGGAGACAGCATCGGCTCCCGCGAGGATGAACTCGAAGGCGTCGGCCCCATTGCGGATCCCGCCCATGCCGATGAGGGGGATATCGGGCAGGACGTCGCGCACCTGCCACACGCACCGGACGGCGATGGGCCGGATCGCCGGCCCGGAGAGCCCGCCGGTCACCCCAGCGAGGGCGGGTCGCATCGTGTCGACATCGATCACCATGCCGAGTGTCGTGTTGATGAGCGAGAGGCCATCGGCTCCGGCACGCACGCAGGCCAGGGCGATGGTCCCGATGTCGGTGACATCCGGGGAGAGCTTGGCGAAGACGGGGATGCTCGGATCGGTCGAACGCCGCACTCCCCCGATGACGGCGGCCGACGAATCCGCACGGCACGCGAAGACCTGTCCGCGATCGGCCACGTTGGGGCACGAGATGTTGACCTCGAGGGCATCGAATCCGCCGTGGTCGCGCAGGATCTTGGCGATCTCCTCGAACTCCTGCGTCGTGCCGCCCGCGATCGACACGATGACGCGCGCACCGCGCTCACGCAGCCAGGCGAGATCCTTCTCGAGGAAGGCGTGGATGCCCGGGCCCTGCAGTCCGATGGAGTTGAGCATGCCGCTCGGCGTCTCCGCCATGCGCGGTGTCGCCCGACCCGAGCGGGGCTCGAGCATGATGCTCTTGGTGACCACGGCCCCGATCGACGTGATGTCGAAGAACTGGTCGAGCTCGCGACCGGCCGCCGCGCAGCCGGAAGCGGTGAGCACGGGGCTCGGCAGGCCGACATCGCCCAGACGCGTCGACATGTCGATCGACGGCGCGGCGGTGTAAGCGGAGGATTGGCGAACGACGGCCCGAGTCATCGATCCCTCCCATCGACGACAGGAGCACCCCACGTGTCCGGCGGGATAGTGCCGACGTCATCCCAGCGCACGCGATCCCCGCGGAAGACAGGCCCTTCGACGCACGAGCGGAGCATCCGCGTGATGCCGTCGTCCCCGATCACCGGCAGGACGCACGTCATGCACACGCCGATGCCGCAGGCCATCGATTCCTCCACCGCGCACTGGCTGTAGACCCCCGCGTCGGTGGCGATCGCGGCGACCGCGGCGAGCATGCCCATGGGGCCGCAGGCGTAGACGACATCCGTCCCGGCCCGGTCGATGGCCGCACGCAGGTGCTCGGTGACGAAGCCGGTCTCCCCCAGCGAGCCGTCATCGGTGGTGATCGTGACCGTCGATGCGATCCGCTTGGCCTCGAGTACGCCGAAGAGCTTCTCCTCGGTCGACGCTCCGAGCACGACGTCGACGCGGCAGCCCCGCTCGCGCAGGTGCTCGGCCAGGAAGACCAGCGGCGCCGAGCCGTAGCCGCCGCCGACGAGCAGGCAGGACACGGGGTCGCGCGGCAAGGCGAAGGGACGCCCCAGCGGCCCGACGATGTCGAGGACATCACCGCGGCGCCGTTGTGTCAGCCAATGGGTGCCCGGCCCGGCATCGGCGATCACCAGGTCGATGGTGCCGCCGTAGATGCCACGCGACTGCACCCCGTGGATCGAGAAGGCCCTGCGCAGGATGAGCCCCGACGAGTCGAGGTCGCCGATCGCGAGGGTCGCGAAGTTGCCGGGCTTGGCGACCTCCGGCACGCCCGGTGCCGTCACGGTGAGCACGTGATAGAGACCGGCGCGACGTACGGAGACGACCTCACCCCTGACCTGGACGGGCATCAGCCACCTCCCGCGGCGCGCAGTCGGCCGAGATCCTCGGCGTACTCCTGGAGGGACCGTACGCCGATGGCCCTCTCGCCGTCACCCGCGGGCAGGAGGGACTCGATGCCCAGCACGGTCGCAGCCAGGCCCTGGATCGTGGTGATGCACGGGATCCCCTTGAGCACGGCGGCGGTGCGGATCTCATAGCCGTCGAGACGGGGTCCCACCCCGAAGGGCGTGTTGATGATGAGATCGACGTCGCCCGCCATGATCGCGTCGACGGTGGTGGGCTCTCCGTGCGGACCTGTCCCCTCGCGCTGCTTGC
>JBJOJS010000056.1:0-13340 GCA_046046455.1 Actinomycetota bacterium | reverse complement strand
GAGGTGCCGGCGCGCTTCTATCAGGCGTCGAGCTCGGAGATGTTCGGCGCGACCCCGCCTCCGCAGAATGAGAACGCGTTCTTCTACCCGCGCAGCCCCTACGCCGCAGCGAAGGTCTACTCGTACTGGATGGTGCGCAACTACCGCGAGGCCTACGGCCTCTTCGCCTGCAACGGCATCCTCTTCAATCACGAGTCACCGCGCCGCGGCGAGACCTTCGTGACCCGCAAGATCACCATGGCCGTGGCGCGGATCGCCGCCGGCCTGCAGAGCGAGCTCTACCTCGGCAACCTCGATGCACGCCGCGACTGGGGCTACGCCCCCGAATACACCGACGCCATGTGGCGCATGCTCCAGGCCGACGAGCCCGGCGACTACGTCGTCGCGACCGGCACGAGCTACTCCGTCGGCGACTTCGTGCGCATGGCCTTCGAGCACGCAGGCCTGGACTGCGAGAAGCACGTGAAGTTCGATCCCCGCTATCTGCGCCCGACCGAGGTCGACGACCTCATCGGAGATGCGAGCAAGGCCAAGGAACTGCTCGGCTGGCAGGCCCAGACCTACACGCCCGAGCTGGTCAAGATCATGGTCGACGCCGACCGGGCTCGCCTAGGTGCCTAGTGGCCCTAGCGCGACTGCCAGGGGTCGATGACCTCGAGGCCGAGGTCACTGAAGTCGTCGACATTGCGCGTGGCGATCGCTGCGCCACGAGATCTGCACACGGCAGCGATTTGAGCGTCGAATCCTGAAATCGGTCGACCGATGCTCTCGCGATGAGCCACCACCGTCGCGTACTCCTGCGCTGAATGCGCATCAAATGACCAGATGAGTTCCTTCAGTCCACCGAAGACTCCCTCCGCCGCAGCGGATAGAGCCACCTTGCGAGCGCCGTCGCTGAGTCGCGCCAGTCCGACTCGGATCTCAGCGATGTTGATGGCGGTGGTGGCGAGGGATCCCAGCGGCTGCCCACTCACCCACGCGATCACGGTGATTTCAGGGTCAGGGCGCATCAACTCCGAGATGACGTTGGTATCGACGACGATCACGGGGCGAACTCTGCGCTTCGCGCCGCCTCTGCCCTTCGGGGAAGGTCGAGATCGACCCCGCCCACGGCCGCGCAGGACTCGCGGAGGTCCATGAGCCAACTGGCGGCAGGTTCCACTGCGGCGGAGAGGATTTCGCGCGCCTCGGCCTCCATGGAGCGGCCGTTGCGCGCCGCGCGGAGACGCAGACGGTCGCGAACGCCATCATCGATATTCCGGATACTGAGGTCTGCCATAGTGCTAGCAATGCTAGCACTTTTCGTTCAACACCTCACCTAGGTGTATCACCTGGACAAATGGTGGTACACTTCGCCCATGCCCACCACCCGCTCCCGGCATCAGATCACGGAGACCGACGAGATTGCCGCTGCCCTCGACCTCGCTGCGAAGCACTGGCCCGACGAGCCGCGCAGCGACCTCATGCGCCACCTCATCGTGCGTGGCGCTCGGGCCCTCGCGGAGAGCCCGATCGAGCGGACGCTGGAGATTGAGAGCGCCTTGCAGAGCCTCGCGGGTCTCTCCGAGTGCTACCCCGAGGGCTACCTGGACGCGCTTCGCGACGACTGGGAGCGGACTACGCCGTGAACGTGCCTATGGTTCTCGATGCCAGCGTGCTCATCGCCGCCATGGATCCCGACGATGCGCACCACGGTGCCGCATGCTCGCTCCTGAGACGGGGAGCGATACAGGAAGGACTGCTGGCCCATCCGATCACGGTCGCTGAATCCGCAGTCGGCGCCGCCCAGCACGGCCGGCTCCAGCAGTTGCAGGATGCATACGCCGCACTTGGCTTGAAGGTCACGGTTCCCGATTCCGACGAACCTTGGCGTCTCGCTCAACGCAGGGCAGCGACTCGACTCCCCCTCCCCGACTGCTGCGTCATCGACGCCGCGATTCGATCAGGAGCATCCCTGTCGACATTCGATGCACGGCTGGCGGCGGTCGCCCGGTCCGCCGATGTAACGGTGGTTCAGTCCTAGCGGCGTGAAGCGATCGCCTTTTCGTACGCCGCCGTGTGCTCGGCGAGCATCCGCTGCGGGGAGAACTCCACGAGGGCACGCTCGCGCGCGGCTGCACCCATGGCTGCCATCGACTCCGGGTCGGAGACCAGGTGCTGCACCGCGCGCGCGACCGCCATCGGCGACAGGGGTACGACGAAGCCGGTGACTCCGTCGACAACCACCTCGGATGCCGAGCCCGCATTGGTCGTCACTGTCGGCAGTCCCGCGAGTGCAGCCTCGACCAGCGAGTAGGGCATCGCTTCGTTGTCCGAAGTGAGCACCGCGAGGTCGCATGCCGACCAGAATGTCGGCGGATCGACCCAGCCCAGTGTGCGCAGGTTGCGCGAAGCGTGCTCGTCGAGGCCCGCGCGCAATGCGCCATCGCCGCCGGCGACAAATTCCACGCCTGGAGTCGACTTCGCGACAGCAGCGAGCCGGTCAGGGCGCTTCACGCGTACGACGCGGGCCAGCCAGCCCGCCACAGGGACGCCGGAGGTCATGTTCGCGAGGCCGAGCTCAGCGCGGGCCTCCGTCGTGGGCATGCGCGGGAAGTCGCGCACACCGGGGCGGACGACGACCACCTTGTCGGGAGAGACGATCCGCGCGGCCACGAGGTCGTCGCGGACCTTCTGTCCGGCGGCGAGCACGAGGTCGGAGGCAGCGGCCATCATGCGCTCGGACATCGAGATCCCGCGCACCGCGAGCGTGGAGAAGTAGCCCTTGAGCAGGTGCCCGTGCACGGTGTGCACGAGCGCAGGTCGTCGCGACCCCAGTGACAGCGCAGCCGCGCGGCCGACGAGGCCGGCCTTTGCGGTGTGGGTGTTGACGACGTCAGGCTGCAGGTCGCCGATGAGATCGCGGAGCTCACGCAGTGCGACGAGGTCGTCGAACGGCGAGACGGCACGGCCGAGGCGATCGAGCCGCACCAGCGGCATGGTGTCGGCGCCTGGATCCTCGACTTCATCGCCCTGCACGTGCCCGGTGGCGACGACGACTTCCTGGCCCGCGGCGGTCTGCTCGGCGGTGAGGGTCTCCAGCCAGCGCGCCGTGCCACCCAGGTTGACCCGGGCAATCACGTGGAGGACCTTCACGGGGTCAAGGGTCCCACGCTCGGCCGTCAGGCAGGCACAGACCTGAAGTCATGCGGCTCGAAGGAGGCGCGTCCCTCCCCAGTACCCGGCCAACCTGGCGTCGCTCCGCCCGCTGAGTGGATCGCTGTCCGGATCGCTGCCAGTGCATGCTGGACACAATCTTGGTAGTCGTCTCCCTTGACGGTGAGTTCGACATCAAGGGTCATGGCAGCGAGGTCCACACCCACGGCGGAGTCCGAGAGGCGATTATCGACCTGCTCGAGATCGACAAGGCTGCCCATGACTGCCTCGGCCTCGGCTTCGACGTCGGCCACGCCATCGGGAACGATGATGAACTGCCAAGCGACAGAAACGCTCATGACTATCCGTTCTTGTGGCGTCGATGCTGGCAAGGACTGGCGCATCAGCCTCAGGGGATGGCGGGGGTGGAATCCTCGACAACGTCAATGATCTCGAGGTCTCCCGCATCCAAGAAGTCCCTGAGAGCCTGATGCGCCAGCGCCTTCACATCATCGAGTGACTCGTCGCCGGCGACGAGCTCTGGGATGGCCTGGCACGTGGCCTCCCAGTACCCATCCGTACGCCGGTACACCACGCTGATTGGGCCCATGGCTACCCCTTTCGCACGATGTCGTGGGCTTCAGCATCCGCCAGCCCGACCTGTCGAGTCAACACCCTCCGAACCATCCAGCCTGGGACTGTCCGGGACATATGGAAAGCGAAGAGCACGGAAGGGCGCCCGGGAGCCTCAAGAATTCAGTGGCTCCCTCGGGACCGGCCGATGCGATACCCCAAGGGCGCACGCGTCAGGAGAGCGAGAAGTTCACTCGCCTTCATGCTCGGGAAGTCGCCCACGACCCAACCCTCACCCGGAGCACCGACATTCAGCTCGGCAATATCCACAGCCCCTACGCTCATCCCATGTCCAAGCCGATCACCGTGCGACTCATCGGTGGCCTGGGCAACCAACTCTTCGGCTACTACGCCGGCGCCGCACTCGCCGCGAAGCACGGCACCACTCTGCGTCTCGACACGTCGTGGACTCGGCATGGCATCACCGATCACGGCATCGAGATCCTCAGGTTCGACCTGCCCGGTGAGTGGATCAGCAACGACTCGTTCAAGGCCCGCCTCTCCGCGCCCGGCACCATCCCGGGGCGCGCCTGGGCCAAGGCCGTGCGTGAGATTCCCGCACTTCGGGGGCCACTGCGCATCCACGAGGCACCGGGGGTGGGTCACGATCCGACCCTCTTCGATCAGCCACCGGGCACGCGGCTGCGCGGCTACTTCCAGTCCTGGCGCACGGTGCAAAACGCCGTCGACAGCGGCTACCCGCGCCGGCCGAGCCTGAAGCAGCCCAGCGACTGGCTCGATCGGATCATCGAGCGCGCCGAGCGCGAGCGGCCGCTCGCCGTGCATGTGCGGCGCGGCGACTACAAGGCGATCGACGAGTTCGGCCTCCTCGGCCCCACCTACTACGAAGCCGCGATCGAGCGTCTGCGCAGCGAGGGAGTCACCGGCCCTATCTGGCTCTTCTCCGACGAGCCCGGTGTCGCTCGGCAGGCCCTGGGCCGGTACGCCGACCAGGCGGAGGCGATCACGTCACCCGACGGCCCGGCGACCGAGATGATCGCCATGTCGTACGCCGCGGGCAATGTCATCGCCAACTCCACCTTCAGTTGGTGGGGTGCGTGGATGAACGCCCCGAAGACTCCCGTGATCGCCCCGGATCCGTGGTTCGCGTCGGGCCCACCTGTCGACGGCCTCATCCCGCCCGAGTGGACCCGCCTGGTACCGAATTAGCCTTGATTCCGCGCGGCGCGCTGGAGAAGCTCGACCAATTGCCCGACGGGTTCTTCACCCTGTTCAATCACCGCGACCAGAGCCTCTGCGTCCGTAGAGGAGAGCCGGATGATCGATTCCTCTGCGATCACAGCCCGCGCGCGGTCAAGAGCACAACTCACCATGAACGATGTGACGTCCTGGCCAGAGAGCGCTGCAGCCTTCCGGATCGTCAGGTCGGCTTCCACGCTCACCCGCAGATTCAATCGAGCGGTCTTTCCCGCTAGCTGGGCTGACGCCTTCACCGCAATCCTCTCGTTTGTACGTACTGCATATGTACATTATCACGGGCTGTCACTCTCGCGGACCGACGCTCGGATCTGCCCTGCCGTGAGGTAGAGGCGCAGGGGGTCATCTCGAAAGCGCTGGAACCCGAAGCCCGCGTAGAAGGCAGCAGCGGACTCGTGCAGCGCCTCAACAACGAACACCTGGAACGCAGCCCGTTGGAGGATGTCGTGAGCCAGCCGAATGGCTTCCGCCAATAGCGCTCCCCCTAGTCCGTGGCCCTGGTGTCGTCGATCAACGCCGAGTTGGGCCAGTCGCACGGCCGGGATCGGGTATCGGTCTCGGAGCCCCACGGCACGACCCTCGTCCACCGTCAGCTGCGCGACCGTCGACGCAAAGAAGCCGAGCACGCGGCCCTTTCGGTCCACTGCCACGTACGTCCGTGCCGAATCCCGACGGTGAGCCTGACCGGCATGCTCGTGCCACCACTGATTGATCAACGCCTCTCCGCAGTCGAAGGAGTCGCGACGAATCCCCCGGCTCAGGGGCTGCAGCGTCCAGGGTGCCGGCACGCGCTCCATGGTGGACATCAACCGTGCGCGCACCGTGAGGTCCACTAGAGGTGTGCGCGAGGCCGCACCGCCATCCCTGTGGACAACGCAGATCACGAGAAGTCGATCGTGCCTAGCCTGAGACGATGACCTCCGCCTTCGAAGACGACATCGAGGACTTCTACATCCATGAACGCGGATGGCCGGTGGAACGACGACGCATCGCCGGGCAGCCCGTCATGCTCCATTACCGAGACGTCCCCGAGTCCGACATCACCACGCTCCACGGGATCCGACTCACCACGCCGCTGCGCACGGTGATCGACATGGCTCCCGATGTGGGCATGGATCATCTCGAGATCATGGTGCGCGACTGCCTCCAGCGCGGACTCTTCACGGTGGAGGAGGCGTTCGCGCGCATGCGTCAACCGGACCTGGCCGATGATCCCGGCGCCGCGATGCTCTGGCACCTGCTCCGCAGCCGCTGACCGCTAGCTTCACAGCAGGGTCCACGGCGAGCAGATGCCCTTCTTCATCGGTTCCGTGCACCAGATCACCTCGACGGTCGAGTCCCCCACGAGCCGCTTCCACGTGAAGGTCCCGTCCGCGGCGACCACGGGCCGGGCGCTTCCCTGGAATCTCTGCATGCCCTGCGGGCCGTACTCATGGACATAGGGATAGAGAAGTGTGCCCGCCTTGATCGCTGTCGTGCGCCCAGCGACGGTGATGAGGTCGAGTTCGCCGGGCGTGCGCGTGACGGTGACCGCAATCGACGGTGGTGGAGGGGGAGTCGGCGTCGCGGAGTTGCTTGGGTCCGAAACAGGGCCCCAGCCGGCACCCGTGAGTGCCTTGACTGTAGCCGTGTACGCCGTGCCGTTGCGCAGGCCGTTGACAGTGCATGACGTGGACGGCGCAGCGACCAGGCAGGTGCGACCCCCAGGCTCGAACGCGACGAGGTAGTGCGTGATCGGGTACGACCCGGCACTCGCGGGCTGCTCCCAGCGCACGTACACCGCGCCGTTGAAGGCGGTAGCCACGACGCCAACCGGTGGACCGGGGGGATTCGGGGCAGGTGGAGGCGGCGGCGCAGGTGCGTATCGCACGATCACGACGCCGCTGCCACCCCTTCCACCGATGCTCATGTCGTTGGAGAAGTCCGGCAGGCGAGCGTTGTCGGGGAAGAGTCCTCCTCCGCCGCCTCCACCGCCGAGTCCGTCCACTCCGGGGCCCGGGAAGGAGATGTTGGTGCCACCTGCGCCTCCGCCCGCAGACGCGGTGCCGCCCGGCGATCCGCAGCAGACACCACGTCCACCACCCGCTCCATAGGCGACCACCGCACCCGTGATGTCGCTGTTCTTCCCAGGACCGCCATTCCAAGCGACGCCGGGGCCACCCGCACCGCCGCCGCCACCGTCACTCGATCCGGCGTACCCCTGGCCAGGTGTGCCCTGCCCGGGAGTGGCACCACCGGATCCTCCGCCGCTGCCACCGTCGCCGGCATTGATCGTGCCCCCGCCGTACGCCCCGCTGCCGGCGCCGCCACCCAGGCTGACGAATGCTCCGAACGACGAATTGCCGCCATTCGTGCCAGGCACGGTGTTGGTGAACTGGTTGTTGCCGCTGTTGATGTATCCCGAGCCGTAGTAGGCGCCCGCTCCCCCTGCACCGACAGTGATCGACACGGTTGATCCCGGCGTGACGATGTATGCCGTGTCGTCTTGGACGCCTCCGCCGCCACCACCGCCGCGGCTATTGACTCCGCCACCACCGCCTCCGCCGACGACGAGCACCCGCACGCTGCCGACCCAGGAGGGCACGGTCCACTCGCAGGTGCCCACCGTGCTGAAGGTGAGCACGACGTCGCCGCCCGCATCCGACACCGTCGGGGCGCACGCGGCCGCTGATGCCGGAGGTGCGACTCCCACGATGGTGGCGGACCCGATGGCGAGAAGGCAGGCGGCGATGACGGCAGGAGGCACTCCCATAGCGGCTATTCCATGGCAGGCAGAGGCTCGTTCGCCCCGTCAGAGCCGATAACGCACCCTCACTTCGCACGAGGGGGACAGGCTGACTACTCCAATGCCAGGGCTGCCTTGAGGCCATCTCCGACTTTGAGCATCACCGAGTGGCTGACGGCGCCCATGTCCGCCCTCACCTCATCGTCGTAGAGGTCGTAGATGTCGTCGCACACGACCCGTCCTCCTGGGAGCGACTCCGTGCCAGGCATCTCGATGATGCTCGGCAGTCGTGGCTTCGGGGACGTCGTGAATCGCACGGCCAGGACGCTTGCGAGCGCGCGATTGCGCGCGTTGTTGGAGACCACCAGGAAGTACTTGTCTTCCGACATCCCCTGCAGGCGTGCGCGATAGATGCGCCCGCGCACGAGAGCGCTCACGCCTCGTCGGCCCACACGGGAGCACGCCGCCGGGAGACGGACCGCCGCGTGGGCGCCGAGGCTGCGTAGTCGGCGGCCAGCTCGGCATATCCGTCGGAGATCGCTTCGGCGCGCACGGTGGCCATGCCCACCTGTAGGAGCGCATGGAGCACGAGGGCCTCCGACACATTCGCTTCTATCGGCGAAGGACTCGATGACAGTCGACTGAGTGAGTCGAGGAGGGCCGGTGACTGCCGGAGGGACTCCAGCTCCGCCTGATCCTTCGCCGTGAGCGGCAGGCTGGGGCGGCGTACTACGTGCTCGCGGAGGCGGCGGGACATGCTGTACATAGTGCAGCACTAAATACGGCACTGTCAATGTGCCGCCGCCCAGTCAGCGGATCGTCACGGTGTTGGATCGGACCGCCTCGGCGGTGAAATACACGCGCCAGACCACCGCACTACTCGCTCGCCGCGACCAGGTGAACGTCCCGTCGATCGACACCGGGATGGCCGTGCGGGAGACAAATCCTTCGAGGGAACGAGACGTCCAGGGAGCGATCAGGGCGCCCATGCCCATCCCCGTGGTAGAGCCAGATACGGCGATGCGAGGCCCTTCACGTGAACCAGCTATGACTATGGTCGGTCTCGGCACCGCACGCGGCGTCACCGAATTCGACGGGTCCGACTTCATCGACCAACCCACACCGGTGAGCGTCGTGACAGTGAAGGTGTACGCCGTACCGTTCGTAAGGCCTTCCGCGGAGCACGACATTGCGGGCGCTGCGACAAGGCAGGTGTGACCGCCCGGTGACGACACGGCCTGGTAATGCGAGATGGGAAACGAGCCCGGCGACGTCGGTGCCTTCCACGTCACCACTGCCGATGCATCGCCTGCGACAGCCGCTACTTCTCGTGGAGGAGAGGAGGGCATCGGTGGAGGCGGACACACGCTCGGGATAGACAGCGCGTTGAGGAAGGGATAGCCCGGCGCATGTTCGGGGCAGATACCCCAGGGTGTCGCCGGGGAGTAACCCTCGCTGATCGGCCAATTCTGCCCGGAGGGACCAAAAGTCGACGCCTTCCGCATCTGCGCAGTCGTCAAGCCCGTAGCGCCATCCGATGAGCCGAGGCCGACACTCAGGGATTCACCCGACGCGGCCGTGTCCCACACGACACCGGTCAGCGTGGTCAATCCGGACCGGACACCGATCACGCCGCCCACGTAGCGAGAGGTCGTCTGGGAGGAGCCGCCGGTGGCGGTGACATGCGTCGTGATGGGCACGGTCGTGTAGGAGTTGATGACGGACCCGGCGACGAGGTCACCGACTAGACCGCCACCACCAGCGGCGGCGTCGGCATATCCTGAGCCGGCTCCCGTCGCTGTCGAACTGACGGTCACGGCCCCGGTGGCAAATGAATTGACGATGTCGCCCGCCAATGAACCCACGAGTCCGCCAGCAGTCGCTGACGCGGTGGCATCAATGAGCATATGGAGGCCACCCGGAGTCACGGTCAGGTTGATGTTTACATCGCCAATGAAGAAACAACGCTCAATAGAGGTATTGGAGAGTGTGAAGCCGACGAGCCCGCCCGCCCATGCGCTGACGTTTCCCATGTCCGCTGTCGTCAGACTCACGTCACCGGCAAAGCCGAAGTCCATGACGGTGCCACCGGACCCCATGAGAGCGATGAAGCCGGCGTAGCCACCTGCCGATGCGCCTAGGTCGATATCCAGGCCGGTGACGATGTGCCCGTCACCGTCGAAGGTCCCCGTCCAGCTGGCGACATTGGGATTGCCGAGGGTGCTGCCCCAGGTGCATCCGCCCATGTCGATGTCGGTGGTGAGTCGGACCGCGTCATTCCAGTCGGCTGACGTGTCGCGCAAGTGCTGCAGCTGCGCGGGGGTGGAGATGAGGAAGGGATCACCGGATGTCCCGGTTCCACCGGCATAGGAACCGGCAGCCGCGGGGCAGTTGCTGTCAGTGGCGTAAGCGGCAGGGGCACCAATCAGGGAAGCAGCTCCGAGCCCCAGAAGGCTGAGGCCAAGGAGGAGTCGCCGCATCACTCCTGGACCATATGTGATCGAGTCATGATCAGCGCCGATTCGGGCAGTCTCGCATCTGAAACGGTGACGGAGTTCAGCTCTAGCGGGCAGCAATCGTCACGGTGTTGGAGCGCACCAAGCCGTCGGGTGTCATGACATAGACGTAGGTCTTCTTGCCGGCACGTCGCTGCCAGGTGAAGGTGCCCTCGATGCTCACCCGGATCGTGGCGGTTCCCTGCGTGTACGACGTCTGCCCGGGCATGCGCACCCACGGTCGCAGGGTCCCGCCCATGCCGAAACCCTCCGTCGTGCCGGTGACGACGATTCGCTGACCGTCTCGTGACCCGGTGATGACAACAGAAGGTCTGACCTGGGCTCGCGGTACCACAGCGTTCGAGGGCTCCGACCACGGCGACCAACCCAGACCGGTGAGGGCCGTGACGGTGAAGGTGTACGCCGTGTCGTTCGTCAGGCCGGTCACGTCGCATGACAGCGTGGGTGCCGGGACGAGGCACGTGTCACTGCCCGGCGAGGAAATCACCTGGTAGTGAGAGATGGGGAAGGACCCCGACGACGCAGGTGCCGTCCACGACACCACTGCGGAGGCATCTCCCGCGACAGCTTGGGCATCTCGAGGCGGGGATGCCGGCGAGGGCGGAGGTGGCGGCGGACACGTGGACGACGAGGCCAGCGCATTGAGGAAGGGATAGCTCGGCGCATAGGCAGGGCACATCCCCCAGATCGTCGTCTGCGTGTAGCCCTCGCTGATCGACCAGTTCTGCCCCGTCGGACCGTACGTCGACAGTTGCTGCATCTCTGTGGTCGTCAAGCCGGTCACGCCAGACGAGGGGCCAAAGCCAACCCCCGATGTTTCACCGGACGCTGTCGTGTCCCACACGACACCTGTGATCGGTCCACTCCCGGCGAGCTCACCGAGGGCTCCGCCCACCCGGCGATCGGTGGTCTGGGATGAACCCCCTGTCGCCGTCAAGGAAGTCGCAGAGGTCGAGGTCGAGTACGAGTTGACCACCGCTCCATTGCTTACGTTGCCTACAAGGCCACCCACATAGGCCCTTGCGCTCGCGGAACCGCTACCTGACGCTGTTGCAGATGCGGTTACGGTCACGGCACCCGAGGACCAGGAATTCGCAAGGGAGTCCTGCAGATTGCCAATGAGGCCTCCTACCATCGGGGCCGCCACCGCCTGTCCAGGCGGCATGGATCCGGGTGTTGCCGTCACCGTGACGGTCACGTCCCCCGTCGCGAACGAGTTCGTGACGCTCGTGCTAGCGCCGGTAAATCCCACAAGACCACCTACGTAGGCAGTCGCACCACCTGGCCTCGATCGCGTCAAACTCACATTGCCCGTGAAGCCGAAATCGATGATGCTTCCACCGGACCCCAGGTAGGCGATGAAGCCTGCATAGCCATTGGCTGAGGCTCCCAGATCGATGTCCAGACCCCAGACCACGTGGCCATCCCCATCAAAGGTCCCGGTCCACGTTGGGACACCACCGCCGATGGTGCTCGCCCAGGTGCAATCACCCATATTGATGTCGCTCGTGAGCCGGACCGTGTCGTTCCAGTCGGCGGAGGTGTCGCGCAGACGCTGCAGCTGGGCGGGGGTGGAGATGAGAAAGGGGTCACCCGCCGTCCCTGTCCCACCCGCGTAGGCGCCGTCCGCCGTGGGGCAGTTGACGTCTGCTGCCTGAGCGGCAGGGGCACCGATGAGGCAGGCAGCGGAGATTCCCAGGAGGCTGGCACCCAGGACGACTCGCGAAGTCATGGTTGGACCGTAACTGATCAGCGCATGACAAAGCAGGTATCGAGAAGTTCATCCCAACGAGTGCGAATGGACCGTCATTGGGGCAGATGAGCCATGCGAAGACTCGCCGTGAGCAGAGTCGACGAAGCGCCGGCGGAAAGCCCCCAACGATGGAGGGGCGCTGAAGTCCATGCCTGGAGCTGGGCAGGATTCTCGCCGCCATCAGCGAGACCCGCGCGAGCCCTGGAGACGCTCGACCCCGTCAGCGGATCGTCACGGTGTTGGATCGGACCGCCTCGGCCGTGAAGTACACGCGCCAGACAACCGAACTGCTCGCGCGACGCGACCAGGTGAACGTCCCGTCGATAGACACTGGGATGGCCGTGCGGGAGACGAAGTCCTTGAGCGACCGGGACATCCAGGGCGTTACCAGGCCGCCCATGCCGAAGCCCGTGGTTGAGCCCACGACGGCGATCCGGTCCCCGTCGCGCGAACCGGTGATGACGATGGTCGGCCGTAGCTTCGCTCGCGGCGTCACCGCATTCGACGGCTCCGATGCCGTTGACCATCCCGCACCCGTGAGCGCCTTCACGGTGAATGTGTACGCCGTGCCGTTCGACAGGCCCTCGACCTCGCACGACAGCGACGACGTCAGGCACATACGACCACCGGGAGATGACGTCACCATGTAGTTCGTCACCGCAAAGGATCCCGATGACGCGGGCACTGACCACGACACCGACGCCGAGCCTTCCCCTGCGACAGCGATGACATCGCGAGGCTCGGAGGCCGGCGCAGGCGGTCCAGGATCCGGAGGAGGTGACGGTGCCCAGGTGAGCCGAGCCGCGAAGGAATCGCTTGCGCCACGCGACGTCAGAGTGAGGGCGCCTGCTGCCGACGGGAATGAAGCTGCCCCCATGAAACCTCCCGAGACCATGACGGATTCGCTTCCGATGGGGGCCAAGCCTCTGCTCTGCATATTGCCCCCGATCCCGCGCGCGGCTTGCGCCCATCTGAAAGTCGGAAGTCCCGGATCGAGCCCAGCGACGAGGATGTCGGTCGACCCGTTGCCCGCGGGGACGGTGATCGTGCCAGTCGAGGTCGGCAGCGTCATGAGACCTCTGAACTGCGCGGCGATGACCGGATCGCCCGTCGGCGAGATCACCACACCCGTTCCCCTGTCACTGGGGCCTCCCAGGCCGATCGCCCAGTCGTAGTAGGAGTCGTCGGGGCTGACTGAGGCGATGTAGGCATCGCTTTGGAGGACCGGTGTGATCGTGACGGAGTCGTCACCGGGTCCACGGGGGAAGGACACCGCTCCCCTGAGGACTGACCCGACGGCATAGATCCGCCCGTCATTGTCCGCTGCGAGGGCACCAGGTGCGGGGTAACTCTGACCGGG
>JBJOJS010000002.1:0-24207 GCA_046046455.1 Actinomycetota bacterium | reverse complement strand
CTCCGCGGCCCTGCATCTGGGCTACCGCGGGCCCATCGCCTGCGCAGCGGCCGGCATTACCTACCGGCAGCTCGACTACTGGGCACGCACCGGCCTGGTGGAGCCCAGCATCCGCCCGGCTTCAGGATCCGGCAGCCAGCGCCTCTACTCGTTCCGAGACATCCTCGTCCTGCGCATCGTGAAGCGCTTGATCGACACAGGAGTGTCCCTGGCGAACATCCGCACAGCTGTCGTCCATCTCGAGCAGCGCGGCGGCGATGACCTGTCTCGGATCACTCTCATGAGCGATGGCGCGTCGATCTACGAGTGCCGCAGCGAGGACGAGGTGATCGACCTGGTCCGCGGCGGCCAGGGTGTGTTCGGCATCGCCGTGGGGCGGGTGTGGCAGGAGGTCGAAGGCCAGCTGGCCAGCCTCCCGGGTGAGCCCGCCGAGGGCGAGTCGACCGTGTCTCCTTCGGCGGCTGATGAACTTTCCGCCCGGCGCGCTGCTCGACGGTCCGCTGGCTGACCCCGGGTGCGCTAGGCTCGCAAGCGCTGATCGACCTGGCACGGGAGAGACCCGGGGCAACCCGGGCGCCGAAGGAGCAACCGCCCCGGAAACTCTCAGGCAAACGAACCGCGCTGGGAAGGCAACTCTGGAGAGAGGGTGGTTCGCCACCCCACCGACGGTGCAAGTCGCAGGCAGATGTTTGCCTCGCGACGAAGCTCTCAGGTCGCGGTTCCCGCGAGACCAGAGGGGGTCGGGCGTACGCCGTGCGCCTGACCTGCGACGCCGGGAGCAGCAATGACAGATTCGCTGGGAGCCTTTGCCGAACGCCACATCGGTCCACGTGACCACGATGTCGCGAAGATGCTCGACCGGCTCGGCTACGACTCACTGGATGACTTCCTCGACGACGTCGTGCCCGAGACGATTCGCTGGCGTGACGGACTCGATCTGGATGCCCCGCTGGATGAGCCGAGCATGGCCGCGGAGATGACGGCACTGGCTGCCGCGAATCAGCCGCTCACTTCCATGATCGGTCTCGGCTACCAGGACTGCGTGACTCCGCCCGTCATCCGACGCAACGTGCTCGAGAGTCCCGCGTGGTACACGGCCTACACGCCGTACCAACCGGAAATCAGCCAGGGACGACTGGAGGCGCTGCTCGCCTTCCAGACGGTGGTCGAGGACCTTACGGCCCTGCCCGTAGCACCGGCGTCCCTCCTGGATGAGCCCACGGCCGCCGCAGAGGGCATGGGCCTACTGCACCGGTCTCACGACGGCATGACCTTCCTCGTGGATGGTGACACCCACCCGCAGACGATCGCCGTGCTGCAGACGCGCGCGGAGCCCCTGGGCATCACCGTCCGCACCGTTCCCCGCTCGGGTCTCGTCGATGCCTGCAGTGACGATGTCTTCGGCATGCTCGTGTCCTATCCGGGTTCGTCCGGACAGGTGGACGACATTCGCGGGATCCTCGGTGCGGCCAGGGATCGCGGCATCGGCACCGTCGTGGCGACCGACCTGCTCGCCCTGACCCTGCTCACGCCGCCGGGGGAGATGGGCGCGGACATCTGCGTCGGCTCCGCCCAGCGCTTCGGAGTGCCCATGGGTTTCGGCGGTCCGCATGCGGGGTTCATGAGCGTGCGCGCGGGTCTGGAGCGATCCCTGCCCGGTCGCCTCGTCGGAGTATCCGTCGATGCCGAGGGCACCCCGGCGTACCGACTCGCCCTGCAGACTCGCGAGCAGCACATCCGACGCGAGCGCGCCACGAGCAACATCTGCACGGCGCAGGTGCTCCTCGCTGTCGTCGCTGCGATGTACGCCGCCTACCACGGCCCCGAGGGCCTGCGGGAGATCGCATCCCGAGTGCGCGGCCACGCGCTGCAGCTCGCGGCGTCGCTCTCCGGCGCTGGATTCGTCGTCGAGGACACCGTCTTCTTCGACACGCTCACGGTGTCGGCCGCAGGGCGTGCTGATGCGATCGTGGCCGCGGCACTGGAGCAGGGGATCAATCTCCGTCTCGTCGATGCCGACACGGTGGGCATCACCCTCGACGAGACGACGAACGTGGCTGATCTCGAGCGCGTCGTCCGGGCATTCGGCGCCGCACTCGCGCCCGCGGTCGCCGATCCCTCCGTCGCCGGACTGCCGGAGGCTCTGCGACGGAGCACTCCTTACTTGGCGCACCCGATCTTCCACGACCACCGCAGCGAGACCGAGATGCTGCGGTACCTGCGCAGGCTCTCGGATAGGGATCTGGCGCTCGACCGCACGATGATCCCTCTGGGCTCGTGCACCATGAAGCTCAACGCCACCACCGAGATGGAACCGATCACGTGGCCCGGCTTCGCCGGGATCCATCCCTTTGCGCCACTCGATCAGGCGGCGGGATACGTCGCCCTCATCCGCAGTCTCGAGCAGATGCTGTGCGAGGTGACCGGATACGACGCGGTGAGCCTTCAGCCCAACGCCGGCAGCCAGGGTGAGTTCGCCGGTCTTCTGGCTATTCGCGCGTACCACCACTCACGCAGCGAGCAGCATCGCGATGTGTGCCTCATCCCGAGCAGCGCACACGGCACCAACGCCGCCAGCGCGGTGATGGCCGGTATGCGCGTCGTCGTGGTCTCCTGCGACGAGCACGGCAACGTCGACGTCGATGATCTCAAGGCAAAGATCGCCGAGTACGGCAACGAGCTCGCCGCGCTCATGATCACCTATCCCTCGACCCACGGTGTCTTCGAGCAGGCCGTCGGGGACATCTGCGCGATGGTGCATGACTCGGGAGGTCAGGTCTACGTCGACGGCGCCAATCTCAACGCGCTCGTGGGACTCGCCAAGCCCGGTCGTTTCGGGTCGGATGTGTCCCATCTCAATCTGCACAAGACCTTCTGCATTCCGCACGGCGGGGGAGGTCCCGGGGTGGGCCCGATCGGAGTGCGCGAGCACCTCGCACCCTTCCTCCCGTCCCATCCGCTACGACCCGAGGCGGGACCCGAGGTCCCCGTCGTGGGTCCCGTGAGCGGGGCGCCGTGGGGTTCGGCGGGCATCCTGCCGATCCCGTACGCCTACCTGCGCATGATGGGGCCCGACGACATCACCCGCGCCACGGGTGTCGCGATCCTGTCGGCCAACTACATCGCGGCCCGGCTAGGCGACGCCTACCCGATCCTGTACACGGGTGCCCATGATCGCGTGGCGCACGAGTGCATCCTCGATCTGCGGCCGCTCACCAAGTCGAGCGGCGTGACCGTCGACGACGTGGCCAAGCGGCTCATCGACTACGGCTTCCACGCGCCCACGATGTCCTTCCCCGTGTCGGGCACGCTCATGGTGGAGCCGACCGAGAGCGAGAGCCTCGCCGAGATCGATCGCTTCTGCGACGCCATGCTCGCCATCCGTGCCGAGATCGATCGGGTCGAGTCGGGGGAGTGGCCCGCGGACGACAATCCGCTGCACAACGCACCCCACACCGCGGAGTGCCTTGTGGGCGACTGGGATCACGCCTACGACCGACGGGCTGCCGCATACCCACCCGGGGTCGCACCCGGAGCCAAGTACTGGCCGCCGGTGCGTCGGATCGATGGTGCCTACGGGGATCGCAACCTCGTGTGCTCCTGCCCGTCGCCCAGCGAACTCGCGGAGGCGGGCATCTCATAGGGGCGCGCTAGCCTGCGGGCGTGGTGGACCTCTCCGAGGGGCTGATCGCCGGCCTCCTCGTCGCACTCGGCGTCGCGGCATTCGCACGATCGCGCGGATGGGGGATCGCGATCCCGGTTCTCGTGGCCGGGATCGTCTTCGGTCTCCTTCCCGTGGGCCCGTCGGCTCCGGACGATGCAGGGGAGGTCTTCCTGCTCATCCTGGCCCCGCTGGTCTTCGGTGAGGCACTCTCCACCTCCTACGTCGACTTCCGGAGGTTCCGCAGGCCGATCTTCGCCCTCGCGGTTGGTCTCGTGCTCGTCACGTCGGCGGCCATCGGAGCTGTCGCCGCCGCGCTGGTGCCGGGGATCCCGCTCGCCCTCGCCTTCGCGCTCGGAGCGATCCTGTCGCCGACCGATGCCGTCGCGGTGGCCGCCATCGCGCGTCGTGTCGCGCTGCCTCGACGTGTAGTGACGATCCTGGAGGGGGAGAGCCTCGTCAACGACGGCACCGGCCTCACGCTGCTGCGCGTCGCCCTGGCCGCGGCCGCGACGGGCACCGTGTCGGGCGGTGAAGTGGCCCTCATCCTCCTCCAGTCCGTCGTGGGCGGCCTCATCGTGGGCGTCGCGGCCGGTCTCGCGATCGCCTGGCTCATCCGACGCGATCCCGATCAGACGGTGGTCAACGCGTTCGTCCTCATCACTCCCATCCCCGTGTACTACCTCGCCGAGCAGGTAGGTGGCTCCGGCATCCTCGCCGTGGTCGCTGCCGCACTCATCATCGCCAACGCCATGCTCACGCATCGGCGGTTCGAGGGACGCAGGTCATCGGTGGCGATCTGGAAGCAGATCACCTTCATCCTCACCGCGGCAGCATTCTTCCTCGTAGGCCTCGAGCTCCCTGAGACGGTGGACGCACTGCCCCCGGAGGACCTGCGACTCCTTCCGGTGCTCGTGGTGTCCGTGGTCGCCGTCCTCGTACTCACGCGCGTCGCCTTCGTCGGGATCTACGCCCTCCTGTCGGGCTCCGGGGACGGGCACATCAGCAAGCGCGAGGCCATCGTCCTCGCCTGGGCGGGTGCCCGCGGACCGGTGTCGGGACTTGCGGCGTTTTCCCTGCCCCTCGGCGTGGGGCTGGAGGCGACCGTCGACCAGAGCCGCCTCCTCCAGGCCACGACCTTCGTCGTCATCGCGATCACGCTGGCCCTGTCGCCGACCCTGGGCCTCGTCGCCCGAGCCGCGCGCGTCGACACCGTCGATCTCGAGGATGATCGCCGGGCGGTGAGGATCGCGCTCGCCACGCGCGGGCTGGACGCCCTCGATGAGGCAGTCCGGGATGCGGCTAACGCGCGCGACGCGCTGCCCGCCGGCGTCGACGAAGCGCTCCGGTCGCGCCTTCTCGCCGAGCTCAACGACGCCGGGGGAGCGGCGCACGTGTCCGACCACCAGGGGGACGCCTACCGGCTCGAGATGGCTGTCCTGCGCGCGCAGCAGGACGAGCTCCTGCGCCTGCGCGACAGTGGCACGCCCGATGCGGTCATCCGCCCCGCACTGCACGAAATCGACCTGCAGGTGAGTGCCCTACGCGCGCGGAAGCCGGGGCCGGCGTAGGCGCGACTACGTGCGTCCGAACGACTCCTGCGCCTGCGTGAGCGGCTCCTCCCGTGGCATCCACTCGGCGAGGCGGACCGTGAAGCCCGCAGCAGCGAGTGCCTGGGTCACCTCCCGGTCGTCGTCCACGACGTAGACGATGTCGGCACGCGATCGCACATCCTGGAGGGCCTCCGGCTTGAGGACGCGAGCGGGCCGCCGATCGGCGTCGCCGCGCATGAGCAGGAGTCCGTCGGGCAGCCCATGAGCCCGCAACCATTGGACAGTGTCCTGACGACAACGCTCAGGGCGGCCGGTCAGGTAGACGATCGACAGGCCCTCGGCCACGGCTGCGCGGACGGCCTCGGCGCCCGACGCCAGCAGCGCGTCATCGCCCACCTCCGCGAAGAACGAGTCCCAGTCGCGTCTGCGGCCGGAGATGTACGGCAGGCGATGGCGCACATCGGCGAGGACGCCGTCGATATCGAAGATCGCTACGCGGGGGATGGAGTCCCTCACGTGATCTGACATAATGTACGTTATCGGATAAACCCTAGGAGCGGAGCGCCCGAGCCAGGTCCTCGAATTCGCCCGTCAGGACGGCCATGTCCTCGTCGGTGTGCGCGAGCGAGACCAGCCACTGCTCGTCGAGCCCGGGTGGGGTCAGCACACCGCGGTTGACGCCCCAGAGCCAGCTGAGCTCAGCGGCGGCGAAATCCGTGCGCTTGTAGTCCCGATAGGTGCGCACCGGCGTGGGCGACCAGGTGATCGCGCCCTTGACCCCGAAGCCGACCGTGTGGGCCGGCAGGGCGTAGTCGCGGATGATCCGGTCTGCTTCCTCGAGGGCTTTGTCATTGACCTCCTCGGCGGCAGCCAGGGCCTGCCGGGTGCACACCTCGTCCACGGCGGCCGCGGCCGCCATGACGAGCGGGTTGCCGTTGTACGTGCCGAAGTGCGGCATGCGCCCATCCACGACCGTGGCCATGACCTCCGCCCGGCCGCCGAAGGCCGCCAGAGGTAGTCCGCCACCGATGCTCTTGGCCAGGGTGACGAGATCGGGCTTGACCCCCAGGCGCTGCGCGGCGCCCCCGTAGCCCGCGGTGAGGCCCGTCTTGACCTCGTCGAACACCAGGAGCACCCCGTGGGCGTCGCAGAGTTCACGGACACCAGCCAGGTAACCGGCATCCGGCAGGACGATGCCCATGTTCTCGGGGACCGGCTCCATCACGACGGCAGCGATCTCGGACCCGTGCTGGTCGAGGATCTGCGCCAGGCGCTCCAGGCTGTTGTAGGGCACCGGATAGACCGTGCCCGCCTCGACCTCGAAGGGCACCACGGGCACTGGCGCATCCTCCGGCCCTGCCTCGGCGAGCTCGGGCTTCACCGATACCGACAGGGCGTCGTAGCCCCCGTGGTAGCCGCCTTCGATCTTGATGATCGCCTTGCGGCCGGTGAAGGCGCGTGCAGCGCGCACGGCGTACATATCCGCCTCGGTCCCGGAGTTGGCGAAGCGCACCTGGTCGAGGTCGAAGCGCGTGCAGAAGCGCTCGGCCATCTCCGACGCGGAGGGTGCCGGAGTGACGAAGAGAGTCCCGGTCTCGAGCGCTCGCTGCACGGCGGCAACGACCACGGGATTGAGATGCCCGACGAGCATCGCGCCGAAGCCCATGGACAGGTCGAGCAGCCGCCGACCGTCGACGTCGGTGAGCCAGGCGCCCTTGGCCGACACGACCGAGACCGGGTGCGGGTCCCAGTACTGGAAGGACGACGGGACGCCGAGCGGCAGGGTGCTGCGCGACCGGGCGCTGAGAGCCCCGGACTCGGGGGTCGTGGCGGCGAACCTCTCCCACTCCGCAGCGAGAAGGGTCTCGATCCGCTCCTGGTCGAGAGGGACATACGACTCAGGGAGTGTGCGCCAGGTGCTGGGATCGTGCGCTGGCCAGGTGACGGCATTGGGGATGCTCGTGTCGATGGTCATGGCTCCTCGATTCCTTGGGCGCACGGTCCTGGGGCGCACAGCGCGTATATCGATCGTAGTCGCTGGGGACCCCACGGCTCCGGTCGGTCACGTGCCGTGATGGAGGTCCCGCGCGCGGAGCAGAATGCCCCCATGGGCGACTCCCCCGCGGGCTTCCGCGCGTATGCGCACCGAGGTGGTGCGCAGGAGGCCACCGAGAACTCCCTCGCGGCGTTCCGCAATGCCGCGTCGCTGGGCTTCATCTGGATGGAGACGGACGTCCGGCCCACGCGCGATGGGGTCGCCGTCCTGCATCACGACGCGCGCCTCGAGCGAACGACGGACGGGAGGGGCCTGCTCCGGGAGCGCACCTGGCGGGAGGTGCAAGCGGTCCGCCTCGCCGATGGCACCGCTCCCCTGCGCTTGGAGGAGCTGCTCGAGGAATTCCCCCAGGCGCACATCAATGTCGATGCCAAGGAGGACGGTTCGGTCGTGGTGCTCGCGGATGCGATCCGCCGCTGCCGGGCGAGCGAACGCGTGTGCGTGACCTCCTTCTCGCCCGGCAGGCTGGCCCACGCGCGGCGCGTGCTCCCGGCCGGGACCGAGTCTTCGGCTCACCCATGGGAGGTTCTGGCTCTGCGGGCGCTCCCCCGGCCGCGTCCACTCCCCCGGGTGCACCGCGTCCAGATCCCCGTGAGCGCCCTCGGCGTGCCCCTTGCGGAGGCGCGCTTCATCGACCGCGCGCATCGCCTGGGGCTGGCAGTCGATGTGTGGACGATCGATGACGTGGCCGAGATGGACCGCCTCCTCGACCTCGGGGTCGACGGCATCATGACCGACTCCCCGACCAGGCTGCGTGAGGTGCTGCGTCGTCGTTCGCCCGCGCGTGACGCCCGATAATCGGACAGTGGTCATTCATCCTTGACCGGCTCCTGCGGTAGTTCCCAGGAACCGCGGGAACTCCGTCCGCGTCGGAAGCGTTGAGTGAGTCAGACGGCAACGCGATTCAACACGACACACACGGCAATGACGGGAGGCACCATGTCCGAGGGAAGCCTGCGCGGCACCCGCCTGGGTGCGACGAGTTACGAGAACGACGATCACGTCGTTCCGGCCGAGCGGATCATGATCGACTTCGATTGTCCGCGCGGACACGTGACGACCGTGCCCTTCTCCACAGAGGCCGAGGAGATCCCCGTGCTGTGGCAGTGTCGATGCGGAGCGGAGGCCCTGCAGCGCGCTGCCACGCGTCCTGATACGACGCCGGCGCGACCCGCGCGGACGCACTGGGACATGCTCATGGAACGTCGAACGATCCGTGATCTCGAGGAGCTCCTGGATGAGCGACTTGCCCTGCTGCACGCGGATCAGCGCCGCAAGAGCGCCTAGGACTGACCACCCATCGCCTCAGGCGGCCCGAGTCGGCGTGCTGCGCGTTCGATACGCGCGGCAATCCGTGACCGCACCGGCGGCAGCCACAGCACGAGTCCCGCCAGGGTCGTGATCAGTCCGGGAATCGCGATGAGGAGACCTGCGGGGACGATGAGCAGCGTCTGAGCAGGCGGCGCAGGGGTGCTGCGCGACGTGCCTTCAATCGCGATCACCTCCTGCTCCCCCGGTCCTTGGAGCGTGGCCATCGCGACACCGAAAGATCTCCCCGTGGCACCGAGTGCATAGCGCACGAGACCCAACCCCAGCACGATGCACATCACGACGATGACGAGCAACCACCACCAGCCGATGACCTGCGCGACGAGCACAGCGACCGTGACCTCGATCAGCGGATAGGCGATCAGCAGTACGCAGCCCAGGCGCCTGGTCATGCCCGGCCGCTCACCTGCGCCCAGCGATGCGCTGCGCCCCAGCGTGCGACATTGAGCAGTGCTTCGCGCACGATCCGGCCACTCATCTTCGAAGTACCGGCTTCGCGCTCGACGAAGGTGATCGGCACCTCCCTGACGACGAGCCCCCGCTGCAGTGCCCGCCACAGCAGGTCGATCTGGAAGCAGTAGCCATTGGATTCGACGGTGGACAGGTCCAGCGCCTCGAGCGCAGAGGCGCGGTAGGCCCGATAGCCCCCCGTGGCATCCCTTGTGGGAATGCCCAGCGCAAGACGCGTGTACAGGCTGCCGCCCTGGGAGAGCACGCGCCTCGACGCGGGCCAGTTGACCACCGAGCCACCGGGGACCCAGCGTGACCCGAGGACGACGTCGGAGTGCGGGATCTGAGCGAGCAGTCGGGGCAGTTCCTCCGGGCGATGCGAGCCATCGGCATCCATCTCGACGAGGACGTCGTAGCCGCGCTCGAGCCCCCAGGCGAAGCCAGCGAGGTACGCCTTGCCGAGCCCCTCCTTGCCGGGGCGATGGAGTACGTGGATGTGGTCGTCGGCGGCAGCGAACTCATCGGCCATGCGCCCGGTGCCGTCGGGTGAGTTGTCGTCGGCGACCAGCACGTGCGCGTCGGGCACAGCCTCACGCACCCGTGCAATGACCCCGGGGAGGCTCTCCGACTCGTTGTACGTCGGGATGATGACGAGGACGCCTCCGGACACGACAGCAGCCTATGCGTCGACGGAGCTCGAGGTGGCGACGCCCCTGCGCCGCACCGCGGCCCACACCATGGCCGCCAACCCCAGGGCGGCCACGATCCACTCGGGGACCTGCCCTAGACGATCGGCCAGGGTGAGCGTGTCCCGCAGGGGCACGCTCTCGACGAGGTAGCCGACGTTCGCCTCGCCGATCTCGGAGACCACGGCACCGTCGGGCGAGATGACCGCGCTGATGCCGCTCGTCGCCGCGACCAGCACCGCACGACCATGCTCCACTGCCCGCAGCCGCGACATGGCCACCTGCTGTTCCGGCTGGCCGAGGCCCGCGAAGGTGGCGTTGTTGGTCTGGACGACGAGGACCCGACCGCCAGCGGTGACCGCGTCGTGCACCACGTCGTCGTACGCCACCTCGAAGCAGATGACGTCACCGAGCCGCACCGTGCCCGCCTGGAGCACTCCCGCCGCTTGACCAGGTGCCATGTCGCGGGGCACACGATCGAGCCGGCCCACGAGCGGAGCGATGATCGAGCGAAAGGGGATGTACTCACCGAACGGGACCGGATGACGCTTGGCGTAGACCTGCGTAGGCCCCTCCTGCGGATCCCACACGATGCCGACATTGGCGATGCGTGTCGCATCCCCGGGAGCGTCGATGATGGCGCCGACCAGGATGGGAGCGGCGACCGCCCGAGCGGCAGCCGTGATCTCGTCCGCCACCGTGCGATCGACGAAGGGATCGATGTCGACGGCGTTCTCCGGCCAGATGACCACATCGGGGCGCGGCACGGCACCCGAGTCGACGTCCGTCGCCAATCGCAAGGTCTGTGCGACATGCCGCTCGAAGACGTCTCGGCGTTCATCCGCGACGCTCAAGCCGGTATTGGGTACGCCGCCCTGGATCACCGCCGCGGTAGCGCTCGCCGGGCCGCCGTCGACCTGGCCGTCCGTCGGGCGCGGGATGAGGAGGCCCGACAGGGCGATGACGACGAGGCCCCCCGCACCCGCCGCCGCCCACGCGCGCCAGGTCGATCGGCGTGCCACTGCGACGAGGACGATGAAGGCGATGAGCGCACCGGCCAGGGCCGTGGCGAAGGTCACCGCGGGCGCACCAGCGATCGCGGCCCAGGGGGTGAGCGTCGTGGCCGTCTGGGCGAAGGCCAGTCGTCCCCAGGGGAAGCCGCCCAGGGGTATCCGATCGCGCAACGCTTCCTGGAGGACCCACACGCAGGCCACCCACAGCGGCCACCACCTCAGGCGCGTGACGAGCGCCTGCCCCGCTCCCACGATCGCGATCCAGAAGGCGCAGAGGCCGACGAGCAGCAGCCAGGCGTCCCCGCCCACCACCGTCATCCATCGCAGCAGGATCGCGAAGGTGACAGCTCCCTGGATGGCGCCGATGAGCGCCCCGCGCCATGCGGTCGTGCGGTAGGTGGCAATGACGAAGAGCGCCACCGCGAGCGGCGCGAGCAGGGAAGCGCCGACCGGCGGGAAGGCCAGGGCGAGCAGGACTCCCGAGACGATCGCCAGCAGCATGCGCCAGCCGAGCCTGAGCCGCGCGAGCGGATCGCCGGTCGCCGATGTGCTCACGCCAGGTCTCCGCTGTCGTAGATCGTGTGACCGGCGCGCACCGTGCGCCAGCACCGGGGATTGCCCGACGAGAGGTCGGGCAGAGGGGGTGTGCCGGAGCGTGGGTCGGTGCTCCATGCGGCGATACGACCGTCCGGTGCCTGCACCACGAGTGGCCCGGGCTCCCACACCGAGAATGTCGCGGGTGCTCCCACCACGAGCACGCCCGGCTCGGTCGCCTCGTCGCGCGCTGCCCGGCGACCGCCACGCGTGTGGGCCGCGAACGCCGCACGCACGCTGATGCTGAACGGCGGATGCGTGTGCCAGGCTGCCGCACGAATCGATCCCCACGGATCCAGGGGCGTCACCGGCGCATCGGAACCCAGGGCCAGCACGACGCCCCGCGCGAGCAGCGTGGCGAAAGGATTCAGCGTTGCGGCCCGAGCGGGCCCCAAGCGCTGTGCATACATCCCCGATGGGCCGCCCCACGCGGCATCGAACGCCGGTTGCACGCTCGCCACGACACCCAGATCCGCCAGCAGCGCCATGTGGGCCTCGGTGAGCATCTCGAGGTGCTCCAGACGATGACGGGCGCCACGGATCGCGTCGACACCGACTTCGGAAGCCGCGCGCCTGATGCCCGCCGCGATGATCTCAGTCGCTGCGTCGCCAATGACATGGAAGCCCGCCTGCTGTCCGGAGCGAGTCGACGCGGCCACGTGGGTCGCGACATCGTCCTCGCTGAGATACGACGCGCCGACGCTCGGCGGCGTGACATCGAGATACGGCGAAGACAGGCATGCCGTGTGGGATCCGATCGAACCGTCGACGAAGAGATCGCCCGCGGCACCTCGGGCGCCGAGCCGAGCCGCCACATCCTGCCCGTACAACTGGCCCCAGTACCCGATGACCTCTGCCCGGGTGGGGTCGCTCCCCAGCGCGAGGGCATCCTGCAGATCCTCGGCACTGCTGATGGTCGGGCCGGCGTTCTCGTGGACGCTTGCGATGCCTCGTGCTGCGGCGGCATCGAGCGCGGCACGCTGCGCCTCGGCACGCTGCGCAGGCGGTATCGATCCAAGTGCTGCCTCACGCACCGCGTGATGAGCCGCTCGCGCGACTGGCCCATCGGGCGACCAGCCATCCATGCGCGTCGCCTCCGGCACGAGCCGGCGCAACGAGGTAGAGGCGAGGGCCGAGTGCACGTCGACGCGGGAGAGGTATGCCGCCCTCGTCCCGACGCACTCGTCAACCTCCGCGGTCGTCGGAGCCCTGCCCTCGGGCCACGCTGTGTCATCCCAGCCGTGACCGAGGAGGACTCCGTCGGTGCGCTGGGCTGCCGAGCGGATGAGGCTGAGGCACTCCCCCAGGCTGGTCGCACCGGACAGATCGAGTCCGGTGATCGTCAGGCCCGTGGACGTGAGGTGCACGTGCGCGTCGACGAAGGCGGGAGCCACCCAGGCGCCACGAAGGTCGAGGCAGGTGTCTGCAGCATCCGCGTGGACCGAGGCACCGGCATCGTCACCGATCCAGGCGATGCGGCCTTCCAGGACGAGCATGGCCGTCGCGAAGGGATCCTCGGGCGAGTAGACGTGACCGCCGCTCAGGAGGAGACCGCTCATGGGAGCGCGGCTCTCATGCGCCCGTGAGCAACGAGCGACCGATGACCATCCGCTGGACCTGATTGGTTCCCTCGACGATCTGGAGAACCTTGGCCTCGCGGAAGTAGCGCTCGACCGGGAAGTCGCGGGTATAGCCGTAGCCGCCGTGGACCTGCACGGCCTGGGTGGTCACGCGCATCGCAGCGTCCGTAGCCACGAGCTTGGCCATCGCGGCCTGCGGCCCGTAGGGCCGCCCCGCATCGCGCAGTCGCGCCGCCTCCAGATAGAGCGCACGTGCCGCAGCGACCGCTGCCGCCATGTCCGCGAGGGTGAACGCCACGCCCTGGAACTCCCCGATGGGCCGACCGAACTGCTGCCGCTCGCCGGCGTAGGCGACGGCCGCATCGAGCGCCGCCTGGGCGAGGCCCACCGCGCACGCGGCAATACCCAGACGTCCGGCGTCGAGTGCCGTGAGAGCGATCGGGAAGCCCTGGCCTTCGGCACCAATGCGTCGGCCCTCCTCGACCCGGACGTCATCGAGGTGGATGCCGGCCGTGCGCGACGCATTGGCCCCCATCTTGCGCTCCGGGGTCGCCGACGTGAGTCCCTCGGCATCGCCGGGCACCAGGAGGCAACTGATGCCTCGCGCACCGTCGTCTGAGGTCCGCACCATCACGCTGTAGAAGTCCGCCACACCTCCATGGGTGATCCATGACTTGCTCCCGGTGACCCGGTAGCCGTCGCCCTCCCGGATGGCTCGCGTCGAAAGCGCGGCAGCATCCGAGCCGGAGTGCTGCTCCGACAGGCAGTAGGCGCCGAGGGTCTCACCGGAGAGCATCCACGGCAGCCATTCCTCGATCTGTGCGTCCGAGCCCGCCGTGGCCAACGGGAAGCAGGCCAGCGCGTGCACGCTGACGCTGATGCCGACGGACAGCCAGGAGCGGGCCAGCTCCTCGAGCACCTGCAGGTAGACCTCGTAGGGCTGCCCTCCGCCTCCGTATTCCTCCGGATAGGGCAGCGACAGCAGGCCTGCGGCACCGAGGACGCGAAGTTCCTCGCGGGGGAAGCGTGCCTCCTCCTCCGCCGCGGCGGCTCGCGGGGAGAGTTCGCTGGCCGCGATCTCCCGCGTGAGAGCGAGGAGGTCCTCGGCGTCGTCGCTCGGCAGTAGGCGTGTGACCTGCATGTCCGGCCTCAGTCCACGACGACCAGGTCGCGCGGGCGACTGTTGAGCAGGACCGGGCCGTCAGCACCGCAGGCGACGATGTCCTCGATGCGCGCACCCCAGCGACCCTCGGCGTAGAAGCCGGGCTCGACGCTGAAGGTCATTCCCTCCTCGAGGGGCAGCGTGTTGCCACTGACGATGTAGGGCTCCTCGTGCGTCTCCAGTCCGATCCCATGACCGGTCCGGTGGATGAAGAGCTCACCGAGCCCCGCGGCGGTCAGTCGCTCGCGTGCCACGGCGTCCACGCTCTCGCACGTCACGCCCGGTCGCACCCACTCGCACGCCTCGCGCTGCGCCTGCTGGAGGACGGCGTACGACTCGAGGTAGGCATCGCCGGGTTCCCCCAGCGCGTAGGTCCGGGTCTCGTCACTGCAGTAGCCATCGGGCATGGTTCCGCCGATATCGACCACGATGGCATCGCCGACCTCCAGGATGCGGTCGGACACCTCGTGATGGGGGCTTGCGCCATTGGGCCCCGAGGCGACGATGACGAAGTCCGCGGTGACATGGCCCACGTCGAGGATGAGGGCAGCGATATCGCGACCGATCTCGCGCTCGGAGCGTCCCGGCCGGAGCAGCGAAGGCACGGCGGCGTGCACCTCGTCGATCGCACGTCCCGCGCGAAGGAGGGCCTGCACCTCCTCCGGGGACTTGCGCATGCGCATCCGGGAGAGCACCGCGCCCGCGGCGTACTGCTCGACCGTGGGCATGGCCGAACGCAGGCTCAGGGCCTTGACCGCCCACATGTGATCGTCGACACCGACCCGTGCTGCCCCGGGAAGCAGATCGGCCACGAGTGCGTAGGGATCATCGGTCTCGCCCCAGGTGCGGATCTCCACGCCCGCCTCACCCACGGGTGTCGCCGCGGCGGCCGGCCTTTCCAGCAGCGGGGCGACGAGGATGGGATCGCCTGACGCACGCACCACGAGGCAGGTGAGGCGCTCCAGCGGGACGGCGTCGTAACCGGCCAGATAGCGCAGATCCGGACCGGGTGTGATGAGCAGGGCATCCCAGCCCTCAGCCCCTGCGAGGCGACCAGCCTCGGCGATGCGCTGCTGCACCTGAGCCACGGAACTGCCGACTCCCGAATCGATCGAGTGACCTCCCATGGGGGAACGCTACCCCGGAACGCGGCCCTACCGCCGTCGCGGGACCATGAGCCGTGCCCGCACTGCTCCTCGACAGCGCATCCCTCTACTACCGGGCCTACTACGCCCTGCCGGACACCCTCGTGAGCCCGGACGGCACCCCGATCAACGCGGTGCGCGGCCTGCTCGACACGGTCGCATCGATGGTCTCGGCCAGGGGAAGTTCGCGTGTGATCGCATGCTGGGACGACGACTGGCGACCCCAGTGGCGCGTGGAGCTCGTCCCGTCGTACAAGACGCATCGCGTGGCAGGAGACGAGAGTTCCGGGCTCGTTGGAGACGAGGTCGCGGAGGACGTGCCCGACACGCTGGCGCCCCAGGTGGACCTCCTGCGCGAGCTGCTCCCCGCTCTCGGCGTGCCCGTCGTCGGCGCACCGGAGGCCGAAGCGGACGACGTCATCGCTGAGTTGAGCCTCGCTCTCCCCGGGGCGGTCGACATCGCTTCTGGCGACCGCGACCTCGTCCAGCTCGTGGACGATCGGGTGACGCTGCTCTTCACCGGCGGCAGCTCCGCCAGCCGCGGTGGCAAGCCCTGGCTTGAGATCGACACCGCTCGAGCGCTCGAGCGTTTCGGAGTGCCGCCGCATCTCTATGCGGACCTCGCCATCCTCCGAGGCGACCCCTCCGATGGCCTCCCGGGTGCGCGCGGCGTCGGCGACAAGACGGCCATCGCGCTCGTCACGGCTTTTGGAGACCTTGCCTCGATCCTGGCCGCGGCCGAGGATCCTGGATCCGGCAAGCCGATGACGCCCGCGGTGCGCACGCGCATCCTCGATGCCCGCGACGAGCTCCTCGCGGCCGAACGCGTCGTGAGGCTGCGCCACCGAGATCTCGGCGCTGAGATCTCGGCAGTCGAAGCAGACGCTCCCCTGGCAGGTCTCCAACTTGCGCGTCAGTGGGGTGTCGAAGCACCGGCGCGCCGCCTTGTCGCGGCGCTTCAGGCCGTAGCGGAGTAGGCGACGATCCCGCGGTCGATGAGGTCTCGTGCACGGCGTGCGGTGCCGTGCAGCGGATGGTCGGTGGGCACGGCCTCGCGTATCTGATCGAGGAGGTCTACCGCCTGGCGGCACCAGCGCACGAAGTCCCCCGCCGCCATCTCCGCATCACCCAGTATCCCTGCGAGCCGGCCTCCCTGCGCCCACGCATGGATGGGCCAGACGAAGCCCAGATCGAGTTCGCGCGACGTCGGCACCCCCCAGCGGGATTCCACCTCCTCGAGTTCACGCGCGAGATCGGCAAGGGCCAGCGCCGCCTCGCGGACGCGCCCACCGGGCAGGCGCGGGCTGTCCTCGCGCTGCCGGCCCTCGTACACGACCGCCCCCGCCATCGCGGCGAGTTCAGGGGGCCCCAGCCCCTCCCAGAGACCCTCCGTGATGGCCTGGGCCACCAGGAGGTCTGCGTCGGAGTAGATGCCGGCCAGGAGATCACCGCGACTCGTCACCTGCGGTGCTGCGGGGTCACCATCCAGGTAGCCCATCTCGAGCAGGAGATCGCATATGCGGTCGAACTGGCGGGCCACGCTGGTGGTCCGTGAATCCACGCGTCGCTGCAGGGACTCCGTCTCCCGCACGAGACGGAAGTAGCGCTCGGCCCATCGCGCGTGTGCCTCCCGCTCAGCGCACCCATGGCAGGGGTGCTGCCGCAGTCGACGGCGTAGGTCGCTGCTGGCATCGGCATCGTCGGCGCGTGCCCGTCGCGGGACGCGCACCGCTGAGGCATCGTCGACGAAACCCCGGAGGCGCTCCGCGAGGGCCTTGCGCTCCGTGGTCGAGCGCGGCGTGAAGCCCTTGGGGACACGCAACCGGCCCACGACGGGCAGGGGCGCGTGCACCTCACCCGCGCCCATCCGTCTGACCTGGCGGTCCAGGGTGACGAGAGTGAGACGTGGAGGCGCGCCAAGCCCCGCATCATCGACTCCGACGACGACCGCGGGTGTCACGCGCCGCCCTGAGGGCAGTGCGACCACATCGCCGACACGCAGCGCCTTCAGGCCCTCCTCGATTGCGGCGCGATCCCGCTGACCGCGCTCCTTCGCCGCACCGCGCTCCATGTCGCTCAACTCGCGGCGCAGTGCGGCGTAGGCCTCGAAGTCGCCGAGATGGCATTGCATGGCCTCGCGATACCCCTCGAGCGCCTCCTCGTTGCGCCGCACCTGGGCCGCGAGCGCCACCACCCCACGGTCTGCCTGGAACTGAGCGAACGATGTCTCCAGGATGTCGCGGGCCAGTGTGCGACCCATGCGCCGGATGAGACTGACGGCCATGTTGTACGACGGCCGGAAACTCGATCGCAAGGGATATGTACGCGTGGACGCGAGACCCGCAAGTGCCTGCGGGTCGAGGCCTGGATGCCAGACCACGACAGCATGTCCCTCGACGTCGATGCCGCGCCTGCCGGCGCGTCCTGTGAGTTGGGTGTACTCCCCCGGCGTGATGTCGACATGGTTCTCGCCGTTCCACTTGACCAGGCGTTCAAGCACCACGGTGCGCGCAGGCATGTTGATCCCGAGGGCGAGTGTCTCCGTGGCGAAGACCATCTTGACCAGGCCGCGCTGGAAGAGGTCCTCGACCACTTCCTTGAATAACGGCAGCAGCCCGGCATGGTGTGCAGCGATGCCACGTCGCAGACCCTCGCGCCAGGTGTCGTAGCCGAGGATGCCGAGGTCCTCGTGTGGGAGGTCCGCTGTGCGCGCCTCGACGATCGACTCGATCTCACGGCGCTCCGCCGGAGACGTGAGCATGAGTCCGGCCGAGAGGCACTGCTGCACGGCCGCGTCACAGCCAGCGCGACTGAAGATGAAGGTGATCCCCGGCAGCAGATGGTCGTCGTGCAACTCGGTGACCACATCGGTGCGCCAGGGCGTGAGTCGGTCGCGCGAGGGCCTGCGTCCTCGGTGGCGTTGCTCAGGCCAGCGCGCGGATTCGCGTGCGATACGGAGGAGTTCGGGGTTGACACGGTGATGGGCTTCGTCCACGAAGAGATCGAGCAGCCTGTCTCCCACCATGACCTGCTGCCACAACGGCACGGGACGGTGCTCATCGACGATGATGTCCGTCGTGCCTCGGACGGTACCGAGCCACTCGCCGAACTCCTCAGCATTACTCACCGTCGCCGACAATGCGGCAAGCAGCACGCCCTCGGGCAAGTGGATGATCACCTCCTCCCACACGGGCCCGCGGAAGCGATCGGCGAGATAGTGCACCTCGTCCATGACGACGAAGCCGAGCTGGTCGAGCGTGGGTGAGTCCGCGTAGAGCATGTTGCGCAGGACTTCCGTCGTCATGACGACGACGGGAGCCTCGCCGTTGATGGAGTTGTCTCCCGTGAGCAGGCCCACACGATCCATGCCGTAGCGGCCTGCCAGATCATGGAACTTCTGGTTCGACAGGGCCTTGATCGGGGTCGTGTAGAAGCACTTGCGTCCGGATGCGAGTGCCTGGTGCACGGCGAACTCGCCGACGACGGTCTTGCCCGCACCCGTGGGTGCGGCCACAAGGACGCTGTGCCCACGCGCGAGGGCGAGGCATCCCGCGCGCTGGAACTCATCGAGTCCGAAGGGATACAGATCAGGGAAGTCGCCGAGGAGAGCGCGGTCGCGGGCGGCTGCATGGCGCTCGGCCGGGGCCGGCTCGGACCTCGGTCGAGACACCCCGACAGGCTACGCGCTCGTGGTGCCGCGCACGACCGGAAGTGCCGCGCGCGTGACGCTGACCCTGATGGGCAAGGGACCTACCCGTTCGCCATCCGCATAGGCCAGCTGGCCGGGAGCGTCGAGCTCGAGGTGCTCAGCCCTCATGCTCGAGACGTACGGCGTACGCACATGCCCTCCCGTGAACACCTGGGGGAAAACGCGGAGGAATGTGCCTTTGCGTACGCCGTGCAGCCAGGTGACATCGAGTAGCCCATCGTCGGGGATCGCGCCCGGACACACGCGCATGCCTCCTCCGTAGGATGCGCCATTGCCGACCGCGACGAGCATGGCGTCGCCGTGCACCTGACGACCGTCGATAACGGCGGCGTACGGCACCGGTCGGAAGGTGCGCAACTCTCCGAGAATGGCGACGAGGTAGCGCGCATCACCTGATGGCCACCTCATCCCGTTGGCTCGCTCGTTGACCAGGGAGTCGAATCCGGAGGACATCACTCCAAGGAAGACGCGTTCCGTGCCGTCGGCCGCGATGACGTGTCCGAGGTCGACGCGCGAGACCGGGCCCTGTGCCGCCAGGAGTGCCGCCTCGGTAGCACGTCCCCGCGGGATGCCCAGCGTGCGTGCGTTGTCGTCGCCCGTGCCCGCGGGCACGATGCCCAGGGCGGTGTCGCCACCGACAAGCTCCTGCGCCGCGAGGTGGAGGGTGCCGTCGCCACCGCACACGATGACCCGGGAATCACCGGCTTGGCGCACCGCTCGAACGGCCCGGGTGAGATCCTCGGCGTCCCGCGTCACCACCACCCGGGTATCGAACCCGGCGCCTGACAGGGCCGCGGTGACCTCGGGGAGCACCTTGCCGACACGCCCCCTCCCTGACGAGGGGTTGGCGATCACCGTAAGGGTCACGGTCGCCTACTCCTCGTCAGCGGCTTGGAGCGGCGATGCCGCGTCATCGTCCCAGTCGGCGTAATCGGGTTCGCCCTTGCGTGCCCGACGCTTGTCATTGGCAATGCAGATGCCAATGGCGATGGTCATGAGTACGAGGATCGGCCCCGCGAGCAGGAGCATGTTAATCGGGTCGCCCGTGGGCGTCGCGACAGCCGCGAAGATGAACGTGATGAAGATGATCCAACGCCACCAGGACAGGAGCTTCTTGCCTGTGAGGACGCCAGCGAAGTTGAGCAGAACAAGCATGAGAGGAGCGAGGAAGCCCACTCCGAAGACGATGACCATGCGGATGAAGAACGAGAGGTACCGGTCGACGGCCACGATGTTCTCGACGTTCTGGGGCGTGAAGCCGAAGAGGAGTTCGAGGCCATAGGGCAGCACGACGTAGGCCAGCATCACACCCGAGGCGAAGAGCGGCACAGCGACGACGACGAACCCGATCGCCCAGCGCCGCTCATGACGTCGAAGGCCAGGGGTGACGAACCGCCACAGCTGGTAGAGCCATACGGGCGAGGAGAGCAGGAGTCCGGTGACCGCCGAGATCTGCAGTTGCAGGACGAAGGGATCGGCAACGCCCGTGAGGGCGAGGGTGATATCGCGTCCCTCTGCGCGCGCCTGCTCGACGACGGCTTCGAAGGGCGCGGACAACCACGCGAAGATCGCGTCGTAGTAGATCCAGCCGACCACCATGCCGGCGAGGATGGCGATGGATGCCTTGACGAGCCTGCTGCGCAACTCGCGCAGATGCTCGACGAGCGGCATGGCCGCGTCGTCGCCGGTGCCCGGGCGACGACGCGGTGCGCTCGTCTCCGGCGGAGCGGCCACGGATCAGCTCTCGGCGCGCTCGGCCTGGGGCTTCGCAGGGGCGGGGCTCGCCTCACCGGCGGGTGCGGGAGGCAGCGTCGCCTGCGGTGCGGCACCCTCGACCGCCGGGGGTGCGTCGGCGCCCTCCGCAGCGTCGGCGCCCTGGAGATCCTTGGTCTCGGCCTTGAAGATGCGCAGTGAACGTCCGAGTCCGCGCGCGACGTCGGGCAGGCGCTTGGCGCCGAAGAGAAGCAGGATGATGAGGACGAGCACCAGCAGCTCGGGGCCCCGGAGGTTGAACGGCATCGCAGCACCTTTCGTCGCGCGTCCCGCCATGGTAACCCCCAGGGGGCATCGCGCACCCGGCTTCGGGTCTCCCCTAGGCCTCGCGGGCCAACCGTTCGAGGGCCGCGAGGGCTGCGTTGCGCGCATGCGCCCGCACCTCGGGAGGGGCGAGCACCTCGACGCCCCCGGCCTGGCCCAGGACGATGCGCACGAGCCAGGACGGATCGGCCACCACGAGGGTCGCCTCGGCTGCTCCACCCTCGATGATGTCGATCGCCGTGGCATCGAAGGTCTCCAGGATCCACCGCGAACGAGACTCCACACGCAATCGCACAGCGACGCCCTCGGTGGGGGCCACCGCCCCCGCATCGACGCCAGACGGATCGGGATCGGCGAGGGCCTCGTCGAGCACCTCCACCTCGAGGATCCGGTCGAGCCGGAAAGTGCGCTGGGCCCCCGCACTGCGACACAGAGCACTGAGGTAGGACCTTCCCGCGTAACGGACGATCTCGCTTGGCTCAACGACTCTCTCGGTCACCACATCGCGGCTGGCGCCGGCGTACACCAATCGCACGGGGTGTCGATCCTGGATGGCGTGCACCAATGCCACCGATGTGGTTTCCCGGGGATCGTCGAGCACGACGGCCGCGCCCTGCGCCACGTCCGCTGCAGCCTCCAGTTTCGCCGTCGCACTTGCCAGCGCCGCCCGATCATGACCACCCGGGACCTGCGCGAGGAGGCGCAACCCCACGAGCAGGGACATAGCCTCACCGAAGCTCAGTCGCAGGGGACGCTCGAGCGTCTGCGCATCGATGACGTGGATGGCTCCCTCGTCATCCCAGAATTGGATGTCGATGAGCTGGTCGGGCCCGTGGCCGGGGAGACCGCAGCAGATAGTGAGCCACAGATCCTGCTCGAGTTCCTCCGGACTCACGCCGAAATGGGCGGCAGCCTCAGCGATCGAGATACCCGGATGCTGCTCAAGCCATGGGACCAGCGCCAGCAGGCGGGAAAGCCGCGCAGCCGCAGTCTCACGCATGGTGGTCTCCGTGCGCCTCGACCACGCGCATCAGAGCCTGGCGCTGAAGATCGACCGCCTCCCCGGGCTCCAGGATGCTCCCGCCGGCCTCGATCACCTCGGCGACCAGGATCGAGGCATCGGAGAAGTCGACCTCCCAACTTCCGTCCTGTCGGCCTCGCGCTGCCTGGCGAATCCGGGCCGCACTGCCCTCGGGCAGGACGAGGCGCGCCGTGCCGCGCGTTGTCGGCTCGACGAGCTCATCGACGAGCCGCGAGATGTCGCTGTGGTCCGCGGGCGGGAACTCCTCCTGGAGCCGCGTGACGCCACCTTGGATGCGAGAGAGCCGGAACGCTCGACCGGCGCCGCGCTCCCGACTGAGGCCCACGACGTACCACGCACCGTCGCGGTACGCCGTGGCCCAGGGTTCGACCGTTCGGGTTTCGAGCGCGTCGCGCCCGCGAGCGAGATAGTCGAAGCGCACGACCCTTCGCGATCGGATCGCCTCCCACAGCAGCGGGAGGGACTCCTCCCCTGTGCCGGGTCGGCCGGGCATCAGCGGGGACCAGCGCTCGCCCGTGGTTGCCTCGATCTTGCGGAGCGCGGCGCCCGCTTCGGCGGTCAGGGCCGCCTCGCTCCATACCCGCGCGGCAAGGCCGAGTACGGCACGCTCGGCGGCATCGAACTCGATCGAGGGCATGGCGTAGGAGTCCTCGTCGATGAGGTAACCCTCGACCTCGCCCTGGACGTTGATCACCGTTTCGATGGGAATTCCCATCTGGCGCAATTCGTCCTTGTCTCGCTCGAACATGCGCTCGAACGCCTCGTCGCTCGCCGTATCCGAGTAGCCGGGGATGCTGTCGCGCAGAGAAGACCTGCTCACGGGGCGCCTTGCTCCGAGCAGGCAGATCACCAGGTTGAGCAGGCGCTCCGTGCGATCGGTCGCCATGAAGTGGTCAGCCGACCTCAAGGAGGTCGATCACGAACACGAGGGTGCGACCGGCGAGGCGGTGCGCGCCGGACTCGCCGTAGGCGAGGGCCGGCGGGATGACCAGCTGGCGACGGCCGCCGACGCGCATGCCGGGGATCCCCTCTTGCCACCCCGCGATGAGTCCCGCCAGCGGGAAGCGGATCGGCTCCCCGCGGTCCCACGACGCGTCGAACTGCTCCCCCGTCTCGAAGTCCACACCGACGTAGTGCACGAGGACCTGCGCACCCGCCGTGGCCTCCGCTCCGTCACCCACCACGAGATCGGTGATGATGAGCTCCGCGGGCGGCGGACCTTCGATGAAGTCGATCTCGGGCTTCTCAGACATCGGTCCTCCTCGCCTTGCGGCTGTAGTGAGTGGGTGGCTGTCGGGATGGCGATGCTACGGGCTGGAGACGAGGTCGACCACGAAGACAAGGGACTCCCCGGGGGCGATGCCCGATCCGGGGGGTGGCGTGTCGCCGTAGGCGAGGTCAGCCGGGATCACCAGGAGGCGCCGTCCACCGGGCTGCATGCCGGGGATGCCTTCCTGCCATCCGGGGATGACGCCGGCCAACGGGAAGCTCGCGGGCGCGCCGCGAGCCCAGGACGAATCGAAGATGGCGCCGGAGTCGAGACCCACGCCGCAGTACTCGACCGTTACCTCAGCGCCCGCGGCGACGGCGTCGCCGGATCCGGCCACGACGTCGGAGACGACCAGGCTCGTGACGGGGACGGCACCCTCGAGCACGGAGATGACGGGTGCTGTCGCCACATCGGCGGTCGTGGCCACCTCACCCTCCACCACCGCACCTTCGGCGGTCGTGGCGGAGGTCTGGGGTGGCGCGATCGCCGAGCAGTCACTCGTCGCCCACGGACCCGTGCTGGGAGCGGCAGATGAGGAAGCGGCGTCGGACCCGCCGGAACTGCATCCGGCGAGGAGGGCGCAGCCCAGGGCGACTGAGGCGAGGATCGCGGGGGTTCTCATGGCTGACACCCTAGTCGCCAGCTCTCGCTACATGCTCGCGATGAGCTTCTCGACACGCTCATCCACGCTGGCGAAGGGATCCTTGCAGAGGACCGTCCGCTGGGCTTGGTCGTTGAGTTTGAGATGGACCCAGTCGACGGTGAAGTCCCGTCGACGTTCCTGGGCGCGCCTGATGAACTCACCGCGCAGGCGCGCGCGCGTGGTCTGGGGTGGGATGGATTTCGCCTCGAAGACCTCGGGTTCATGCGTCACACGCGCGGCCTTGCCGTGACGCTCCAGCAGGTAGAAGAGGCCTCGG
>JBJOJS010000143.1:0-2631 GCA_046046455.1 Actinomycetota bacterium | reverse complement strand
CCGTCGACCCAGCCCGCGGACGGACAGGACGATGTCGTCCGACGACGGCGCCGTCCCCACCGACGAGCTCGTGCGTGCGATGGTGGGTCGCGACTTCACCTTCCAGCACCAGGCACCGCCGCCGTCGTCGGACGACATCGTCCTGTCCGTCCGCGGGCTGGGTCGACGGGGCGCCTTCTCCGACGTCACGTTCGACGTCCGCAGGGGCGAGATCCTCGGGTTCGCGGGCCTCGTCGGGGCCGGACGCACCGAGGTCGTCCGGGCCATCGCGGGCGCCGACCGTGCGGACACCGGCACGGTGGAGGTCGACGACGTCCCCGTGCGCCTTCGCAACCCCGGCGACGCGATCGCAGCCGGCATCTACATGGTCCCCGAGGACCGCAAGACGCAGGGACTCAACCTCGCGCAGAACTCGCCGCGGAACATCGCCTCCCCGTGGGAGCGACGACTCAAGCGGCACTCCCTGGTCACACGATCGTGGCTGGCAAAGCTCGCCGACGACAGCACGGAGGACTTCGACGTCCGCGGTTCGCTCAGCGGCCCCACGCTGCGGCTGTCCGGCGGCAACCAGCAGAAGGTGCTGCTCGCCAAGTGGCTGGTCGGATCGCCCAAGGTGCTCATCCTCGACGAGCCCACCCGCGGCGTCGATGTCGGCGCGAAGATGGCGATCTACGAGATCGTGCGCAAGGTCGCTGCGAGCGGCGTCGCCGTCATCGTCGTGTCCTCGGAGCTCGAGGAGGTCCTCGGGCTCGCCCATCGCGTGCTCGTCATGTCGGCAGGACGTCAGCGCGCCATCCTCGACCGCTCAGAGGCCACCTCCGAGCGCGTCATGAACTTCGCGGTTCCGGTCACCTGGTCGGACCCGTCGCAGAAGGACAACACGAGCCCAGAGTCGATGGACCTGGCAAGGGAGGTGTCATGACAGTCGTCACGAACACGCAGGTCGAGCCTGACGTGACCACGCCGAAGCCCGAGGGCAGGAAGCGAATCAAGAACACGAACTTCCGGATGTTCGGCGGCCCGTTCATCGGCCTCGTCGTCATGGTGATCGTGTTCTCGCTGCTGTCCCCGTACTTCCTCACGGCGCAGAACTTCAGCAACCTGCTCCAGCAGGTGTCCATCCTCGGCATCATGGCGGCCGGCGCGACGCTCGTCATCCTCATCGGCGGCATCGACCTGTCCGTCGCCGCCGTGATGGCCTTCACGCTGATGTTCTCGGCCTGGCTCTACAAGTCGATCGAGCTGCCCTTCGTGCTGGCGCTGCTGGCCGGCCTGCTGATGGGCGCGCTCATCGGGCTGGTCAACGGCCTGCTGTCGACGTTCGGCAAGATCCAGCCCTTCGTCGCGACCCTCGCCACCATGTCGATGTGCCTGGGCCTGGCCCTGCTCATCACCAACGGCAGCACGATCAACGACTTCCCGGAGTGGTTCGGCGAGCTCGCAGTGGCCAAGGTCTGGCTGATCCCGGTGCAGGCGATCCTCATGTTCGCCATCTTCGGCGTGGCGGCCTTCTGGCTGAAGTACCGACCGCTGGGCCGCTCCCTGTACGCCATCGGCGGCAACGAGGAGGTCGCCCGTCTCTCCGGCCTGCCGGTCCGCTGGACCAAGACCCTGGTCTACGTCATCGCCAGCTCCCTCGCGGCCGTCGCGGGCTGGCTCAACATGGCGACTCTCGACTCTGCGCAGCCGACGGCGGCAGGCAACTACCTGCTGAACGTGATCGCGGTCGTGGTCATCGGCGGGGCGAGCCTCGCCGGCGGCGTCGGGACCATGGGCAGCACCCTCCTGGGCCTGTTCGTGGTCGGCGTCATCAACAACGGCATGTCGTTCACCGGCATCAATCCGAACGCCAAGCCGGTGGTGATCGGCCTGATCATCATCCTCGCCGTCCTCGCCGACCGGAAGACCGCCGCGAGCACATAGCCGGGCGCCATCCACCGCGACCACCAGACATCCGAGGAGGGACAGACATGACGACGTACGACCTGATCGTCGTGGGCGCCGGCATCAACGGCGTGGGCATCGCCCTCGACGCGTCTCTTCGCGGGCTGAAGGTGGCGCTGGTCGAGAAGGACGACATCTGCAGCGGCGTGTCCGCGTGGTCCGGTCGACTCGTGCACGGCGGCCTGCGCTACCTCGAGCACTACGACTTCGGCCTGGTCCGCGAGTCCCTGGTCGAGAGGGAGCGGCTGTTCCGCAATGCGCCGCACCTGGTCAAGCCGGTGCCGCTGCTCATGCCCTCCTTTGGCCACAATCGTCGCTCGCGCTGGCTGGTCGAGCTCGGCATGGTGCTCTACGACATCCTGTCCGTCGGCAAGACGCCGCCGACCCATCGGATGCTGGGGCGCGATCGCGTCCTTCGGCGCTTCCCCGGGATCTCCCGGAAGGGGCTCAAGGGCGCTGCGCTCTTCTACGACGGCCAGGTCGAGCGCGCCGAGCGGCTGTGCGTCGAGCTCGCGCTCGACGCGGTTGACAACGGGGCGGACCTCATCCTCCACACCCGGGTGGATGGGCCGGTGCTGGAGGACGGCCGCGTGGTGGGCGTGGCCGCCTCCGACACCCTCACCGGTGAGCAGGTCATCCTGCGCGCGCCGGTCGTCTACAACGTCGCGGGGCCGTGGATCGACCGGG
>JBJOJS010000137.1:0-12194 GCA_046046455.1 Actinomycetota bacterium | reverse complement strand
CGTCCGAGCCGTCGATCGCGAGGACGCCGTCGACCATGTGCGGACTCCCGCCGTGGCGCTCGACGAAGCCGTCGATCCACCGGGCGAGCCGGCTGGCCGGGACGCTGACGGTGCGGTGAGTCGGGCCGCCGCTCACTCGCCCCCGGCGTCGTCAGCGTGGCACTGCGGACTCAGTGAGCCCGTCATCGCACCGCGTACGAACCTGTCGAGGGGTGAGCCGTTGTAGGTCTGGCTGGGCGAGTTGGACGCCACCGCGCCGGGCAGGCTCAGGTGCGACGCGCCCGGGTAGTAGTCGGCGTAGAGGTAGCCGCTCCCGTCGCAGTACTCCTTCTCGTAGGAGTGGTAGAGCTGGTCGCTGAGGCAGTTGGCCCCCTGCACCTGGCCCTGGGTGTCCACGCACCAGATGATTCGGTCGTTGAGGCCCTGGGCGATGTAGACCGGGACCTTCCTACCGCTGTTGTCGAGCGGGATCTTGGTGAAGTCGTTCACACCGTTGGGTCCGGGCATGTTGTACTGCAGCCACGCGCACCAGTCCTGGACACCCTTGCTGGACTTCGTCGGATCAGCGCACGTGGCATCGATCGCACCCTGCCACTTGCCGTCGACCCTCTTGCCCGCAAACGGCGCAGCGAAGAATCGCGACACGTCGGGCAGCAGGTAGTCAGCGACCGCCTTGGCGATGCCCGGGATACCGCCGGAATTCAGGCACAGGCCGGCGACAACAGGGGCGGTGGCCTGTCCCTTGTTGGTCAGGACGTCCTGGTAGGACACGCTGTCGGTGGGGCCGAAGGGGAATGCGCCCGCGGTGCCCTTATCGACCTGGCTCCAACTCGCCGTCACGTAGCTGAAGAGCACGGCGCCGATGGGGAAGGGGAGGATCCCCAGGCCGGGGTAGAAGTTGTACATGTCGCGGTCGCCGAGGTGCTTGCCCATGTACGCCTGTGGCTGCCCGGGCGAGGTGGTGAACTGCGACGCAGGAGCCTCCGCGAAGACGCCGGCGAGGTTGAGCGTCTGGTCACCCTGCGCTGACAGGTAGTCGCGCGCCAGCTGGCCGGCCCAGAGCGCCGATCCCCCGCCCTGCGAGTGTCCCCACGTGATCAGCGGCAGGCGCTGCTGCGGGCCGATGGGGGCGAGTCCGAACTCGTCGGCGTTACCCGTCAGCGTGCGTGCGGAGTCCAGGACCGCAAGACCGCTCGGGACGCCGAGGACGTAGCGCTGCAGATCGGGGCTGCCCATGCCGGCCGAGGGGTAGTCGGTCGCGACGACGGCGTACCCGTCCTTGAGCATGTTGTAGAGCGCGCCGGTCGTCTGGTCCATGCCGGCCTTCGGAGCGCCGATGCCGGCGTACATGGGACCGACGAAGGTCTCCGGTCGCATGCTCGCCTGGCAGCGCTCGTCGAGGCCGACGGTGCCGTGCGCCCACGCGATGACACCCTCGACCTTCTTGTCGTCGGGTACGGCGATGAGCCCGCACGAGGCGACGACGGAGCCGGCCTCGCCGGTGGTCGCGTAGGCGACGCGGTAGAGGGTGCCGCCCTTGAGCTGAGCTTCGGCGGTGACGTCCTGGGGGGGAGCGAGCAGGTCTCCGGGCTTCTTGCCGGCGAGTGCCTGCTGGATGTTGGTGTCGAGGCACACGTTGCCCGGGTTGTCGCGCGGGGTCGATTCGCTCGTGGGCGCCGCCTGCGCGGCCACCGCCCCGCCGAATGTCAGGGCGACCAGCGCAGTGGCTGTGGCGATGGACAACGTCTTCATGGCGACCCCCGGGGGCTCGAGTGACCCTGCGACTGTAGGGCACTGCGGCTCGCTGATGCCCGTGGAGCCGGACTTCCGCTGCGCGGGTGCAGGGCGGGAGACTGTCGTCATGTCCGATCCCACGAACGTCCTCGGTGGCCCCCTCGAGGAGTGCGGCCGCGATCCCCTGACCGGCTTCTATCGCGACGGCTGCTGCTCGACCGGCCCGGAGGACCTGGGATCGCACACGGTGTGCGCGGTCGTGTCGGCGGAGTTCCTCGAGCATCAACTCAGATCCGGCAACGACCTCGTGACCCCGCGCCCGGAGTACCGCTTCCCCGGCCTGTCGCCCGGCGACCGCTGGTGCGTCTGCGCGGCCCGCTGGCTGCATGCCTACCGAGACGGCGCAGCCTCTCCCGTGGTCCTGTCGGCGACCAACTCCGCGGCCCTGCGCATCGTGCCTATGGAGGCGCTGCGCGAGCACGCGGTCGACGTGCCCGAGACTCCCGGCGACTTACTCGCATAACGGCGTACCCTCGGCCCATGACGGCGACCGACGAGCGGATCGATCTCGACAGGGCACTGGAGCAGGCGCGCGAGCACTACATCGCCCAGCGGCCTGTCGGCGCAGCCATGCACGCCGAGGCGCGCGAGGTCATGCCGGGCGGCAATACCCGCACGGTGCTCTACCACCCGCCGTTCCCGATGCGCATTGCCCGCGGCGCCGCTCAGCGCGTCGTCGATGTCGACGGACACGAGTACGTCGACATGCTCGGGGAGTACACCGCTGGCCTCTACGGTCACAGCCAGCAGCCCATCCTCGATGCCGTGCGCGCCGCGCTCGACGATGGCATCAGCCTCGCCGGGCACAACGTCTATGAGTCGCGCCTGGCCCGTGAGATCGTCGACCGCTTCCCGGCGCTCGAGCTCGTGCGCTTCACCAACTCGGGCACTGAGGCCAATCTCATGGCGATCGCCCTGGCCCGCGTGGTCACCGGCCGCTCGGGCATCGCCGTCATGCGCGGCGGCTACCACGGTGGGCTCCTCTACTTCGGCGGCGGTGGCTCACCGGTCAATGCGCCGTACGACGCGATCGTCCTCGACTACAACGACGTCGAGGGTGCGCGTTCGGCCATTCGCGCGCACGCTGACCGCCTCGCCGCCGTCGTCGTGGAGCCGGTGCTCGGGTCCGGCGGAGTCATCCCGGCGACGCGTGAGTTCCTCGCCGCCCTGCGTGAGGAGAGTGCGGCACACGGAGTACTCCTCGTCCTCGACGAGGTCATGACCTCGCGTCTGTCGCCGGGCGGTGCTGCTCCGCTCTACGACGTGACGCCCGATCTGCTCACCCTCGGCAAGTACCTTGGCGGCGGGCTGTCCTTCGGTGCCTTCGGCGGTCGCGCGGACCTCATGTCGCGCTTCGATCCGTCGCAGCCCGGCGCCCTCCCGCACGCCGGGACCTTCAACAACAACGTCCTGTCGATGGCGGCTGGACTCGCGGGGCTCACCGAGGTGCTCGATGGCGCGCGTCTCGATGCGCTCAATGCCCGCGGTGATCGACTGCGTGATGCACTGAACGACGTCATGGCGCCGTACGGCTGGACCGCGACCGGCATGGGCTCGATGGTGGGCTTTCATCCCGTGTCCGGTCCCGTGACCTCGCCGGCGGATCTCGCGGGTGCCGATGATCGGCAGCGGGAGTTGCTCTTCCTCGATTTGCTCGAACGGGGTTGGTACGTCGCCCCGCGTGGCTTCATCGCGCTGAGCATCGAGGTCACCGACGACGACGTCGACGGCTTCGTCGCTGCGGTCGCAGATGCCCTGGCCGTACGCGCCTAGTTGGCTTAGGGGAGCGACCAGTCGATCGGGTCGTCGCCGAGCTCCTCGAGCAGGCCGTTGGCTCGGCTGAAGGGCCGGGATCCGAAGAATCCGCGATCGGCCGACATCGGGCTCGGGTGCGCGCTGGCGATGACGGGGGTGTCGTCGAGCGTCGGCTCGAGCGATTGGGCATCGCGGCCCCACAGGATCGCGACGAGCGGTGCGTCAGGGCGCTCGACGAGACCGCGGATCGCGCACTCGGTGAAGGACTCCCATCCCTTGCCGCGATGGCTGCCGGGATTGCCCGCCTGCACGGTGAGCACGCGATTGAGCAGCATGACGCCGCGCTGTGTCCACGGGGTGAGATCGCCGGTGGTGGGTCGGCTGACTCCGAGATCGTCGACGAGCTCGCGGTAGATGTTCTGCAGGCTGCGTGGGAGGGGGCGCACGTCGGGGGCGACGGCAAAGGACAGCCCGATGGGATGACCCGGAGTCGGATAGGGGTCCTGGCCCACGATGAGCACGCGGACGTCATCGATGGGTGTCGCGAAGGCGCGGAGGATGGCGTCACCCGCGGGCAGCCAGGGCCGACCCTCGGCACCCTCCGAGCGCAGGAAGTCGCCGAGCGCGGTGAGGACCTCGCGCTGAGACTCGAGCACAGGGACCCAACTCGGGTGTACGAGATCCTCGAGGGCCTGCGCCATACCGCGACCGTATCGCCCATCCTCGGGCTAGCCTCCCGGGAATGTCACCTGTCCCGCTTCGTCGCAATCCGGCCTGGTTCGGATCCGTCATGGCGACGTCGGCCCTCGCGGTGGCCTTCCTCCAGCAGTCGGACTACATCGGGGGGTCGACCTTCACGGCGATCGCTGACGGCCTCCTGGTCCTCGCGACTGTCCTCACGCTGGTCCTGACCCCGCTCTACCTCGTGCGCGCACGCAATCGGGCGGCACTTGCCTCGGAGATCGCGGATCCTGCGCAGGGGGCGATGCTCGCGACCTTCCCGGCCGGCATCTTGGTCTACGCCGCTGCATGGGGCACCGTCGGCGCCGGTTGGCTCGGCACCGACCCCGCGCTCACCGTGTGCGCGATCCTCTTGCTCATCGGTGCGGCACTCGCGGTCACCCTGGGCGTGACCTGGGCTTCGTTGCTGACGGGGGCGCAACTCGATCTCGCGGACGTGAACGGCGCCTGGCTCATCCCCGTCGTCATGAACCTCATTGCGCCGCTGTCCATCGCACCGCTCATGGAGGCGCATCCGGATCAGGCTGCCTGGCTGCTCCTGGTGGGGCTGGCCTTCTATGGCATCGGCACGCTTCTCTTCATCCCGATCTTTGCGCTCCTGATCGCCCGCCTGGTGCTGCGCCCGCCGGCGCCGAACACGATGCTGCCGACGCTCTGGATCCCCCTGGCGCCCGCGGGACTGATCGGGCTGTCGCTCCTACGTCTCATGCAGGCGGGCGCTGACACCGGGGTCCTGCCGGGAGACGCCGTGGCCGTCGGCATCCTCGTCTCGGCCATGGGCATCGGCCTCGGCCTGTGGTGGGCGCTCTTCGCGACGGGTCGCCTGATGCGGGTGCGTCGCTCGGGAGGACTGCCCTTCCTGCCCGGGTGGTGGGGGTTCGTCTTCCCCATCGGGGCCCTTGCCCTGTCCTTCGGCGCCCTTGCCGACCAGCTCGCCAGCGCCCCGGTCGACGTCGCATCCCTCCTCGTCTTCATTTGCCTCGTCATCGCGTGGGTCATCGTCGCGGTGCGCTCCTCCGCCGCCGTGCTGCGCTCGGTCCGTCCTGCGTAGGCTCTCCGCATGGGTCATGACCTTCTCCCGCCCGCACCGCTGACTCTCGCGGGCGCGCCCCTGCCCCTCGTGGGACCCGCGCGCATCTACACGTGCGGAGTGACTCCCTATGACGTCACCCACCTCGGACACGCGGCCACCTTCGTCTGGGTGGATGCACTGGTACGCACCCTGCGCCACGCCAATCTCCAGCCCATCGTCACGCGCAACATCACCGACGTCGACGACGTGCTCACTGAGGCTGCACGGCGCGCGGGCTCGCCGTACGACGAGTTCGCGGCAATCCATCAGTACGACTTCGACCACGACATGTCGCACCTGGGGGTGCGCCGACCCGAGCATGAGCCGCGCGCCCACCAGCACATCGGCAGTGTCGTGCGGCTCGCGCAGGCGCTGCTCGACCGGGGCGCGGCGTACGAGGTGGGCGGCACCGTCTACTTCCGGGGCGCGGGTGCTGTTGCCGTGTCGGGCCTGTCCGAGCAGGAGGTCGCTTCCGCGCTCGCCGAATTCGGCGAGGACATGCAGGACAGCTCCAAGGAATCACCCGTCGACGTACCCGTCTGGCGCGCCTCCCACGGTGCCGACCCCGCGTGGCCGAGTCCCTGGGGTCCCGGACGACCCGGGTGGCACGCCGAGTGCACGGCGATGGTGCTCGACACCTACGGCTCCAGCCTCGACATCCACGCCGGTGGAGCGGACCTCGCCTTCCCGCACCATGCCTACGAGGCAGCCCAGGCGGAAGCAGCCACCGGGGTGGTGCCGTTCGCGCGCAGCTGGATGCGCGTCGGCACGGTGCGCATCGGCGGAGAGAAGATGGCCAAGTCCACAGGCAACCTCGTGCTCGTGTCGGACCTCCTCGAGGATCACCGGGGCGCTGCGATCCGCCTCATGATCCTCGATCGGCGCTGGTGGGAGGCCTGGGACTACGAGCCTGCGCAGCTCGACGCCGCGGAGGGTCGACTCGATGCCCTCCATGCGGCCGCCGGGCGCCGTGACGACGACCCCGTGGCCGAGGCCGAGGTCATGCGGCGACTCCTCGATGACGTGGACGTGTCCGGTGCGACCGCCGTCGCGCTGGAGTCGGGGGGACGTGCGGCCCGGGTGCTTGTGCACATCCTCGGGATCTCGTGACGTCCGCACGCGAGGACCGGCGCGAGGAGATCCTCGCCGTCGCCGCGCGGCTCTTCGCGCGCGACGGATTCCACGGCGTCTCCATTGACGAACTCGGCGCAGCCGTGGGTATCTCCGGACCGGCGCTCTACCGCTACTTTCCGGGCAAGGAGTCGATCCTGTCCGCCATGCTCGTCGACATCAGTCAGCGCCTGCTCGAGGGCGGCCGGCAGCGGGCCGAGTCCCTCGACGGGCTCATCGCCTTCCATGTCGACTTCGCACTCGATCATCCGGACCTCATCAACGTCCAAGCGCGCGATCTCGCCGCGGTGCCCGATGACGAACGTCACGCGGTGCGGCGCTACCAGGCGCAGTACGTCGACCTGTGGGTGCGTGCGCTTGTCGCCGAGAGACCCGGGCTGTCGGAGGATCGAGGACGCGCGGCCGTGCACGCCGCCTTCGGCCTCATCAACTCCACGCCGCACAGTGCGCGGCTCTCACGTCCGGACATGACGACCCTGCTCCGGGGGATGGCCCGGGCTGCCCTTGCTGAGGCACCCGCAGGAGAGTAGAGTGAACGATCGTTAACTATCGATCGGAGTCGCGGTGACAACGGCCTTCGCGCCTTTGCTCCAGGACCTCGCGGCCCGTCGGGCACGTGCGGCGCGAGGCGGTCCCGACGCTGCCCGCGAAAGGCACCTCGAGCGCGGCAAGTTGCTGCCGCGCGATCGCGTGGAGGCCCTACTCGACGACGGCACGGCGTTCCTCGAGATCGCCCCCCTTGCGGCCGAGGGGCTCTACGAGGGTGAGGCGCCGGCTGCCGGTGTGATCGCGGGCATCGGTCAGGTGAGCGGACGTCTATGCGTCATCATCGCCAACGACGCGACGGTCAAGGGTGGCACCTACTACCCCATGACGGTGAAGAAGCACCTGCGCGCGCAAGAGGTCGCGCGCGACAACCTCCTGCCGTGCATCTACCTCGTCGACTCCGGCGGTGCCTTCCTGCCGATGCAGGATGAGGTATTCCCCGACCGGGATCATTTCGGCCGCATCTTCTACAACCAGGCGACCATGTCAGCGATGGGGATCCCGCAGATCGCTGCCGTCCTCGGCTCCTGCACCGCGGGCGGAGCCTACGTGCCCGCAATGAGCGACGAAACGGTCATCGTGCGCGGGCAGGGCACGATCTTCCTCGGCGGGCCGCCCCTGGTGAAGGCGGCGACCGGCGAGATCGTCACCGCGGAGGAGCTCGGTGGTGGCGAGTTGCACGCGCGGACTTCGGGGGTGGTGGACCACCTCGCCGACGACGATGCCCACGCCCTGCGCATCGTGCGTGAGATCGTCGCGACCCTGCCCCCGGCGTCCGACGAAGCCTGGGCCCTGTCGGAGACTCGGGAGCCCACGCGCCCCATCGACGACCTGCTCCATGTTGTGCCCGTCGATCCCCGCACGCCGTATGACGTGCGCGAGGTGATCGAGTGCCTCGTCGACGGCGGTGACTACACCGAGTTCAAGGCCGAGTACGGCACCACGCTCCTCACGGCTTTCGCGCGTCTGCACGGCCATCCCGTGGGCATCATCGCCAACAACGGGATTCTCTTCTCTGAATCCGCGCAGAAGGGTGCGCACTTCATCGAGCTCTGCGACCAGCGCGGTATCCCGCTGGTCTTCCTGCAGAACATCTCGGGTTTCATGGTGGGGCGCGATTACGAGGCCGGGGGCATCGCCAAGCATGGCGCCAAGATGGTTACCGCCGTCGCGTGCGCGCGCGTGCCGAAGTTCACTGTCGTCATCGGGGGATCCTTCGGCGCGGGCAACTACTCCATGTGCGGTCGGGCGTACTCTCCGCGCTTCCTGTGGATGTGGCCCAATGCACGGATCTCGGTCATGGGCGGCGAGCAGGCCGCCGCAGTGCTCTCCACCATCCGTCGGGACCAGGTGGAAGCCCGCGGCGAGGAGTGGTCGGCGGAGGCCGAGGCGGCCTTCGCTGCTCCGATCCGCGATCAGTACGAGGAGCAGGGCTCCCCTTACTACGCCAGTGCGCGACTGTGGGACGACGGTGTCATCGATCCGCGCGAGACGCGTCGGGTGCTCGGACTCGCACTGGAGGCGGCGCGCCATGCACCGCTGCCCCCCATCCGCTACGGCGTCTTCCGGATGTGAGCATGTTCGATCGCGTGCTCGTAGCCAATCGCGGTGAGATTGCGGTGCGCATTCTGCGCACACTTCACCGGCTCGGCATCTCCTCCGTCGCCGTCTATAGCGATGCCGATGTCCGAGCCCTGCATGTGACGCTTGCACACGAGGCGGTGCGCCTCGGTCCGGCAGCGGCACGCGAGAGCTATCTCGACATCGATCGCGTCATCAGTGCGGCCCTGGCGACGGGTGCCCAGGCGGTGCATCCCGGCTACGGGTTCCTCTCGGAGAACGCTGCCTTCGCGCGTGCCTGCGAGGAGGCAGGGCTCGTCTTCGTCGGCCCGGGGCCCGCTGTCATCGAGGCCATGGGCGACAAGATCGCCGCCAAGGAGGCCGCCATTGCAGCGGCCGTGCCGGTCGTGCCGGGGCGCCATGACGCATCCATGGACGATGCCGCGGTCATCGCCGCCGTCGAGGAGGTCGGCCGTCCGGCCCTGCTCAAGCCGGCCGCCGGCGGCGGGGGCAAGGGGATGCGTGTCATCCGGCCCGGTGATGACGTAGCCGCGGCCATTGCGAGCGCGAAGAGGGAGTCGCTCGCAGCCTTCGGCGACGACCGCCTCCTCGTCGAGAGACTCATCGACGTGCCACGTCACATCGAGGTGCAGATCCTCGCTGACCAGCATGGCCACGTGATCCACCTGGGCGAGCGCGAGTGCACGCTCCAGCGCCGACACCAGAAGGTCATCGAGGAAGCTCCCTCCGCGCTCCTCGATGAGGCGCTGCGACGGGAGATCTGCGACTCGGCGGTGCGCCTGGCCCGCAGTGTCGGCTACGTCAACGCGGGCACCGTGGAGTATGTCGTGCCGTCAGCACAGCCCTCGGACTACGCCTTCCTCGAGATGAACACGCGCCTGCAGGTGGAGCATCCGGTGACGGAGGAGGTCACCGGGCTCGACCTCGTCGAGCAGCAGCTGCGCATCGCGTCCGGGGAGCGGCTCGCGATGGATCAGTCATCGATCGAGTTGCGTGGCCACGCGGTGGAGGCTCGCGTCTACGCCGAGGACCCGTTGCGCGGTTACCTGCCGACGGGCGGTGGGATCCGTCTGTGGCAGCCGTCCCCGTCGGCACGTGTCGATGCCGGCGTGACCACGGGCGATCGCGTCACGTCGTACTACGACCCCATGCTCGCCAAGGTCATCGTGCACGCGCCGACCCGGGAGGAGGCGCTCAGCGGACTCCAGCGCGCGCTGCGGGAGACCATCTGCCTGGGCGTCACCACCAATATCGACGACCTTGCCGACCTGCTCGACGATGAGCGCGTACGCGAGGGCGACATGGACACCGGCATGCTCGACGCTCGAAGCCCGAGGGAGGTTGTGGTCCGCACCGAGGTGGTCGCGGGAGCGTCGACCGCGCTCCTCACTCCGGCTCGCGATGACCTCTGGCAGGCGGGGGACTCCTGGCGGCTCGGAGGCAGTGCGCCCCAGCGATGGGATGTGGGCGGCCACGACGTAGCCCTCACGGTCGCCAAGGAGGGCGTCGATGTGATCGTCGACGGCAAGGGCATCGAGTCGGCGCCCCCGGACGCAGTCGTCTTCGATGGCGATCACCTGTGGCTCCACGCCGATGGACGCCACCACGCGCTCGAGGCCCGGCGCCCGCGCGACCGACGTCTCGCCCGTGCGCAGGACGCACGGGTCGCGGGGCACTGGTCGGCGCGCAGCCCCATGCCGGGCGCGGTCATCGCCGTCGGAGTCGCCGTCGGCGACACCGTGGAGGAGGGGACGCCACTCGCCGTCGTGGAGGCGATGAAGATGGAGCACACGGTGCGCGCCCCAGGACGTGGCACCGTGACCTTGGTGTGCGCGTCACCAGGCACGCGCGTGCCGCTCGATGCCGTGCTCGTCGAGGTGCAGTTGGAGGAGGTGTCGTGAGCCTCCCGATGGTCGTACGCGATCCCTCCCTGCCCTCCCGCGTCACCATTTGGGAGGTCGGCCCCCGTGACGGGCTCCAAAACGAGTCCGCCGTGATCGATACCGCCACCAAGGTGGAGTTCATCGACCGCTTGACCGCGGCAGGCCTGGGCGTGGTTGAGGCCACGAGTTTCGTGCGCCCCGACCGCGTCCCCCAGCTCGCCGATGCGACCGAGGTCATGGCACGTCTCACGCGTCGAGATGGCGTGCGCTATCCCGTGCTCGTCCCGAATATGCGTGGCCTCGAGTCCGCCCTTGACGCCGATGCCAGCGACATCGCGATCTTCGCGAGCGCGACCGAGGCATTCGCCCAGCGCAACCTCGGCCGCGGGTACGACGCGCAGTGGACGATGTTCGGGCCGGTCGTGGCTCGTGCTCGAGGTGAGGGACTGCGCGTGCGCGGCTACCTGTCGATGTGCTTTGGCGATCCCTGGGAGGGAGCGGTGCCGGCGGAGCAGGTCGTCTCCGCTGTGGTGCGCCTGCGCGACCTCGGATGCGATGCGATCAGTCTGGGCGACACCATCGGCGTCGCGACCCCGGGCCAGGTGGCCGACCTCGTGCGCCGGCTGATCGCGAGCGGCGTGCCGGTGGATGCGATCGGCGTGCACTTCCACGACACCTACGGGCAGGCCCTGGCCAACACCCTCGCCGCGCTGCGCGAGGGCGTCACCACGGTCGATGCGTCCGCGGGCGGACTCGGTGGCTGTCCGTATGCGAAGGCGGCGACGGGCAATCTCGCGACCGAGGACCTCGTCTACATGCTTGATGGCCTCGGCATCGAGCACGGTGTCGATCTATCAGCCCTTATCGCCACCAGTCGCTGGCTCGAGGATCATCTCGGCCGCCCCAGTCCCTCGCGCGTCGTGCGAGGCCGCACCCCCCAAGAGGAGCAGTGATGGATCACCGCCTGCCCAGTGAGTACGTCGACCTGCAGAAGTCGGTGGCGGCGTTCGCTCAGGATGTCATCGCGCCGGTCATCGGCGACCTCTACGAGGCGCATGCCTTCCCCTACGACATCGTGCGCCAGATGGGGGAGATGGGGCTCTTCGGTCTGCCCTTCTCGGAGGAGTACGGCGGCATGGGCGGCGACTACTTTGCCCTGTGCCTCGCGCTCGAGGAGATTGCGCGGGTCGACTCCTCGGTCGCGATCACCCTCGAAGCGGCCGTGAGTCTCGGTGCCATGCCGATCTACCGCTTCGGCACCGAGGAGCAGAAGCGCGAGTGGCTGCCCCGACTCGTCACGGGCGAGACGCTCGGCGCATTCGGGCTCACCGAACCCGGCGGTGGCACCGATGCGGGTGCCGCGCGCACGACGGCTCGGCTAGACGGTGACGAGTGGGTGATCAACGGCACGAAGTCCTTCATCACCAACTCCGGGACCGACATCACCGGCTTCGTTGCCGTGCTCGCCATCACCGGTGAACTCGAGTCAGGCAAGAAGGAGCTCTCCACCATCATCGTGCCGAGCGGCACGCCGGGCTTCACTGTCTCGGCGCCGTACTCGAAGGTCGGTTGGAACTCATCCGACACCCATGAGCTCGGATTCGTGGACTGCCGGGTGCCGGCGGCCAACCTGCTGGGCGCCCGGGGCAAGGGCTACGCGCAGTTCCTGCAGACGCTCGACGAGGGGCGCA
>JBJOJS010000021.1:0-65170 GCA_046046455.1 Actinomycetota bacterium | reverse complement strand
TCGACATCTACTTGCTCACGCGTGGTGCGACGACATCGCGCAGGTAGTCCAGTGATGTCACGACCTGCTCGATCGGGCCCTCACCCTCGGCGGGCAGACCGTCGGTGATGGCAGTGTCCTGCTCGATGACGTACCAACCGTCGTAGCCGCGCGACTCCAGTGCCTCGACCACGCCGGCGATGTCGACATCGCCCTGGCCGAGCGGGGTGAAGAGCCCCTCCTGCGTCGCAGCCATGAGCGACTTCTCGCGCGCGAGCACCGGCGGGACCAGGGAGAGATTGACGTCCTTGAGGTGCACGTGGCCCACGCGGTCGAAGGCTTGCTTCGCGAACTCCACCGGATCCTGGCCGCCGATCGCCATGTGGCCGGTGTCGAGGCAGAAGCCGACATCGCAGCCCTCGAGGACCATGTCGATGTCGTCCTTGGTCTCCACGACCGTCTGGACGTGGGAGTGCAGCACCTGGTTGAGGCCGTACTCGGCGCAGATGTCGTCGATCACGCCGAACATCTCCATCATGTGGCTGCGCTCATCGGCATCGAGCGGGCGCGGGATCGACCAGTCGGGATCGACAACGATCGCGGAGATGAACTCCGTCGCACCGGCACGCTGGAAGAGATCGGCCACGCGGCGTGCCTCGTTGATGGTCCACTCGCGCATGGCCGGATCGTGCAGCACCACGGGGGTGAAGCCGCCGATGAGCGTCATGTCGTACTTGGCAAGTTCTGCCTTGACGTCCTCGGGTGCGGTCGGCAGGAAGCCCGGGGCGCCGAGTTCGGTGGCGGGCAGGCCGAGGCCCGACATCTCGGTGAGCACGCGCGGCGTAGGGAGCATCGCCCCCCAGCCGGGGACCTCGCAGATGCCCCAGGAGATCGGGGCCGAGGCGACGCGGTCGAGGAAGGTGGACATGGTGCTCCCGGAGGTCGGCGCGAGGCGCGGCGGAGCGGATATGCCTGGCGGCGAACCTGCTCCACCGTGAGGATTGGAACGTTCCAATTCCGGGGGGAATCGTGGCACACTCCCCCGGGGAGGACAAGTGGTCCGACCCGGGCGTTCTCCGCCCGGGATCCGTCACCCGGTGGCGGTTTCGGGGCAAAGAGCGCTCCGCGCTCCCCGCAGGAACGCGCACGGGGCCGTGAACGCGAGTCACGACGGGAAGACGTGAGTCAGGACAGGAAGAGGAGAGGAGGTCGAGCGATGCGGATCGTCGTCGTGGGAGCCGGGCGCATGGGCGTCATCCGGGCCGAGGATCTCGCTGCCGACGGCCGGGTCGACGAACTCATCGTGACCAATCGCAACGCCGCTCGCGCGGAGGAGCTGGCCGCCCGCGTGGGGGGAACGACCGCCCCGTGGGGCGAGTGGCCCGATGCCGACGGTTACGCCGTCACGACGGCCACGGATACCCATGCCGAACTCATCAGCGCACTGGCGGCCCGCGGCAAGCCACTACTCGTGGAGAAGCCGCTCGCCATGACACTGGCGGAGTGCGATGAACTCATCGCCGTCACGGACAACATGCAGATCGGCTTCCAGCGACGATTCGATGCGGGCATTCGACGCATCAAGGAAGCCATCGCCTCCGGGCAGCTCGGCGTTCTCTATTCCCTCACCCTGACGGCTCACGACATCGCACCGGGCACGCCTGAGTTCATCGCGGGCAGCGGCGGGACCTTCCGCGACATGCTCGTGCACGACCTCGACCTCGCCCGGTGGTTGACCGATTCCGAGATCGCGTCCGTATATGCCACGGGCACGGTGCGCCATCACCCCGACTACGCCGCCGCAGACGACTTCGATGTCGTGACGGCGACGCTGACCACCGAGACCGGCGTCCCCGTGCTCGTGAGCGGCACCCGGCACGACCCGGTAGGCCACGACATCCGCATGGAGGCCTTCGGGTCCCTCGACTCCATGAGCGCGGGGCTGGTCGCTCGCACGCCCCTCCACGTCGCCGAGTCGCATGCCGCTGACTCGGGTCGGGACCTGGAGCTGCTCGGCGACTACCTCGGCGGCGCTGCCGCCGGCGCGCGCCCTTTCGAGGGGTTCATGGATCGCTTCCGTCCGGCCTTCACAGCGGAGACGAGTGCGTACGTCGACTTCGTGCGCGGCGAGCGCGACAATCCGTGCACGCCCGCGGAGGCGCGTGCGGCACTCGCCCTTGCGATTGCCTGCGACCTCTCCGCGCGTGAGCGGCGCATCGTCGAGGTCGCCGAGGTGGGATGACGTGACAAGCACCGCGGGCCGGCGCCCGACGCTGCACGATGTCGCGGCGCGGGCCGGCGTATCCAAATCACTCGTCTCACTGGCACTGCAGGGATCGGCCAAGGTGGCACCTGCGAGCCGCGAGGCGATCCTCGCCGCGGCCGATGAGCTCGGCTATCGACCCAATCGCACCGCAAGCAGCCTGGTGCGCCAGCGCACGCACACGATCGGCGTACACATCCTCGACCTGCACAACCCGGTCTTCGCGGAGATCCTCGACGGCGTACAGGAGGCTGTGCGCGGTCATGACTACTCGACTCTGCTCGTCACCGGCAATGCCGATCCTGCGACGGAGCGCACGGAGATCACGCGCCTGCTCGAGTCACGCGTGGAGGGCCTCATCCTCATTGCCCACCGCCTCTCCGATGAGGATCTGTCGGTCATCGCCGCCGAGGTGCCGACTGTCGTCGTCACGTGGCGCACGGATGGCATCCGCGGGCTGGACTCGGTGGCCGGCGATGACCTCTCGGGTGCACGGCTTGCTGTGGACCATCTCGTCTCGCTCGGTCACACGCGGATCGCTCACATCTCCGGTGGGGACAATCGCATCGCGCGGGAGAGGCGCGCTGGCTACGAGCAGGCGATGCAGGCGCACGGCCTCGAGTCCCTCGTCGTCGAGGGAGCCTTCACCGAGCGCGGTGGTTACGCCGGTGCCGAGTCCGCGGTGGACGCGGGATCGACCGGATTGGTCGTCGCGAATGATCTCGCGGCGATCGGTGCCCTGGCGGCGCTGCGGGACCGTGGACTGCGGGTTCCCGACGACGTCTCGGTCGTCGGATACGACGGCATGCGACTGCTCGCGTCTCTCGACCTCACGACCGTGGCGCAGCCGCTCGCGGACATGGGGCGGGTGGCCGCGGATCTGCTCATGGATCGCATCGCGGAGCCGGGGCGATCATCGGTGCATCGCGAGGTCGACACCCGGCTCGTCGCGCGAGGCAGCTCCGGCCGGCACCACACCCCCTAGCTCCCGGTGGGAACACCTGTCTGGAGTCGCTGGCCCCTGCACGGGGCATGTGCTGGGATCCCTCTATGTCCTCCGTCGCAGCCGCCGGCTCTCCCGCGTCGGCCCCAGCGCTTCGCGTCCTGTACGTCGAGGATGACCCGGCGCTGCGAGGGATCCTGACGGCGATCCTGGGCAGCCGCCGCGATCTCGAGGTTGTCGTGACGGCCGGATCGCCGGCGGAGGCACTCGCTGCCGCGGAGGCGGCGGCGTTCGATGTTGCCCTGCTCGATCTGTCCTTGGGCGACGATGCGATGTCGGGGATCGAGTTGGGCATCGCGCTGCGGGCGAAGTGGCCCGACGTGGGTGTCGTCATCCTGTCGCAGTACCAGGTGCCGACGTTCCTCACCCGATTCGCGGAGGACCAACGGCAGGGCTGGTCCTACATCCTCAAGCGAGCCGACCTGCATCCCAACTACTTGAGCGATGTGCTCCACTCGACTGCTCGCGGCCTCAACGTCGTCGATCCGCTCATGGTGAAGGGGCAGGTCAGTGATCACCAGCCTGCTGTGTCGCAACTGACCCCGCGACAGCGCGACATCATGGCGCTGGCCTCCGAGGGCCTCGATGCGCCGACCATCGCGAAGCGCCTCGACCTCACGCACGGTGTGGTGCGACAGGAGCTCTCCCGCGCCTACCAGGTGCTCGTGCCGGAGCCGCCCGACGGTGCCGACCTGCGCACGCTTGCCGTCCTGCGCTACGTGCGTGAGACCCGGGAGTACGGTCAGCGCTAGTCATGGACAGCGGATGGGCGAAGCTCGGTCGCGGTATCGCACGTGCCGTACTAGGACCGTGGCCCTTCTTCCCGTCATTCGTCTTCGGCGCCGTCTTCCTGCTCATCCTCCTGCAGAACATCCAGGTGTCGCTCCTCGGCACACTCAGTCGCTGTCGCTACTCCTGCGTCTCGCTCCCTGAGCAGTTCACGCCGTCCATCATCGGAGAGTACGGCGAAAGCGCGGTCAACCCCATCGACATCGTGTCCGTCGTGGGCAACGCTGTCGCGGCAGCCGGTGCCTCGGCGATCGTTCTCGCTGTCGCGAGTCGCTACCTGCGCAAAGACGAGTTCGGGAGCCCGGCACGCTGGCCGTACCTCGTGGCGATGCTCATCGCTGCGCTCGCGGGCGGGCTCGCGCGGGTCTACATCCTGTCGCCGATCTTCCTGTCGACGCCCGAGCTCTCGGCGGTCGGCATCGTGCCGGCAACGATGCGCGCCTTCATCGCGATCACCTTCGTGCAGTCGCTCGCGGGTGCGCTCACGCTGCGTTATGCACGGCAGGCGGCGGTGGCGACCACGGCTCTGGAGACCGTCAAGGCGCAGCAACTGCTCGTCGTCGAGGCCGATGAGCGGGCGCGTCGCGGGGTCGCGGAGTTCCTGCACGATCGCGTGCAGGCAGACCTCCTGGTCGTGGCCTTTGAGTTGCGCAGCAGTGTGGAGGGTGCTGATCCAGCGACGCGGGAGCGTCTCGAAAAGGCGATCTCCGAGATCGAGCGCATTCGGTCGACCGAGGTGCGCTCCGCCAGTCGACGACTGAGTCCGGCGTTCGGGTCGGTGGGGCTGGACACGGCCCTTCAGGAACTCGCGGACTCATGGGAGCCGGTGCTCCGAGTCGATGTCACCTTCGATGCCCCATCGAGATCCCTGCTGATGGGTGGCACGGCCCACCGCGATCTGTTGACCGCGATCTATCGCGTCGTGGAGCAGGCCCTACTCAACGCCGCGTCTCACGGGCATGCGGCCCGCGTCGACGTGTCCCTGTCGACGCCGACGGGGGAATCCCTCGTGGTCAGAGTGAGTGACGACGGCCGGGGGATGCCCCGTGGTGAGGTCGTGCGTGGATCCGGTACGGCGATCATGGATGCCTGGTGCGCGGTCGCCCGTGGCTCGTGGAGTTGGGTGCCCGCTCCGCGCGGCGTACGCCTGGAGGCGGTCTTCTCGACGCTGTCCTGAGGCTGTTGCTGTCCTGGGGCTGTCCTGAAGCTGTAGCGCCGCGGAGACAAGTGTCTCGGCAGGGATGACACGTGTATCGCCCCCGGCCACACGTGTCCGCGAAGTGTGACGTCACCCGGGTCCGTCCGTAGCGTCGCGGCGATGCCCATCACAGGGCAAGCACCATCGACCCCGGAGGTCCCATGAAGTCATACCGATCCGCCCTGGTCGGGCTTGCGGCGTGCTCGTCCGTCGCGGTGCTGACCTTGGCTGTCGCGGCTCCGTCCGCGAGCGCCCGTCCCGCCCCGCTGCAGCCCCGCACCGAGTGCCCGACGATCCCGTGGAAGCCGCTCGAGGTCGCCCACGAGGTGATCGACATCGGTCCTGTGCAGGAGGATCCGAAGAACGCCGTCAACACCTACAAGTCCGGCGGTGACAACGAGATCTCGGACGAGGCGTGGCCCGACTACGAGCCACCGGACCCCTGGGTCAAGAACTCGACGCGCAATCTGCAGTTCCAGATGTCGCAGTTCATCGCCTCGCCCGGTGCCGAGATCTGCGAGACCGTCTACGAGACGACCTCCGACGGCTACACCTGGGGTTCGATGTCGTCGGCCATCAATGCGATGTGGCCCTACGACAATCGCAAGCAGTACCCGATGCCGGCGAATCTCGGCCCGTACTTCGGTGGTAACTACGCGCTGACCCCGCTCGGGACCGACGTCAAGCTCACGGCCAACTACAAGGCCCAGAACATGGAGTTCTGGGTCACGGACAACGACGAGCCCGATGGCACGAAGATCCTCCGCTTCTACGTGATCGACCAATACGGCAACAAGTACATCGCGCATGCCACGAGTGCGGACTCGCCCGAGGCGCTCGAGGAGGCCTTCGACGCAGTGACGCTGCCCGAGGGTTGGAAGAAGGAGAAGAGCTACCTCAAGGAGGACTTCATCATCCGTCCCGCCGAGGGCTCCGACGGCTCCTTCTACTACCTCGTGCTGCGCGACAGCGCGGACATCGGCTACCACCAGATCACGTGGAGCAAGAAGGGCCAGATCGCTGCGCTCGTGCCCGACTTCCCGATCTGGGGCGGTCAGAAGGCCGATGTCCTCTACGGCTACTCCGGCAAGGCGAAGTCCGAGCGCAACATCATCCACGGCGGAGCTGGCAACGATCGCCTCATCCCGGGCGCGCTCTCCTACGACCTGTGGGGCGATGCGGGCACGGACACGGTGGAGCTGCCCAAGAACGCCAAGAACATGAAGGTCATCGATTCCTCCGGCGGTGGAACGATGGTGGAGCTCACCGTCAAGGTGGGCGGCAAGACCCTGATGTACACGCTCAACTACGTCGAGACGCTCAAGATCGGCAAGAAGACCTACAAGACCAAGGACCTGTAGGTCAGCTCACCACTTCCGGAAGGGCCCCTGATCGCATGCGGTCGGGGGCCCTTCCCTCTGAGGGCTCCGACCTAGCGGCCCTTACCGGGCATCTTCACCTCGGGTAGGTCCGGCAGATCGGGGAGCTTGCGCACGAGGCGACCGGCGATCGACGCGATTTGCATGCCGATCGTGATCGCGATGATCGACGCTCCGAAGATCAGCAGGACCGACCCCTCACTGTCTACGGTGAGGTCGCTGAAGGTGGGCAAATCGGCACCGCCTGACGAACCCGTCTCTACTCCGCCGGCCACGTCGCCCTCGGCCTTCGGAAGTGAGTCATCCGGGGCACCCGTGAGCGCCTCGGTGATGGCAACCAGCCCAAGGGATCCCGGGACGAGCAGCCAGAAGACCGGCGAGAAGAGGACGAACGCCGGCATCTGCCGTTTGCCGCGATCCTGGATCACGATGGCGAGGAAGAGCGCCACCGTCGCGGCGAGCCCCGCGGCAATCACGGCGTCGAGGGCCACCGACACGACCTGCTGCACGCTGAACGCGATGAGGAGCAGGATCACGACCGGCACGAGTGCGCCACGCGGCTCATTGAAGGCCAGGGCCTGGCCCACGGCGTAGAAGGCGGCACCGATCCACGCGGCCCACAGGGGGAGCTGCGTCTCGGTGAGATCCGTGAGGTCGTACGGCGAGACACGTGCGAGCAGACTCCCCACGAGGATGCCGAACGTGAGGATGAGGATCTGCACGATCGACGCGATGAGTCGAGACGCTCCGGAGACGACATGCCCGCTTGCGAGCTCTTGAGTTGCACGAGTCAGGGCTGCTCCGGGGATGAGCGTGATGAGCGGCGCAACGACGACGCGCAGTGGCTGCACCTCTTGGTCGATGAGGGATGCGAAGCCGAAGACGGCGAAGGAGCACAGCGTCGCGGCCACGGGCGGCACGAGCGGAGCAAGATTGGGGCGGGTGCGGGTATAGGCCTGCAGGAGTCCCACGAAGAGACCGAGTACGGCGGCCATGGCCACGCCCCACAGGCTCAATCGGAACACGAGTGCGAAGCCCGCTGAGGCGAGTCCGTAGCCGACGATCGACAGCCACGGGGGGAAGCGCGGCGGCTTGTCGGGAAGTTGCTCGAGCTCCCGCGTGCCCTCTTCGAGATCGAGTGACCCTCGTCGTGCCTGCACGGCGATCTCGTGGACCTCAGCCGCCTGGTCGAGCCGGAGGGCGTCGTTGCCCTCGGGGATGACGCGGGCACGACCCACGACGGGGTCATCGACCATGACGGCGTTGGGCAGCACGAAGATGCCGAAGTCGGTGCGGTCGTAGGCACGGGCTACGGCGTTCAGCGTCGTCGTGACGTCGTCGACGGGGTAGCCGGCGGCCAGCTGGGCGCGCCCGAGCGCCAGGATGAAGTCCTCGAGGGCTATCGCCTGGGCGCGGCTATCGGTGGTCGCTGACCCAGCATTCCCTGACCCAGCATTCCCTGACCCGGTGCTGTCTGACCCGGTGCTGTGCTCGGGCGGATCAGCAGGCTGGTCGGGCGCGTCGGTCGGGTCGGTCACAGTCACAGCCTGCCAGGAGGTAGCGTCATCGACATGCCCGAAGCACCGTTCCGACGGGATCCGACGTACCGGCCCATCATCGGGGTGGCCAAGGGTGTCTTCGCGGGACTCGGTGTCCGGTTCGATGTCGTGGGCGAGGAGAACATCCCCCTCGAGGGTGGCGCGCTGCTGGCGATGAATCACACGAGCTTCCTCGACTTCGCCCTTGGCGGAGAGCCGGCGTACCGGCGCGGCAAGCGCCTCGTGCGCTACATGGCCAAGGATGCGGTCTTCACGCACTGGCTCGGCGGTCCGCTGATGCGTGGCATGAGGCACATCCCTGTCGACCGCGAGCACGGCAGCCAGTCGTTCCGCGATGCCGTGACGTATCTCAAGGCGGGCGAGCTCGTCGGGATCTTCCCCGAGGCCACCATGAGTCGCGCAATGGACATCAAGGAGATCAAGACGGGCGCGGTCCGCATCGCGATCGCGGCTGATGTGCCCCTGATCCCGATGTGCATCCTTGGTGGCGCGCGCATCCTGTCCTACGGGCATAAAGACTTCTCGCGAGGCACCGTGGTGGCCATGACGGTCGGCGAGGCGATGCATCCGAAGCGTGGACAGGACGCGGAAGCGCTCACCGAGGAGTTCCGCATGCGCATGCGCGACCTTCTCGATCAGACGGTGGCGCGCTACCCCTACGAGGGATCACCGTGGTGGATCCCGGCGCGATTGGGGGGATCGGCACCGACGCTGGAGCAGGCCGAGGTGCTCGACCAGCAAGCGCGCGAGCGCAAGGCAGCTGCCAAGGCCGCAAAGGGCGTCAAGAAGAAGTAGTCGGCGCCCTGCCCCGCCACTAGCCTCACCCCATGAGCTCCTGCACCGTCGACTCCTTGCGCGAGGCCGTCCGCCAACTCATGCCGCAGCTCCAGTCGGACCTCGAGCACCTCGTGCGCATTCCGTCCTGCGCTTTTGCCGGCTTCCCGCGTGAACCCGTGCGCGAGGCGGCGGAGGAGACGATGCGGCTCTTCGGTGAGGCGGGTATGCGGACCGAGCTCCTCCCCATCGACGGCGGTGAGCCCGCGGTGGTGGGCCGGATCGGAGACGGCGCGATACGCGTGCTGCTCTACGCGCACTACGACGTACAGCCCGCCGGCGACCTGGATGCGTGGACCACACCGCCCTTCGAGCCGACCCTGCGCGACGGTCGGCTCTACGGCCGTGGCGCTGCGGATGACAAGAGCGGGATCGCCATGCACCTTGGCGCGATCCGGGCGTTGCAGCAGGTCCTCGGGCACGTGCCCGTGCAGGCCGTCGCCCTCATCGAGGGCGAGGAGGAGTGTGGAGGCCCGCTGCCCCGGTACGTCCTCGACCATCCAGAGATTGCGCAGGCCGACGCCATCGTCATCGCGGACGTCGGTAATCGTGCCGTCGGTGAACCGACCTTCGTGACGGCGCTGCGTGGCCTCGTCGATGCCACCGTCGAGGTACGCACCCTGCCGCGACCCGCGCACTCAGGGATGTACGGCGGCCCGGCACCCGATGCGCTTCTCGCGCTCATCCGCATCCTTGACACGCTGCGCGACGCTGCGGGCGACACGACCATCGTGCCCGGTTACGCGTGGCAGGGTGCCCAGGCCGATGAGGCGGAGTTCCGCCAGGAACTCGGCATGCGCCCGGACCAGCCGCTGCTCGGGACTGGCCCGCTCACCGATCGGCTTGTCACGCGCCCGGCAGTCTCTGTGATCGGGCTCGATGCTCCGCCGGTCGAGGGTGCGATCAATGCAGTTATCCCCTACGCCCGCGCGAAGGTATCGCTTCGGGTTCCGCCGGGGACGGATACGCAGATGGCCATGGACGCCCTCTGTGATCACCTCCGCCGGGCAGCCCCGTGGGGTGTCGATGCGACGGTGACCCCCGGTGAGCAGGGGCGTGGGTGTGCCATTGCGACAGACGGACCGGCGTACGAGGCGGCGCGCTGGGCGATGGAGACGGCGTTCGGCAAGCCTTCAGCGGAGACGGGTGAGGGTGGGAGCATCCCGCTCCTGGCCTCGCTCGCTGATGTCGCGCCGCAGGCGGAGATCATGCTCATCGGTGCTGAGGATCCCGGCGCGCACATCCACGCGCCCAATGAGTCGGTTGATCTCGAGGAGTTGGAGCGCATGGTGCTCGCCGAGGCTCTCTTGCTCGCGCGGCTCGGGGGACTGCTGTAGGGGGACGGCTGTCCAGCGGATGGGTGCAGAAACGACAGGACCCCCGTTGCCTCCTAGTGAAGGTCGGGGGTCAGTCGTGGGTCCTGCTCATGCGGTCTGCCGCCTGTCGATTCAGAAGAACCAGATCATCTCGATCACCTTCTTCGACATGTCGTGCCGGTTGGGTTGTCCCTGCTGCTCCTAGAAGCCCCACAGCTCCTCGTTCATGTCATCCCTCCCCTCTCTGGCCTCTTGCTGATGGGACTAGCGTAGCAGGTATTTAGGACGATGTCCAATCAATTCGGCAACTGGATGGATTCGTACGTGTCGCCAGGCGGCCCAAGACGGAAATCTGGCACTAAATACGGCAAATCGGGCACGGGCGGTGTGATGAACGACCGCTTGTCCAACTCGGGTGGCCGAGGGACCTCTCGGGTGAGGGACAGGCTCGGTGCTAGAGGGTGCCGCGGGAGCGCTTGTTGCGCTCGGTCCACTCGCGCATGCGGGGTGGGTAGCCGACCTTCTGGGTGTCGTAGAGGGGGATGACCCACTTCTTGGTGAGCTCCACCGCTTCCTCGGGTGACTCGATGCGCCGCCGAGTCCACTCGCCGTCATGTGCGACCAGGACGAGGGTCGTCTCCGTGGCCATCGTGACGGGCTCCAGGTAGGCCTCGACGCCTGTCCGCGTGCGTACGAACTCATCCAGGTGCTTGATGTCCTCGCGCGTGCTCCCACGGTCCCATGCGGCGTGGCGCTTACGGCGGTTGAACAGGCCCATGCCGACAGTCTGCCAAAGGACCTGAGGCATTGCCTCCTCTAGAGACCGAGTGCTGTGCAGTGCGGACTCACGGTGTGGGGGCCGCCGAAACGGAGTCGGGGGGCGTCCGATCCGCATCGTGCGGCCGCTCGTGAAGCGGGTCGATGTACGACGGGTAGGTGTGGCCCGAGTTGGTCGACACCCACAGTGGGCGGCCTGATGCGTCGGAATCGATGATGAAGTGCCCCGCTGTCACCGCGAGGTGGTCGGGCCCGCACACCAGGTGGAGATTGGACGGCGTGGTGTTGCTCCCGTCGAAGTCGATCGCGTGATCGATCTGGGCCTCATTTGCTGGCCGGTTGCAGGTGTCCGCCGTGCAGGTGACATCACGACCCGCGACGAGATCGCGCAGTGCCTCGCTCGGGCGGTAGCGCACGGCACCCGTGTCGATGATCGCGCGCGTGGAGTCATCGAGCATCCAGCGCTTCCACCCGTCGGCGTCGGCGAGGATCTCTCGAGCGATCGCGGCAGGAACCCAGCCGTAACCGGGGACGTAGCCTGGCTCATCCGCGATGTGCAGGGCTGTCGCCGCGTCGACGATCACCGCTGCGTGTGTCCGCGGCCTACTGCCCGGCGTACCCGAGGGTGACAGGTCCCACTCATCACGGGGACGTGTCCCAGGTGTGGAGTTGGGACTTGCGTCACCGGGCGATCGCCCCGGCTCCTGTGCTCCGGGAAGGTTGCCCGAGGGAATCGCCTCCTCGCTGTGGACAGCATCGGCAAGGTTGCCAGCGTCATCACGAAGGGTGCTGTGGATAGCCCCGGCAAGGTTGCCCGAAGGGTTCGCGCGGTCGTTGTGGGTACTCCCCACTGCCGCACGCGCGGTCATCTGGTCGTGGAGACGACCCACGGCGACGGCGAGCGCATCGAATCGCCCGGCACTGAGTGAGTAGGCAGTATCCGGGTCCGCCTCGCGCATGGCGGCGCGACGGGCGTGACCGAGAGCCGTGAGCTGGCGCATGGTCTCGGTGATGACGTCGTATGGCCCTGTGATCGCCAGCCGGGCCTGGCCGTCCTTGAGGGGCCACATCGCGACCTCCCTCTGCTCCGCTCGCTCGCGGGTGCGCCCCGCCATGCCGGCGGCATCGCGTTTGGCCAGCGACTTGCGGAGACGATCGGTCAATCGACGTGGATGGTCGGTCGATGCATGGGGGAGGACGTCGTCGAGCACCTGCTCACGCAGTGGGGTGGGCACGTCGAGGAGTTCCTTCTCCGCCACGCGCAGATGCCCGTATCCCCAGTTGCCCACCCATGCCTCGCCGAGGGCTCGGGGCAGGGCCTCGACCAGACAGCGCGCGGAGTCGACACGACGACCCGCCGTGCGTGGTGACACGCGCGTGGCCATGCTGACCTCAAGGGCGATGGCCCGCTCCCGCACCTGCCACTCTTCGTCACGCGCGCGCGACTCGAGAGCGTGGCGCTCGCCCTGAGGCAGCGCATCCCCACCGGTCTCGCCGATGCCCTCGCGTACGCGGTGCTCGACCTCGTCTTCGGGCCAGCCGGTCGTGGGGCCCGCAACCGCAGCGGTTGCGATGGTCTGGAACGCCTCGAACCACGCTGCACACGCGGTCACCTGTCGGAGGTACGTGATCCGATCGTGCGCAGACAGGTGCGTGAGATCGATGCGCTCGAGAAGGGAGAGTGCGTGACCGCCAATGCCAGCCTCGATGGCCAGCGCGAGCAGGCGCAAGTCTCGCTCGCTCGATGTGGCGGGAGGGGGAGCGAGCGCCGCGCGAATCGCTTCGTCTGCGGAGGAGTGAGGCACAGGAGAATGGGGGTTCATGACCTGACGCTACGTCGATGGTCTGACAGACACGATGACAATGTCGCCGGGAGTGATGCTCGGCCTGGTCTGGCTCTCGGTCTGACTGGCCCCGAAGGGTGCCTTGCTACTGATCTGCCGGCCAGGTGGGGTGTGCTCCCGGCGACGCCATCCGGCCAGGGCCCGTGACTTCATAGGAGCCTTGCGAAGCACCGTGTCTGTCTTGTCCGGTGCCCTGGCCGGTTGGCACCCACCCACCGATTGGCCAATGAGGGGCAGGACCAGGATGAAGCATCAAGTTAGAGCCGTCTATGGCGGTGTGGACACGCACGAGCAGGTTCACGTCGCGGCGGTGATCGATGACGTCGGGACGCTGCTGGGCTGCAAGTCGTTTCCCACCACGCCGCTCGGCCTGCGAGGGCTGGAGCGGTGGCTCACCCGGCACGGAAAGGTGCAGAAGGTCGGGGTCGAGGGCACCGGCACCTATGGGCTGTCGCTGCAGCGGGTCCTGCAACATGCCGGCCACGAAGTTGTGGAGGTCAACCGGCCCAACCGGCAGACCCGCCGCGCCAAGGGAAAGTCCGACACCGTCGATGCGGAGGCGGCCGCGCGGGCAGCGCTTGCTGGTCAGGCCAGCGCGGTTCCCAAGGGCCACGACGGCATCGTCGAGGCGATCCGGGTGCTGTTGGTGGCCCACACCTCCACCCAGCAGGCCTTGCAGCGCCTGGACGGAAGACTGCGGGCCTTGAGCGTGACCGCGCCGGAGGCGATCCGCATCGAGCTGATCGGGTTGGCTGGCAAGCGCCGCGCCAGCAAAGCCGCTCGCATGCGCCCGGGCAGGGACTCCAGCGACGTTGCGACCGCGACCCGGTTGACCCTGCGCACCCTGGCCCGCCAGTACTTGGCCCTGGAGGAGGATCTGCGTGAGGTCACCGCCCAGCTCGAGCAACTCACCACCCACGCCAATCCCGGGCTGCGCCAGGTCCACGGAGTCGGCCCGGTCACCGCCGCGCAACTGCTGATCGCTGCTGGGGATAACCCCGACCGTCTGGCCAGTGACGCGGCCTTCGCTGCCCTATGCGGAGCCAGCCCCGTCCCCGCTTCCAGCGGCAAGACCACCGCCATGCGCCTGAATCGGGGAGGTGATCGGCGCGCCAACAGCGCCCTGCACCGGATCGTGCTGGTGCGCATGAGCACCGGCCATGAGCCGACCCGCGACTACCTGGCCAAGCGCACCGCCCAGGGCATGCCCCGCCGATCCATCATCCGCTGCCTCAAGCGATACGTCGCCCGCGAGATCTACTCCCACCTGGTCAACCCCAAGCCCGCCGTCCGCACCGACGACCTCAGGGCCAGACGCAAGGCCATCCGCCAGCCCATGAGCCTCGTCGCTACCGCCCTCGGATCCTCCACCATCGAGATCTCCCGCATGGAACGCGGCACCAACCACAACCCCGACCTCGCCCACCGCTACCGCCACTGGCTCCACGACCAAGAAGCCGCCTCATGAACCCTTGACATCCATAGGAGCATCAGTGAGTCGGTCTCGCGCGAGGTCATCCACAGTGACGTGTTTTCGCACGCGATGGGTCTGCGTCACTATCCACATCAAGCCATCGACGTGTGCGGGCAACCCTGCCGCGACCACCTCGCACGCACCCCTAGTGGCGGTCAGCCCGGCGTAGGACCGGCGGTCGGCGCTACCCTCGGCCCATGCCGTACGTCGATCCGCAGACCATCGCCGACTACGCCCGCGACGGAGCCGTCGTCATCCGAGGATGCTTCACGCCCGAGCAGGTCGAGCTCGTCCGGTCGGGAGTCGACCGCAATCTGGCCGAGCCCGGCCCCCTCGTCGCCGTAGCGAGTGAGGAGAGCGACACCGGCCGCTTCGTCGAGGACTTCTGCAACTGGCAGCGCATCCCCGAGTACGAGGAGTTCATCCGCACCTCGCCCGCTGCGCATATCGCCCGTGACCTCATGGCGAGCGAGCACGTGCGGCTCTATCACGACCATCTGCTCGTCAAGGAGCCCAAGACCCAGCAGCGCACGCCCTGGCACCAGGATCAGCCCTACTACAACGTCGAGGGCAGGCAGAACGTCTCCATGTGGATGCCGCTCGATCCGGTGCCCCGCGAGTCGACGCTGGAGTTCGTCGCAGGCTCTCACCTCGGTCCCTGGCTGATGCCACGCACCTTCCGCGACGAGCAGGCCAAGTGGTTCCCGGAGGGCACGCTCGGCGAGCTGCCGCGCATCGAGGACGATCGCGACGCCTATCCGATCCTCGGATGGGATCTCGAGCCGGGTGATGCCGTGTGGTTCCACATGCTCACGCTCCACGGAGCAGCGGGAACGAAGTCGATGCGTCGGGCCTTCAGCCTGCGCTTCCTCGGTGACGACATGGTCCACGCGCCCCGCGCATGGCGCACGTCTCCCGAATTCGCGGGGCTGATCGACGAGCTGCCCGCCGGCGCCCCCATGGATCACCCGCTCTTCCCGGTGCTCGTATGAGGGGCAGGGCCCGGGGGTACGCCGTATTGCTCGCCGGAGTGGTGATCCTGGGCTACGCGACTCCTGCCTCGGCAGTGACCGTGGATACGCGAGCCCCGCGGTTCGTCTCCGAGGATGTCTCCGTCGGCGAGACACCCAATTCCGTGGCCGCTGCGGACAGTGGCCTGATTGTCGCATCGCTGTACAACGAAAGGTCGATCATCCTGCTCCCCGGTGCCGGAGTCGTCACTCGCGTGCCCCTGGAATGCTCTCCCTCCGACGTCGCCATCGCCCCTGATGCGTCCACCGCGTGGGCGGTGTGCCAGGGCGATCCGCACCTTTACGTCATCGACGTGGCATCCGGAGAACCCCTGCTTGCCGATGTGGGCCTTCGGGAAGCGAATGGCATCGTCTACCTGCCCGCGCTCAAGCAGCTCGTCATTGCCGACCTTGCAGGCGAGGTTGTCGTGGTGAGTGCTACCAGCGTCAACGACTACGCGGTCCTCGAGCGCGTGCCGACCGGCGCCCAGCGACCGAGTGACCTCGTGATGCTGCCGAGTGGCGGTAGAGGATTCGCCACGACCGACGCCGGCCTGCTGCTGTCCATCGACATCACTGCAGGCACGTCGCGACTCATGTCCGGGCAGGCACCTCAGACCTTCCTGTCCTCGCTCGCCCTCTCCCGCAGTGGCACGATCCTCTACGCCGGCGCGGCGATCGGGTCCAGCAGCGCCGGTTTCCGCTCCGCCATCCTCGCCCTGGATCCCGTGACGGGCGCGACGGTGCAGGAGTCCGCGCTGACGTTCACCACGCCGGGGTCCACCACGATCGAGGTCGCGGCCGGCCATCGGAGCCTGTCCGTGGCGACCGGCCTGGAGGTCGATATCGAGGGAGAATCCACGGGCCTGTTCGACATTGCCCTCGATGAGCGCGGGCGCATGGGAGCGCGCAGCCGGATCATGCCCCCGGGCGTCTCCGTCCTCGGCACAGACGTGAGCAGAAGCTCCGATGGAAGTCGTCTCGCAGCGGGCACCACTAACGCGAGAGTCGTGGGCGCTCTCATCGAGGATCCGGCCTATTCCCCCACGCTCAGCGTCCAAGGGAAACTGAAGGGCAACACGCTCACACTCACGGGGACATCGACCTGGATGCAGCCGGGCACGGTCGTCACCGTCCATATCAAGGACCTGACCAAGCGAGGGCAGATGTTCGTCACCCAGCCCGCGACCGCCGTCATCGATGCCCAGGGCAACTACCGGTGGAAGGGCACCGTGAAGCCGGTCAAGGTGCGCGTCTTCACGAAGACATCCAGCCCTGCGGTGAGCCCGATGGTGACGATCAGTCGCGAGAAGCGATGATGCGAGTCCAGATCCAGAGACGCTTCAGCGACCTCGACCCACTCGGTCACGTCAACAACGTCGCCTATCACGACTACCTGCAAGAGGCCCGGATGGGACTCATCAGCGAACTCGATGCCGTCGTCAATGACGACTACGCGATGGTGGTCGTCTCGCAGGAGATCCGGCACATCAAGTCGCTCGGGTATTCCCGCGAGCCACTAGTGATCGAAGCCCAGGTCACCGACATGGCGCGGACGTCGTACTCGATCGTCTATCGCATCCTCGATGACCATGGCGACGTGGCAGCGGAGGCGACGACGCGCCTCGCGGTCGTCGATGCTGAGTCCGGACGCCCGATGCGCATGCCGGAGGCGCTGCGCGAACGCCTGCTCGCTGCTGGCTGAGAGCTGTCGGCTGAGAGCCTCGGGCTGAGCGCCGCGGGCTGTCCGCGTCAGCGACGCACGAACCCTCGGACCGCCTCACCCTCGGACCGGCTCACCCTCGGGCCGGCTAGCGGTTCTGCCCCTAGAGGTTGGTGACGCGGGGGGTGGGTTTTTGACAGGGTGAAGGCCTCCTAGTGAGGTGTGAAGCGACCAAGCATTCACGCCCACCAAGGAGGCCTTCATGCCCCACGCTAATGCCACGTTGTCCGAGCTCGGCCGGTTGAAGCTGGCCCGGTTCCACGTCGAATCGGGTTCGACGATCCGGGCCACGGCGGAGCGGTTCCAGGTGTCGACAACGACGGTGGTCCGCTGGAGCCGGCGCTATCGGGCCGTGCTGGACGCCGGGCGCCGCCCGGGAGTGAAGGACATGGCCGATGTGTCCAGTCGGCCGCATCGCTCTCCGGCCCGCACCAGGCCCCGGATCGAGCGCAGGATCAAGCATCTGCGCGTGACGCGCCGGCTGGGACCGGTGCAGATCGCGGGCAGGGTCGGTATCCCCGCGTCGACCGTTCACCGCGTCTTGGTCCGCCAAGGCCTGAACCGGCTCGACCACATGGACCGGGCCACCGGGGAAGTGATCCGCCGTTATGAACGCTCCCGCCCCGGGGAGCTCATCCACGTCGATGTGAAGAAGTTCGGCCGCATCCCCTCAGGCGGCGGCTGGAAGATCCACGGCCGCGGTTTCGATGAATCACGCGCCGCCCAGAAGGTCAATGCCCGTCTGCGTGCTCAGCGCGGCACCGGCAAGACGGGCTACTCCTACGTCCACTCGGCCCTCGACGACCATTCCCGGCTCACCTACTCCGAGGTCCACGACGACGAAACCACCGTGACCGTGCTGGGCTTCTGGGAGCGCGCGCTGGCGTTCTTCACCGGCCACGGCATCACCGTGACCGAGGTACTCACCGACAACGGACCGGCCTACCGATCCCGCGACTGGGCCGCCACGACCACCGCCCAAGGCATCCGGCATCGCCGCACCCGCCCCTACCGGCCCCAAACCAACGGCAAGATCGAACGCTTCCACCGCACCCTGCGCGACGAATGGGGCTACGCCAAGGCCTACCGATCCGAATCAGCCCGCCGCGCCGCCTTGACCAGCTGGCTCCACATCTACAACCATCACAGGCCTCACACCGCACTCGGCGGCAAGCCCCCGGTCACCCGCGTGACCAACGACCATGGGCAGAACAGCTAGCCCTCGGACCAGAAGACGCGTCGACCGTCCGCCAGGGACGTCGATACGGGTACGCCGTAGGCCTGAGTGAGTGCATCGGCAGTCAGCGTGGCCGCGGCGGATCCCTGACCCACGACCCGACCGCGTGAGAGCAGTGTCGCTGAGTCGGCCAGTGCAGCGAGTCGCCCGAGATCGTGGCCCACGATCACGATGCTGTCGCCAGCATCTCGACGCCGACGCACAGCCGCGTCGAGGTGGGCCTGTCCCGCGAGGTCCAGAGCGGCGTCGGCCTCATCGAGCAGGAGGACCGGGGCACGCTGGGCGAGTACGCGCGCGAGATGGACCCGGGCTCGTTCACCACCGGAGAGCGAGGTGACCGGTCGATCGAGCAGATCATCGAGCCCATGCTCGGCGATGACCGCAGCGCAGATCTCATCGTCCTGCGCCGCCGCAGCCATCCCGCGCCACGGCAGTCGACCCCACGCGATCACATCGCGCACGCTGAAGGCGAAGGCAAGCGGTGTCTCCTGCGCGAGCAGCGCACGGCGACGAGCTGCCTCGCGCGCGCCGATCCGCGACCACGGCTGCCCATCGATCATGACCGTGCCCGAATCGGGAGCGAGATCGCCCGCGAGCACCGCGAGCAGGGTCGACTTGCCCGATCCGTTAGGACCGACGAGTGCGTGCACCTCGCCCGCTGTGATGCTCACGCTGACGTTGTCGAGACGGTGTGGGACGCAGACATCGCGCGCCTCAAGGCGCGCGCTCATGCCCAACCTCCCTGGGCACTGCGTGTACGTCGTAGCAGCACGATGAAGATCGGTGCTCCGATGACGGCCGTCACGACACCGAGAGGCAGCTCCACCGGAGACACCACGGTGCGCGCGATGGTGTCGGCGATGAGGAGCAGCAGCGCGCCCGCAAGTGCCGAGCCGATAAGCAGGGCTCCGTGGCGCGGCCCGATGAGCAGGCGGACGGCGTGAGGTACGACGAGGCCGACGAAGGCGATGACACCGACGACCGCGACGCCCGCCGACACCGCGAGCACTGCTCCTGCGAGGGCGAGGAGTCGTGTGCGATCGACATTCACTCCCGCCGCCCAAGCTGCACGGTCGCCGAGCGCCATGACGTCGAGATCGCGCGCGACGGCGATCGCGAGTGCGATGGCGATGATGAGGAAGGGAAGCGTGGTCCCGACACCCGGCCACGTGGCGAGCGCCAGACTGCCGGTCGTCCAGAAGGTCGCTGACCGTGCACCCGCTGCATCGGATACCGCGACCACCACGGAGAGTAGTGCCGCGGCGAACGCCGTGACGGTGACGCCGCCGAGCACGAGCGTGACGATCTCGGTGCGGCCCGAGGCGGATCTCGCGATCCACAGCACGAGTGACATGCCTGCGAGGCCGGCGACGGTGGCCCCGATCGCACCGATCCAGGCGGACGCGGCCGACCCGCCGGTGACAAAGGTGCTCCCGACGGCCAGCGCGATAACAGCGCCCAGTGCCGCGCTCGCAGAGACGCCGATGATGCCGGGATCGGCGAGGGGGTTGCGCAAGGTGCCCTGCAGCAGTACGCCTGAGATGCCCAGACCCGCACCCACGATGATCGTCAGCGCGACGCGGGGTGCGCGGATCTCCATGATGATCACACTCGACGTCTCGGCCGCACCCACGAGTAGTGCTGCGGCGGCGCATGCAGCCACGATGACCGCAAGTGCGATGAGCACGAGGGCCGTGCGCCCCCCGCGGGTGCTCATGCGGGTGTCGTCGATACCTGTGCGAGCGCGGCGCGCAGGAGTTCGATGAGCGCGCCGGTGCGCGGCCCGTAGGACAGCAGGACCTCATCGTCCACCGCGATGACGCGGCGTTCACGACCCGCGGTCGTCTGAGCGACCCCCGGCAGGGCCAGGAGGCCGTCTATGCCATCGACCGACTCGAGTCCTCCGGTCATCACGAGGAGTACGTCGGGGTCGAGGGCGACCAGGGCCTCCGCCGTGAGCGGGGTGAATGCCTCGAGTCCGGCATCCGCACCGGCGTCGACGGCGCCGGCTGCGTCGATGAGGGCGTCGGCCCCGGATCCCTCTCCGCCGAGGAGGTAGATCGCCGACGTACCGCGCAGATAGAGGAAGGCCACGCGCGGGGTGTCGGCGGAGGGTGACGGATCGGAGGCACCTGGCGTCGGAAGCGTGGAGAGTAGTGGTGCCGCGTCGACGCCAACCGCGTCGGCGATCGCTCGCGTGCGCGGTGCCATGTCAGCGAGGGTCCAGGCCTCCGGCACCTCGATGATGCGTGCACCTGACGCTTCAATCTGCTGAAGCGCTTCGGGCGGCGTCGTGCGCGCATCGACGATGACGAGATCGGGATCCAGCGCGATGACCCGCTCTGCGGAGACGTTATGCGCTTGGGTGACGACCTCGGCCTCACCGGGCACCTCGCTCGTCTCATCGCGACCCACGACGCGATCGCCGACGCCGAGCGCGACGAGGGTCTCGCCCACACCGGTCGCCAGGCTCACGATGCGCTGCGGCGTGTGGCTGCCCGGGGCACCCAGGGCGGTGATCTCGGGCAGGTCCGCCGCCGTGATGATGACGGGCTCTCCCGGTGCGATCGGCACGATGGCCGACGCCGACCCGGGAGTGGTCGTGGAAGGGGCGACCGCGGTGCTGCCTGACGCGCATGCCGTGAGAGCCATCGCGAGGATCGCAGCCCCCGACGCGAGTGCGTGACGCTTCGAGGCAGCGGCGATCCGCGTGGTGGCCCGACGTCCGCGCATTGACTCAGTATCCCCAGCATGTGCGGTGCTCATCCCGACACGGCGTCGGGATGATGCCGACACAGTGTCAGGCAGCCGCGTGACCGTCCCGCATACCGTCCCTACATGCGCCGGATCCTCGTCATGTTCGCGGCCGCTGCGATGGTTGCGGCCGCGATGCCCCCCGCGCTGGCTACCACCGTTCCGGCTGACGTCGTACAGCCCGGGACGGGACTGAGTTCCCTCGCCTCCGAGGTCAGCGTCCGTGCGTTCGTGCCGCGCTCAAGCGCCAAGGGCCGCAAGGGACAGACCCTCACCGTCACGCCGACGTCGGGACTTGCGGTCTCGGGTCAGACGGTGACGGTGCGCGGACGAGGCTTCAGTGAGCTCGTCGGCATCTACGTCGGACTCTGCGTGATGCCGCGCCCCGGCGCGAAGCCCACCCCCTGCGGTGGAGGCATGGACCAGGACGGCAGCTCGCAGGCATCCGCGTGGATCTCGTCCAATCCACCGCCCTACGGAGCGAGCCTCGCGATCCCCTACAAGCGCGGAGGCAAGTTCAGCGTGCGGATCAAGGTGAGCCCGCGCATTGGATCCGTCGATTGCCGGGTGGTGCGTTGCGCGGTCGTCGCTCGCGCCGATCACCTCCGTGCCAACGACCGAAGCTGGGACGTCGCCGTCCCGGTCACCTTCAGATAGGCCTGCACGTCGTACGACCCAGCCACAGCAGCATCGATCACGCGATTGGAGCCCGATGAATCTCACGCGCAGCATCGTCATCACGGCGGGGGCGCTCGCGCTCACCGCAGCGACCCTCACTCCCGCGCATGCGGAGGGTGAGTTCGCCGTGACGGCCAACGGGGTGACCAACGGCGGGACGCTCAGCGCGCTGCCCCCGAGCTCATCCGTGCAGATGGCCGTGAGCAACCTGCCCGCGAACGTCGGGCTCTACGCCTTCCACTGCCTCGTCCCTGGCCCGGGCGCGAGTCCGGTGCCGACCCGGTGCGATGCCGGCACCGGCGCGCTCGTCTACGTCATGGCGGCAGCCGAATCCCAGACGACGACCCGTCCCCTCGTCGTGAATGCGGAGTTCGTCGGCAAGAACCCGAACCCGCAGGCCGGCGACTCGGGCACGACCGACGTGAATTGCCGCGTCGACACGTGTGCCATCTACACACTTGGCGCCGGTCGGGACAGCGCGAACCGCGCCTACATCACGTTCTTCCCGACGCAGTTCGCGTCGACGGCTCCTCGGCTGAAGGACAGCGCCGTCGTCACGCTCGACAATCGTGTCGTTCGACCCGGTCGCGACCGCGCCATCCGCTACGGGCAGGCGCTGCCCTTCTCGGTCACCCTTGCCTCCGGCATCACGCCCTCGCTGTCGTCGAAGAAGTGCGATGTGCGCAACGGTGAGATCCGCGCCCTGACCAGGAACGGCTCCTGCGCGGTCCAGATCACGTCACCGGGCAATGAGGAGTACCGCGCCTTCCGGGCGACGGTGACCTTCAAGATCCTGAAGTAGCCGCCGGGCTAGCGAGAGGGAGGCGGCCCGGCAGGTCGGTTGATCCGAACCTGTCGGGCGACTCCGGCGAGAGCGAAGGCAATCGCCGCGTCGACCTCGTCCTCCGCGGGGCGACCTGCCTCGATGTGGCGTGTCGCTGTCTCCACGACACCCCAGACGTACGAGGCGATGCGGTCGGCGTTCGCGACACCGAGAGCGCACAGGGCCGAATGGACGGGCGCGGCCAGCTCGCGGTGCAGCGCCTGCACCTGAGCTCGTCGTACCGGCGGCAGGGTCGCATCGCCTGCGGCGCGCACGAGCGCGTGGCGACCGTCGGCGACGTAGGCCAGTGATGCCCGGATCCAGGTCTCGAGCCGCGCACGCGGATCCTCGACGCCGCTCACGGCAAGAGCCAGGTGATCGATCCAGGCGGTCAGCTCGTCGACGACGACGTCGGCGATCAGATCCGCAGCCGATCGGTAGTACTCGTAGACCGCAGATCGCGACAGGCCCGTGCGCTCGGCGACGGCGGCCATCGTCACGGTGCCGGACTCGCGCATGACGCCGGCGGCAGCCTCGACGAGCGCGTCGCGGCGCTGCTCGCGGTGCTCCGCGAGAGTCGGCGCATCGATCCTGGGCACAGCCACATGCTGCCACGACCCGGGGGACTCCTCATCTCGAGAAGTACGGGACCGTCTCCAGGTGACTCCGCGGTGGGCCCACATGTGACCTACCGCACGTCGCATGGGGTGCTCACGCTCCCTCGGGGGGCAGACTGGCGACATGGACGCACGCCAGTGGTGGACGGTGATCCTGACCGCGCTCGCCGGGCCCGTGGGAAGCGTGGGCCTCGGTCTCGGCCTCGCGCGCTGGGCCGAGGCGACCACGGGTGGCATGGCCGTCCTGGCGGGCGGTGTTGTCGGCCTCTGGCTGGGTGCCCCGCTCATGGCGTTCATCGTGTTCGGGGTCTGCCTGGTCTGGCTGTTGCGTCACGCGCCCCTGAGACGCGGCATCGCCCTTCTCATGATGTTCGCGGCCGTCATCGTCGAAGCATTTCTCATGCTCATCGGCCTGAGGCTGGTCGCGGGGAGTTCGAGCCCGGAAGTCGGCCTGGTCATCGCGTCGATCCTTGCCCTGGGTGTGCTCGGAGCAGGTGCCTACGTCGCACTGCGACTGTCGCATCGCCGGATCACTGCCGAACCGGCAGACTGAGGCGATGGAACCTCGCGGATGGTGGACGGTGGCGCTCACCGCGCTCGCTGGACCCGTGGGTGCCGTCGCCGGTGCATTCCTCCTCTACACGGTGGGAGGCAGCGTCGGCGTCGCTGCAGGGGTCGGCGGTCTCATCCTCGGTGGGCCGTTGCTCGCGGTCGCCGTCTTTGCCCTCTGCCTGGTGACCCTGCTCAAGGACTGGGGTCTGAAGGGGCGCCTCGCTCTCTCGCTCATGGTCGCGGCCGCGCTGCTCGACGCGATCATCATCGTGCTGGGCCTGCGCGCCATCGGAGGATCGTCGTTCGCTGACGCCGCCCTCTATGGACTCGCGCTCATGTCGATGGCGGTGCTGGGCGCCGGCGCGCACGTAGCGATCTCCACCGCCGACCGCTAGACGAGCGCGGGTGCCGCGATCGGTGCCAGCGTGGAGGCGACGCGGTCGAAGCGTGCTGTGCCGGACCCCGACCGTGCACCGGTCTCGACGTACTCGGCCCAGTCGCTCGAGGCCTGCACGATCTCTTCGCGTGATCGGCCCACGAAGTTCCACCACATGTAGAGGGGCTCGCCGAGCGGCTCACCGCCGAGCAGGAGCAGGCGTGCGGCGTGAGGGACGTCGATCGTCAGCTCATCGCGGTGGACGCGCAGGTCGACCAGCTGGCCTTCGCGCGCGGGGATCACCGGGATGGCAGGCGGGGTATCGGTCGAGGCCGCCGCGCCTGAGATCACCACGTCACCGGAGATGACGTAGACGGCGTACTCGAAGTCCGGGCGCAGCGACCAGCGTGACGCACCCGCTCGCAGATCCGCCTCGATGCCGACGAGGGGAGTGTCGGTGCGTGCCGGACTCACGGCGTCGGCGTACTCACCGATGAAGACCGTCGCCGAGCCGTGTCCGACGTCGATTCGGGGGAGGTCTGCGTGGTGGGCGAAGTCGGAAGCACCGCCGCGTGTCGCGGAGGGCTGCGCGACCCACAGTTGTACGCCGTGCATCATGCTGGCGCCCGTGCCCGATGTGCTCTGCGCGCGCACGGACTCCTCCGCGTGCACGATGCCGCGGCCTGCGGTCATGAGGTTGAGCTGACCGGGGCGGATGAGCTGCTCGGAGCCGAGCGAGTCCGTGTGGAGCACCGCCCCCTCGACCAGCCACGTGACCGTCTGCAGACCGATGTGCGGATGCGGCCCGACATCGAGTCCCGAGGTCTCGGTGACGACCTCCGGACCCATGTGATCGGCGAAGCACCAGGCGCCCACCGTGCGCATCCCGCGCCGGGGGAGCGCGCGGCGGATGCGGAAGCCACCGACCTCGGCGGCCTTCGCGTCGTGGACGAGGTGTTCGCCGTCACGCGCCTCGCTCATCGACGTGGCGAGATCACGCGTCGGGCGTGCTGGCGTTGACGCTGGTGTGGGCAGCGGGGATGGATCCGAGTCGGCCGGCCTCGTAGTCCTCGAAGGCCTGCATGAGCTCGGCCTTGGTGTTCATGACGAAGGGGCCGTACGCCGCCACGGGCTCGCGGATCGGCTCGCCGCCGAGGATGAAGACATCGAGTCCGCTGAGGCGTGACTCCTGCACCGGATCCGCAGCGATCGTGATCGTGTCGCCACTGCCGAAGACCGCGGTTTGGCCGGACTTCAGTGCGCGCCGACCTGCACCCGACCCCACCTGGCCGTCGCCGGACAGTGCGTAGACCAGGGCGTTGTAGTCCTGGCGCCACGGCAGCGTCACCTCGGCACCCGGGGCGATCGTCGCGTGGATGAGCGTGGCGGGGGTGTAGGTCTGTCCCGGTCCCTGCACGCCGGCGAGCTCACCGGAGATGATGCGCAGCAGCGCGCCGCCGTCGGGGGAGGTGGCAAGGCCGACCTGGCCCGAGCGCAGGTCCTGGTAGCGCGGCTCGGCCATCTTGAGCTTGCTCGGCAGATTGACCCACAACTGGATGCCGTGGAAGAGCCCGCCGCTCACGACGAGGTGCTCCGGCGGCTTCTCGATGTGGAGGATGCCCGCACCCGCGGTCATCCACTGCGTGTCTCCATTGGTGATGACGCCACCACCACCGTGGGAGTCGGCGTGCTCGAAGATGCCGTCGATGATGTAGGTCACGGTCTCGAAGCCGCGATGCGGATGCCACGGGGTGCCCTTGGGCTCACCGGGTGCGTACTCCACCTCGCCCATCTGGTCCATCATGATGAAGGGGTCGAGTGCGCGGAGGTCGATGCCCGCGAACGCACGGCGTACCGGGAAGCCCTCGCCCTCGAAACCGCGCGGCGCGGTCGTGATCGAGATGACCGGGCGGTCCTTGAGCGCGGGGTTGGGCTCGGGGACTCGTGGCAGGGTCAGCGGGTTGTCGACGGTCACGGCGGGCATGGATCTCTCCTTGTCGTATGGCGCCCACCTGCTCCCACCCTCTGGTGGGCGAGTCCGTCCCGTACGCCGGGACGATAAGTAGTTGAGCGTTGAACTATATGTTATCCTCATTTCCATGGATGTCCAGTCGACGACGTCGGAGGCGGGGGGTGACACCCCCATGCCGGCCCTCTACCTCGGCCACGGCGCACCGCCGTTGCTCGACGATCCCGTCTGGCCGCTCGAGCTCGCCGCCTGGGCCGCGGGCCTGCCCCGCCCCAAGGGCATCCTCATCGTGAGCGCCCACTGGGAGGCGGCTCCGATCATGCTGTCGTCGCCCGCCGCCTGCACGCCGCTGGTCTACGACTTCAGCGGCTTCGCACCGCACTACTACCGGATGACGTACGACACACCCGACGCCACGCAGCTCGCCTCGCTCGTGCGCGGAGTTCTCCCTGATCGCTTCGAGGTGCACGAGCATCCGTCCCGCGGACTCGATCACGGCGCGTGGGTGCCGCTCAAGGTGATGTACCCCGATGCGGATATCCCCGTCCTCCAGATGTCGATCCCGTCTCACTCGCCCGACGTGCTCCTCGACTTGGGCGCCCGACTGCGGCCGCTGCGCGATCACGGGATCCTCATCATCGGGTCGGGCTACCTCACCCACGGCCTGCCCTTCCTCACCGATTGGTCGCCGAATGCCGCGCCTCCGGGCTGGTCGGTCGACTTCGACGCGTGGGCGGCCGAGACACTCGCGGCCGGTGACGTGGACCAGTTGTCGCGCTTCAGGCTGGCCCCGGGCATGCCCTACGCCCACCCCACGGTCGAGCACTTCACGCCGATCTTCATCGCCCTGGGAGCCGCCACGGACCCCGAGGCCGCCCCGGAGACGACCATCACCGGCAACTTCTTCGGCCTGAGCAAGCGGTCCTTCCAGGTCGCCTGACGCACCCCCGCTCCGTTCACTGCTACGCGTTGCGTCATTTCCTGCCCGGAATCTGACGCAACGCGTAGCAGTCATCGACGACGGTCGTTGCGCATGCCTGACATAGTCGTCGCGTGGACTTCCCTCGGGTCGATGGCCGATCCCTGTCGGGTGCAGAGATGGCACTCCCCGATGAGCTGCCCGCGCCGCGCACCCTCGCGCTGCTTGCCTTCCAGCAGCGCCATCAGGGCTGCGTCGATCGCTGGATCGCACGCGCAGAAGCAGCCGGCGTGCCTGGGTCCCCCGTGGATATGGGTCCGGGGGATGTCACCTGCGTCGTCGAGATCCCGGTGCTCTCGACACGGTGGAAGCTCGGTCGCGGATTCATCGATGGCGGGATGGCTTCGAGCATTCGCGTCCCGCGCGTGCTCGCGCGCACCATCACCGTCTACACCAACGTCTCGGCGTTCCAGAAGGTCCTGGGGATCGCCGACTCAGAGGACGTGCAGGCGTGCGTGGTGACGCCGACGGGCGAGGTGCTCGCGCGTGTGCCCGGGGAGCCGACCGATGTCGGCTGGGCCGTCATCGCGGAAGGGCTCGGACTGAGTTAGCGGGTGACGCGGGCGAACTTCGAGCGCAGAGTGACTCGAAGCGACCTCCTCCGCTCGAAGTTGGGCACGGCTGCACTTACGGAAGGGGCAGCGTCCCCACGACCCGCAGCGAGCCATCGGCGCGCGACGAGACGATGACCGCCTGGCCGGATGAGGGCATCACGCCGGTGAGGTCGGTGATGTTGACCTGGTGACCGACGAGCACGAGGACACCGGGCTCCCCGCGATGTCGGGCGATGAGTCCGCGCACCTTCGCGGTGCGGCGTGCGGCGATGGTCTCGGAGACCGTGAAGCTCGAGTCCAGAGCGGGGTACGCCGTGACGGGGCCTACGGCGAGCAGTCGCGCGGTGTCTCGCGCCCGGCACCACCTGCTCGTGAGCACGCGGGCGACAGGCATGCGCTCCCGCCGCCACTGGGCCCCGATTGCGATCGCCTGTCGACGGCCCTCGGGCGACAGGTTGCGCTGCGTCGAGCAGTCGCCCAGGCGGAATCCCGGCGGATCGCCGGTGCCCGGGGCGAGAGCGTGGCGCAGGAGTACGGCGTACCCGGTGCCGGTGCGAAGCAACTGCCAGATGTCGGCACGTGGTGCCCGATGCACGTCGGTCGAGTCAGCCCGGTGAGCGGTAGGAACCGGTGCGTGCGGGAGTGCGGCCATGGCTACCGTGCTGGACGGCGCCAGCAGGATCACGCCGACCAGGAGTACGACGATGCGGCGCATGTCAGGCGGTGCGATCGTGCGCCGGATCGTGATGCACGTGCCGCTTGACATGCGGGAGCACCCGATTGAGTGCGATGGGCACGGCGATGAGGATGATGACGGTGCCGACGCCCCAGGAGCCGCCCAGCACGATGGCGCCGAGCAGTGCGATCGCATCGACAGCGAGACGAGCGAAGCCGAGTGAACGACCCGTGCGGTAGGCGATCGAGCGCACCACCTGGTCATACGGGCTCGCACCGAGGTCGGAGGCGAAGATCCCCATGACCCCGGCACAGAAGAGCAGGAGTCCGACGATCCAGAGCGCGATGCGCGCGCCGAGCGCCCAGTCAGGTGCGCCGATCTCCGCCAGGAGCAGGCGTGTGAGATCGACGACGACTGCGATGCCCACGAAGGAGATGAGCGTGCCGATCGCCGGCTTCAATCCGAGCGCCCAGGACATGAGCACCATGAGGATGCTGGCGAGCACGAGGATGGTGCCAACGGTCAGTCCACTGGTCCGCGACAGCGCGGTGAATAGCGCGTCCGCGGGCGCCACGCCGAAGTCCGCGTCGATCATCATGCCGAGGCCGATGCCCACGAGGACCACACCGATGAGAAGCGCCACCCACGCCCGCGGTGTGCGCAGAGGACTGCGCGCGAGCGGGTCGGTCGTGGTCACCGCCCGAGCCTAGGCTGCGGCGTCGCAGATGCAGGCGCGGCGTACCGCCCAACCCGCGGAGGACCTTCCCCCCGGAGCCGGTCTCGGGCACTATCGGCGCATGGCGACCATCGAGGCGTTCGACCCTCCGGAGATCCGCCGGCGGGAGCAGCGCGGCTGGTACTTCTACGACTGGGCGGCGTCCGCCTTCTCCACGACGGTGGGCACGGTCTTCCTCGGCCCGTATCTCACTGAGATCGCGCGGACGGCCGAGGATGCGGGTGAGCGGATCACACTGCTGGGCGTCATCCCCGTCACCGCGGAGTCCTACGTGCCCTATGGCGTAGCGCTCTCGGTGGTCTTCCAACTCATCCTCATGCCCATCGTCGGTGCCATCGCCGATACGGCCAAGTCGAAGAAGTCGATCATGGGGCTCTTCGCCTACATCGGCGCCTTCGCCGTCATGGCGATGTTCTTCCTCGACGGCTCCAACTACCAACTCGGCGGCATCCTCTTCATCATCGCCAACGCCGCCTTCGGCGCGGCGCTGGTCGTCTACAACTCGTTCCTCCCGGAAATCGCCACTCCCGAGGAGCGGGATGGCGTCTCGTCGCGCGCGTGGGCCATGGGGTACGCCGGCGGCATCATCCTGCTCATCGCCAATCTCGTGCTCTTCCTCGGACACGAGTCCTTCGGCATCACCGAGGGCATGGCGGTGCGGATCGCGCTCTTCTCCGCAGGCGCCTGGTGGGCGCTGTTCACCCTCATCCCGCTCGCACGGCTGCGCAACCGCCCCAACCGCCTTGCTCCGGACGTCGCCGACGGCAGACAGCGGCGCGGAGTCGGCCTGCGCCAACTCGCCCACACGATGCGCGACCTTCGGCGCTATCCGGTCGCGCTCCTCTTCGTCGTTGCCTTCTTCTTCTACAACGACGGCATCCAGACGGTCATCGCCCTGTCCGCGACGTACGCCGACCAGGAACTCGGGCTGGAGACCACGATCATCATCGTGGCGGTGCTCATCGTCCAGACCGTGGGCATCGCCGGCGCACTCCTGCTCGGGCGCGCAGCACGGCGCTTTACCGCCAAGAAGGTCGTGCTCTTCAGCCTGGTGCTGTGGGCGCTCGTCCTCCTGGTGGCCTTCCTGCTCCCGGCGGGGTCGAGCCTGCCCTTCCTCTTCCTCGCCGCCTTCATCGGATTCGTGCTCGGTGGGAGTCAGGCACTGTCGCGTTCGCTCTTCGCCCAACTCGTGCCGCGCGATCGCGAGGCCGAGTACTTCTCCTTCTACGAGATCTCGGGTAGCGCAAGCTCGCTCCTCGGCCCTCTCCTCTTCGGCATCACCCTCCAATTCCTCGGGTCCTACCGCGTCGCGATCCTCGCGCTCGTCGTCTTCTTCATCGTGGGCGGCATCCTGCTCTCCCGTGTCAACATGCAGCAGGGCATCGCGGACGTCGACACCGGCGGCCGAGCCGCATGACCTCTGGATTCATCCCGTACGCCGCCCCGCGTGTCGATGATCCCCTCGAGCGGGGGGAGGAATTCCTCGCGCGCATGTCTGCCCGGCGGAGCGTGCGCGACTTCAGCGACCAGCCTGTGCCACGCGAACTCATCGAGATTGCTGTGGCCACGGCAAACACGGCACCGAGTGGTGCGCACCAGCAGCCGTGGACCTTCGTCGCGGTGAGTGATCCGGAGGTGAAGCACCGGATTCGGCTCGCCGCCGAGGAGGAGGAGCGCGAGAACTACGAGGGCGGTCGTCTGCCGGATGCTTGGCGTGAGGCGATCGCACCGCTGGGCACCAACTCCGACAAGTCCTTCCTGGACGTCGTGCCGTGGATAGTGGTCGTCTTCGCGCAGAAGTCGACTCCGATGTCCGATGGCTCGCTGCGCAAGAACTACTACGTCAATGAGTCCGTGGGCATTGCGTGCGGGCTCTTCATCGCGTCGCTGCATTCCATGGGGCTCGCCACCCTGACGCACACGCCCAACCCGATGGCCTTCCTGAGCGGGATCCTCGAGCGCCCCGCGACGGAGCGTCCCTACATCCTCTTCCCCGTCGGCTATCCGGCTGCGGGATGCGAGGTCCCGGATCTCGAGCGCAAGCCGCTCGGCGAGGCGCTCATCGTGCGGTAGGCGGTGCCGCGCGGCGGGATTCGCGTCGGGGTGGACACCCCGAGGTGCACGGCCTCACACTAATGGCGTTCCGTACCGCCGGAGGCTGCCGTGCATCGTTCCGTACTTGCTCTCATCGCATCCGCCGTCCTGGCTGCAGGGGTGCTCGCAGGTTCTCCAGCGCACGCGGCCAGCCTGATCGGCAAGCCGTGCAGCAAAGCGGGCACGACGACGGGTGACGGGTCGGGCGGCACCCTGATCTGCACCAAGATGAAGAAGGGCAAGAACAAGGGCAGGCTCGTATGGCAGCCGCTCAAGGGGCCGGCTCCTGCGCCGGCGTCGTCCATTCCGCAGACCATCGAGTCGTGGGGCATCGACCTCGCACCGTACGACGCGGCGTCGCACATGGCGGGGGACCTCGATGTCGGACCGATTCCGTTCCCGTCGGACTTCATCCTCAAGTCGCCCATCGAGTTCTTCGGAGGTGGCCCGAAGCGTCCTCAGGACCCACCGGACTACCTTGACCCCCAGATGACCTTCATCGTCCCCAAGGGGACCGTGGTCCATGCCACGACGAGCGGCGTCGTGTGCGACGTCCGCTACCTCAATACTGGCTACAGCGACGACTACACGATTGGAATCGGCGTCGCCGTTGACGGCAAGCCCGCGTGCACCAAGTCGCCGGATGGGCGCGGCTTCGGGACGGTCGCCACATGGGAGCACGAGCACGTGATGGAGCCGAAGGTGAAGCCTGGTGACACGGTGACGGCCGGGCAGCCCATCGGGGTTGCCAGTTACTACCGCACCGACTACTGGCTCTACCGCGAGGGCTTCGCGCTCTACGAGATTGGCGTCCTCACCCAGACTCCGGATGGCCGCCCTGTGCACACCTGTCCAGCCCTCTATCTCAAGCCGTCAGCGAAGGCGAGACTGCTCTCGGAGCTGGCGACGGCGGCTCGGGCATACGAGTCCAATACCGGGACACGTCACTACAGCGACAGCACGCTCACGACCGGATGCGTCACGGACAAGCCCTCCTACGCATGAGGAGCACTGTGTTGAGTCGTCGAACCTTGACCACATCCTTGGCGTCGGCTGCCTGCGTCGCACTCGTGTGCGCCGTGGGTGCCCTCGGTGCGCCCGCCCAGGCGGCATCGCTCGTAGGTACGCCGTGCACCCAGGTGGGAGCCACGCAAGGTGATGGGCCGAATCGCACCGTCATCTGCACCAAGATGAAGAAGGGCAAGAAGAAGGGCAAGCTGCTCTGGCAATTGATGAAGGCCCCCAACCCCGGGCCTGGGCCGAGTCCCGGTCCGAATCCCGGTCCGAATCCCGGCTGCACCACCCGGCCGGTCTTCACCCAGGACCTGATCGATCCGAGTCACGTCCAGGTCGTCGTGCCGATCGGGCAGCAGACCGCCTTCGGCGGTGTGCTCTCCGTGCGGTCCTACATCCACTCCAAGCCTTCGCTCGATGGCCAGAAGCTGCCTCTCTATGCGCCCGTCGACATGACGCTCATCCAGGCCGCCTACTACAACATCAGCCAGGACCCGACGTACAAGCCCGAGTACTCGCTGTTCTTCGACGCGGGCTGTGGAATCCAGGTGCAGCTCTACCACGTGAAGGGCGTCGTCGGCGCCGTCGCGCAAGCGGTGCCGAAGGAGCCGGTTCCCTCCAGCGCCGGTCAACCGGTGACAGCCACGCCGGTCAAGGCAGGGCAGCAAATCGGCTGGTTCCAGGGCGAAGCAGGGAAGAGCGTCGCCTTCGACTTCCGGGTCGAGGACTCCAGCCGGACCAACACGTTCATCAGTCAGTCTCGCTTCACGTCGTCTCCGGGTGCTTCGGGCGAGTTGCGCGCGGTGTGCCCCTACGACTTCTACGCGGGCGCTCAGCGTGATCGCTGGCTGGCGAAGTTGGGTGCGCCGTCCAGTGAACCGATCCCCGGGACCTCATGCGGGACGATCTCGCAGGGGACAGCGGGCACAGCCCAGGGCATGTGGTTCTTCGAGAATGCGAAGGTCAACGACCTGACGTATCGCGGCGAGACCTGGGACGAGGGAATGGCCGCGGGGCAGTATCAGTCACAGATCCTCCTCACCGTCGATCCTGGTGGCACGATTCGCATCGGCGGTCTCAACGCCGCGAGGCCTCTCGGCCAGATGATGATCGGCAAGCAGGGCGCGGGATCCGAGACCTGGAAGGACCCCCTCGCGATCAAGGCCGGCCAGGAGCACTGCTGGTCGACTGCGAGTCAGTCGGTGAAGGTGCGCCTGTCGACCAACGGTGCTGCGCTCACCGCTGTCGTCGGGTCAGGTTCGTGCGCCACGCTCGACCTCGCGCGCGGCCAGACCTACGTGCGTTAGCCAGCCGGGTTAGGGTCGTCTCCATGCTGAACCGAGCCGTCCCCCTGCTGGCCGCGGGGGCCCTTGTCGCGGGAGCGCTGATCGCACCCGTGGCAGCAGCGCAGCCGCGGACGAGCACGGAGTCAGCGGGAGCTGCCGCAATCCGGGCGGAGGACCCGGAGGTCACCTTCATCGTGGGGCTGCCGCGCAATCGCGAGGCACTCGATGCAGCGGCCGTGGAGCGCTCCACGCCCGGCAATTTGCTCTATCGCGATCACCCGACGCTTCTCAATGCCGGCAAGACCTACGGCGCCAAGTCCAAGGCGATCACCCGGCTGCGCAACGTAGCCGCGCCGCTCGGTATCGACGTCACGGTCGACAAGGGTCGGATCATCGCCCGACTCACCGCGACTGTGAAGGAGTGGGAGAAGGTCTACGGCAAGAAGATGGTGATCTCGCCGGCTACGCGCACCTATCCCTACGTCGGATTCGCCATCGAGGATGGCGACTCATACGCGGGCGCCCCCGCGCCGCTGAAGTCGGCAGTCGCGGAGATGCTTGCCTACTACGTCGAGTACGACGCCACGATGGACACGCCCGGGGTCGACCAGGGGGAAGTCTCCGAACTGCGCGAGGTCCTCGCGTCCAAGGGAAGCCCCGATTCCTGGCCGCGCAATCTCGGAAGCCTTCCCGCCGACACGTGCGACGAGCCGGCACTCGCCGATAAGGCGGTGTACGCGCCCGCGCAGATCCAGCAGGCCTACGGGACCACCGCCCTCGCGGCCAAGGGCGTGCGCGGCAAAGGCGCGCGCCTGACGATCATCTCCCTCGGCGGCGGCTATGCCGAGAGCGATATCGAAGCAGCGGCTGAATGCTTCGGCTACATGCAACCTGCGATCAAGGTCAGTACCGGGACGGGTGTGCCCGAGCCCTTCGTCAACGCAGCAGTGGAAACCCATCTGGACCTCATCACCGCGTCATCCGTGCTCTCGCAAGCCGAGACGATCACCCTCCTTCAGGTCGCGAACAGCGATCTGGCCTTCACCGATGCCTTCTCGCGCATGCTCGAGGGCGACACGGTGCCCGATGCCGCGTCCGTGTCGTACGGCCTCTGCGAGCCCTACGTCGAGAGGTTCCCCGAGATCGTCCAGCTCAACGAGGATCTCCTGCGCATGGCAGCGATCGTCGGCACCTCCGTCACCGTGGCGACCGGTGACAACGGCTCATCCATGTGCGGTGCGGATATCGCGGAGGAGACCGGTGAGCCCACGACGTGGTACCCGTCGACGTCCCCCTGGGTCACGGCAGTCGGCGGTACGCGCCTTGCCCTGAAGTCCGACAACACCCGCCGCTCCGAGCGTGTCTGGAACGACATGCCCTACGTCGGATCGACGACGCCGGCACCGGCCGGAGCAGGCGGCCCCAGCATGATCTTCGACCGACCCTGGTGGCAGGCGGGTGCGACACCGGTCGGTCCCCGCACCGTGCCCGATGTCGCCGTACTCGGCGCCATCCGGCCCGGTTGGCCGATCGCCTACGGCGGCGACATCTTCACCGTCGGGGGGACGAGCGGCGGCACGCCCTTCATCGCGGCACACCTCGCGGCCATGTCTGCGCGCCAGCGCGACCGGGGGTTCCCGAGCATCGGCTTCGCGAATGCGTGGCTCTATGAGGCGGCCACCGCGAGCAAGCCGGCCTACTTCGATGTGACCTCCGGCACCAATGGTGTCCAGCTCGTCGGGTGCTGCTCGGCGTACCGCGGATACGACATGGCCAGCGGCCTCGGAGCTCCGATCATGGACGGTCTGTACGCCACGCTCCCGCGCCCGGCGGGCTGATCAGGCAGGAGCTGACTCGGAGCGAAGCGCCTCGACCCGCAGGTCGATGTCGTCGAGATCGGTCTCGATACGCGCCCAGAGTGCCGGGTCGGACTGGCCGCGCTCCTCGAGCAACTCCTCCGCGAGGATCGCCGATGTTGACCCGATGATGTCGTTCACGACCGCGGCGGCCTGCACGGGATCGACACGGTCGCCGTCCCGCTCCCAGAAGCCTCGGGTCTCCATCGTGGCCGCAGAGACAGCCGCGAGAGCTACGGTGCGCTCAGCCAGGACACGTGCTCGTGCCTGGGTGGTGTCCGATCCCACTCGCACGATGGCGGCGTAGTCCCGCAGGGCTGCGGTGGTCGCGTGCATCGCGGCCACCGCGGTGGATCCCGTACGTCGCGGGCGTACGGACGCGACGAGGAGCACCCACACGCCTGCGAGGGTGGTGGCGATGAGCCGGGCGATGATGTCGTAGCGCTCGCCGTCACCGCTGACATGCTCGATGAGGAGGACGAATCCCGTGATCCCGATGACGGCGAGGGGGTAGTTGGCGTTGAGATAGGCGAGGGCCGTGGCGCCGGTGAGCCCGACGACCACGCACAGGATGACGGCCTCACCGGGCAGCGCCCGAGCGATGATGAGAATGGCCGTCACCAGGACGAGTCCCGCCATCGTCCCGACGATGCGCATGGCCACCCGCGAGACGGTGTTGGACAGGTCCGGCTTCGCGATCCATGCCACGGTGAGTGGCAGCCAGTAGGCGTGCGGCAGGTCGATCACCACGGTGGCGATCGTGGCGCCCCCGAAGGCGATGGTGAGCCTGAGCGCGTGTTCGACGATGGGATCGGAGACGTGCAGATGGGCGCGCAGTCGCTCCACGACGGGGACCCGCACTCGCCGAGGCGTGACGATGCACGCCCGCGACCCCAGGGGCCATGGCCCCTCGAGGGCATCGACCGCTGAGGCGATCGCCTCCGCGACATCCTGCGCCAGCGTGGCCAGGCGTGGATCCAGTGCCCGTGCAGCGGTCTCCTGAAGAGCGCGCAGGCGCGCCTGCGCACGTCGACGCCGACGGGCGCCGGGGATTCCGAGCGGCGTGGCGACCTCATCGGCGATCGTGCGGGCGGTGTCGCTGAGTCGGGCGGTGAGTTCGTCCACGTAGATCGGGTCGATGGATCGCTCGGAGATCAAGGCGAGGAGTGCGAGACGCGTGCGCTCGGCGCTCGAGAGCAGCCGATTTGCCCAGGCGGAGGACGCCCCCGCGCATCCTTCGTGGTCGACCACCGTGCGAGCCGACATCACTGCTCCCGCCACGGTCGGCGCTGCGAGGTCCAGTCCGCGGCGATGCGCGGCCTCCTGGAGCTCGCGATAGGTGTGAGCCAAGGCCGATCGCACGGCGCCGAGCCGGCGGGGCGGCGTGAAGAGGAGGTTGACGACGATGGTGATGAGTCCGCCCACGATGAAGTACGCCATATCGAGCACGGCGACATCCACAACCACGGGGGCGCCAGCGTAGAAGGCGAAGAGCACCAGCGTGAGCACGCCGATGAGCGCTCCCCGCGGGCCAAGGGCACCTGAGTAGCCGCAGGCAGCGGCGATCACGATCGCGACGGCGATATGGGTCAGCCGAAACTCGCTGACGAGTCCCCCCAGCAGCACGCCGACGCTGATCCAGAGTGTGGCCCACAGCATGATGCGCAGGCGCACAGCCCGGGCGTCGATGCAGTCGGCGATGGAGACGAACAGCAGTCCGATGGAGACGGACAGTGCGATATCGAGTCGACCCATCGCGAGGCCGATGAGCAGCGTGAGCGTGATGAGCGCCCCCGTGCGCAGTCCTGCGACCCACTGGACGTTGGCGCGCTGGAGGCGAAGGCACGCGTGGAGGGCTTGCTCCGCGACTCGCCGTTCATCCATCCCCGGAGTATCCCCCTCGGTGCTAGCGTCCGTCCTAACTCCACCGAATGGTGGCCACGTGTCCCTGGCACGTTCCTGAAAAGGGGTCCCCCATGAGCCGCTCCCGACTTGCCGCTATCGCGACGGCCGCTGCCGCCGCTGCCCTGCTCACCCTCACCGCCTGTGGTGGCGGTGGTGGCGGGGACACGACCACGGACAACGCCGCACTCGTCGACGAGCTCATGGCCGAGATCGGCGATGAGGGCATGCCCGAGGGTGCGAAGGACTGCATCAAGCAGGGGTTGAGCGGCTTCAGCACGGAGGAGCTCACCACACTTCGTGACGGCCAGACGGACTCCGACGTGCCCGTCGAGCTCCAGGACAAGGTCATCGAGATGATGACCAGCTGTGTGACGGAGTAATCCTCACCCGCGCGCCGTCACTCGACACCAGGTGAGCGACGAACTGAAGGCCCATCGGATCTAGTCGATCCGGTGGGCCTTCAGTGTGTAGGTGAGGGGCAGCCGCTCCGGGCGCTCGCTCAGGCGCCACTCACCGTCATCGCCCTCGATCATCTTGCCCGGGAGCGCCTCCCAGGGGCAGCTGTCGTGCTCGACGAGCAGGTCGAGGACCATGCCGGTGTCGAGGAGTGCCATCACCGTCTCGCCGATTCCGTGGTTCCAGGAGTGGGAGACATCGGCCCGGAAGGTCGTGTCGACCGGGAGGTAGCTGCCGTCGTGCTCGTCGGTGACGGGAGTGGGTACCTCGAAGTAGGGATAGCCCGCGACGAGTTCGTCATCCACGGACTCATCCATCGCCCACAGCATCGGGTGGCCCTCGCGGATGAAGAGGAATCCGCCGGGACGCAGGAGGTCATGGACGACCTGTGCCCAGCGACGGACATCAGGCAGCCAGCACAGCGCTCCGATGCCGGTGAAGACGAAGTCGAAGCGCTCGCGGCCCAGCGCATCGATCGCGGCGTACACGTCGGATTGCACGAAGTCGATTGCGGCTCCGGTGTCGGCAGCGAGGGCGCGTGCGTGCGCGATGGACTCGCCGGAGAAGTCCAGGCCGGTCATGCGAGCGCCTCGCCGAGCCAGGGACACGGTGTCCGTGCCGATGTGGCACTGCAGGTGTACGCCGTCGAGGTTGCTGACCTCCCCCAGAAGTGGGATGTCGAAGCGGACGACGTCGCTGAGGTACGCCGGATCCTCGTGGAAGTGACGCACCTTGTAGCCATCCGCGCGCATGTGAGCGGGGGCGCGCTCATCCCATGCGGCGAGGTTGTCGCGGTAGTACCGCGTGCCGATGACTCCGGATCCGGCCGTGGAGTCGGTGCCGGGGCGTGAGCCGCTCGACTTCGCTGTCGGTGACATGCCTCAACCCTACGGCGCGCACGTGCCGCACGGCATAGGCTCACCCGGTGACCGCCACACCGGAGCCCGTCCTCGAGGCAGCACGCGAGGGGGGTTGGAAGGGCTGGCTGCCCAAGGTCATCCTCACCCTTCTCGGCATCGCCCTGGCCTACTTCATCTTCAACTACATGGCCGATAACTTCGGCGGCTTCGAGAAGGGCGTGCAGGCGGCGTTCTCGATGCCTCCGGTGTGGACCATCGCCGCCATCGTGGCCGCGATCATCGCCATCGGCGTCTACCCGCTCACCGCGCCCGCGGCGATCCCCAAGCTCGGCTATGTGCCCGCCTTCGTCGATCGCCAGGGAGGCTTCGCCATCTCGACGACGATCCCCTTCGGCGGTGGCCCCATCGCGGTGGCCACGCAGTACGCGATCCTCGCTCGCTACGGCGTCGAACAGCGCCTGGCGGCCGCGGCGGTTGCGGCCGATGCGATCTGGACCTACCTCATGACCTTCGGCGCGCCGGGGGTCGCACTCATCCTGCTCTGGATCTTCGAGCGGCGTGCGCTCTCCGGCAGCGAGTGCGGTGCGATCCCGTGCGAGACGATCGACATCGTCATCGTCATCGCCGGGTTGATCTGCCTCATCTCGATGGTGGGCATCGCCTTCGTCCTGCGTAGTCGGTCCAATGCGCAGCGCGTGGGGGAGTTCGCTCAGGGTGCTATCGGCCGTGTCTTCCGGATCATCAAGCGGACGCCACCCAATGTGGTGGACAGCGTCGTCGGGTTCAACGACACGGCCGCCGAGATGGTCGGGACCCGCTGGGTGCCGATCACCCTCACCAACATCCTGGCGCAGCTCACGCCGATGTTCGTCGTCGTCGCGGCCCTGCGGGGTGTGGGTGCGGAGTCGGTGACGATCCTCGAAGTCTTCGCGGCGTTCTCCGTGGCCCTGCTGCTCACCACCGTGCCGCTCGCGCCCGGGGGAGCGGGCACCGTCGACGCTGCGCTCATCGGCATGCTCGTCGCGTTCGGTGCGAGCTTCGAGCAGGCTGTCGCGGCCGATGTGATCTGGCGGGCGTTTTGCTTCCTGCCCCAGATGGTGCTCGGCTGGATCGCCGTGGGCTACTTCGCCATCAGTCAGCGCATCGCACGGCGCAAGGCCGCGTCGATCGCTTGATCCGCGCTCAGTGAGCGGCGTGCGCGTCGGCCGACTCAGCCATCTCCCGGTCGAGTCCGCGGCCGTAGATGAGCAGCGAGACAACCGTCCAGATCGCATATGCGACGAGCAGGGGGATGTAGACCACGTAGCTGCCGGCGAGGAAGCTGAAGATCAACCAGACGAGCGCAACCAGCACCCAGCCCACGATGATGGCGGACACCAGATGCGACTTGGCGACCTCGTGCGTGCCCATGGCGTCTCCTTCCCTCGCGATGATTCGACCCCTCGCGATGAACCATCCCTCGCGACGATCATTCCCCTCGCGAAGCTTCGGCGACAGCCTAGTGGGCGAGCGGAAGGCCTCCCGGGGCAGGTTCGGCCGAATGGACGATGCGCTCACCGCGCGACCGCCTATCCGCGCCCCCTACCGTCGGGGGATGTCGATCCGACCCGTCCTCGCCCTTGCCCTCGCGGGCACCGCGCTGCTGGCCACCGCCTGCTCGTCCGGCTCCATGGGGTCTGCGGATGCCGCCGCGACGTCGTCGAGCCCCTCGGCCTCCGCGGGGACGGCATCGAGTGCTCCCGCTCCGACTCCCTCGACACCGGACTCCAGTCCCTCTGCTGAGGCATCGGCTCCCGCCAAGCCCAGCGGAGCTGGCATGGGCACCGACCGGCTCGCCGACGCCGTGCTCGAGCAACTCAAGATCGACTCGCCCGACACCTTCAGCGACCAGCTCGTGACCATTGCACTGAGCCCGCTCATGCGCCAGTTCGCCTCCACCGCCGATGTCACCACGCGCGTCGCATCCAAGGGCCAGCGCGTCACGCTGACGCTCGAGGGTGAGGACGGCACATGCGTCATCACCGTCACCGACGAGCCGCGCGCTCGCGGTGTCGTGTGCAAGGCAGCCTGAGGGCGTCAGAGTCTGACGTCGTAGCGGTGGACCAGCACCGCACGGACGGCTTCCGCCAGACGTGAGCCGGCGAGCGGCGCGCCATCATCGAGCACCTCGCCCATGAGGAGCAGGGGCACGATCTCTCCGGTCTCCCCGTGCTCAGGTGGTGCGTAGTCGGGCACATCGAGCAGGGTCATCCCGCACCGCTCGTAGAAGGCGATGCGTCGACGGTCGTCCTCGGCGTGGGCGCCCATCGGGGCCTCCACGTCGAGGAGGAGCACGCCGATCCCCTCGTCGCGCAGAGCCTCGCGCAGATGGGCCACGAGTTTCCCGCCTAGGCCGCGGTCTCGGCGCGCAGGATCGACCGCGAGATAGCGGACGAAGGCCATTCCCGTGTCGCCCAGTTTCCTGATGAGAGCCATGCCCACCGGTGATGCGTCCGCGTCGATGAGCACCACGAAGCGCTCATCGACGCGGTGGTTGGTCAATGCGGACCAGGGTGCGCGCAGACTCGGGGGGAAGGACGCCTCGTAGATCGCGCGTATCGCCGCTTCATCCGCAGGGGTGTAGACCCGCAGGGTCGTCTCGGTCATCCGAGGTACCCCACTACGGCTGCCACGTCTGTGTCTCGGCATCCCACGTGCGCCCCGCGATCAACTCGGGCTTGGCGACGCGCTCCGACGGGGTGCGCGGCAGGTCATCGCGGACCTCCCAGTAGCGCGGCACCTTGAATCGCGCGATGCGCTCCAGGCAGTACGGGCCCAGCACCGCCGCGGCCTGCTCGGCGTTGTGATCCTCCGTGAGCACGAGGTAGGCCTTGACCTCCTCGCCGCGGATCTCATCGGGTACGCCGACGACAGCGGCGATGCGCACGGCGGGATGCGACACAAGCGTGTCCTCGACCTCGCGAGCGGCGACATTCTCGCCCGAGCGGCGCACGACCTCCTTGAGCCGGCCGACCAGGGTGATCACGCCTGCGGCATCGTGGCGCGCGAGGTCGCCTGTGTGAAGCCAACCGCCTCGGAAGACCTGTGCCGTCGCCTCGGGTTCGTCGTCGTACCCCGACATCATCCCCGGTCCGCGCAGTACGAGCTCTCCGATCTCACCGTCGGGCAGCGGTGCACCCGCGGCATCCAGGATGCGCACCTCGCGTCCGGGCTTAGCCACTCCGATCGCCCCCGAGCCCACGAGTGCGTCGTGCTCGATATCGGTCACATGGATGTCGCCTCCGGTCTCCGTCATGCCGAAGACCTCGAACCACGGCGTGCCCCAGCGCTCCTCGAGCTCGGCGTGGCGCGCGGGCGGGATCGCCGAGCACTGGATGACGCGCACGCGGTGGTCACGATCGCGTGGATCCGCTGGCGTCGTGAGCAGGAGCACGGGCATAGCGGCAAGGCAGTAGAAGTAGGTCACCTCGTGTTCGCGGACGCGCTCCCAGAAGCTGGAGGGATGGAAGCCGTCGAGCACCACGAGGGAGGCACCGCTCACCAGCGAGGCAGCGAGATTCCACTGCGGATCCATGTAGGACATGGCCTGTGCGGTGAGCATGCGGTCGCCGGGACCGAGCCGCGGGAAGCCCTCGACAAGGCTGGTCGCGAGGTGCATCCAGTAGCGGTGCGACAGTAGGCAGCCCTTAGGGTGACCCGTCGTACCCGACGTGAACTGCACGTTGACGATGTCATCAGGGTCGTGCACGTCGGGCAGTGGCGCACTGTCACCCGGATCCTGGCCGAAGTCGTCGACATCCATGACGGGGATCTCCACCGGTGCGATGCTCTCGGCGAGCGCAGGGGTGGTCACGAGGGCGACGGCACGTGACTTCGCGAGGATCCAGGCGGCATCGTCATGACGCAGCTTGACGCCGAGCGGCACGATGGTCGCGCCTAGGTGGGCCAATGCCAGCCAGGTGAAGGCGATCTCGGGTCGGTTGTGCAGCAGGACAGCGACCCGATCCCCCGAGCGGATCCCGCGTGCCCGGAGGTGTCGGGCGATGCGCTCGGATGCCTGTGCGATCTCGGCGAAGGTGAAGGACTTGGATGCCCCTGCGTCGGGGCCGTCGCGCAGGTCGAAGACCCAGGCGGTGCGATCGGGCCAGAGTGTCGCGGCGCGGCGTACCGCGTCGGGCAGGGTGCGGGGAGCGTCGTCCATGACCGTCGGTGGCGCCATCAGTAGCGCAAGGGGCAGACGACATCGCGCCCGGGTAGGCGCAGGTTGACGAGGTAGCGCGTGATCGGTCGATCGACGCAGGAGGTGGTGCGCCCGTAGACGATGTGGTGCGTGCCGCCGTACTGCACTGTGCGCGTCCCGGTGAAGGCACCTGACATCTCGACCGCGGCGGTCCAGGGCGTGCGGTTGTCCGCGCGAGCGTTGGCCACGATCGGAGGAGTCGTGAGGTCGATCGGACTCAGGATCCGCGGGATGGGCCGGCCGAAGCGCGGCAGCCCGGCGCACTGCGCGCCTTCGCGCAGGACTGCCTGGCCCACGTGCACACCACCTGCCGACGCGCCCTCGCGCGCGATCTCCGCGAGGCGTGTCGACGAGGGACGATCGGGCATGTCGGAGCAGTTGACGTAGGTCCACTGCGGGTCGAACCACCCCTTGGGCGACACCGGGGGCTGGGGTCCGTCGGATGACGTGAGCATGCGCGCGGCTGCATCGATCTGCTGCTGGCGCTCGCTGGCGTCGCGCGCGCGCAGTCCGGCGTCGACCCGGTCGAGCAGGGCGGCCACCGCGCTCCACGTCGACTGGTACGACGCCCAGCTGATGATGTCCTTGCCCACGGTCCAGCGGGTGATGCGCCCTCCGTCGCTCGAGCGCAGTGTGCGCGTCTGCAGTGACGACATGACACGGTCGTACTTCGCGCGATACGCCGGGCCGAGGGCCTCGAGCATCGTGTCGATGGCGAGCGGGTCATCCCACGTGTGCTCGCGGGCCCAGAGCTCGATCGTGGAGAGTGGGGAGATGACGCCGTCGAGGAGAAGTGCTCGCACGCGGTCGGGGAAGTACTGCGCGTATGCCCGCCCGACGGTGGAGCCGTAGCTCATCCCCCAGAAGGTGAGCTCGTCCTCTCCGAGTGCTGCTCGGAGTGCGTCGAGATCGCGCACCAGCTGCCAGGTGCCGACGTAGGGAGCGTGGCGGCGGTTGGCCGTGAAGCACGCCGCCGCGGCCTCGCCGTTGACCCGCACGTACTTCTCCGCCCAGGCGTCCCAGTCGACCGGACCCGTCTTGGGCGGTGCGATGTCCTTCACGTTGCAGCCCGAGATGCTCGGCTCGGATCCGCCGACACCTCGCGGATCCCACGCGACGATGTCGAAGCGGTCGCGGACGCGCTGGGGGAGCATGCTCTGCACCCAGGTGATGTTGGAGACGGCGGCGGAGCCGGGACCACCCGGATTGAAGGTGAGTACGCCGATGCGCTCCGACGGCTTCTCCGCGGGGATCCGCGCGACCGAAATACGGTAGGTGCCGTCGACCCGTCGATCGCCCCAGTCGCGCGGCACCGTCAGGGAGGCGCAGCGCGCCGGGCTGCTGGATCCGCAGGAGCGCCAGTCCAGGGAGACGCGGGGGGTCGGATCGACCTCCGCTGCGGGCTCGGTTGACGCCTGAGCAGTGCCGACGACCGGGGCGGTGCCGATCAGCGGAAGCGCGACGAGCAGGCTCGTGAGGACGATCCCGGCTCGGCGCACCGCCCCATGGTAGGCGCTGAAGTCAGTCGAAGAGCTCCTCGAGGAAGCTCTTGCGCTTCTTGTAGGGCTTCTTGCCCCGGTAGTCGTCGTACCCGCGGTCGTAGCGCGGGTCGTACCCCTGGTCGTAGGACGGGGGCATGGCGTAGCCGGGTTGCGACGGCGGTGCCGGGGCCGCCGGAGGCGGAGCGGGTGCGGCCGGGGCATTGACGCGATCAGCCCAGGAGTTCTCCGCGTCGATGAGTCGCTCGAGCTCACCGCGATCGAGGAAGATCCCGCGGCATTCGGCGCACTGGTCGACGTGCACGCCGCTGCGCTCGTAGCTGCGCATCTCGCCGTGGCACTTGGGGCAGGTAAGCGTGCTCATCACTCCACTGTGCCCGGCGGCCATGCGGGCGGCAAGTCGGGCGTGACGACGGCCCAGTGATCGGTCGATTCAGCGGCAGATGCGGAGGGTCTCGTCATGTGTCGTGCCGTCGCGCTAGCCTGCCCGACATGAGACCGCTCGTCATCGCGCATCGCGGAGCGAGCGCATACCTCCCCGAGAGCACGCTGCCCGCCAAGGCGCTAGCCGTCGGCATGGGCGCCGACTACGTCGAGCATGACGTGGTGATGACCCGTGATGACCGACTGCTCATCAACCATGATCTCTGGCTGGAGAATGTGAGCGACGTCGCCGAGCGCTTCCCGGGGCGTCAGCGACCCGATGGTCACTTCTACGTCATCGACTTCGATCTCGACGAGATCCTCACCCTTGCGGTGACCGAGCGCTTCACGGTCGTCGACGGGCGCGCAGTCGCTGTCTTCCCCGATCGCTTCCCCATCTGGCAGTCCCACTTCGGCTTCCACACACTGGAGTCCGAACTGGAGTTCCTCCAGGGCCTGCGGCACAGCTCGGGCCGCGACGTCGGCGTCTTCTGCGAGCTCAAGTCGCCGTGGTTTCACGAGCAGGAGGGCAAGGACCTCTCGGCCGCCGTGTACGACGTGCTTGCACGCTACGGCTACCGCACACGGGAAGACCGCTGCCGGGTCATGAGCTTCGACGCCCCTGCCTTGCAGCGCATCCGCAGTGAGGTGGGCCCCGCTGCGGGGGTCGACATACCCCTCACCCAGCTCATCTGCCACACCGACAACCACGAGACCTACGAGCGCATGAGCGACGGCACGTGGCGCAACTATGACTACGACTGGATGCTCGAGCCGGGCGGCATGGAGCGGATCCGCGAGTGGGCCGATGGCATCGGGCCGGATGTGCGCATGCTCCTTCGGCATGGCGAGCCGATGACGGCGAGCGATGTGTCGTCCCGGGCTCATGCCGCCGGCCTCTACGTCACGCCGTGGACGGTCCGCGCGGATGACCTGCCCCACTGCGCACCCAGTCTCGAGGTACTCGTGCGGCTGCTCGTGGACGAGTGCCACGTGGAGGGCATCATCACGGACTTCCCCGACCGGGTGGTCGCGGCCCTGGCGTAGCCGATTTGCAGGATCGCCGCGGCTTCCTTAACGTAGAGGGGAGTCAAGGGGAGTACCTCCGCGCGAAGACCTCGTCAATACGTCACCCCCATGGGTGACCGGGGCTTCGGCCGTGGCTCCTGGCAGGCAGCCAAGCCGCTCCTGCCGGGTGGTCGCGGTGATGGGAGACCGAGACGTCGATCACGACGTTCTCGAGGAGTGCCCCATGTCCCACCCCCGCGTGCCGCCCCACCACCATGTGCGCCGCAAGCGCACCTTCGCCGTGCTCGCGTCAGGTGCCCTAGCCGGGGTCCTGCTCACCGGCTGCGGGGCCGTCGACGAAGCGGTCTCGCAGGGTCAGCAGGCGCTGGACTCCGCCAGTCAGGCGGTGGATGCGGCCGAGGGTCTCATCGGCGCGGGTGCGCAGTTGGGAGCCGCCTGTGCCGCGGCCCAGGTGGCCTGGCTCCCTGGGGTGAGCTCCGCCGACGCGTACGCCGCGCTCGATGAGGCCACGGCACTCGTCGACGAGGCACTCACCGCGACCCCCGGTCTGCCCGGTGCCACCGAGATCGATCAGGCGCTTACGACGGCGCGCGAGGCGCTCGGCTCCGACCAGACCGAGTTCGGAGTCGCCCGCGAAACCCTGCAGACCGCCTGCGCGCTCGTAGGCATGGGAGGCTGACGTGGACGTCGCACTCTGGGTCTGGGGCGCCCTATTGGCGGGCATCCTGGCGATGCTCGCCGTCGACCTCTTCATGCATCGCGACGCCCACGTCATCGGCGTCAAGGAGGCGGCCGTCTGGTCGGGCATCTGGGTCGCCGTCGCCGTCGGGGTTGGCGGCCTGATCTGGTGGGCCTACGGCGCCGAATTCGGCCTGCAGTACTTCGCCGGCTACATCATCGAGAAGTCGCTGGCGATCGACAACGTCTTCGTCTGGGCGATGATCTTCAGTTACTTCGCCGTCCCCCGGCAATACCAGCACCGCGTGCTCTTCTACGGCGTGGTGGGAGCGCTGGTCTTCCGAGCGATCTTCATCGCGGCCGGATCCGTGCTCATCGCGAGCTTCGCCTGGATCCTCTACATCTTCGGCGCCTTCCTCATCCTCACGGGCATCAGGATGCTGGTCCAGCGCAATGAGCACATCGATCCGTCCAAGTCCAAGACACTCAAGCTCTTCCGACGCTTCGTGCCGACGACCGAAGAGTACGAGGGCCAGAAGTTCTGGAGGCGCCGCAACGGTGTGCTCATGGCCACCCCTCTGCTGGCGGTCCTCGTACTCGTCGAGGTCACCGACATCATCTTCGCCGTCGACTCGATCCCGGCGATCTTCGCGGTGACCCAGGAGCCATTCCTCGTATTCGCCAGCAACGCCCTCGCGATCCTTGGCCTACGCGCGATGTACTTCCTCCTGGCCGACCTGATGCACCGCTTCACCTACCTCAAGCTCGGGCTGTCGCTCGTGCTCGTATGGGTTGGCATCAAGATGATCGTCAGTCACGCGATCTTCAAGATCCCCACGGCCATCAGCCTCGGCATCGTGATCTCGATCATCGCCATCTCCATCGCCGCGAGCCTCTGGGTGAGTCGCGACAAGTCGGCTTCCGCTCCCGCAGATTCGGATGAGTCACGAAAGGACGTTCCGCACCCATGATGAAGAAGACGATCCTGAAGGCAGCCGCCGCTCTGGTGACATCTGCAGGGCTCGCCGGGATGCTGGGCCTGAGCCTTGCCACCCCTGCTTCTGCGCGGCAAGGTGTGGTGGTCGAGTGCTCCGCAGGTGGCCTGCTCACGCTTCAGCTCACGCGCGAGGGCCGGCAGCGTGAAGCCGACATCGAGGTGTCCTCCGGACCTCGCGAGAGGTGGACCGTGACGATCTCGCAGAATGGTCGAGTGACCCACACCGTCACCAAGACGACCAACCGCGACGGCGAGTTCGACTTCTGGCGCTACCTTCCGGGGCGGAGCGGCACCGTCGACGTGCGGGCCTCCTCGTCGACCGGGGAGACATGCAGCGCCAGACTCCGCGCATAGTGGCGTGACCCCCGCCTCGTACCGAGACCGGTTCACCAGTGAAGGGATTCGACCATGAAGGACACCAAGCCGTGGCTGCGCGGCGTTCGTATCGGGGCGGCGGCCATCCTAGGGATCGGTCTCGTCCTGCCGGCGGTCACCGCCTGCTCCTCATCGTCCGGTGACGAGACGGAGCAGGTCGAAGAGGACAGCGGCAGTGAGAACGGCGAGGATGCCGAGGAGGCCGAGCCGGAGCCCGATATCGAGGAGTAACCCCTCGTTGTCCTTACCGGTGTGGCTGTTTACCGGGGCCTCGAGCGACCACACCGGTAAGGACAACGAAGAGGTGGCTAGCGCTTGGCGTCGGCGAGCACCTGCTGGCTGGCGAAACGGCCGGGCGCGCCGATGACGCATCCGCCCGGGTGCGTGCCCGACCCGCACTGGTAGTAGCCGCGGATCGGGGTGCGGTAGTCGCTGTATCCCGGGGCGGGTCGGAAGAAGTACATCTGGTGCGGGAAGAACTCCCCGGCGTAGATATTGCCCTCGGACAGGCCCGTCCTCGACTCGATGATGTCCGGCGTCACGACCTCGCGCTGGAGCACCAGGTCGTTGAAGTTGGGGAAGAAGCGCTGCATCGTGGCCTGAACTCGGTCGGCCATGTTCTGCGCCTGGGCATCCCAGGTGCTGTCCTTGAGCTGGTACGGGGTGTACATCACGTAGCACGACATGACGTGCTTGCCGGGGGGAGCCATGTCCGGGTCGATGAAGGACTGGATCGACGCGTCGATGTAGGGGTGCTCGCTGTACCAGCCGTACTTCGCCGCGTCGTAGGCGCGCTCCATGTACTCCACCGTGGGGGCGACATTGATGAAGCCGCCGAACTGGTCGGTGCGATCGCCGAGCGCGGGGTAGTGCGGCACTCCATCCAGCGCGAAGTTGACCTTCGATGTGATGCCCTGGAAGCGGAAGCGCTGGATCGTCTCGACGAGATCGGCGGGGAGTTCGCGCGGGTCGGCGATCTGGAGGAAGGTCCGTCGCGGATCGAGGGAACTCACCACGACCGGGGCTCGGAACTCCGTGCCGTCATCGAGCACCACGCCGCGCACCTCACCGCCCTCGGTGATGAGGCTGGAGACGTGGGAGTTGAGGCGGATCTCCGCGCCGTACGCCGTCGCCGCGCGCGCGAGCACCTGGGTGAAGCCCCCGTTGCCGCCTTTGTGGAAGGACCACGAGCCCATGAGGCCGTCGTGCTCGCCCATGGAGAGGTAGAGCCAGTTCATGCCGGTGCCGGGAGACATCGGCCCGAGCTTGATGCCGACGCACGCGGCCGAGCAGATGGTCGCCTTGATGATGTCGGACTCGAGGTAGTCGTCGACGAAGTCAGCGATGCTGCCGGTGAGCAGGCGCACGGTGTCGTGCAGGAGCTTCTTGTCGGCGTTGCCGAGGTGCTTGACCAGCCACGCCATGCGATCGGCGTCGGCGGGGTCGTCACTGAAGAGATTGGGCGGGATGCTGTCGAAGAGCGGTCGGATGAACTGCTTCACGCGTGCCGTGTCGTGCTCGAAGCGGGCCATGCCATCGACGTCGGCCTTGGAGTGACGAGCGATCTCGCGCCGATTGACCGCCTCGTCCGGGCCCATGAGGAAGTAGTCGCCGTTGTCCATGGGCGCGAAGTGCGAGCGCATGTAGAGCGGCATGAAGCCGAACCGCACGAGATCGAGCTCCTGGATGATCTCCGGACGCAGCAAGCTCAGCGCATAGGAGAACGTCGTGAAGTTGAATCCAGGGCGAAGCTCCTCGGTGATCGCCGCTCCACCGACGATGTTCTGCTGCTCGAGCACGAGGACCCGCTGACCGGCTTTGGCGAGATAGGCGGCGTTCGTAAGGCCGTTGTGGCCCCCTCCGATGACGATCGCGTCGTAGGCATGGGTGTCGGACATGTCAGGCCGTCTTCCTCTCCGGGTTGTAGAACGGCAGCGTCGTCACAGTCGCTCGGACGTTGATGTACTCGTGGTTGACGGTCTGCTCGATGAAGACCTCGGTGCCCGGCTCGGCGTACTTGGGCTTGACGCGCGCGATGCCGATGTGGCGCTGCAGCACGGGTGAGTACATGAAGCTCGTGGCGTAGCCGATGCGCTTGTCCTTGTCGTTGTAGATCATCGATTCCCAGGCAACGGGGATCTCATCAGGTACGGCGAGCAGTCCGTGGCTCGTGAAGAGGTCGAAGTAGTCCTGCCACGCGATCGTGATGCCGACCGTCCGCCAGCGAGACGTGCCGTCCATGCGCTCGCGGATGATGGCCTCGCGGCCGATGAAGGGTCGAGTGGGATCGTCGAGCCCCTTGAGCAGCCAGCCGAGACCGAGCTCGTCGGGGGTGAAGCGCTCGTCGGCGGTGAAGGCGTAGCGGCTGGAGCTGAACTCGACGTTGATGAGGGGCAGGCCCGCCTCGATGCGGGTCATGCCGAGGGCCTCGTCGCCGTAGGGGCGCAGCCCGTGGGGTCGACCGACCTCGATGAGGGCATCGAAGACCCGCAGCGCATCCCCGGCGGGGATGAGGAGCTCGTAGCCCAGGTCCCCGCTGAATCCCGTGCGGCTCACGGTGACCGGGGTATCGGCGATCTTGGTCTCGGTGAAGCCGAAGTAGCGCAGGTCGGCGATGTCCGGCGTCAAGGCTTCGAGGATGGCTCGCGATCGCGGTCCCTGGATGGCCAGGGATGCGTAGTCCTCGCTGCAGTCGACCACCTCGACCTCGAAGGGCCGCGCGAGCTGACGCAGGTAGCCGAGATTGGGCTCGGCTGCAGTGAGCAGGAACTCATCGGAGGAGTAGCGGAAGATGACGCCGTCCTCCATGACATAGCCGGCGTCATCGCACCAGATGGTGTACTGCGCACGCCCGGACTTGAGCGTGCGGATGTCGCGCGCGAAGACGTAGGAGCAGAAGCGCTCAGCATCGCGACCGCGGATCCAGTACTTGTGCAGCGGGGAGGTGTCGAAGAAGCCTGCGGCATTGCGGACGGCGAAGTACTCGTGCTTGGTCGACAGGTCGTAGCGCATGGCGGAGAGGTAGCCCGCCCAGTTGCCCCAGGCCTGCGTCTGGCTCAACTCGGCCAGACGCGCATGGAAGGGGGTCTGCTTGAGCACGGTGCCTCCTCGTCGAGCGCGAACCTCTGCGAAGGGCGAGGCGCGAGTAAGGGGTGCCGGGCGGCGGGGGGCGCCGCCCGACACGGGGGCAGCCTAAAGGCCTATTGGACAACTGCGCAATAGGCATTAGCGTGGTGATGTGCCCCGCATGACCCCCGATGACCGTCGCGCCGCCATCGTCGCTGCCACACGAGCGGTGATGGCCCGTCAGGGCATCGCCGGCACGACGGTGCGCGATGTCGCTGCCGAGCTCGGCACGTCGAGTGGGCTCATCCATCACTACTACTCGTCCATGGACGAGCTTCTCGCTGACGCGTTCGAGGAGGAAGCGCGATCCGACCTGGTCGAGGTCCTCAGGGCTGTCGCGCAGGGCCGCGATGCCGTCGCGAAGCTCGCGATCTTCTTCCACACCTATGACCGCGGGATGCGCGATGGCACGGGCGACTTCGGCATGCAGATCTGGCTGGATGCGTGGGCGGAGGCAGCGCGTCGACCCGCGCTCCGGCGTACCTCGCATCGATTGAATGAGGAGTGGCAGCGCGTGCTCGTGGGAATCATCGTCGAGGGGGTGCGCGCAGGGGACATGGTGTGCGATGACCCCGATGCCAGTGCCTGGCGCATCCTCTCGTTGCTGGACGGACTGATCCTGCAGGTGGTCGCGCACGGTGGTGCGCTCACACGTCAGCAGGCTGACGCATGGTCCCGCTCCGCAGCGGAGAGCGAGTTGGGATTGCCGCGAGGATCGCTATCCCGTGCGGAGGCAGCGGCAGGGATGTGACCTGGTGGTCATGGGTCGTCCGAAGCACTCCTGATCCGTGACGACATCGACCTCCCGAGGTGTTGACTGGGTGCGTGGAGGCCGGTCTCATCATCGCGATCGGGCTGGCGGTCGCCTTCGCCGTCACCAATGGCTTCCACGACGCGTCCAATGCGATCGCCACGCTGGTGGCCACCCGCGGTGCGACCCCGGGGCAGGCCATCGCCCTGTCCGCCACCTTCAACATGGCGGGCGCCATCCTGCTGGGGACGGCCGTAGCCGACACGATCGGTGCGATCGTCACCGTGCCCGACAGTCAGATGGTGGCGGTGGTCGGTGCGGGGCTCGCGGGTGCCACCGCATGGAACCTCATCACGTGGTGGCTCGGCCTGCCCTCCTCCTCGGGCCATGCGCTGGTCGGTGGCCTGGTGGGCGCGGCCGTCGCGGACGGCGTACTCACCGGTGCCGGAGGTCTTGAATCGGTCAACTGGACCGCAGTCGTCGCGGTGCTCCTCGCCCTCTTCGTCTCGCCTCCGCTCGGGTTCCTCGGCGCACTGCTCCTCCTGCGCTTCCTCCGATGGAGGTCGCGGCGATGGACGCGACGCTGGGACGATCCGATGCGCGGCGGTAACTGGGTCACCGCGGCGACCCTGTCCTTCAGCCATGGCGGCAATGACGCGCAGAAGGCGATGGGCGTCATCGCCGTACTCCTGCTGGCCACCGGCGAGACGAGCGAGCTCGCCGTGCCGCTGTGGGCCAAGGTCGTGACCGGAGCCGCGCTCACCCTCGGCACCGCTCTCGGTGGGTGGCGCATCGTGCGCACCATCGGGCAGCGGATCTTCGGCCTCACGCCGTTGGACTCCTTCACGAGTCAGACCTCGTCCACGGCGGTCATCCTCGGGGCTTCGCTCGTAGGCGCGCCCGTAAGCACCACCCAGGTTGTCGCCTCATCGGTCGTCGGCATCGGGGCAGGTCGGCGCCGCTGGCGCCACGTGCGTTGGGAGATCGTGCGCGATATGGGCATCGCATGGCTCACCACGATCCCCGCGGCGGCGATACTGGCCGTGATCATCCTCATCGGTTGGAGGGCAGTGTGAGTACGTCGAAGCGCGGGCGGTGGTTCCTGCCCGAGACACCCGACGTCATCGACATGCTGCGGCGACAGGCCGAGGTGACGTCATCGGGCATGGCCGCATTCGCTGCCTGGGCCGCGGGCGATGAGCCACGGGCGAGCGAGGTGCGTGCAGCCGAGCACGAGTGCGATGACCTGCGCCGTCAACTCGTCGATGCCGTCCGCGAAGCCTTCACAACGCCGCTGGAGCCCGAGGACCTCTTCCAGCTCTCGCGGGATCTCGACAAGGTCATCAACGGAGCCAAGGACACCGTGCGCGAGTCGGAAGCCATGCAGTTCCCACCCGATGCCGCTGCCTCCGAGATGGCCGTCCTCCTCGCGGAGGGCGTCGTCCACCTCCGTGACGCCTTCGATCGCCTGGATGGACGTCGCGACCGGCAGGGACTCGCCACGGAGTCCGCCGATGCGGCGGTGAAGTCGCAGCGTCAGCTCGAGCGCGTCTACCGCCGTGCGATGGGAGAACTCCTCGAGGTGAACGACATCCGCGTCGTCCTGGGTAGTCGCGAGCTGTATCGACGGATGACCACGATGTCGGATGACGTCGTGTCCGTGGCCGATCGGATCTGGTACTCCCGCGTCAAGGAGTCGTGAGCAACCCGCGATTAACCCCCACCTCCTCCTTCTTTGGTCGAAATGTGTCACCGGGTGGCACTTCTTGACCGAAGAACGCCGCCGGCCCACCCCTGGTGCGGGCGATCCTCCTGCGCGGATCGGTGATGCGCGCCTAGCCTGGCCCGGTGACCGACCCCGCTCCCGATGCCACGCCCGCCCCGAGCACTCCTGCGCGCAAGCGTCGACGCTGGCCCTGGGTCCTCGGCATCATCGCGATCGTCCTCGTGCTCGTCCTCGCCACGATCTCGTCCTTCCTGCAGTGGACCGTGAAGCGCAGCTGGCCGCAGACAAGTGGCACGCTCACCGTGTCGGGTCTGGCGGCGCCGGTCGATGTCGTCCGCGATGAGCTGGGCATTCCCACCATCTATGGCGACAGCCTCGCCGACCTGATGTACGCCGAGGGATATGTGCACGCGCAGGATCGCTTCTGGGAGATGGACGTACGCCGTCACATCACGGCCGGCCGGCTATCGGAGATGTTCGGTGAGAGCCAGGTGCCCACCGACGCCTTCCTGCGCACGCTTGGCTGGCGCCGGATCGCCGAGCAGGAGGTGCCGCTGCTCAACGACACCTCGCGGCTCATGCTCGACTCCTACGCCGCAGGCGTCAACGCCTACCTTGCGGGACGCTCGAAGTCGGATATCAGCCTCGAGTACGCCGTACTGGGACTCACGAATCCCGGTTACATGATCGAGGAGTGGACTCCCGCCGACTCGGTGGCCTGGCTCAAAGCCCTCGCGTGGGACCTGCGCGGCAACATGACCGATGAGATCTACCGCGTCGTGCTGGCCTCGGCCACATCCGTGGAGCAGGCCGAGCAGGTCTTCCCGCCATACCCCTTCGACCGCAACCGTCCGATCGTCGAGGGCGGGAGAGTTGCAGGCGACGCATACACACCGGCAGCGGTTGGTGCCACTGCGACGGCGGCGGCTGCCGCGATGCGCGTCACACCGGATGAGGTGCCGGGCATCGCCGGCACGCTGCAGACCGTGCTCGCCTCGTCGTCGCTCCTGGATCCCTGGCTGGGCCCGGCAGGCAAGGGCATCGGCTCCAACTCCTGGGCGGTGGACGGCCGGCACACCACGACCGGCAAGCCCATCCTCGCCAACGACCCGCACCTCGCGCCGAGCATGCCGAGCCTGTGGTACCAGGCCAACCTGCGCTGTCGCACCGTCACGCCGGAGTGCCCGGTCGCTGTAGGCGGCTGGACCATGGCGGGATTGCCCGGCGTGTTCATCGGGCACACCGATCGCTTCGCGTGGGGCTTCACCAACACCGGCCCCGACGTGACCGACCTCGTCCTCACCAAGGTCGAAGGCGATGCATATGAGTACGACGGTGAACTCGTGCCACTCGAGGTACGCACGGAGCGCATTCAGGTCGCGGGTGCGGATCCGGTCGACATCACGATCCGGTCGACCGAGTCGGGCCCGATCATCTCTGACGTGATCGAGGCGGGGGACAACTACGCCACGATCGGGGCGGAGGCGCCGGTGCCGGCTCCTGGTTACGCCGATGTGGGCGATCCGGGCAGTGACTACGCCGTCGCGCTGCGCTGGACAGCACTCGAGCCGGGCACGACGTTCGACGCCTTCGCCCTGCTCAACAGCGCCCAGGATTTCGAGGCCTTCCGCGAGGCGGCCGCCATCCTCGAGGTACCCGCCCAGAACCTCCTCTACGCCGATGTCGACGGCAATATCGGCTACCAGATGCCCGGCGTCATCCCCATCCGCGAGGGCTACGACGGCAAGTGGCCCGTGCCCGGCTGGTCCAGCGAGATCGGCTGGACGGGGCAGATCCCGTTCGAGGCACTGCCCTGGGCCTACAACCCCCCTGAGGGGTGGATCGTCACGGCCAACCAGGCGGTCATCGGTCCCGACTACCCCTACTTCATCACCGATGACTGGTCCTACGGTGCGCGCAGTCAGCGCATCGTCGACCTGCTCACGGCGCAGATCGCGGAGGGTCGTGCCTTCACGGTTGCGGATATGCAGGCCCTGCAGATGGACAACTGGAGCGCTAACGCCGATTTCCTGGTCCCGCGCATCAAGGGCATGTCGGTGCAGGAGTCGACGCAAGCGGCCATGGCACTGCTCGATGGCTGGGACTACCAGCAGGGAATCGACTCGGCGCCGGCCGCGTACTTCAACGCCTTCTGGCGCCAACTGCTCACGCGGATGTTCGATGCCAAGACCGGTACGGAGATCTGGTCGGCGAGTGGCGATGACCAGTTCTTCGAGGTGATGCGCACTCTGTGGGACCGCCCGGACGATCCTTGGTGGGATGACCCGCTCACAGCCGAGACGGAGGGGCGCGACGCGGTCGTCACCGCGAGCCTCGACGCGGCGTACCAGGACATGGTCTCGCTCCAGGGGGACGACCCCGCGTCGTGGAGTTGGGGTGCACTGCACAACCTCCTGCTCCAGCACGGCACCCTCGGCTCATCGGGAATCGCCCCCATCGAGGCACTCTTCAACCGCGGCCCGATCGACACCGCGGGCGGCAGTGGCATCGTCAATGCCACCGGCTGGACACCGAGCGAGGGCTTCGAGGTTACCTGGGTGCCGAGCATGCGCCAGGTGGTCGATCTGGCGAACTTCGACAACTCCACCTGGGTCAACCTCACCGGCAATAGCGGTCACGCCTTCAACCCCAACTACGAGGACCAGGTCGATGCGTGGCAGTCGGGTGCTCAGTTCCCGTGGTCGTGGAGTGCGGAAGCCATCGACCAATCAGGCGAGGCGACGCTCACCCTGACCCCGTCGGGCTAGCGCGGCGTTCTGCGCCCCGAATCCGCTACCCGGTGGCAGTCCCGGAGCGGAGAACCCCACTGCGCTGCTCGGGGCGCAGCCGCAGTCCCGCGGCGTAGAGGGCGAGCACGATCTCGCGGCTCGTCACGACGAGGGCGCCCTCCTCGATGGCGACCGGCCTAGCCTCGTCGGGGATGTCGTAGTGGTCACCTTGGAAGGCCCGTCGGGGTACGCCGATCCACTCGGCGAAGGCGTGGAGCTCGCTCAGGGAGTGGTCGCTGACGAGGTGGCACCACCAGCGGCCACGCCAGTGCCAGTGCGCTTCGTCGAGGAGCAGGGCCACAGTCTGAGGCTAGCTTCTCGCCCCGATCCAGCACAGCGCGGCGAGATAGACGCGGACGCAGATGTTGACCCACAGCAGCAGTGTGAAGACGAGGACGATCCCCGCTGATACGTCGGGGTTGATGAGTGCGCCGACGTAGGTGTAGAGCAGGAAGAAGTTGGCCACGACCACGGCGACGGCGACGATGATCGCCGCGAGGAAGGCTGTGCGTGGCAGATGACCCAGGGTGAAGCGCACGACGAGGAGTACGCCGGAGCCGATGAGCACGAGGCTGAGGACAACGGCGAGCACCTTGCCGGTGTCGATCACGCCCGTGGAGGCATCGCGCCCCAGGATCGTGACCCACGCGCTGTGTCGGATGGACGTGGCGAGCGTGAGCAGCCATGTCGCCAAGATCGCTACGGGGAGCAGCACGGCGACGCCGATGGTGCGCACCGACAGGAGTCGGATCGGCGGCGACTGGTCGGCGCGTAGGGCACGCCAGCTGCCCCGCCGAATCGCATGACCTGTGAGCATCGCACTCGCGATGAGCGTGACGACACCGATGACGCTGACGACGGACGCGCTTGTCCGCGAGAAGGCGCCTTGCGCGAGGGCCCCCAGATCCACGTCGGACGTCACGGCGACGGTGGGGATGAGCACCTCGTTTGTGCCTGCGACGAGATCCGTCACACGCGTGAAGACGTATAGGAAAGCGACCATGAGCATCACGGCGAGGAAGAGGCCGCGACCGACGACGCGAAGCGCGGCGTACTCGAGGTCGAGATCGCGATAGCGGCGGGCGGTCGTCATGAGCCAGGCCGGTCCGCGCATGCCCCGAGGGTAGGGGAATTCCGCGCGCATTGCGCACGTGCTGTCTACCATCGAGCAATGCGTCGCGCACCGCTCGTTGCTCCGGCCCTCCTGCTCCTCGCAGGCTGCGGTGGTGGCGCGGGCACCGTCGAAGGGGTAGCCACTCCTGACCCCTCGAAGCCATCGGCACTGACGAGTTCAGCAGCGTCACCGACACCGAGCAACACCCGGTCCACATCAGATCCTGAGCCCGTGGACACACCCTTCATCGATGTCATCGACGAGTCACTGGGTCCGTATCTCGCGCTGATCGGTGCCCCGGTCGCATCATCGGATATCGCGTCCGCCCTCCCCCTCTTCGATGGCGATATACCTCTGCCGGAAGGAGCGATCCTCGGAGCGGGTCGCACGGTCGAGCGGTGGGGAGACGCCCTCGATGCAGCGCAGATAATCGGTGTCGATAGCGCACCCGGCAAAGACGGCCTCGAGGAGTACGGCGCGGCCGCACCCCAGGGCTGGACCTACAACTCCATCTCCACGACCGACTCCAGCAGCACACTCGTGATGACCCGCGAAGACGACGGCCTGCGCGCCGTGTACATGTCGTCCAAGGATCCGGGGCCAGGCGTGCCCCCGGCGGAGTTCAGCCTCGAGGCCGATGCTTCGGAGATTCCCCAGCCCGCGTGGATGGCCTCGCTTCCGGTACCCGATGGAGGTGAACTCACATCGGTCGGAGAGGGGATCGGAGAGGTAGAAATCAACTACTTCCCGGCGGCCGGTGGGCTTGTCACCGCGACGTGGCGCTTCCCCGCTGAAGATCTCCCCGCTCTTCAGGAGTTCTATGCGGGAGGTGCCCTAGAGGCTGGGGGTTTCACGCTCGTCGACCCAGACTCCATCACTGTGGGTGCGTCGTCCTTCGACGTCACGGCGGGAGACTGGACGGGTCAGGTCATCGTGGGTGAACTCATCGAGGAAGACGAGTCCTTCGCTACCGTGCAATGGCTCCTTACGCGACCATGACCCTGTGGCCTGAGAGGATCGTGCCGTGAAGGAACTCAGTCCCCTCCGCCGCACCATCGGCCTGGTTCTCATCATGATCGGTGGGTTCTGGGCCGCCATTTCCCTGGGTTTCCTCGAGGAGAGCTTCATGACGGGCCAGCCCGTCTACACCGTGCTCGGTGCACTCGTCGTGCTCGCTGGGGTGCTCGTGTTGGTCGTGAAGCCCAAGGCACCGCAGGTCCCCGATCCGGAGCCCGACCCCGAAGCGTGAGATCTGGCGACGTACTAGGGTCGATGGTGCTGCCCGGGCGCAGGGCCGGGGTGGAGCATCACGGAAGGTTCCTCGTATGAAGAAGCTCATCGGGATCGTCGCCAGTGTGGGTCTGGCTGGCGCGTTTCTCGTCCCCGCCGCCTCGGCCTCGGCGGCCTCGAGCGACAAGGTCCTCGGCTACACCGCCGTGCGCGTCAACCACGAGGTCACCAATGCGCTGCTGCAGGCCAACGTCACGGTCACGGGCATGGATCCGGGCGGCAGCACGATTCTGCGCCCCGGCAAGGTCGCGCTCGAGTTCCCCGTGTCGGCGATCAAGAACGGCAAGCTCGAGCACGACGGCGAGCTCTTCCTGTCGCACACGGGAGCGATGGGCTGGCGGACAGTGGTCGTCAGCAACCTGACCATCGATCCCAATAAGGGCACCCTCAAGGGCCGCGTCTACGCGACCGACACCGATCTGGGCACGGCCACGATCTTCACGCTCAAGAAGCAGAAGTCGGGCAGCTACACCGTCAAGCTCGCCTCGGGGGTTGCGGGCATCCTCAACTCCGCCCTGGGCACCCATGTCTTCGTCGACGGCATGCGCATTGGGTCCGGGGTTGTCACGCTGACCCCTCAGTAGTGTCAACCAGAAGGGGCCTGCCGAGAGATCTCTCTGCAGGCCCCTTCTGCTTGCGCGGAATGTGCTGGCTCGATCAGCCCGATCCCGACCTGCGCTCGTGGGTGGCACGGCCGAGGATGATGCGGTTGGAGCGGGTGGTGCCGTCCGTGACGTAGATGTAGGTCTTCTTCCCGCTCCGCGTCGACCATGTGAACGCACCGCTTGGACTGACGGGAATGGTGGCGGCAGCCGGCTTGTAGGTGGCCTGTCCACGCACGCGGAGCCATGCGGTCAGAGGTCCTTGGACGCCACTCGAGCGTCCGCTGATCTCGATGATGTGGGTGTCTCGGCCTCCGCGTGTGCCGCTGATGGTGATCGTCGGCGGTGTCGAGGCCGTGACCCTGATGCCGAGAGCGATCGCCATCGGCGATCCGCTGGCGGTGTAGCCGGTGATCTGCAGGGCAGCGTCGCCTGCGCGGAAGGCCGCAGGGATCTCGGCGGTCCCGGAGATAGCGCCGACGCTGGACACGGGCAGCACGGCAAGGGCGGTGGCGGCCGTTGGAATGGCGGCGCGTCCGAGCGGCCTGCTTGTTTCCGGGGTGAGGTAGAGGCCCACGGTCGATCCGGGCAGGAAGCCCGCGGCGCCGATGGCGATCGCTCCGCCGGCTTGGGTTGTGAGCGCGTTGCCGGATCCGAGCGGAAGCGGCGCTCCGTCGGTGCTCTCGCCGGCCAGGGTTGCGGTGAAGTCCCCTGCGGAGATCGACAGCGCGGCGCCGCCCGGCTCGGGGTTGCTCTCCACTGTGACGGGGACGCCGCCGACGGTTCCGCTCGACTGCCCCGGCGGTGGCGGGTCGGGGAGGATCGGCGGAGCCGGAGGGCTGGGAGGCACGGGGGGATCGGGCGGTGTCGGTGTGGGTGTCGGCGTGGGTGTCGGCGTGGGTGTGGGTGTCGGTGTGGGTGTCGGTGTGGGTGTCGGTGTGGGTGTCGGGGTCGGCGTCGGTGTGGGTGTCGGGGTCGGGGTCGGCGCGACGAGTACCCCGCCCACCAGCGTCCAGCCCGTAGGCAGGCTCGCGGGGGTCCCAGTGATTCCGCTGCTGATGACTCCGGTGAGTGTTGCCCCCGCGAGTTGGGCACCGTCGAGGTTGGCGTTCGTGAGGTTAGCGTTCGTGAGGTTAGCGTTCGTGAGGTTGGCGTTTGTGAGGTCTATCGCCGTGAGATCTACGCCAGCGAGTGTGGCGTTGGTGAGGTTGGCGCCGGGTCCGATGAGGTAACTGCTGGCTAGGCGCCATCCGGTGGGCAGGCTTGTGGGGTTGCCGGTGATGCCGCCGCTTACGACGCCAGCGAGTGTCGCGCCTGCCAGCGCTGCTCCACTTAGTCGCGTTCCGGTGAGTGTTGCTCCGGTGAGGTTGGCTCCGGTGAGGTTGGCGTAGTCGAGGTCGGCGTTGGTGAGGTTTGCGCCCGTGAGAGTCGCGCCCGTGAGAGTCGCGCCGGTGAGGGTGGCGCTCGTGAGGTTGGCGCCGGGGCCGATGAGGTAGCGAGAGGTGATTTGCCAGCCTGAGGGCAGGCTGGTGGGTGTGCCGGTGATGCCGCCGCTGGTCACGCCGGTGAGGGTGGCTGTGCCCATGGTGGCGCGGGTGAGCGTGGCTCCGGTGAGTGTGGCGTTGGTGAGATTGGCTGTGCTCATGGAGGCATCCGAGAGTATGGCGCCGGTGAGGTTGGCGCCGGTGAGGTTGGCGCTAGTCAAGGAGGAGAGGCCTAGGTCGGCTCCCGTTAGGTTCGCTGTGTTCAGAGCGGCGTTTCCGAGCGAGGCGTATCTCAGGTTGGCGTTGGTGAAGGTGGCACCCGTGAGAGTCGCTCCGGTGAGGTTGACGTTGCTCAGATCAGCCCCCGTGAAATTGGTCCCGGTGAGGTTGGCGCCGGGTCCGATGAGGTAGCGAGAGGTGATTTGCCAGCCTGAGGGCAGGCTGGTGGGTGTGCCGCTGATGCCTCCGCTGGTCACGCCGGTGAGGGTGGCTGTGCCCATGGTGGCGCGGGTGAGCGTGGCTCCGGTGAGTGTGGCGTTGGTGAGGTTGGCTGTGACCATGGTGGCGTCCGAGAGATCGGCGTTGGTGAGGGTGGCGCCGGTGAGATTGGCGCTAACCATGGAGGAGCGGGAGAGGTTGGCGCCTGTGAGGTTCGCTGCGCTCAGTTCGGCGTTGTCGAGAAAGGCGTATGTCAGGTTGGCGTTGGTGAAGGTGGCACCCGTGAGAGTCGCTCCGGTGAGGTTGGCGTTGCTCAGGTTGGCTCCGGTGAGATTGCATCCGGACCAGTTGACGCCCGCTGAAGGCGCGGGTGAGACCACGCCACTGGTGACTGTGGGGCATCCGGTGGCCTGCGCGAGGCCCGGGGCGATGACGCCCATCATCGACATCACGATGGCGAAGGACACGGTGCCCGCGAAGAACCGCTTCATTCGGGGAGCCATGAGTCAAGTAGACCGACCGTGTCCAGTTTATCGGCACCCGGGGTCCCAGCACCCGTTCTGGGGAGCGTCCAGCCCCCCGGTCAGGCAGGTGAATGTGGCAGGGTGCGTGCCGCGCTGATCTGCGCTCATCTCCGAACTGCCATAACGAAAGCGTGGTTACGTGGATACCGAGCTAGTGAGCCTGACGACGGGCGGTCGGTTGACCACCGACATCACCGCGGTCGCGGCGGACTTCTGTCGTGGCCGCGGTGATGGACTACTCCAGGTCTTCGTGCCGCATGCGACCGCCGGGGTTGCGATCTTCGAGACGGGTGCCGGCTCCGAGGAAGATCTCGAGCTCACTCTCGAGTCACTCCTGCCCCGCGGCGCGGCGTACCTGCACAGGCACGGGTCGCCGGGGCACGGTCGTGATCACGTGCTGCCTGCGCTCATCGCTCCGAGCATCACGGTGCCGGTGGTCGACGGCCAGATGCAGTTGGGCACGTGGCAGAGCATCGTCTTTGTCGACCCCAACGTCGATAACCCGCGGCGCCAGGTGCGGCTGTCCTTCCTCGCGGGATAGTCAGTAGTCGAATCGACGCAGTTCGAATCCGCTCACATCGCCCGGGATGAGGGCCTGCTCGCTGACCCGTGCCCAGGTAGCGTCCGCCTTGCCGCCGGGCTCGGCGTATGACGGCACGGGCGCGAGGGAAAACGGGAAGTCGTAGTTGACGATGGCGTATCCCACCGCGGATGTCCCGACGAAGGACCCATCAGCCTGCTCGGTGAAGGTGAAGGTCGTCAGGAGCCCGTCACCCGTCCGTGGATCCTTGCGGGACTGGGCGGAAAGCAGATTGCCGTGGCCGTAGGCAACCCACATGTTGCCGACCTTCGTCACCGGCTGCACGACGTGCGCATGGTGGCCGAGGACAAGATCGACCAGCCCCGAGTCGGCGAGTTCCTGGACGAGGACCTGCTGACTCTCCGTCGGTGCCGAGATCCCCTCCTCTCCGAAATGCAGACCCGCGATGACCAGTCGTGCACCCGCTTCGCGCGCTTGCTGCGCGGCGGCCGTGATCACACCGGGCTCGATGAGGTTGCAGCACCAGTCGTAGGGGCGGGGAATTCCATTGAAGCCGTAGGTATACGACAGCAGCGCGACCTGAACGCCGTGCACGTCGATCATCGTGATCTCCGCAGCATCGGCCTCCGAGGCCGCTGAGCCCGCGTGCGCCAGACCCGCTGACTCCAGGGCATCGATCGTGCTCACGACCCCGTCGAAGCCCTGATCCAGCGTGTGGTTGCTCGCCGTCGTGCACGCGTCGAACCCGACGGCCGCCACGGCATCGACAATCTGGGGTGGGCCATGGGGCAGATCGGGCCAGGCGCTCCAGGGACCCTCACGCGAACCCAGGGGGTACTCCATGTGGCATACCGCAAGATCGGCGGACTCGATGAGCGGTGCAATCCCCTCGAGCTGAGGCAGGAAGTCGGGTGATCCTCCGCCGTCGCCGATGGCCTGGGCGATGATCTCCTTGTGGAGCAGGATGTCTCCGACACCCGCGATCGTGACCGCGCGACGTTGATCCTCGGGGATGAAGACCGCGGGCTCGACATCGGTGGCGTCCTCTATGACGCCTTCGCTCTCGCGCACATCCTGCGTGGACCGGTCACCTGCCGGGGTCTGCTCGGCGACAGCTGACGGCGTGATGGTCGGCGTACTCGCGGCTGCCGGAGTGGAGCCGCCGAGCAGTGGCGGGTACCAACCGACCACCAGTCCGGTGAGCAGGCTCATGGCGCCGAGGGCCGCGAGGTCGCGGGTGCGGGGCAGTCGCCAGCCCGCGGAGGCATGTCGTCCCGCGTCGTGGGGACGTTGAGCAGCCGGGGGACGAGCCTTCCCCCGGGGCGCCGCGTGCCGTCCCATGACTCAGAAGTATCGCCAGTCACACGCGTCACATGTGGGAGGCACGCGGGGCGCGCCGTGCCGGGGTGCGCGCCCTCGCCTATGCCAGGGTCGTGTCTCCCATGACCGCCCTCGCCCAGACCCCCGCGTCGCCGTATCTGCGCCACTGGCAGATCCGTGCGCTGCAGCGCTACGCCGAGGTCCAGGCACGCGACTTCCTCGTCACGGCGACCCCTGGTTCGGGCAAGACGACCTTCGCTCTGACCCTCGCCGGTCGACTGCTCGCCCAGCGAATCGTGCATCGCGTCATCGTCGTGGTGCCCACCGACCACCTTCGCGGTCAGTGGGCTGACGCTGCGGCGCGACTCGGGCTCTGGCTCGATCCCGACCTACCCAACTCGGTGGGCCCCGTGCGCGAAGGCACGCAGGGGTACGTCGCGACGTATGCGCAGGTCGCCACCAAGCCGATGCTCCATCGCAATCGGGCCGAGGCGCGACCGAGCCTTGTCATCATGGACGAGATCCACCACGCCGGCGACGGTCTCACCTGGGGTGATGGCTTACGTGAAGCCTTCGACACCGCCAAGCGACGCCTGGGACTCAGCGGCACTCCCTTTCGGACCAAGCCCGATGAGCGCATTCCCTTCGTCTCCTACGAGGAAGACGGCGACGAAGTGCGGTCGATCGCCGATTTCTCCTACTCCTACGGCGACGCACTGGCTGACGGCGTGGTGCGTCCGGTCGTCTTCGCGGCGTACACCGGCACCTCGCGGTGGCTCAACGACGCGGGTGAGGCCTTCGCCGCGATGCTGGGCTCCGGCACCAAGAAGGACGAGGACAAGGCGTGGCGCACGGCACTGTCGCCCACGGGTCGCTGGGTGCCCCACGTCATCGCCGCGGTCGACGAGCGGGTCCGCGCGCAGCGCGCCGCCGGCATCGAGGATGCCGCGGGCATCATCCTCGCCAACGACCAGGAGACTGCTCGCGCGTACGCCGCCATCGCGGCACGGGTCACGGGCGAGGAGCCTGCCGTCGTCCTCTCCGAGGACGCCGACGCATCGGAGCGGCTCACGGCGTTCACCCAGGGTCGCACTCGCCTCGTCGTCTGCGTGCGGATGATCAGCGAGGGCGTCGACATCCCTCGCGCGACAACCCTCGGCTACCTCTGCTCGGCGCGCACGCCTCTCTTCTTCGCACAGGCGGTCGGCCGGGTCGTCCGGGCCCGGGGTGAGCAAGAGACCGCCTCGGTCTACCTCCCTGCCGTGCGTCCGCTACTCGCTCTCGCGGGAGAGATGGAGTCGGCGCGCAACGCCGTCGTGCGCGTGACGCCGCGTGACGAGCATGACCTGGACCCTGATGTGGAGCGAGTGGCGGGGGAGGGGTTCATCGCGCTGGACGCCGATGCGCAGTTCGCGCATGTGCTCACGGCGGGGCGCGCGATCACCGCGGAGTCGCTCGAGTTGGACGAGGACGCCGCTGACTACCTCGGGCTGCCCGGCCTGCTGAGCCCGGAGGACATGGCGACGCTGCTCGCCGCGCGTGACGCGAAACTGCGGCGACAGGTCGCCGAGGTCACCGAGGATGTCCCCTTCACCCCAACCACCTGGCGTGACACCCAGGAGGTGCGCAAGGACATCCACCGGATGGTGAGCGT
>JBJOJS010000103.1:0-7645 GCA_046046455.1 Actinomycetota bacterium | reverse complement strand
CGACATCTCCGGATCGGTGGAGGCGCTCGTCGAAGGCTTCACCGGATGCCACGCCGTCGTGCATGCCGCTGCCCGGGTGGATATCACCGGACCGTGGGAGGAGTACGAGCGCATCAATGTCGTCGGCACCCGGCAGGCCCTCGAGGCGGCACGACGTGCGGGGGTCGCGCGTTTTGTGCTCATCTCCTCGCCGTCGGTAGCCCACGCCGGACGCGCGCTCGTGGGCGCGCGCGCGGAGCCCGCGGATCCCTGGCACGCCCGCGGGCACTACTCGCAGAGCAAGGCGATGGCCGAGATCGAGGCCCTGGCCGCTGATGGAGACGATGTGGCGGTCACCGTCGTGCGCCCCCACCTCGTCTGGGGTCCCGGCGACAGCCAGCTGACCGAGCGCATCGTCGATCGCGCGCGATCGGGCAGGCTCGTCATCATCGGCAGCGGATCTGCGCTCATCGATACGACGTACATCGACAACGCGGGGTCTGCGATCGCCGCGGCTGTCGACCGGGCCGCCCATCCGCGGGTGCGCGGCCGCGCCTTCGTCGTCTCCAATGGCGAGCCGCGCACGGTGATCGAGATGCTCACGCGGATCGCCCTGGCCGCGGGTGCTCCCGCACCCCATCGTTCCGTGCCCTTCCCGGTCGCCCGCATGGGCGGTGAGGTGCTCGAGCGGCTCTGGGAGCGCACCGGCCGGGAGGGGGAGCCACCGGTGACCGCCTTCCTGGCAGAGCAACTGGCCACGGCGCACTGGTTCGACCAGCGCGAGACGCGCGAGGCGCTCGCCTGGGTCCCCGAGGTGTCGATCGACGAGGGTCTCGCGAGGCTGGCCGCCCACCTGGGCGGCGTGGCTCCCATGGCTGGTGCCGATCCAGGTCTATAAAAGGCGAGACCCCTGGAAGCATGAGTTCCAGGGGTCTCGCTCTGGATCCAGCCTGCCGGTCCCGTGAGGGGAAGTCGGGGGCGTCGCCCCTCCTTCGTCGCACCCGTTGCCGGGGCGCCTCCGGTGCGGCTTACGCCGCCTCAGCCGATCCCGAAGCCGTGGTCCTTCCCCGCGACACCGGGGTGGGGAGTTGCCTCCGATCTCGCCTTGCGGCTCGATCTCCTCGTGCTCCGATCGCTCAGTTTCCCTTGCGATAGGACAGTTCTAATCGCCTCGCGCAAGCCGCGCAAGGGTGTGTCGGAACTTTTCCCAAAAACTTGACCACCTCGAGTCACAGATGACTCGACTGGTCACTCGGTGCACTGCAGTTGCGTCGGGATCGAGGCCGTCGGCACCGTACCCTCGGGAGATGCGCCCCCGCCGTGTCCCCGGATCGCGCCACGGCAGCGTCGTCTACCTCCACGGCGTCGGGGGAGTCCGCCCCGCATGGTGGCGTCCCGTGATCACCGCGCTCGGCGGCCTGACCATCGACCTCGTCGCACCGGCGTACGACGACCTGCTCACCACTTCGGGTCGGATCCACGCGCGCCGCGATCCGCCACATCCGACCGCATGCGTGGATGAGGATCGGGGAGCTTATGTCGAGCGGCAGCGTCGGCTAGCGGATCTGATCGACGCTGTGGGCGAGTCCACGCGTCTGTCGTGGCCGATGGGTCTGCCCCAGCCGGCCGAGCTCGCCGATCGACTGCCACTCGCGTCGATTCTGCGAGCGCCCGTCTTCGGCCTCGACCAGGTGGGTCGCTATCTCGACGACGACGCGCGACGGGCTGCCGTGCTCCATCGCGCGGCCACGGCGATCCTGCGTGCACCGCGTCCGCGCGTGGTCATCGCGCACTCGCTGGGCTCGGTGGTCGCCTGGGATCTGCTCGCCGACCCCCGCATCGACGTGGACCTGCTCGTCACCCTGGGCAGTCCACTGGCGCATCCCGCCGTCCAGGCGGCGCCGACCGCCTTCCCCTACGACCGGGTGGGGGCCTGGCTCAATGTCGTCCACCTCCTCGATCCGGTGCCCGCGGGGCGCGGCCTGCGCGATGCCTTCCCGGCTGCCTGTGATGCCTTCCTGTCTCCCTTGCCTCCACCTGCTACCCCCGGCGGTTCGTTCGCCCGAGCCGTCGCGGCCGTCGCCGGAGTTGCCACGTCGCATCTAGACTCCACCTACCTCGCCTCCCACACAGTGCTCTCCGCGGTGCGAGAGGCTATGCACGTGACCTCGGGAATGCCGGTGCCGATGCGACAGGCCGCTGCGTCATGACGACGTGGCGCACGTATGCCGATCCGCCTCAGTCGGATCCCTCCCTCGGTCGCGATCAGAGGCGCGAGAGCGCGCGTGCGCTGCGTGACGAGATCGACTTCGCGCAGGCGCTGCGCACCTCAGGCACGGGCTACGTCGTCTGGATGTGCGCGGATGCTCTCGACGCGGTCGCCGGACCCACCGGCGTCGTCCTCGATGCAGCACATGTCGACGACTGCCTTCCCGGCCCCTGGGAAGCCGACCTCATCGACCTCGCCCTTCGCCAGGACATGGGTGCGCGTGCTGTGGAGGCGATGGCCGAGGGGTACCAGCAGGGGGTTGCCGCTATCGCCGCGGAGCCGCTCCACTCGGCCCGGACTGAGGCCCTGCGTCGATCGCGTCGACTTGCGGACGGAGTGGAGGCGGACGGTGCCCAGTCACCGAACACGGCTGCGCGGAGGCTGGTGGCCCCCGGTGCCCGACTGCGTCGCGACCGCGTCGAGGCGCGCTGGGGATGCGCCGTAGGTGACGTGGGCGACCTCGGCTCGGAGGTGGCGCAGTATCGGGAGAGCCTGCCCGAGGCAGATGCGCGCCTGCTCGCGCAGTACCGGGTGGCCGATGCCCTGGTGGGCGAGGATGGCCACCTTCTCGTCCTTCTCGCTCGCGGGTCGGATAGCGACGACGTGCTCCTGCTCGAGGCGGCTCCGGCTCTGCCCTCGACGCGCGAGGACTCCTTCGGTGCGTGGCGCGACGGCTCCGATGTGCAGCGCGTGCTGCTCGCGCGCGAGGCTGTGCCCCTCGTGCCTGCGGAGTTCGCGGGTTGGTCCACGAGTGCGGATGGTGCTGTCGCACGGGTGTGGTCAAGGGCGCGCGCGGCGACGGAGCGGCCGGATCTCGGCGGACGCCGTGCGCGTGCACGTCGACTCGGAGTCACGCTGGGGATGCTCCACGCCGCGAATTCCGACGCCGTCTCGCTCGCCGGCTACCTCGGTCACTCGCGCAGATTTCCGGCGGCAGTGCGTGACGCGGTGCGCGAGGCTCGCGGTCACTAGCCGGGGCGACTAGCGGCGGGAGAGCACGGAGGCGTCCATGCCCCAGGCGATGGTGAGGTGTGCGACGACGCCGGCCAGGATCGAGCGCAGGCGCAGGGCGAGGTAGCCCAGGATGAGGCCTCCGATGAGACTCGAAACGGCCTCGGGCATGGGTTTGCCGAGGTGCAGCAGGCAGTAGGCGAAGGCCATCACGGGCACCGCGTGCACGCCCAGCACCGGCTGGCCGGCGAAGACGAGGAATCCGCGGAAGAAGAACTCGAGCGCGACGAAGGTGGCTCCGTACGCTGCCTCGAAGAGGATCAGCGACCAGCCGTCACCCCCGTAGAAGGGATACGTGTCGAGGAAGCGCTGATCGGCCGAGGCGAGCCACACGATCGTGAGCGCCACGGGAGCGATGAGCAGCACGAGAGTCGCCTCGCTGCGCACGAATCGCGCGGAGAGCCCGTAGCCGCGCACCGACTGGCCGGAGATCCGCGCGTAGACGATGGGCACGATGGAGTAGATGGCGAGACTGGTCGCTGCCCACCACAGCAGATCGGCGAGTTCGCTGCCGAAGGGTCTGCGCTGCGAGACGTAGAGCAGCGCGGCAGGCGTGATCCACAGCAGCGCGAGGTAGAGCGCGTCCACTCCGTGCAGGCGCGAGCCCTCGGAGCGGGCCCTCGTCACGGCGATAGTCACGCCGGCGAGGGCGGGCAGGGCGAAGATCGCCAGGCCGACGGGCAGGCTCTCCTTGCGCCACTGCTCGACGGGCAGCACCTCGTAGGCGACCCAGATGCAGGCCAGGGTCGCGCCGGCGAGGGCCAGCATGACCGCGGCCGCCCGCCCGCCGTGCTCGCGGCGCACCCAGAGCGAGATGAGGAGCGATGCCGCCCCGGCGATCGCGATCGCCTGCCAGGCCTCGAGCACCCGGTGAGCCTACGCGCGCGCTAGGAGCCGCTGGGGTCGGACGCGGCCGGGGGTTGCCCCGATGCGCTGGCAGAGGCCGGACGACTGCGCACGTGGAATCGGTGCTGGTGGCCCTTGCCGATGTTGAAGCCCCCGCGCCGCAGCAGCAGGATCGACACGACGACGGCGGCGATCGGCAGGATAGCCCCGAGGATGGCCCAGGACCAGAACGTCTCGACCGAATTCACCAGCCACTGGAAGTTCATGCCGAAGTAGCCGGTCATGAAGGTGATGGGAAGGAAGATGATCGACACCAGCGTCAGCTGGTTGATGCGGTTGCCCTGGGCCGCGCTCACCTGCCCCTGGTAGTCCTGGATCGCGCTCCGGATATCCGAGCCCGCGCTGTTGATGCGCTGAACGACATCGTTGACGCATGCGGAGTAGGTCTGCAGGGCCTGCACGCCCGCGGCATCGACGCCGGGCATGGTTCCGGTCCCCACCAGCGACTCGCTGAGGTTCTCGGCGTAGCCGGGGATGGTCGTGGCCAATGCTTCGATGGGGGAGCGGAACTGCTGGAGCTGGGTGAGCTGACCCGGGTCGGCCGCGAGGATGATCTGCCCGTCGAGCAGGGCGATACGCGTCTGCAGGTCGGTGAGCTGACGGTCGATGCTGTCGAGGATGAGCTGCATGAGGATGCCTGGGACGGGTCCGGGATCCGCGAAGAGCTTCTGCGCGCGAGGCTTCAACTCCTCGAGCGCGGTCGCGATCGCCTGATCGGCGCCGGTGCGGATCGTGATGAAGCAGCCGGCGTTCCACGCGCAGTGGATGAGCACCGGTGCGCCGTCCTGCGCGTCGGCACTCGCATAAGTGCTGCCGAGTGCGTTGTCGCCGAAGGCCTGGAACATCCCACCCGAGTAGGCGCGTGAGGTGTACGCCGCGACGACCTCGTTGAAGCCCATGCTGGTGAGCAGGCTGAGTACTTCCGGGTCATGGGGGCCCGACGGGATCGCGTCGATCCATGCATACGGGGTCGTCGTCGAGACCGCCTGGCTGTCCGACGCCGCGTAGGGACGCACCGAGGTGCCGTCGAAGATCGTGGCCTTCATGTCAGGCGTGCAGGGCTCGGCCCAGAGCGGAGAGTCGCGCGGCCCAGATGCGCTGGCTCAGCTCGGCCTCAGGAGCGAAGACCTCGGAGGCGTGGTAGGCGCCCGGGTAGAGGTGGAATTCGGTGGGCACGCCCGCCTGGGTCAGCCGGGCGACGAAGGCGATGTCCTCATCTCGGAAGAGGTCCATCTCGCCGACGTCGATGAAGGTGGGCGGAAGCCCCGCAAGATCAGCGGCGCGTGCGGGTGCGGCGTACCCGTCGGCGGGCTTGCCGCCGAGGAACCACGACCATGCCTCGATGTTGCCCGCGCGATCCCAGATCCCGACCTCGGTCACCTCGTGTGTCGACGGCAGCTCATTGCGGTCGTCGATCATCGGGTACGGCGCCATGAGGAACGAGATGGCCGGGCCTCCACGGTCGCGTGCCGTCATCGTCGTCGCGATAGCGAGGTTGCCGCCAGCGCTGCCGCCGTAGACCGCCAGGCGCGACGCGTCGATGCCGAGTTCGGCCGTGTTCTGGTCGAGCCAGGTGAGCGCGGCGTAGCAGTCGTCGACCTGCGCCGGGTGCGGGTGCTCGGGCGCCTTGCGGTAGTCGGTCGACACGACGACGGCGTTCACCAGCTCGCACAGCATCTGCGCGCGCAGATGCTCGCCGTCGAGGTCGCCGATGATCATGCCGCCGCCGTGGATGTAGAGGATGCCCGGCAACAGGACACCGGTCGCGTCCGCCGGCGTGTAGATGCGCACGGTGACGTCCGCGCCTCCCGGAGGACCGGGGATCGTGCGCTCCTCGGTGATCACGCGATCGTTCGGGGGGAGGTCGGCGGTCATCGTCTGGAGGAGTTGGCGCACGAAGGCGCGCCGCTCGACGATGTCGGGGATGGCATTGAATCCACCCGGGACTGCTGCGAGCAGCATCTCCAGCGGCTCCCGCGAGGCAGGGTCGAGGCGATCACGCTGGACCGACATGTGTGCTCCTTCCGATGCGGACGAGGTGCCCAGCACGCTAGTGCGTCTCGATTCGCCCCGTTGGGGGTTCAGGCAACTGACGTCTCGGCATCCTCGGCCTGGGCGCGAGTGACGTAGCGGGGGAAGACCGCGATGACGGGGATGATGAGGAGGCCGATCCCGATGAGGACGAACGCGGGCACGAGCAGGCTTCCGGTCGAGCCGAGGAGCGTCTCCTCGAGCGCGGGTGTGAAACTGCCGATGATCATGCCGATGCTGTAGGTCAGCGCGATGCCGGTGTAGCGCACCTTCGTCGGCACGAGCAGCGTCATCTCCGTCGTGGTCGTCGAATCGACGAAGGTCTGCAGTGTGGCGAGTACGGCGATGGCGAGGAGAACACCCGCAATCATCCCGGAATTGAGGAGCAGGATCGAGGGGATCGCGAGGACGACGTACGCGATGACCACACCGATCATGAGGGGCCGCCTGCCGCGGCGATCACCGAGTGCTGCCACCGGGATGATGAGCGCGATGTAGACGACGGAGATCAGAGCGGAAACGAGATCAGCCCGCGCATCGGAGATGCCCACGACCGTCTCGAGATACGACGGCATCCACGAGATGAGCGTGTAGACGGTGACGCCGCTCCAGGTCGCGAGCGCGAGCATGAGGAACGTCGCGCCGGGGTAGGCGCGCAGGAGATAGCGCACGGGTGCGCCCGTGTCGCCGGCCTGGACGGCCTGCTCGAATGATTCGGTCTCGCGCATCTTGCGCAGCATGAGCACCGCGACCACGGCAAGGACGAAGCCGATGGCGTAGGGGATACGCCACGTGCCCTCGGCCAATGCCTCCTGGCCCCAGACGGCCGTGGTGAAGAAGACGACCAGGGAGGCGAGGAGATTGCCGCCCATCGCGGTCGCGAGGCCCAGGGACACGCTCCGTCCTCGGCCCTGCTGGCCGGCGGACTCGCTCAAGGCCGTGAGGGCGCCGGAGTACTCGCCGCCCACGGAGAACCCCTGCATGAGGCGCATGAGGGTGAGCAGGATCGGCGCGAGAATCCCGATCTGGTCGTAGGTCGGCAGGATCGTCGTGATGGCGAGGGGGATGAGCATCAGGGTCGTGGAGAGCACCAGGGCGAACCTGCGGCCCTTGGTGTCGCCGAGTCGGCCGATGACGAGGCCGCCGATGGGGCGCGCGATGTAGCCGACCGCGAACGTCGCGAAGGTGAGGATGAGGCCGACGGTGGCGTCCGTGGTCGGGTAGAAGACCTGTTGCAGCGTGGTCGCGAGCAGGCCGTAGACCATGAAGTCGTACCACTCGATAACGACGCCACTGGTCGTGAAGAGGCGGTTGCGGCGGCGCTGGCGTTCGGTCAGGGCGGGCGACGACACGGCGAGATCCTAGGGACCCACGTAGGGGGCGCCCCCGGCAGGATTCGAACCTGCGACCTTCGGTACCGGAAACCGGCGCTCTATCCCCTGAGCTACG
>JBJOJS010000012.1:0-52153 GCA_046046455.1 Actinomycetota bacterium | reverse complement strand
GAGCGCTCCTTCACGCGCAAGGCGCGCGAGCTCATCCTCAGCGTCAAGCTCGAGGCGACTGTCGGCAAGGACGACATCCTCGAGGACTACCTCAACACCATCTACTTCGGCCGCGGTGCCTACGGCGTCGAGGCAGCGTCGCGCGCCTACTTCGGCGTACCTGTCTCGGAGTTGAATTACGAGCAGGGTGCAGTGCTGGCCTCGCTGATCAAGGCTCCGAGCTTCTACGCCGACAATCGCAAGGAGTTGAAGGCCCGCTGGCGCTATGTCATCGACTCGATGGCGCAGGTCGGCTGGATCACGCCCCAGCAGCAGGCAAAGGCGACCTTCCCGCAGATCATCAAGCCGGCCAACTCCAATCGCCTCGGCGGCCAGGTGGGCTACCTCCTCGAGGCCGTCAAGGCCGATCTGCGCGCACTCGGCTACACCGATCAGGAGATCGAGGCGGGCGGACTGAAGATCGTGACGACCTTCGACGCGGATGCTCAGGCCGCAGCCGTAGCCGCCGTCGAAGCGGTCGGTCCGACGGAGGGCACCGAGGGTCTGCGCATCGGCCTCGTCGCCGTGCGTCCGGGCACAGGCGAAGTGGTCGCGATGTACGGCGGCCCCGACTACGTCACGGACCCGATCAACAACGCCACACGTCCCTTCGCCCAGGCGGGCTCGACCTTCAAGCCCTTCGCGCTCACCGCCGCGGTCGAGCAGGGCATCGGCCTGGAGTCGATCTGGAACGGCGACTCCCCCGCGGAGATCCAGGGCTACTCCGTGCGCAACTACGGCGACGTGTCGTTCGGCGATGTCGACCTGCGCACGGCCACCGCAGCGTCCATCAACACGGCGTACGTCGCCGTCGAGGACCAGGTCGGCGTCGACAATGTCGCGGACGCGGCGTACCGCCTCGGCCTTCCGGTCGACACGCCGGGGCAGTCGCCGGACTCACTCGACCTCACCTTCGTGCTCGGCACCGCGTCACCGTCGGGCATCGCGATGGCCAACTCCTACGCCACCCTCGCCGCGCGCGGCCAGCGTGCGCCCACGACCACCGTCAAGGAGGTCTACGGCACCAACGGCGGCCTGCAGTACGCCTGGGATCCCGCGCGCGAGCAGGTCGTGGCGAGCGAGGTGACGGACACGGTCACGTCTGCTCTGCAGTCGGTGATCGCGGGGGGCACCGCGACGGGTGCGCAGGCACTCGGCCGACCCGCTGCCGGCAAGACGGGTACGAGCAATGAGAACAAGTCGATGTGGTTCGTCGGTTACACCCCGCAGCTCTCTACCGCCGTCCTCATGGCCAAGGAGGATGCGCAGGGCATCCCCATCCCACTCGACGGCATCGGCGGCGGCGCACCCGCATACGGAGGCGGCGGATACACCGTCGCCATCTGGACGGCCTTCATGCAGGCGGCGCTCGCCGAGTTGCCCGTCGCCGACTTCGTCACGCCGATCGTCACGCCGAGCCCATCGCCTTCGAGCGAGTCGCCGTCGCCGACGGAGAGCCCGACCGAGTCGCCGACTCCCGAGCCGTCACCCACCCCGACGCCGTCGCCATCGCCGACACCAGAGCCCACTCCGAGCCCCACGCCGACGCCGGAGCCGACGGTCTCTCCCACGCCAGAGCCCACCATCACGGGTGACCCGCAGTAGGCGCCGGCTCACACGCCGCGAGTGTGCAGTTGTGCGCATGAATCCGCCCGGATGGGCGTGCAGGTGTGCACACTCGCGGTGGCCGGCCCGCCGCTGGGGGGACGTAACCTAGGGGACCACGCAGGGACTCGATGAAGGGACGTGATGAGCGAGCGGCCTGAGCCCGACATCGTCCTGCCTACGCGCGAGGACCCTGTCGTGCGTGCGAGCACGCCTTTCATCGGCGGGCCCGCGGGTCGATTCGCGGCGATCGGTGCCGCCACGTGGTGGACACCCGTGCGCGTCCTCATCCTGCTCGGCACCTTCGCCTGGATCCTCGGTGGACTCCTCGACCTGCCGTGCATGGCCAACTCGTGGGCGAGCCCGGACAACTACGAGCACCTCTGCTACTCGGACATCCCGCCGCTCTACGGTGCGCGCGGCTTCGCGGACGGCTATCTGCCGTACCTGGAAGTCTCACCGGGTGGTCGCTATCTGGAGTACCCCGTACTCACCGGCGTCTTCATGCAGATCGCCGCGTGGTGCACCAGCCTCGTCCTTGCGCTAGTGCCCGGAGCGGCCCCCGCACTCACGTTCTTCGTCGTCAACGCGATCCTGCTCTTCCCGTTCTTCCTGCTCGCCATCGTCGCGAGTGCTCGCATCGTGCGCGCAAGGCCGTGGGACGCCGCGATGGTTGCCCTCGCGCCGACGATCATCCTGGCCGGTCTCATCAACTGGGATCTCATCCCAGTCGGACTCACCATGGGGGCGATCCTGCTGTGGTCGAGGCGCATGCCCGCGTGGGCCGGCGTCCTGCTCGGCCTGGCCATCGCGGCGAAGTTCTTCCCCGCCATCCTGCTCGGTCCCTGGCTGCTGCTGTGCCTGCGCGCAGGACGCATGCGCGACTTCGCTCGACTCATCCTCGGCGCTGCTGCTGCGTGGCTCGTCGTCAATCTGCCCTTCATGATCGGCAACGTCGAGGGCTGGCGGCATTTCTACGAGTTCAGCAGCACGCGCGGCATGGACTGGGGCTCCATCTGGTACGCCATGACGCTGTGGGGTGTGCCCGGCGTACCGGCCGACATGCTCAACACCGTCGCCATGGGCACGTTCCTCGTCCTCTGCCTCGCTATCGCGGCACTGATCCTCTTCGCACCGAAGCGCCCGCGGCTCATCCCCATGCTCTTCCTCGTGGTGGCGGCGTTCGCGGTGACCAACAAGGTCTACTCTCCGCAGTTCGTCATCTGGCTTGTGCCGCTCGCGGCGCTTGCGCGGCCGAAGTGGCGGGACTTCCTCATCTGGCAGGCCGCGGAGATCAGTTACTTCATCGCCATCTGGTGGTATCTCGCCGGCTACGGCATCGAGGACGCCAAGGGCATGACCCCCCAGTGGTACGCCTTCTTCACCTTCGTCCACGTCGTTGCCACGCTGTGGTACGCCGGACTCATCGTGCGCGATGCACTCCAGCCCGAGGATGACATCGTGCGCACGGACGGCGTACCCGCGGATGAAGATGATCCCGGTGGTGGGTGCTTGGATCGCGCCCCCGATGCGCTGCCCTGGCTGAAGGATCAGACGTCGAGGTCGACCACGACGGGGGCGTGATCGCTCGGTCCCTTGCCCTTGCGCGCGTCTCGGTCGACGTAGGCATCGCGCACCCGATCCGCAAAGGCCGGGTTGGCGTAGACGAGGTCGATGCGCATCCCCATGCCTTTGTGGAACGCGCCATCGCGGTAGTCCCAGAAGGTGTAGGGCGCGCCCTTGAGCGCTCGCGGCATCACGTCGCCCAGCCCCGCCGCGCGCAGGTCGGCGAGGGCAGCGCGCTCCGCCGGCGTCACGTGCGTGGAGTTGGCGAAGAGCGAGATATCCCAGACGTCTGAGTCCTCGGGGGCGACGTTGTAGTCGCCGATCACCGCATATGGGCGGTCGGGTGCAGCTGCCATCTCCGCGACGACGGTGTCGCGCAGGATGCGCAGCCACTCGAGCTTGTAGGCGTAGTGCGCGTGGTCGGGCTCGCGGCCGTTGGGCACGTAGACACTCCACACGCGCACCCCGCCGCAGGTCGCGCCCACGGCACGGGGCTCGACGGAGTCGTCGTACGCCGGCTGCCCGGGTAGGTCGCGCACGACATCGTCCAGGCCCACGCGCGACAGGAGGGCGACGCCATTCCAGCGACCGTCCCCATGGGCCGCGACCTCGTAGCCGAGCGCCTGGATCGGCATCTCGGGGAAGTCACCCGTGGCGCATTTGAGCTCCTGCAGCGCGAGCACATCGGGCTGGGCCGTCTCGAGCCAGTCGACGAGGCGGTCCAGGCGGGACTTCACGGAGTTGACGTTCCAGGTGGCGATCCGCACGAGGGGGAGGCTAGCCGGAACCCCCACCGCTGGGCGACAGGCGGCTCTCAGAGCCCCAAACGCCCCGGGGCCACCATGGTCATCGTGACCCCCCCTCTGAATCGCGCCACGTCGTCCACAGGCCCCCTCTCGGGCATGTTCATGTCGGTCGGAGCGTTAGGATGAGCAGACAGTCGTTCCCCCACCAGCGGGCTGGCCCTCGTCGGCCCGCTGCCCTCGAAGGAGGCTCTCCGCCCGTGTCCTACGACGCCAGCGCGATCACCGTCCTGGAGGGGCTCGACGCCGTCCGCAAGCGCCCCGGCATGTACATCGGTTCCACCGGTGAGAGGGGCCTGCACCACCTCGTCTACGAGGTCGTCGACAACTCCGTCGATGAGGCCATGGCGGGCTATGCGACCCACATCACCGTCGTGCTGCGCGAGGACGGCGGCGTGCGCGTCTCGGACAACGGCCGCGGCATCCCCGTCGACGAGCATCCGGTGGAGAAGAAGCCCGCACTCGAAGTCGTCCTCACCGTCTTGCACGCGGGCGGCAAGTTCGGCGGTGGTGGCTACTCCGTCTCGGGCGGACTGCACGGCGTCGGCGTCTCCGTCGTCAACGCCCTGTCGACCCGGCTCGAGGTCGAGGTCAAGCGCGATGGCTACGTCTGGACCCAGTCCTACGAGCACGGCGTACCCACTGCTCCCTTGGAGCGCGGCGCCAAGACCGATGAGCACGGCACCACGGTGACGTTCTGGGCGGACCCCGACATCTTCGAGACGACCTGGTACGACACCGCAACGCTCGCACGTCGATTCCAGGAGATGGCCTTCCTCAACCGCGGCCTCACCATCACCCTCATCGACGAGCGCCGCCGGCCCGGCCTCGTCGAGGAGTTCGGTGGCGAGGAGTCCGAGGGCATCGCCGAGGTGACCTACTACTACGAGGGCGGCATCGCTGACTTCGTCCGCCACCTCAATGCCAGCAAGGGCGCCGGCAATCCCACCGTCATCGAGCTCGCCGCCGAGGACGACAACAAGGGGCTGCAGGCGGAGATCGCCATGCAGTGGAACGCCGGATTCACCGAGTCCGTGCACACCTTCGCCAACACCATCAACACCACCGAGGGTGGCACGCACGAGTAGGGCTTCCGTGCGGCCCTCACCTCGCTCGTCAATAAGTTCGCGCGCGAGTGGGGCATCCTCAAGGACAAGGACCCCAATCTCGCAGGCGAGGATGTGCGCGAGGGCCTCACGGCGATCGTGAGCGTCAAGCTCAAGGAGCCGCAGTTCGAAGGTCAGACCAAGGGCAAGCTCGGCAATACCGAGATGAAGACCTTCGCGCAGAAGGTCGTCAACGATCAGCTCGGTGCGTGGCTCGAGCAGAACCCCGCCGAGGGCAAGGAAATCGCGCGCAAGTCGGTCAACGCCGCCACAGCGCGCATCGCCGCGCGCAAGGCGCGTGACCTGGCCCGCAATCGCAAGGGCCTCCTCGGCGGTGCCGGCATGCCGGGCAAGCTCATCGATTGCTCCAGCCGCGAGCCTGAGGAGTGCGAGGTCTTCATCGTCGAGGGCGACTCCGCGGGCGGCAGCGCACGTCAGGGACGCGACCCGCGCACCCAGGCGATCCTGCCCATCCGCGGCAAGATCCTCAATGTCGAGAAGGCGCGCATCGACAAGGTCCTGCAGAACAACGAGGTGCAGGCACTCGTGTCCGCGCTCGGGACCGGAGTGCACGAGGACTTCGACATCAATCGCCTGCGCTATCACAAGCTCGTGCTCATGGCCGATGCCGATGTCGACGGCCAGCACATCCGCACCCTGCTGCTCACCCTGATCTTCCGCTTCATGCCGCAGCTCATCACCGAGGGCTACGTCTTCCTCGCGCAGCCGCCGCTCTTCAAGCTGAAGTGGCAGCGCGAGACACCGGAGTACGCCTACTCCGATAGGGAGCGCGATGCCCTGCTCGAGGCCGGTATGGCCGCGGGCAAGAAGCTCCCCAAGGAGGAGGGCATCCAGCGCTACAAAGGCCTCGGTGAGATGAACGCCGACGAGCTCTGGGAGACCACGATGGACCCGGCGCGCCGCGTGCTCCTCCAGGTCACCCTCGACGACGCCGCACAGGCTGATGAGATCTTCAGCGTGCTCATGGGCGAGGACGTCGAGTCGCGCCGCAACTTCATCCAGCGCAATGCCCGTGACGTGCGCTTCCTCGATATCTAGACCACCACCCCACGACAACACAGCAGATGACAGGAGCCTGACGTGCCCGACGACATCGAGGTGATCCCCGCGGGAGGTCGCATCGAGCCGGTGGATCTCCAGAAGGAGATGGAGCGGTCCTACCTCGACTACTCCATGAGCGTCATCGTCTCCCGTGCGCTGCCCGACGTCCGCGACGGCCTCAAGCCGGTCCACCGTCGCGTGCTCTACGCGATGTACGACGGCGGTTACCGCCCCGACCGCAACTTCTCCAAGTCCGCCCGCGTCGTCGGTGACGTCATGGGTAACTACCACCCGCACGGCGACACCGCCATCTACGACGCCCTCGTCAGGCTCGCCCAGCCGTGGTCCCTGCGTTATCCGCTCGTGCAGGGCCAGGGCAACTTCGGCTCCCAGGGCAACGATCCGCCCGCTGCGCAGCGCTACACCGAGTGCAGGATGGCGCCGCTCGCCATGCAGATGGTGCGCGACATCGACGAGGAAACCGTCGACTTCGCTCCCAACTACGACGGACGCACTCTCGAGCCCGTCGTCCTGCCCAGCCGCTTCCCCAACCTGCTCGTCAATGGCAGCGCGGGCATCGCCGTGGGCATGGCCACCAACATCCCGCCCCACAACCTCCGCGAGGTCGCGGCAGGCGTGCAGTGGATGCTCGAGCATCCGGACGCCACCCGCGAGGAGGCACTTGAGGCGCTCATCGAGCGCGTGAGCGGACCCGACTTCCCCACCGGCGGACTCATCGTCGGTCGCCGAGGCGTCGAGGATGCCCTGCGCACGGGGCGCGGCGCGATCACGATGCGTGCCGTCGTCACCGTCGACGAGGATGCCAAGGGCCGTCAGCTCCTCATCATCACCGAGCTGCCCTACCAGGTGAACCCCGACAATCTCCTGCTCCGCATCGCCGAGTTGGTGAGCGACGGCAAGATCGGCGGCATCGCCGACGTCCGCGACGACTCGTCATCGCGCACCGGCATGCGCCTGGTCATCGAGCTCAAGCGCGACGCCGTGGCCCAGGTTGTCCTCAACAACCTCTACAAGCACACCCAGCTGCAGGAGACCTTCGGCGCCAACATGCTCGCCCTGGTCGACGGTGTGCCACGCACCCTCAGCATTGAGCAATTCGTGCGCTCGTGGATCACGCACCAGATCGAGGTCATCCAGCGCCGCACCCGCTACCGCCTGCGCAAGGCGGAGGAGCGTGCTCACATCCTGCGCGGCTATCTCAAGGCGCTCGATGCACTCGACGAGGTCATCGCGTTGATCCGCGCGTCTGCGACGGTCGAGGATGCACGCACCGGCCTGATGCAGCTCCTCGAGATCGACGAGCTGCAGGCGACCGCCATCCTCGACATGCAGCTGCGCCGACTGGCAGCCCTCGAGCGCCAGAAGATCATCGATGAGTACGACGAGCTCATGACACGCATCGCCGACTACAACGACATCCTCGCGTCCGAGCCTCGCCAGCGCTCCATCGTGAGCGAGGAGCTCGCGGAGGTCGTCAACGATTACGGAGACGAGCGGCGCACCCAGTTCGTGCCGTGGGACGGCGATGTAAGCCACGAGGACCTCATCGCCGAGGACGACGTCGTCGTCACCATCACGTCAGGTGGCTACGCCAAGCGCACCAAGACCGACCTCTACCGCCAGCAGCGACGCGGTGGGCGTGGTGTCAAGGGGGCGGCCCTGCGCCAGGACGATGTCGTCGAGCACTTCTTCGTCACGACGACGCACCACTGGATCCTCTTCTTCACGACCAAGGGCCGGGTCTATCGCGCGAAGGCCTATCAGCTTCCTGAGGCCGGGCGCGATGCCAAGGGCCAGCACGTGGCCAACCTCCTTGCCTTCCAGCCGGATGAGGAGATCGCCCAGGTGCTCACGCTGCGCGACTACGAGGCCGCGCCGTACCTCGTCCTCGCCACGCGCGGGGGCATGGTCAAGAAGACCCGCCTGTCGGAGTACGACTCCAACCGCACGGGCGGTGTCATCGCCATCAACCTGCGCGAGGACGACGAGGTCATCTCCGCCCAGCTGGTGAGCGAGTCGGATGACCTCCTGCTCGTCTCGCGCAAGGGCATGTCCGCGCGATTCCACGCCGACGACGCGACCCTGCGTCCCATGGGCCGCGCCACCGGTGGCGTGATCGGCATGCGCTTCCGCGGCGATGACGCGCTTCTGTCCATGGACGTCGTGCGCGAGGGGACCTTCGTCGTCACCGTCACCGACGGTGGATACGCCAAGCGCACCCCCGTGGAGGAGTGGTCGCCTAAGGGCCGCGGCATCCTGGGCGTGCGCGCGATGCGCCTGGTCGAGGCTCGTGGAGGCCTCGTAGGAGCCGTGGTCTGCACCGTTGACGACCAGATCTTCGCGGTGGCCAACGACGGCATCGTCATCCGGACGCGGGTCGATGAGATCCGACCCTCGGGGCGCGACACCATGGGTGTGCGCCTGATGAACCTCGGCGAGGACCGCAGCCTCGTCGCCGTGGCTCGCGCGGGCGAGAGCGACGACGATGCCGAGGAGGCAGACGGTGACGTCGCGGGTGACGAATCGGTCTCGGCTCCCGCCACGACCGGTCAGGACCCCTCGGATGGGCTTCCGCAGGTTTAGTCTGAGGGCCTAGCGTCTTCGTCGAGGTGCCAGGAAGTGCGAGGGGAGTGGGCGTGTCGAGCACGGTGACTCCCGGTCAGCCGACCCCGATCGGCCGCTCGCTGGGCGAGGCTCCGCCCGTACGACCGACGGATGCGACCCCCGCTCAGGGTCTGCCTCCGGTCGCGCCTCCTCCCGCCCCACCCGCAGCACCACCCCCCGCGCCGCAGGCTGCGCCCGCGACTGTCCCTGCGGACGTCGAGGTGCCGCGGCGCCGCGCACCCCGCCGAGCGCGCCTGTACATCTACCGAATCGATGCCTGGTCGGTGATCAAGGTTGCCTTCATGCTCGCCGTCGCACTCGGCATCGTCATCGTGTGCGCCGTCGCGGCCCTGTGGTGGCTGCTCGACTACAGCGGAGTCATCTCGACCCTGGCCCGCAATGTCAACGAAGTCATCGGCTCGGGCACGACGACGTTCGATCTCGAAGCCGTTCTCGCCTTCGACCGGGTCATGGGCATCACCGTGGTCATCGCGGCCCTCGAGGTCGCCCTCGTCTCCATACTGGCCGGATTGTTCGCCGTGCTCTACAACCTGACCGTGGGGATCACGGGTGGCGTCGAGGCCACGTTCACGGATGCCGTCTAAATCGGACGCTGTAACCTAGAGCCATGCCCAAGATCGTGGATCACGACGAACGCCGTCGCGTCATCGTCGAAGCGCTCTGGCGCGTGGTCGCACGTGACGGTGCCCATGAGGTCTCAGTCCGACATGTGGCGGCCGAAGCCGGTATGCCGAAGTCGAGCATCGGCCACTACGTCGGCACCATGCCTCAGCTCATGGGGCTCGCCGTCGATCAGCTCATCCAGGCCAACACCGACCACATCCTGACCCTCGACCTGCTCGAGCTCGACGCGGACACGGTCACCGAAGCTCTGTACACCCTCGTCCCGGTGAGCGAACGCCGTCGGCACATGTCCGGTGTCTGGCTGCTCCTTGCTTCTCAGGCGGGCGCCGATCCGGAGTTCGCCGAGGTGCTGCATCGCCTCAACGAGTCCGTTGCGGAGGGCGTCTCCGAGTTGCTCGGTGCCATGTCCCACCAGGGTCTGCTCCACGCATCCCGCGATATCGCCACCGAGACACGCCGCCTCCACGCGCTCATCGACGGGCTCTCTCTGCAGTGCATGACCGACCCCGCCCTGCGCTCCGAGGCTGATGTCCGTGCGATCCTGCGCGCGGAGGTTGCCGCGCTGAGCGAACCCTCCGGAGCCCGGGTCGGCTAAGTAGCACCTACCGCGTGAGTGCGGCGCTAGTGTTCCGCGCGTGACGACTGAGGCTCCCCCCCAGCACATCGGCCTGCTGTCCGCGCGTCTACGGCTGGTGGTGGCCAGCGCGCTCATGCTCTTCGTGCAGTTGGCCCTCATCAGGTGGTCCGGTGCCAACCTCGTGCACCTGTCCTACTTCTCCAACCTCATCCTGCTGGCTTCCTTCCTCGGGATCGGATTGGGCTTCCTGCGCGCCCGCAAGCCGCGCGACCTCGGCCGCTACGCCCCCGTCGCGATCCTCGTCCTCATCGCCTTCATCTTCTTCTTCCCTGCCCGCATCGAGGGATCGTCGAGCGAACTCATCTTCTTCACCGAGGTGAAGCCCACCGGCCTGCCTACCTGGGTGACACTGCCCCTGGTCTTCCTTGTCGTGGCCTTCGCGATGACGCTGCTCGGCGAGATCACCGGTCGCGCATTCCTGGAGTTCACGGCGCTCGATGCCTACCGGTGGGACATTGTCGGCTCGCTCAGCGGCACGCTCCTCTTCACGCTCGTGGCGTTCCTGCGCTCGCCGTCGTGGATCTGGCCCACGATCATGCTCGTCGCCCTGGTGCTGCTCTACGGCAAATCGTTGCCGATCCTGTCCTGGCTCGCAGCCCTCGGCATCATCGTGTTGCTCGTGCTGGAGTCGCTCTCGCCCGGAGTCTCGTGGTCGCCGTACTACAAGGTGACGACTCAGGACTACACGAACACCAATCCGCCGTACACGGCGATCCAGGTCAACGGCATCCCCCACCAGAATGTCCTCGATGCGGAGAAGCGCCTGGAGATCGAGCCGCTCTACGGCCGCCCGTACGAGCGGGCTGTCGACAATCCGCTACGCAATGTCCTGGTCATCGGAGCGGGGACGGGCACGGATGTCGCGCTGGCACTGTCGCGGGGTGCACAGCATGTCGATGCTGTCGAGATCGACCCGCGCATCCAGCAGATCGGCATTGAGAAGAACCCCAACCAGCCGTACGCCGATCCCCGTGTCACGACCTACATTGACGATGGTCGCGCCTTCCTGTCGCGGACGGACGGCGAGTACGACCTCATTCTCTTCGCGCTGCCTGACTCCCTCACGCTCGTCTCGGGGGCAAGTCAGCTGCGACTCGAGTCTTATCTCTTCACGCGCGAGTCGATCCAGGAGGCGTACGACCACCTGAGCCCGGATGGCGTCTTCGCGATGTACAACTACTACCGCGAGGACTGGCTGATCAATCGCCTCGCGGGCACGGTCGAGGAGGTCTTCGGTCACGCGCCCTGCATCGATCGCTTCACAGCCGTCCAGTCGCTCGCCGTGATGGCGATCGGCAAGTCACCCGAGAACGCCGCCTGCGACCAGACCTGGGAGCGCACGGCGATTGCCGCGGCAGGGCAGGAGATCCCGGCCCCATCAGCGGATGACCGGCCCTTCCTCTATCTCAAGGACGCGTCGATTCCGCAGCTATACCTGATCCTCATCGGCCTCATCCTTGCGGTGTCGCTCATCGCGATCCGAGTGGTCGGTGGACCACTGCGACAGATGCGCGGCTATGCCGACCTCTTCCTCATGGGCATGGCCTTCCTCCTGCTGGAGACGCGCTCGATCACCACATTCGCACTTCTCTTTGGCACGACGTGGCTGGTCAATGCCCTCGTCTTCGCGGGAGTGCTGCTCGCCGTACTACTCGCCATTGAAGTCACACGAAGGTATTCGCCGAGACGACCGTGGGTGATCGCGGCGCTCTTCATCTCGCTCGCGGTCGCATGGCTGGTGCCGAATGCGTGGCTGCTCACCCTGCCTGTTCCCCTGCGGCTGCTCGTGGCGGTCACGCTCGCCTTCGCGCCGATCTTCTGCGCCAATCTCTACTTCACGTCGCGCTTCAAGGAGGCGGCGAATCCGACGGCGGCCTTCGCGGCGAATCTCTTCGGAGCCATGATCGGCGGCTGCCTGGAGTACCTCTCGCTTCTCACGGGGTACCGCTTCCTCATCGTCGTCGCGGCATTGATCTACCTGGCTGCCGTGCTCGTGGGGCGGCGGATCGGGGCGCGGGCCCCGGTCGGTGCCTGACCCGGCGTCCTGGACCCTGGCCCGGCGGCGGGGCGGGGTATCTGTGTAGCCTAGGCGGGCTGTTGGGGCCTATAGCTCAGCTCGGTTAGAGCGCTTCCCTGATAAGGAAGAGGTCGGTGGTTCAAGTCCACCTAGGCCCACATGAAGAAACTGCTGCTCCTCATCGCCCTGGCCGGTATCGGCTACGTCGTGTACCGCCAGATCCAGGCGAGCAAGGCCGAGGACGACCTGTGGACTGAGGCCACCTCGGTCCCCGACCTCACCTGACGTCTTCGTCGCCTGACCGGCCACGCCGGCTCGGGGGCTTAGCTCAGCTGGTAGAGCGCTGCCTTTGCAAGGCAGAAGTCAGGGGTTCGAGTCCCCTAGCCTCCACTCGTGCTTGACTGCGGCGATGCAGATCGAAGTGTGGGCCGACGTCGTATGTCCCTGGTGCTACATCGGCAAGCGGCGCCTTCAGAGCGCACTGGACCAGCGCGGTCTGTCGGATCATGTCGACATCGTCCACCGCGCCTTCCAGCTTGACCCGACGGCGAGCACGGTCACCGAGCCCACCGTCGACCACCTCGCCGCGAAGTACGGGGTCTCGCGCGACGAGGCACTCGCGATGATGTCCAATGTCACCGAAGTGGCCGCCGCGGAAGGCCTCGACTACCGCCTCGACCTATGCATGACGGGCAACACCCGCGACGCGCACCGACTCGTGCTGTGGGCGCAGGACCAGGATCCGGCGGCCGCGCAGCAGCTCCTGGAGGCGATGTACTCGGCGTACTTCGAGCAGGGCCGTGGCGTCTTCACGACGGATGATCTCGTCTCCTTCGCGGTGCAGGTTGGCCTCGCCGCCGATGCGGCGCTCGAGATGCTCTCGGGCACGGCGTACCTCGATAAGGTCGTCCAGGATCAGGTTCTCGCCCGCACCTTCGGCGCCAACGGTGTCCCCTTCTTCGTCATCGACCGCGCCTATGGGGTCTCCGGCGCCCAGCCGGTCGAAGTCTTCCTCAACGCCATCGACCAGGCGCGCGCAGCGAATCCCGCCTGACACGAAGACCGCAGTTCCACGGGCTTATCGAGACTTCCGGGTAGGCGGTAAGTGTCGATAAGCCGGTTCAATTGGCGGCAGGGGGTCTGGTCCCGTTCACGTGTGCCCCATGACAGGATTCAGCCATGCCGGAATCGAATCTCAAAGCCACCCTGCACACCTCCATGGGCGACATCAACGTCATCCTCTTCCCCGACCAGGCCCCCAAGACGGTCAAGAACTTCGTCGGGCTCGCCGAGGGTACGCAGGAGTGGACCGATCCGCAGGCTCGGACCAAGACCACCAAGCCGCTGTACGACGGCACGATCTTCCACCGGGTCATCCCCGGCTTCATGATCCAGGGCGGTGACCCGCTGGGCACCGGCACCGGCGGCCCCGGCTACCGCTTCGCGGATGAGTTCCATCCCGAGCTGCAGTTCGATCGCCCCTACCTGCTCGCGATGGCCAACGCCGGCCCCAACACCAACGGCTCGCAGTTCTTCATCACCGTCGCGCCCACGTCGTGGCTCAACTTCAAGCACTCGATCTTCGGTGAGGTCGCCGATCAGCCATCGCGCGATGTCGTGGACGCGATCGCCGCTGTCTCCACCGGCGCCCAGGATCGCCCGGTCACTCCCGTCGAGATCACGGGCGTCACCGTCACCCGCGGGTGACTGAGCCGCCCAGCACGTCACCGGCCACGCCGCCCCCGGCGCCGGCCTGCTATCGACATCCCGAGCGGCCGACCTACGTCCGTTGCACCCGCTGCGACAATCCCATCTGCCCGGAGTGCATGCGCACGGCGGCGGTGGGATTCCAGTGCCCCGATTGCGTGGGCGAGGCGGCGCGCACGGTGCGTCAGCCCGTCACTGTGGCCGGCGGCGGAGTCATCACGAAGCCCTACGTCACGTGGACCCTGATCGGGATCACCGTGGTCGTCTTCCTGTGGCAGTTCGCCGCCGGGGTGGACGCGGTGGCCGAGGACTTCGGGATGTGGCCCTTCGGCATCACCCTCTACGGCGAGTGGTGGCGCCTTCTCACCGCGGCGTTCCTGCATGGATCCTGGCTGCACATCGCCTTCAACATGTACGTCCTCTTCATCCTCGGACCGACATTGGAGCGCGTGCTGGGACACGTGCGCTTCACGGTCCTCTACGTCGTCGCCGCGCTCGGGGGCAGCGTCGCGTCCTACGTCTTCTCTGACCCGCGGACCGTCTCGGTAGGAGCGTCCGGAGCGATCTTCGGACTCATGGGCGCCTTCGTCGTCGCCGGTCGACGCCTGCGCTGGGACATCACCCAGGTGCTCATCCTGCTCGGCATCAACGTCGTCATCGGGTTCATCAGCCCTCAGGTCGACTGGCGCGCGCACTTCGGCGGCCTGGTCGTGGGCGCCCTCGTGGCGGCCATCTTCGTCTGGACACCCCCGCCCTTCCGCTCCGTGCGCGTGCTGTGGCAGGCCCTGGGAGTGCTCGCCGTCCTGGGGATCCTCGTAGTGGTGACGATGTGGCGTACGGGGCAACTGTGGACAATGCTCGCCCCGCTAGGCGTGAGCTGACGACGTTGTCCACAAGCTGTCCCCAATTGGGGAGAACTACACGCGTGTAATTGGCAGACCCGCACCACGCGGGCTGACCTCAGCGCCGCTGGGTACCCTTGCGTGAGTGCGACGCGGGCCGAGGGGCCCGCGCGCGGAGGGAGGGCCAGCGTGCCGGAGTCCAAGGGGCGCAAGCGCGACGATTACGTCCCGCCCCCCGACAAGAACGATCGCAAGCCGGTCAAGATCGGCTCGGCTCCCTGGGTTGCCCCCACGATGGTCACGCTCTTCGTCATCGGCCTGCTCTGGATCGTCGTCTTCTACATCGCCGGCCCCGACGTGCCCATCATGAACACGATCGGTGGCGCCTACAACGCCCTCGTCAACGTGCTCATCGGCTTCGCCTTCATCACCGCGGGCTTCATCGTCTCCACCAAGTGGCGCTGACCGCGCTCCTGCGCAGGACCGATTCGTGACGCGCATCCTAGTCATCGACAACTACGACTCTTTCGTCTTCAACCTGGTGCAGTACCTCGGCCAGTTGGGCGTCGACGTCGATGTGCGCCGCAACGATGAGGTGACCGTCGACGAGGCTCGGGGCTACGACGGAATCCTCCTGTCACCCGGCCCGGGCACGCCCGAGGATGCCGGCGTCTGCATGGACGTCGTGCGCGAGCTGTCGGGCGAGGTCCCGATTCTCGGCGTCTGCCTTGGCCACCAGGCCATCGCCGCGGTGTACGGCGGCGTGGTCGATCGTGCACCCGAGCTGCTGCACGGCAAGACGTCGCTGGTGGAGCACCGTGGTGAAGGGGTGCTCTCGGGACTCCCCCAGCCCTTCACGGCAACGCGGTACCACTCGCTCGCGGTGCGTCCCGACACCGTGCCCGACGTACTCGAGGTGACAGGGACGACCGACAGCGGCGTGATCATGGCCCTACGCCACCGCGCGTTGGCGGTCGAGGGTGTGCAGTTCCACCCCGAGTCGGTGCTCACCGAGGGCGGCCACCTGCTCCTGGCCAACTGGCTGGTGATGTGTGGTGACGCGGACGCACCGCGCCGCGCCGCCGGCCTCGCCCCCGTCGTCGGCTAGTCCGCTCCTTACCGACCCAATGAGCCCGACAGAGGCGGCTCCGCCGGCTCGCCGGGCCATGGCGAACTTCGGGACGAAAGCGCCGCGGGGCGGCCGAATCCGCCCAGAGTTCGACACCTGACGTTCGGCACCCGCCGTCCGCCGACCGGCGCGAAAGCGTCGGCTAGGTGGGCGAGACGGTCGGTTCGGGCGTCGGTGACGGTGTGGGCTCGGGCGTCGGGGTGGGCTCAGGTGTCGGCGACGGCGGCGCGATGGCCACCACGAGGGTCACGACTGCTCCCTTGTCGGCGTTGGTGCCCGCCGCCGGATCCTGCTCGAGCACGACACCCTGGGGCACGGTCTCGGACTCCTGGTAGACGACATTGGCCTGGAAGCCCGCGGCCGACAGCGCGCCTCGCGCGACCTCCTCGGTCTGGCCCACCACCGACGGGACGGCCTGGCGCCCTGTCGACACCACGATGTCGACCTTGCTGCCGACATCGACGGCGGAACCCTCGAGGGGGCTGGAGGAGAGGACGTAGCCCGCGGGTTGCGCGGCGTCCTGCTCCGTGACCTTGCCCAGGACGAGCTTGGCGTCGGCGAGGGCTGTCTCGGCATCCTCGACGGAGGTGAGCCCCACGAGTGGTGGCACCGTGGTCTTCTCCTTGCCGGCACTGATCGTGACGTTGACGGCCTGTCCCTCCTCGAGTTGCTCGCCGGGGGTGGGCTGCTGGCCGATGATCGTGTCCACGGGCTTGCCCGACACCTCGGGCGTCTGCGACCCGAGCACGAGTCCCTGGCGCTCCAGCACGGATTGCGCCTGAGCGACGGTGAGCCCCGACAGGTCAGGCACGGCCACGGTGTTGGCCGAGGAGCGATTGAGGAAGAGGGTCGCGCCGAGGATCGCCAGCCCGATGAGCGCGAGTACGCCGATGGTCATGGCAGCCACGAATCCCGCTCCACGCTGGGCGCGTCGACCACTCGGCGGCTCGGTGTCGATGGCGTAGACCTCGGTGGGCTGGACGACATCGAGGCGCTGGGTGGCGTCCGAAACCACCATCGGCACGGCCGCGGTCATCTGCGCGGACACGGGAGCCCCGATCGCTGCGCGCTCCACATCGGCGCGGAAGTCAGCCGCGGTCTGGTAGCGATCGTCCGGGCTCTTGGCGAGGGAGCGCATGACGACTCCGTCGACATCGCGAGGCACTTCCGGATCAACCTGGGACGGGGGCACCGCCTGCTCGCTCACGTGCTGGTAGGCGATCGAGACCGGGGAGTCGCCGGTGAAGGGCGGCTTGCCCGTGAGCAACTCATACAGGAGTACGCCGGTGGAGTAGATGTCGCTGCGGGCGTCGACGATCTCGCCGCGAGCCTGCTCGGGGGAGAGGTACTGGGCGGTGCCCATGACGGTCTGCGCCGAGGTCATGGTGTGGCCGGAGTCGTTGACGGCGCGCGCGATGCCGAAGTCCATCACCTTGACATCGCCGGTGCGCGTGAGCATGACATTGGCCGGCTTGATGTCGCGATGGATGATTCCGTGCCGGTGGGCGTAGTCGAGGGCGCTGAGGGTGCCGGCGGTGATCTCGAGGGAGCGTTCGGGCAGCAGGCGGCGGCCACTCGACAGGATCTGCCTCAGGGTCATCCCGTCGACGTACTCCATGACGATGTAGGGCACGACCGTCGACTCGGTGCCGTCGATGAGGATGTCCTCGCCGGTGTCGTAGACCGCGACGATGTTGGGGTGGTTGAGGGATGCGGCTGATTGCGCCTCGCGACGGAAGCGGGCCTGGAACGCCGGGTCGCGGGCGAGATCGGGGCGCAGGATCTTGATCGCGACGCGTCGCCCGAGCCGGGTGTCGCGCGCCTCCCACACCTCGGCCATGCCGCCTCGGCCGATGACCGCCACGAGCTCGTAGCGATCGCCGAGGGTGCGGCCCACGCCGGGGTCCTGCGTCACGCCTGCCTCCCAGATGCCTTAAGTGCTGACGCCCCAGTGTCGCAGTGAGTTCCCTCAGAAGCCGGGATGAGGGCACCGGTCACTGCAGCGCCGCCTCGATCACTGCGCGCGCGATGGGGCCGGCCAGGGCGCCCCCGCTCAACTCGGTCTGGCCTCCGTCCTCGACCACGACCGCCACGGCAATGCTCGGATTGGTCGCCGGAGCCATCGCGACCATCCACGAGATCGGCTGCTCTCCGTCGCGGCCCGTCTGAGCGGTGCCGGTCTTGGCGCCGACGAGCACCGGATTGCCCGCGCCGTCGACGATGCCCTGGAGGACTCCGGCGGTGCCCTCCTCGACCACGGCGACCATCATCTGCTGCATCTGCGCCGCATCCTCGGGCGACAGTGCAGTGCGGAAGATCCGAGGATCCGCGGTGCGCAGGATGGTGAGATCAGGCGCACGAATCTCCTGCACCAGGTAGGGCTCCATGACGATTCCGTTGTTGCCGATGCCTGCCGCGACCATGGCCATCTGCATCGCCGTCGCGCGGACGTCGAACTGACCGATCGCGCTGATGGCGGTCTGCGGCTCGTCAGGGTTCTCGGGGAAGCGCGATGTCGCCGCGCGCAGCGGGATCTCGAACTTGTAGTCGAAGCCGAAGAGCTCCGACTGCTCCCGCAGAGCGTCGTCTCCCAACTCGTTGCCCAGCCATGCGAACGCCGTGTTGCACGACACCGCGAGGGCTTGCTCGAGGGTGATCTCCCCACCAGGTGCGCACTCCTCGCCGGTCCAATTGCGCAGGGTGCGCTCGGACAGCGGCAGGTCGTACTCAGCGGGCCCGGGGAGCACCGAGTCCATCGTGAATCGCCCCGAGGCCAGGGCGGCCGCGGCCGTGACGAGTTTGAACGTCGATCCGGGGGGATTGAGCGCGACGATCGGACGGTTGATGAGGGGCTGGTCGGGATCGTCGAGCAGCTCCTCGTAGTAGTCGCGGATCATCGCGGGATCGTGCGAGGAGAGGATGTTGGGATCGAACGACGGCGACTGCACCTGGGCGAGGATGCGCCCGGTCGAGGGTTCGATCGCGAAGACCGCACCCTGGGTGCCCGCCATCCCCGCCCAGGCCGCGGCCTGGGCAGCGGGATCGATCGTTGTCGTCACGGCTCCACCCCGCGGCTGCGCTCCCGCGATGAGCTGCTGCAACCGGTCGACGAAGAAGAGGTCGGAGGATCCCGAGAGGACGCCGTTCTCCGTGCGCTCCAACCCGGTCGCACCGTAGACGAGCGAGTAGAAGCCCGTGACCGAGGCGTATTGCTCTCCCTCGGGATACACGCGCAGCCACTTGAGCGAGCCGCGTGTCGCCTCCGAGAGCGCCACAGCGTCCGGCCCGGTGAGGATGGGGCCGCGCTGGCGCCCGTACTCATCGAGGATGACCCGCTGGTTGTCGGCACGCGCGCGGTAGTCGTCGCTGCGGAAGACCTGGATCAGCGTGATGTTGGCCATGAGGGCCACGAGCAGGATGGCAAGGACGAGGCTGATGCGTCGGATGGCGCGGGTCATCGGCGCACCACCTGGGTCGCGACATGGTCGGGTGCGGGCGCAGTGGGCGCGGGACGTCGCGCGCGATTGGAGATCACGAGCAGGATCGCGATGATCACCCAGTTGGCCACGAGCGACGACCCTCCGTAGGACAGGAACGGTGTCGTGAGACCCGTGAGCGGGATGAGCCGAGTGATGCCGCCGACGATGACGAAGACCTGCAGCGCCAGAGTGATCGACAGGCCGGCCGCGAGGAGTTGACCGAAGGGATCGCGTACGGCGACCGCCGTGCGCAGGCCACGCTCGATCAGCACGGCGTACAGGAGCAGGATGCCGATAGCACCGGTGAGGCCGAGTTCCTCGCCGAGTCCCGCGAGGATGAAGTCGGTGTTGGCGAAGGGGACGAGTTCGGGGTAGCCGCGTCCAAGGCCCGTGCCGAAGAGACCGCCGTTGGCGAAGCCGTAGAGGGACTGCACGATCTGGTAGCCGCCGGTGTCGGAATAGGCGAACGGGTCCAGCCAGATCTGCACGCGCGTGCGCACGTGGCCGAAGAGCAGGTAGGCGACCACGGCACCTGCGGCGAAGAGAAGCGCGCCGAGCACCAGCCAGGACCACCGCTGCGTGGCGATGTAGAGCATCGCCACGAAGAGTCCGAAGAAGAGAAGCGAGGTGCCGAGATCACGCTCGAAGACGAGTACGCCGAGTGAGAGTGCCCAGACGATGAGGATGGGTCCGAGATCGCGTGCGCGAGGCAGGGGGACGCCCAGCACCTTGGTGCGCACCAGGGCCAGCGAGTCGCGGGTCACGACCAGGTAGCCGGCGAAGAAGATCGTGAGCAGGATCTTGGCAGCCTCCGCGGGCTGGAAGGTGAACCCTCCGACGCGCACCCACAGCGTCGCGCCATTGACGGTCGCTCCGATGACGGGGGCGAGTGGCAAGAGCAGCAGGATGACGCCGACGAAGCCGCACGTGTAGGTGTAGCGCTGCAACACCCGGTGGTCGCGCAGGACAAGCAGGACGAGGACGAAGAGCAGGACGGCGACGGCGTACCAGGTGAGTTGGTTGTAGACGTCGGGGGTGGGAATGGGATTGCCGTTGCGCTCCGCACGTTGTACCGCCGCCACATCGAGCCGGTAGATCATCACGAGGCCGAGGATGGTGAGCAGCGTCGCAATCGGCAGAAGGAAGGGATCCGAGTAGGGCACGCGCCAGCGCACGATGACGTGGGCGATGAGGGCGAGCGCACCCACGACCCCCGCGGTGATCCAGAAGCGCGGGTGCAGGCCCTCGCCGGTGGACCAGGCAACCTGTTGGGTGCCGAGGACCCCGAGCCCCCAGGCGAGCACGAGCAGCAGGAGCTCGAGATTGCGGCGCGTGCGCTGGCGGGGTGCAGCCTCGACGGGGGCGGTCATGGCGTCACCGAGGGGGCGGGCATGGGTGTGGGCGTCGGCGTGGGCAGCGGTGGGCAATACGCCGGACGTGGGATCGCAGCACACGCGCGATCGCGCAATCCCGCGACGATCGCATCGGCACCCGCCTGACCGTTGGTGGAGATGCCATTGGCCACCCAGCCGGCCTCCAGGGGCGGAAGGTCACTGAGGGGGATGTCGGTGACCGTGACGAGGGTGGACAGCGACGGGAAGGTGCTGACGCCCTGATAAACGGCGACCGAGCCATTGCTCGTCCCGACGTACCACTGCGATCGCACCCACGCGCCAGCAACGAGAGCGACGATGAGAACGGCGATGAGCGCTGCAGCGCCGATCCCGAGTCCCCACACAAGCGCCCTGCGCCGCCGCGACCAGGGCTGGCGCGCAGGTGCGGGAGCACCCGCGTCGACCATGGGGAGCTCCGAGGTGGGCGGGCCGCCATCGATTACCGGAGGCAGATCGGGAGCGTTGGGGTCGACCTGCGCGTCATCGGGGAAGTGGACCCGCGGCAGTCGAGCGCGCACGCGCGGCTCACCGGCCGCACCCACGACCACGGGAAGCGACGCAGCATCGCGCCCCTCGACGACGTGCGCGACGACGACGGTGACGTTGTCGGGAGCACCGCGCGAGAGCGCGAGGTCGACGAGTTCGGTCACGCAGACGGTCGGCTCGCGGGAGCCGAGGATGCGCGCGATCTCATCGTGGGAGACCAGTCCGTGCAGGCCATCGCTGCAGAGCAGGTAGCGGTCGCCGAGTCGCGCTTCGCGCACGGAGAGATCGGGTTCGGCGATCTGCACTCCGTCGAGTGCACGCATGAGGAGATTGCGCCGCGGATGCGTGCTCGCCTCCTCTTCGGTGATGCGTCCGGCATCGACGAGAGTCTGGACGTAGGTGTGATCGTGTGTGATCTGGCTCAACTCGCCGTCGCGCAGGAGGTAGGCGCGCGAGTCGCCCACGTGGACGATGGCGATGCGCGCGCTCTCACCATCTGCCAGCCAGTAGAGGCCCGTGACGGTCGTGCCCATGCCTGCGAGGTCGGGATTGTCCGCGACCACGAGCCCGATCGTGGATCCGGCGCTCTCCACGGCGTGAGCGAGTCGGGTGAGCGCCTCGCCCTGTGCGAGGTCCTCGTCGGCCATCTCGGCAAGGGTGGCGACCGCGGTGGCGCTGGCGAGCTCTCCACCGGCGTGCCCACCCATGCCGTCGGCGACGATGAGCAGTCGGGAGGCGGCGTACCCGGAGTCCTCGTTGCCCTGACGCACCTGTCCGACGTCAGAGCGCGCGGCGTAGCGGAGTGCAAGCGCCATGGTCACCGCTGCAGTTGGAGGGTTGTGCGCCCGATGCGCAGGGGGACTCCGGGCGGCAGGACGGTCGGCGAGGTGATGCGCGTGCGATCGATCCAGGTGCCGTTGGTCGAGCCGAGATCCTCGACGATCCACCCGCCATCGCTCGGGTAGAGGCGTGCGTGGCGACTCGATGCGTAGTCGTCGTCGATCACGAGGGTGGAGTCCGGTGCGCGTCCGAGGGTCACCTGCGCGGTGCCCAGAGGGATGACGGTCTGCGCGAGCGGTCCCTCGACGACGACGAGCGAGGGCCCGGCCTTGGCGTGCTTGGAGGCCTTCGGCTGCTTCGGGGGCTTGGGCGCCTTGGGCGGCTTGGCGGCTTTCGCGGGGCGGGCAGCGGCGCGGCCCTGATCCGGGCGTGCCTCGCGCGGCTGCATGAGATCGCGACGCAGGGCGATGACGGTGATGATGATGAAGAGCCACAGCGCGCCGAGGAACGCCAGCCTCAGCAGCGTGAGGGCGAACTCGGTCACGTCGTCAGCCCGTCCGGTAGGTGATCGAGGTCGTGCCGATGAGGATGACCGATCCGTCCACGAGGGCGGCCTGCCCCACACGCGTGCCGTCGATCATGGTGCCGTTGGTGGATCCCAGGTCGCGGGCGATGGCAGGGGTGCCGAGGACGACCTCGCAGTGGCTGCGCGAGACACCCGGGTCCTCGATGCGGATGTCTGCCTCATTGCCGCGACCCAGGCGGGTCACAGCGCGCACGAGTGGGTACGCCGTGCCACCGATCTCGAGGTAGGGCTGCCCGGGAAGCGCATCGGAGACCGCGGCAGAGACGACAGCCGCACGTGCTTCAGAGTGCACGCGGAAGATGCCGGTGTCGAGGGAGTCGTCGAGTGCGAGGTGGACCTCGGCGGGACCGAGGAGCGCGTAGCCCTGCTCCGCGGCGTACTCCGTGACGACGGTCGCGAGCTCACCCTGCAGGGCAGCGCGGTAGACGCTGAGTCGCTCGTCGTCATGGGGTGACAGGTCGAGTGTGAAGACGTTGGGGGTCACCGTGCGCCCGCGTGCCACGATGGCGGCCCTGTCGTCCATCTCCTTCTGGAGGGCGGCCGCGAGCTCGACCGGCTGGACCTCCGACTTGAACGCCTTGGCGAAGGCGCCGTTGACGATGCGGTCGAGGCGGTCTTCGAAGCGATCCAGGAGGCCCACCCCGGAATCGTACGTCTCCGGCTAGCGCGAACCCCAGAAGCGGGGGATGAAGCTGCTCACGTGGTCGGCGTAGTCGAACCACGCCACGCCGTGCTTCTCGGCGAGTAGGCGGTCCTCCCAGAAGGCCTTCGCGTAGAAGAAGGCGGCGAGGGCCACCCAAAGGAGGACCTGCCAGATCGATCCCACGGCCAGGGTGAAGCCGAGCGCGGCGACGAGGATCCCGGAGTAGACCGGATGGCGCACGACGGCGTAGATGCCCCCGGTGCGCAGTGCTGCGCTTTCCTGCGGCACAGGGGTGGGGGTGAGTGCAGCGCCCAGGCTCACCAGGCCGATGAGAACGATCGATAGTCCGCCGATCATGAGGATGACGCCGAGTACGTCGAGGAAGTCAGGCGGAGCGAAGAGGCTACGTCGCTTGGGCATCACGATGAAGAGGATGAGCAGGATCACCTGTGCGGCAACGAGGGCCCAGCCGATGCGGCGATTGCGCTCGTCGGCGTCGACCGCCGCGCGCTCCTCGTCAGCCCCCTGAGTCACGCTGCACATTGTGACCCACTGCCCTGACGCTTCCCAGCGTCGGGAGGGGAATCCCGCACGTCTTCCCAGGGTCGCCTGATCAACGCGATGTCGTCGCGCGCGCCTGCTCGAGCGTGCGTGCGTGGAGAGCCTGGTTGTCCGGGTCGGCGAGACGGGGGTCGTCGGCCGGACGGCCCCCGAGCACGGCATCGAGGTAGCGCCGGTCGGCGTCGAGTCGCTCGAGGGGCGAGTACGTCGGGGTCCCGTGTCCGGGGACGAGCACGCGGGAGCGACCCACGACATCCGCGAGTCGCTCGAGCCCCTCGAGGTAGCTCGCAAGGTCGGGCTCGTCGGGGTCCGGGTAGGGCAACTCGACGTCGCTGAGCATGTCGCCGGCGAGGAGGACGCCGGCATCGACGATCTCAACGGCGAGATGGCCGCGCGCGTGCGCGTCGTGCTCGTGCAGCGCGATGTCGCGACCGCTCCACGGCACGCCCGACACCGGGACTCCGCTCACGTGCCCGGCCAAGTCGACGAGGTCCTCGGGGATGTCTCCGATAAGTGGCTGCACGAGCAGATCGCGGTGCGCTGCCCACTGCTGGGCGGCCCATGCGCTCGACCACCGGGGTCTGTCGCCGAGATCCGGGTGCCACAGCACGTGGTCGTAGTGCAGGTGGGTCGCAAGTCCGGCAGCGCACGGCACACCTACGGCATCGAGGAATCCGGCCACTCCGGCGAGTTCGTCCGCATCCCAGCACGGGTCGATGACGAGCGCCTCGGCATCCGACAGGACGACGGTCGATGTCGTGACGTAGCGCCGCGATGTCATCACGTGAACTCCGGGTGCGACTTCTTCGGTCCTGCGCGTCACATCGTCACCCTAGGGACGCCGCGCGCTGACCGCGTCGAGGTCGGCCAGGTCCTCGGGGGTGAGCGTCAGGGTAGTGCTCGCCATGAGCGTGGGAAGCTGCTCAACTCGTGACGCCGACGCAATCGGTGCGGCGACCGTCGGGCGGGTCAGCAGCCAGGCAAGCGCCACTGTCGCGGGTGCGACCCCGTGCCGGTTGGCCACGATCCGCACAACATCGAGGATGGCCTCGTTGCCCGGCGTCCGGAACTGCTCGACCGTGGCACTTCGCGCGGACGTGACACCCGGATCGGCGTACTTGCCGGTGAGGAATCCCGCAGCCAGGGGCCAGTAGGGAAGGCAGGCGATGCCCTCGCGCTCGCACACGTCCTCGAGCGCGCCCTCGAATTCGTCGCGGACCACGAGGCTGTAGTGCGGTTGCATGGCGCAGAAGCGAGGCAGGCCGATGCCATCAGCGATGCGCAGGGCCTCGTCGAGCCGATCCGCGGTGTAGTTGGAGGCCGCGATCGCACGCACCTTGCCCGCGGCGATGAGCTCTCCAAGGGCTTCGAGCGTCTCCTCGAGTGGAGTGCTCGCGTCGTCCGCGTGGCAGTAGTAGAGGTCTACATAGTCCGTCTGTAGCCGGCGCAGCGACCCATCGATGCCCGCCATGATCTGGGCGCGGGTGAGTCCCTGATTGCCCGGGAACTTGCCGACCTTGGTGCAGATGACGACGTCGTCGCGGTTGCCGCGCGCGGCCATCCAGCGTCCGACGATCTCCTCGGACTCCCCTCCCGAGCAGCCCGGCGCCCAGTGCGGGTAGGAGTCGGCAAGGTCGATGGCGTCGCCCCCTGCGGCGACGTAGGCGTCGAGCACGTCGTACGACGTGTCCTCGTCCGTCGTCCAGCCGAAGACATTGCCGCCGAGCACGAGCCGGGACATCTCCAGTTCGGAGGTGCTGAGGTGGACTCGCGGCACCGGGGAGGCAGATCGCATGGGGCCAGACTAGGCAGCCGAAGCGGAGGTGCTCCGCTGTAGGAGGTACCCTCATCACTGCCCTGGCGACAGGGCGACGCGCGAGTGGCGGAATAGGCAGACGCGCACGGTTCAGGTCCGTGTGCCCGTAAGGGTGTGGGGGTTCAACTCCCCCCTCGCGCACCCAATGGTGATGGGCCCGTCGGACTAGTGGCAGTGACCCGTCTGAGGCGCCACGTCGATGCCCGGACTGCGACGGAAGAATCCGACGGGCTTGAGATGGAAGCCGACGCGCTCCACCGGCATCACCGGCCAGTCCTCCGTCCGTGGGATGTGATTCGTGCCGAAGGAGTACCACAGCACGACATCCGTGTCCGTCAGGGAACGATCGCGCGACGTCCACTCCGGAAGACCCGCTCCACCCGGGTGCATGAAGGGATACTCGCCCGCGGGATAGCGCTCCTCGGCGTTGTGGGGAGTCACCCACAGGTGGTGATACATGAACCCGGCTCGCCGACCGATGACCGAGTCGGGGTGTGCCATGGGGAATGTGGTGTGCCCGGGGACGAGCTTGTATCCGACGGCATCGCCGAGATGGTTGGTCGAGGTCGGGTTGACCACTGTCCAGTAGCGGCCGTTGAAGGGATCGACTGTCCGCCGCGCCTGCATCTCCGATCGGAGTGGGGTCTTGCGCGCCGTGTACGCCGCGCCGTGGGGGTTGTCGGGACCTGCGGGGAGCGGCTCGGACTCGACTTCGAGCACCGTGTTGGCCGCGCCGTCGATGTCCAGGTCGAGGCGGGCGCAGAAGATGTGCTGGTGGTACGGCGCGAGTAGGCCCGGCTCCACTTCCGTGGATGACGGCCCGCGCTCGCCGGCGATGGTGAGGACGATGCCGGTGAGCTTGGCCTCGAATTCAATGGAGCCGTCCTGGTAGAAGTACCAGAAGTAGCCGTACTCGTAGTTGTTGATCGTGACGATGGACGACGCCACGAATCTGCGGCCGCGCCTCACTTCGACATGACCATGCTCATCGGTGTGCTTCCACAGGATCCCGAAGTCCTCCTCGTGGAGGCAGATGCCTTGCTCGACCACGCGAACATCGCCGGTCGGATCCATGATGGCTACGTCTCGGTAGACGATCTCGCCCAGGCAGTCGCAGCCCAGCACAAGGGAGTTCGTGTAGGTGCCGAGCCCGAACTCGCCGGTGTCGAATGCCTGCTTGCGATGAGCCTCCGCTGCCCTGTCGCCGTAGGGGATCACGAGCTCGGCGATGGACAGTCGATGCGCGATGCGGCGTTCGATGTCACCGTCGAGGAATCGCACGTCGTGGATGATCAATCCCTCGCGCTGGTCGAACCCCACCCGCAGACGCCAGCGCTCCCAGGAAACCGCCCAGCCGTCCATCTCGAACGACGCACCATCGGGTTGCGTAATGGACAGTTCCCTGAGGTGGATGTCTGCGCCGGTCTCGTCGGCGCGGTAGGGGCCCGGGGTGCTCGGGATCGGGATGATGCCTTCGTCCTCGACGGCAAGCACCTCTGCGGTGTCGAGGTCGACGATCGCGCGCAGCCCGGAGATCGGATGCGCGTAGACATTCGCCCCCGGTGTCGGGCGATGCCACAGCGGAGTCCAGACCAGGCGCCTCTCCCCATCGACGCCATCCGGTACCGCGGAGCCGAAGGGCCAGGTCTCCATATAGACCTCGCCCATGTCGTGAATCCCGCGCGCCTCGATCGCGGCCTGGAAGCGCGGATCCGCTCGGGCCGCGTCCATCGCAGCCTCCGCCTGAGTGGAGATCACGGCTGCGATCGCTCCCGGTTCTGCGGTGACGGAGAGCAACTCTCCCTCTGCCGACACGCGCGCCAGCGACATGGACTTGGTCGCGGAGTCCCACAGCGACACACGGGCGACCCGCTCCCGTGGGTCTCCTGACTGCCATGATCCGAGGAAGGCTTTATCCGGCTCGTCGAGCTGGGCCGTCACGACGAGTACGCCATCGCGAAGCACGCTGGTCTCGCGCAGTCCCGCCGTGATGCGCCGCAACTCGGCGTCGTCCAGGGGATCGAGGGGATGCGGCGCCACGGGGGAACCGTAGTACGGCATCGACAGCCCTGCCTGCACGCTCGAGGCTGCCTAGCGAGCCAGGTATCCGCCGTCCACTGCCAACTCGCACCCGGTGACGAAGGATGCGTCATCGCTCGCGAGGTAGGCGACAGCCGCGGCTACTTCCTCCGGCCTTCCCAGCCTCCCCATGGGTGTGAGATCGACCATGACCTGCTCGAAGGGTGTCCCCCTGGCTGTGGCGAGCAGGGGTGTATCGATGAATCCCGGATGCACCGAATTCACGCGCACTCCCTGCTGGGCCCAGAGCAGAGCAACGTTCTTCGTGAGGGTGCGCACTGCCCCCTTGGCGGCGTGATAGGCGGGCGAGGTGCCGAATCCACCGGAGATGCCGAAGATCGACGAGATGTTGATGACACTGCCATGACCCGACGCCCTCAGGTGCGGCGACGCGAGCTTCATCCCGAGGAAGATGCTCGTCTGATCGATCGCGATCGTCCGATCCCAGTCCTCGATCGGTGCCTGGTCGATATCGAGGAGGTCACCCATACCCGCGTTGTTGACGAGGATGTCGAGAGTGGAGTACGCCGCCAGCGTGCCGTCGATGACGCTCTGCCAGTCCGCAGGTTTCGTCACGTCGTGATGCAGGAACGTCGCGACGTAGCCCTGGGCGGTGAGCCCGGCGACGACCGTCTCGCCCCCGACGTCGTTGATATCCGTCACCACCACGCTGGCGCCCTCTGCGGCGAGACGCTGCGCCGTCGCCTTGCCGATGCCACTCGCTGCTCCGGTGATGAGCGCGGTGCGATCTGCGAGACGGTCCATGCGATCTCCCTCCTAGCGGTGTGGCTTCCACGCTAGGTCGGGTGATCGGTCAAGGGAGGGTGCTATCGGTCAAGGTGACAGCAGCCCGCACTCGCGCGTGTGCGCACGCACGCCGGCCCTGTCACCGGGACCCAGGGTCGTCAGCGTGCCCAGAGTGGGGTACATCACGTTGACCGGTGATGCGGCATGTCCAAGGCCGAAGATGTGGCCCAATTCATGCAGGTAGAGATGCGTGAGATGCCGTGGCTCGGCAGAAGCCTCCCGCGTGACGTAGCCACGCCGGAAGACAGCCATTCCGCCGACCAGCTCGCGCTCGTCGGTGAAGACGGATGTCGGTCGTGCCAGCCCGACGACACTGCCGCTGAGGCCCGGCACCTCCCTGGCCCCGTAGAAGCCGATGTAGATGTGGCGCGTCCGGGGGGCGGGATCCGTGGCCGACCTGAGCACGAAGGCGTCGTTGTCGTAGACGAGGTCTTGACGCCCGATGAATTCGAGCGGGATGCTCGAGTGTCGTGACCAGAGGGTGAGTGCCTTGGTGAGGCGCCGCACCTCCCGTTCCGCTGCTGCGGCGCTCAGCCCACGGGTGTCCACACTCCATGTCACCGGACCGGGGCAGGTGCTCCAGCCCGAGCCCCGCAGGACGTCATCGTCGAAGAAGCTGGAGTAGTCGGATGCCGGATCGGGCGCTGAGGCCTGGGCGGGTGCCATCCCGATGACCAGCGCGACCGCAAGAGCGGCGGCGCCTGCCCTGATGAGCCTGACAGCACCCACACCCGGAGGCTAGGCACAAGGCATTGACCGATCAAAATCGAGTCAGGGTGGGGCTCTGGACTCCGTCCCCAGGAAGGCGACTGAGGCGTCGCTAATGTCCTCGTATGAGGTACGACGGCACGATGCTCGTTACCGAGCGCTTGGACGAGTGCAGGGAGTTCTACTCCGTCCTGCTCGAAGCGGACCCCGATCCTGGAGCCGGCTGGGCCCGCTTCGGCCTCGCGGACGGCAGCTGGATCGCCCTGCACACCCCGTGGCGGCCGGGCATGGTGACCACGGGTGGATCCCAGGTCCTGCTGCTGGAGGTCGAGTCCGTCGCCGAGCAGGCGCAGAGACTGATGGCCGCCGGCATCGCGTGCTCCGAGCCCCATGAAATCCCTGGCGCGGTCGTGGTCACCCTCACCGATCCGGATGACCGCACCATCCAGTTGATCGCCTACTCCACGGAGAGCTAGCCTCGCCGCATGGCGTCCAGCCCCGATCGTGCATCCCACTTCCCCGCGATCGAGAAGCGCTACGGCAAGCCGATGTCCTACTGGTTCACCCAGATGAAGAAGGTCAAGGGCGAGAAGTACGCCGACCAGATGGCCTTCCTCCAGGAGAAGCATGGCTTCAGCCGTGCCCACGCCAACGCGCTCGTCCTCTATACGCGAGGCTCGACAAGTTCGCGACGATACGAGACGTTCGACGACTACCTGGCGACGCTCGATGAGACCAAGGCGAGAACGATGCGGGCCATCTTCGCTGCTCTCACACCGAAGTTCCGCAAGGCCGAGGTGGTCATCGCCTGGAATCAGCCGATGCTCAAGCAGGATGGCCGGTACCTCTTCGGTGCGAGTGCGCAAAAGGCACATATCCTGATCGCACCCTTCGACGCCGACATCATCGATGAGTTCCGCCCGCGCCTTGAAGGCTATGAGGTCAACAAGAAGACGATTCGCGTGCCGGTCGACTGGAAGGTCGACAAGAAGCTCCTTGTGGACATGGTCGATGCCCAGTTCCGCTAGTGCGTCCTAATCGGTCCGACGTCGCAGTGATGTGAGCGCATCACGCCAAGGGATGTCACCGGTCAGGGCGAGGAGACCCATGTGACGGAAGGTCCCCGCGGACGTATCCACCCGTCGCGCGAGGGATGGCGGCAGCGCGTACCAGAGCCCCGCCAGAGCATCCGTGAGGACATGGGACAGGTACATGCGCGTCGTTGCGACATCACGACTCGTGGGTGGAGCCGTCACCTCGACGTCGAATCCCCTCCGCCGTGCCTCGTCCCGGATGCGTGCAAGGTGATAGGTGGACGACACTGCTACCACGGGTCCCATCCCGGCGTCGACGACCACACGCTGTGTCGCAGCGACCTGCTGGCGCGTGTTCTGGCCGGGCCGCACCTCCAGGATGCGATCGGCGGGTACGCCGGCTTCGCGTGCATACGCGACCATGACCGGCACCTCGTCGTGGCCGCCGGACGGGCCTTCGTCGGTGACCGGGATGCCTCCCGCCATCGCCAGCCGACCGACACGTCCCGAGCGGATGAGCGCGACAGCGTGATCCAGTCGGGCCCTCAGGATGGGGCCGGGCTCATCATCGAAGGCCCGCGATCCGAAGACGACGAGCGTCTCCCCCGTGACGCCGGTCCGCCCCTGCGCGCGTCGGCCGATGATGTGCACGCGCAGCATGGCTACGGCCAGCACGGTGAGCGGTGCTCCGGCGAGGACCCCCAGACCTACTGCAAGTGCACGCCCGGGCCGCATGGTCAGTCATCCTCGCAGCCAGGTAGCCGCGCAGCACTACTGTGTCGTCTCCACAGTGGCGACGTGGCACTACTGTGTCGACGTGGCCGCGGACCCTGCTGCACTCCAAGCGGTCCTCGAGGCCTTCGTGCGCGACGACGGCCGGTCGGCGTACGTCGTTATCCGCACGCCTGGGTGGTCGTGGTCGGGCGGCGTGAACCAGGAGGCAATCAGACCCGCCGCCAGCCTCCTCAAGCTCGCGGTGGCCATGGCCGTCGAGCCGCTCCTGGACGATCTGGCCTCCGAGCGCGTCGGAGATCTTGTACGCCCCAGGGACGTCTCGGTCCTGCATTCCCTCGACGCTGAACGTGCGTTGAGCGCCCGGGAGCTTCACGCCCTCATGCTGAGTGCAAGCGACGCACCGGCGGCGCGCTGGGCCACGGCCGCTGTGGGGATCCCTGCCGCGAGGGATGCAGCCGTCGCATCGGGGGCGACCCGGACGGAGATCCTGCCCGATGACGACTTCGGCGTCCGGGGTAGTACGACGGCGCGCGAGGCCGTGGATCTCATCCGCGCTGCCACCGATCCGGATCGATTCCCCGCGTGCGCCCGGGCGCTGCAGCACTCGATCATCAACTCGCGTATCCCGCTCGGAGTCACCGCTGATGACATCGACATCGCGCACAAGACGGGAACGCTCACGGGAGTCGCTCATGACGTCGCACACCTGGCGTGTGGCGGCGGGGATGTGTGGCTGGCCTTCCTGTCCGAGGCACAGCACGACACCCTGGTCGCCGGCTATGAGACGGGCCTGTGCACCAGGGAACTGCTGCAGTGCGCCGGGCTCCAGGTCGTGCGCACGCGCTCTGTGGCCTCGTCCGTGTAGTCGGACAGCCTGCTAATTTCCCCCTCGATGGGCACGCGCCGCGCTCCACGACTGGTCCTGGCCCTCGCGGCCGGGTCCCTTACGCGTACGGCCGCGCGGTGGAGCGGTCGCGCGGGAGACGGAGTGCACGCGCGCGGTGTCGCGATCATGCGCGTGGAGCCTCGTGCGATCAGTCAGCTGGCACGCGACCGGGCAACGGTGCTCGTCACCGGCACCAATGGCAAGACCACGACGACGCACATGATCAGGTGCGCTCTCGGGGGTGAGGTGGCGTGCAATGCCACCGGGGCCAACATGCAGTCCGGGGTCGTCACCGCCCTTGCCGACAGCACGGCCTCCCGCGCTGTCCTCGAGGTGGACGAACTCCACTTCCCCTTCATCGCGCAGGACATACGGCCTCGGGTCGTCGTCTTGCTCAACGCCACGCGTGACCAGCTCGATCGCAGTCATGAGGTCGCGCGCGTCGCCGCTGGATGGCAGCGAGCGCTCGAGGGTCTCGACGCAGTTGTCGTGGCCAATGCAGCAGATCCGCACGTCGTCGCGGCGACTCCGGCTGAGCGCGCCATCTGGTGCGACCCCGGCACCCGATGGCCTGATGATGCGCGGACCTGCCCGCGCTGCGGCCAACTCATCGACTGGAGCGATGACGCGTGGTCGTGCTCGTGCGGCTTCGCCATGCCGGAGCCGGACTACCGCCTGGATGGTGGAGACCTCGTCGACCCGTCCGGTCGCCGACATGCCCTACGCCTCTCTCTCCCGGGGCGGGTCAACACCGGCAATGCCGTCATGGCCGCTGCTGCAGCCGCGTCCGCGGGTATCGACATCGATACCGCCATCGAGCGCATGTCGGCCATCCATGAGGCCTCGGGTCGCTTCGCCCGCTATGACATCGGCGGTCGTCCCGCGCGCCTGATCCTGGCCAAGAATCCCGCGGGAACGGTGGCGGCCCTCGACCTTGTCGGCGATGCCCCGCTCATCATCGGGATCAATGCGCGCGGTGTCGACGGTCGGGATACGTCATGGCTCTATGACGTCCCCTTCGAGTCCTTGGCGGGACGCACGATAGGTGTGACCGGGGAACGTCGTGATGACCTGGCACTGCGCCTGCATCTTGCGGGGGTGACTCCGCTCGTGGACATCGATCCGCATCGCCTCGCCGTGCGGATGCCTGATGGTGATCTGTGCCTGCTGGGCAACTACAGCAACTTCGTGGCGTGGCGTCGGGGGGTGCGATGGCCCCGGTGACCTCGAGGGTGACCATCGTCAGCGTCTTCCCCGGTCTGCTCGGCACGTACGGAGACGTGGGCAATGGCATCGCACTGGCCCACCGACTCCGGGCGCGCGACCTGTCCGCCGAGGTGCTGCGCGTGGAGCCGGGCCAAGCCATCCCCACGATGGGCGACATCTACCTGCTTGGCGGCGGTGAGGATCGAGCCCAGGCGTTGGCCACCGCGCTCATCGGAGATGCACTCGCCCAGGCCGTCCAGCGTGGAGCCACGGTGCTCGGTGTCTGCGCGGGATTCCAGATCCTCGGCCGTGCCTTCACCGATGCCACGGGTACGACGTATCCCGGTCTCGGCCTGCTGGACGTCGTCACGGAGCCGCTGTCGCAGCGCGCGGTCGGTGAGGTTGTCGCTGACTGCACGCTGCCGGGAGTCGGTCGACTCGTGGGGTTCGAGAACCACCGTGGGGGGACTCGGCTCGGCACCGGCGCTGCACCTCTTGCCGTCGTGGCAAGCGGCATCGGCAATGCACTGAGCGTGGGGACTGATGGCGCATCGTGCGGACGCGTCCTCGGCACCTATCTCCACGGTCCCGTGCTCGCACTGAATCCCCGTTTCGCCGATCATGTACTCGCGGGAGTCGTGGGCGAGCTCGCACCCGTGGACGACGACTTCGCCCGGCGAGCTCGTGCGCTCAGGCTCAGCCCTGATCGAGCTTGACCTTGGCCTTGCGCCCGCGGATCGTGCAGTGGTTGAGCGCCTTGACGACCTTGCGCGCTTTGGCCTCGGGGACGTCCACGAGCGAGAAGAACTCCATGATCTTCACGGGCCCCACGTCACGGCCCTTGAGTCCGGCCTCACCGGTCACGGCACCGACGATGTCGCTCGGGGTCACGCCTGACTTGCGCCCGAGCGACACCCAGATGCGGGCCTTGCCGGGGGCAGGCTGAGTCTGCTTCGCCGAGGGACCCGGTCGGGGCTTGCCCTGCTTGTCGGCCTTCCCGCGCGTGCCGTGCTTGCTCTCGCCGTCGAGCGAGGCCGAGAGTTCGCGGTCATCGTCGGCCACATCACCGCCATTGCCCTCATGCACGAGTGCGAACGCGGCGAGCAGCACGGCCTCGGCATCACGATCCTCGAGCAATTCGGCAACGACGTCCTGGAAGGACTCCAAGCGCGCCTGCTGGCCGGGATCGTCGAGCAGATCCTCGATGGCCTCACGACTGCGCTCGAGGCGCATCAGCCGCACATCGGCGATGCTCGGAACCTTCTCGATCGGGATACGCGTGTCGAGCAGCTTCTCGATCGCTGCGAGCATGCGGCGCTCGCGTGGCTCGACGAGGCTGAGAGCCACACCCTCACGACCGGCGCGACCTACGCGGCCGATGCGGTGGACGTAGACCTCGGGAGAGGACGGCAGGTCGTAGTTGACGACGTGGGAGAGATGGTCGACATCGAGGCCTCGTGCGGCGACGTCTGTCGCGACGAGGAGGTCGATGGTGCGCGAGCGGAGCCGACCCATCACGCGGTCGCGCTGATCCTGGGTGAGGCCGCCGTGGAGAGCCTCCGCCTGGTAGCCGCGAGCGACAAGCGCCTGCGAGAGATCATCCACCTCGCCGCGTGTGCGGCAGAAGATGATGGCCGCAGTGGGATCCTCGGCGTCGAGGATGCGCATGACGGCAGCAGGCTTATCGAAGCGCTTCACGACGTACGCCGCCTGCCGCACCCGAGGCACGTCATCGGCTCGCCGCTCGGGGGCCGCGATGGCCACGCGCTCAGGGTGATGCAGATGCTTGCTCGCGAGCTTGTCGATGCGCTTGGGCATGGTCGCGGAGAAGAGCACCGTCTGCCGTGATTCAGGGGTGAGAGCGAGGATCGTCTCGATGTCCTCGATGAAACCCATCTCGAGCATCTCGTCGGCTTCGTCGAGGACGACGGTGCGCACGCTGCCGAGTTTCAGCGATCCCCGATTGCAGAGATCTAGTGCGCGCCCGGGTGTCGCAATCACGACGTCGACACCGCGCCGCAAGGCCTCGATCTGCTGACGCGCTGGGGCACCGCCGTAGATCGCGACGAGTCTCACGCCGATGGATTTGCCGTAGCTCTGGAAGGCCTGCGAGACCTGCAGGGCCAGCTCGCGCGTGGGGACGAGGACAAGCGCCGTGGGATCACCCACCTGACGCTGGGGGTCGAGTCGCTCGAGGATCGGCAGTGCGAAGGCCGCGGTCTTGCCGGTGCCCGTCGCCGCCTGACCCAGCATGTCGCTGCCGTCGATGAGGAGCGGGATCGCCGCAGCCTGGATGGGCGTGGGCTCCTCGTAGCCGAGCGAGGTGAGCGTGGAGAGCAGATCCCCCCTCAGTCCCAGGGAAGCGAAGTCAAGACCGGGGGTATCCATAGGCCGGACGCTACCGTGCAGCCCTCCCTAGGCAGCGGCGGATTCAGGCACGCTGACCAAGTCACCACCGCGTGTACGGGTGAGGACACCCATGCTGTCGATTCCAAGAGCGACCGAGACGAGGCCAAGCGCGCGCATCCACCGGCGGTCAATGTCATTGATCGAGGGCGAGCCGAGACGGTGGGGTACGACGCCGATGCGACGCACCAGACTCGTCTCCCCATCGCGCACGTCGGGATCGTCGCAGTAGTAGTCGTCCTCGTCGTCATCGCCGTACAGGATGGCCTCCCTCGCGGCGGCATCCAACTGCGCGATGACGCCCGAGAGGACTCCGAGGCATGTCTCCTCCTCTGGTGCCGGAGGGCCATCGGGAATCACGATGACCACGGGAGCGGGGGAGTCGTGGAGTTCGGCCACGATGATGACGGCACCCTCACGTCGATCTTCGATCGGCAGATGATCCGCGGCGAAGAGCAGCGGATCGCGCAAGGACTCCGCACGGAGTGCGTCGGGGGACAGGTGCGACCAGCGGCGACGGAAGGCACCGGGGTCATCGAAGGCAGGTCGTTTCATGCCGGCAGCATCGACTCAGTCTCCTGTGGACGGGGCAAGCGCTCCACAGGCATGTCGTGCTAAGCCGATGCGACACTGGTCGCATGGTCGACCACACGGTCCACGAGGATCTTGCTCAGGTGGTCGCCCATGGCGGACCGGCGCAACGTGCGGAGGCGGAGCGACTGCTCGCAGCGCTCGTCGATCAACCGGGTGACGCGGTGGCTGTCGAGGCCGCACGACTGCTGCTCGACGCCTATCTCCACGATCCGTATCTGGAGCGTGGCTAACCTCGAAATCGCTGACGCCCCCGATGCATCTCTCGATGGGCACGAACACGGCCGCTCGAAGCGTTCACGCGGTTAGGCGAAGCGCACATGCTTAGGGCCCCCCGCGCTGCATCTAGCACATCGACGCCCTAAGGGGGGCGCCTCTAACCTCGGCTGCATTCCATCCACATGATTGGACGGCAGATGCGAGAACTCACCCTTGATGACCTCGACGACATGGTGCTTGGGGCGACGCTCCTTGGCACGGGTGGCGGGGGTGATCCGTACATTGCGCGCCTCATGGTCCGACAGGCCATGGAGGACTTCGGCTCCGTGCAGATCGTGGAGCCGGGAGAGTTGGATCCGGACGGGCTGGTCCTGACCACCGCGGTCATCGGTGCTCCTACGGTCATAGTGGAAAAGGTGCCCGCTGGCACGGAGTTCGTGACAGGTGTGCGCGCCCTTGCCTCGTACCTCGGTAAGGACCCAGTGGCCCTCATGCCCATTGAGGTAGGAGGCATGAACACCCTCATCCCTCTCGCCACCGCTGCGGAACTGGGGCTACCGGTTATTGATGCCGACTCCATGCGTCGGGCCTTTCCTCAGATTGAGATGACGGTGTTCACACTCGCCGGTATCCCTGCCTCACCTATGTCTGTCGCGGACGAGAAGGGCAATCTGGTCGTCTTCGAGACGACGAGTAATCAGATGGCGGAAACGCTCGCACGCACCGCCGTCATGCAACTGGGCATGGCGAATGCCATCTCGTGCTACTCGATGACCGCAGGGCAAATCGCGAAGTACGGCATCCAGGGCTCGATGAGCTACTGCGTAGACCTGGGCAGGCGTCTCGCGGCGGTACAACGCGGTGAAGAGGGGTCATTTGAAGAGTTCCTGTCCTTTGCTGAGGCTGAGGTCTTCTTTACGGGAAAGATCATCGACATCGATCGTCGTACTACCGAGGGCTTCGCGCGCGGGACCGTCGTCATCGAGCATCTGGACGATTCGAGTCGCACGATGCGTATCGAGATTCAAAATGAACTTCTGTTGGCGTTTGAAGATGGCGAACCCGTGATCACAACGCCCGATCTCATCTGCCTTCTCGACTATGAGAATGCTGCCCCGATCACAACGGAGACTCTCGCTTACGGTCAGCGCGTGAACGTCATTGGTATGCCCTGCGCCCCTGAGTGGCATCAGCCCGGAATGATCGAGCTGGTTGGTCCGGCGGCATTCGGCTACGACGTCGAATACGTCCCTATGAAGTCCCGCTCCACAGAATCGGCGAAGGGATCGACCAAGTGACTCAGCTCCGCATCGGCATCGACGTCGGGGGGACGAACACAGATGCCGTGGTCGTAGACCAAGACGGCAAGGTCGTCGCGGCAACCAAGGCAGCAACGACCCCGAACCCCTCTGATGGCATCGGCACCGCACTGGATGCCGTAATCAAGGGAGTCGACACCAGCCTCATCACGCAGGCGATGCTGGGCACCACGCATCCCGCCAACGCCATCATCCGACGTCGCGACCTCGAACGCGTGGGCGTCCTGCGCCTCGCGGCCCCATCAAGTCTCGCCGTCCGTCCTGGAGCAGCATGGCCCGCTGATCTTCATGGCACGGTGATTGGTCCCGCCGCAATCATCAAGGGTGGGTTCGAGTACGACGGCCGAGAGATCGCTCCACTTGACGAGGACGCCGTACGTCGGTTCGCGCGTGATTGCGTGGGCAAGGTCAACTCGATCGCGATCACGTGCGCATTTGCACCCGCCTCATTCGACCACGAACTCCGGGCGGCTGAGATCGTGCATAGCGAAGTGGGCGAAGAGCTCCGGGTCGGCCTGTCCCACCAGGTGGGCAGTATCGGCATGCTCGAGAGAGAGAACGCCACCATCCTTAACGCGGCCCTGTTTGGTGTCGCACGGGCGGTTGTCGATGGCTTCCACGCGGCACTGCAAAGTCATGGACTGGACGTCGACTCGTACCTCACCCAGAATGACGGCACACTCATGACTTCGGACGAGGCGACACGGCTCCCGATTCTCACCGTAGGCTCGGGGCCAACCAACTCCATGCGAGGCGCCTGTGCCCTTGCTGGCCTGAGCGATGCCCTCGTGATTGATGTGGGTGGCACATCGGCCGATGTCGGTATCCTGGTGGACGGCTTCCCCAGAGAATCGTCCGCTGCTGTTGAGGTGGGTGGCGTACGTACAAACTTCCGGATGCCTGACCTGATTTCGATCGGTCTCGGAGGGGGGACAATCGTGTCCGGCGCGGCCGGATCTGTGGTCGTGGGCCCGGACTCAGTGGGCTACAGAGTGATCACTGAAGCGCTGATCAACGGGGGTTCGACGCTCACGCTCTCAGACATTTCAACCGCGGGTGGGCGCCTTACCGGGTTCGGGGATGCGAACAGCGTGTCGGATCTGGACCCGCGCGTGGTTGACGAGGCCCTGCAATGGGTCGATGCGCAGGTGCAGATTCTCAGCGACCGCATGAAGGCTTCACGTCAGGCAATGCCGCTCATCGCCGTGGGCGGTGGGTCGCACCTCATTCCGGACTCCGTGCCGGGGGTGGCTGAGGTCATCAGGCCTGCGCACCATTCCGTCGCCAATGCCTTCGGCGCTGCCATCGCCGAAGCCTCCGGTGCGGTCGACCGGGTCTATCGCTACGAGGCCGAAGGCCGCGAAAAGTGCCTTGACGATGCCAAGCAACTCGCGGTGGATGCCGCCATTCGTTCGGGGGCCGATCCCGACCAGGTGCGCATCACGTCCGTGGTGGAGGTCCCTATGAGCTACCTGCCCGGGCAGGGTTGTCGGGTCCAGGTGAAGGCTGCGGGCCCCTTGGCTGCCGTAGGTGCCTGAGACGATGTTGGAGGTCGAGCGCGTCTATCGGGCATACAACGCCGCGGAAAATGCCCACGATGTTGTCGCTACGACGTCTCTTGTGGCGCTGGATCTTGAAGTGGCCATCAACGGGCGATCGCGTATCGCGTCCGGAGACGAGGATGCCATTGCCAACGCCCGACTCTTCGCTTCCTTCCCGGACTATCGGCGGGAGATCGTTGAGGTCATTGCTGAGGGTGATCGTGCGGCCGTCCGCTGGCGCATGGTGGGTTCACCCACTCCTGGATCGGGTCTAGCTCCGCTAGATCTTCATGGCTGTTCCGTCGTTGAGGTGCGCGACGGCTGTCTCGCACGCGCGTACCTCTATGTCGACGAGGGATCACTCGCTGCCGTTCTGCCGGGATCGGACAACTAGCGGTGCCCCTGCCCACCGCGGACTGCCACAACGACCTGCTCATTGGTTGCCTGCATCAGCGTGAGCGAGGCATGAAGGATCCGTTCGGCGATTTCTGGCTGGGTCAGCTTCGTCAGGGAGGAGTGGTCCTTCAGGTACTTCCTGTCTATGTCGAAGAGCAATTCGTGGGCGAGGGGGCCCTGCGGCGCAGTCTGATGCTGCTCGAAGAGGCGTACCGCATTCAGGACGCTCACTCGAGCGATGTGGTCATATGCACCCGGGATAGCGACATTGAAGAGGCCATCTCCTCGGGGCGAATTGCCTGCGTTCTCGCTCTAGAAGGTGCTGAAGGTGTCGGCCGAGATCTCGATGTCCTCTCGACCTACTTCCGCGTCGGCGTGCGCATGGTGGCAATGACATGGAATCGCCGCACCATGATGGCTGACGGAATCGGCGAGCGGGATACGGGCGGTCGACTTACCGGCCTCGGAGTGGAGGCAGTCGCCGAGATGGAGCGTCTCGGCATCGTGGTGGATGTCAGCCACCTCTCCGAGGCCGGTTTCTGGCACGTCCATCAGGTGGCCTCCCGACCCTTCGTAGCGAGTCATTCGTCCTGCCGCGCATTGCAGGATCATCCGCGCAATCTGTCCGACGCTCAATTGACTGCCATTGGCGATTCCGGCGGGTTCGTTGCACTCAATGCCTTCGGCCCGTTCCTTGCTGACGATGCGAGCCTGGACAGCCTCATTGAGCACGTGAAGCACGCCGTAACCCTTCTGGGATCCTCGCGCGTCGCGCTAGGGATGGACTTCATGGTGGACCTCATGAGGCAGGTGGACCCCATCCTTGGTGGGGCTCTCGTGAGTATCGATGACATTCCATTTCCCGAAGGCCTTCGCCGACCTTCCGATCTAGTGCAGGTGGCAGAACGCCTTGAGGCGGCTGTTGGTGAAGAGGTGGCGACGAACGTGACAAGTGGCACCCTCCGTCAGCATCTGGCTCGCCTGCTGCCTGGCAACTAGGACCCGGTGTCACCATGGTCAGTGTGAGCAGCACCTTTGCCCGGGACCGTGCGGATACCGCTCCTGTAACGGTGCGCCAGCTCCTCGCCAGTAGTGCACTCGGCGAGCAGGGGCATGTAATCGCCGGTTCCGAGGGTCTGGACAATGTGGTTACGGACGTCGTTGTCGGAAGCATTCACGGCGCAAGTTCGCCTCTGGCCACGGAGTCGGGCGTCCTCGCGGTGCTTGCCGGAGGTGACCTACGAACCGACACCTATCAGGTAGATATGGCGATTAGAGGCGCGGCGGAGAGCCGAAGTGCCGGAATCGTCCTCTGTACCGATCGGACCAACGTTGTTCTTGCGGCCACTCGACTTGCCAACAAACTCAAGGTCCCCGTCATTATCGCGGAGACAGCCGATCCGATCGTGCTCTCTGACTCCCTCCGACGAATTGTGCTGGCTCCGCAACTCGGGAGAAGTGAGACCCTGCTCTCCGTCATCAGTCTCCTGGCGCGCCTATCGCCGACAATGTCGATAGACGACGCTCTGGGACGCTTGGGAGAGCTCCTTGCTGTCGACCTAGGGTTGGTCAATGCAGACGGGACGATCGTCGCGGGCGCCGAGGCGGCGCGTCCCCCCGATCGCGGCGACCTTCTAGATGTGCCCACCACCAAAGTTGCGGCCCCCTTCACCTTCCGAGCTCAGCCCATGCGCCTTGCGCGAAGAGAGGGCCCCTCTTTCTGGATACTCGCCCGCCTGCGCGATCCAACAGCGGCGCGCCTAAGCATCGTTGAGGATGCCCTCATGCTGGTGTCCTGGTTTCTTGGCACCCGGCTCGTGGGAGATCGCCTTGAGCGAGAGCGTGATGCCCGGTTCCGTATCGGAGTTCTCAACGCGATTCTGTCGGGACAGGAGGGCTTCGATGCCGGCCTTCTTCATAATCTCGGCATTCTCGGCTGGAATGTTGACGGGTGGTGTACAGCCTTCTTCCTGCAGGCGTCAGGGGAGTCGGACGCCTTGCGTGTCTTGACCCTCACCGATCAGTTGTCCCGCACGCTGGCCGAGCAGGGGCTGACCGGCCCCCTTGTCGAGCGTCCCGACGGCTGGACAGGTTGGATTGTTGACCGTCAGGAACCGCAGGCTTCTTCATACCGGGAGACAACCGGGTCCCTCGCTTTGGTGGCGAAGACCTTTCTTGGCCTTGCCCCCCAGTTGAGGCTTCATGTGGGCATTGGACGTCCCTACCTCGGCCTTGAGGGATTGCGCACGAGCCTGGCGGAAGCCAAAGAGGCTGCGACCATCGCGCAGGCAGCGGGCGGCACGAGCGGCGTCCAGCACATCGACGAGATGGGTGTCCGACGCATCCTTCTCGGCTGGTACGCCTCCGACACATTTGCCGAGTTCGCCCAGACCCTGCTGGGACCACTTCTGGTGACGGATGGTGACGGCACGCTCCTCCATACCCTCGAGGTCTATCTCGACGAGGAGTCCAGTGCCACGATGGCCGCCAGTCGGCTGAAGGTGCATCGCAACACGATTTTGAACCGGATCGAGAGGCTCAAGACGTTGCTCACAGTGGACCTTGACGACCCGGAGGAGCGGCTCGCGGTGCAGTTGGCCTGTCGCGTTATTCGCCTCAAGCGGGGCGAATCACCACTCTCTAGCTAGCCGTCTTGTCATTGAGTCATCCGCGCGAATCACGACTCACGTGTGGCTCTATGACGGGTACGAACGCGTCGAGTTCCTCTTGTGCGGGACGCTCATAGCCCAGGGACCGGCTCGTGTGCCACCCTTGGCGCGCATTGATGTCAGCGAGGAATTCGGCATATCGCAGAGGTGCCACGATGGCGTCGATGACGGGAACCCCCAACTCCTCCTGTACTTTGCGGTAGAAGCCGAACTCGATGGTGCAACCCAGCACGATGACGTCAGCGCCGTCCTCCTCCACAGCCTTGCGGGCTTCGGACAGGATCCTGTCCTCGGTGCACGCGGGGTCTGCTTGGAATTCATTGACTGTCATGCGAAGCACGCGGAAACCTGCGAAACGCTCGTTGAAGCCGTACTTCATGACGTTCTCATGCATCTCTGGGGTCCACTTTGAACGTCCGACGAGGATCGAAGCGCGCTCTCCCAGTGTTGATGCGATGTGAAGACATGCCTCTGCGGGTGCCGTAACGGCCATGCGACCGGAGATTTCCCGAGCGCCCCGTAGGAACGGGTCGTAGAAGCAACCGATGACTGCCGCGTCATAGCCTTGGGTCTCCGCCCAGCGGATCGCTCCCATGGTGGGACCTGCTACGACCATCTCGTAGGCGTTGTACTCGAGATGGTTGGGTGAGACGCCCTTGAGAGACGCCACGTCCACACGTGTATCTGCGGAGCTTTCCTCCCGTAGAGCGGCACCGATCGGCTCGTCGTAGGCAGTCGTGCCGACGGGGTTGATCCACAGGATGCGTCGCGACATGATGGTGTCCTCCAAGAGGTCAGTCCGGCTTGACGGGGATTGTGCGGGCCGTACCCCTCCGGGGGTATGGAGGAACCGCCGCACCGGGGCGTCGAGATTGGGCAGTTCGCCCGCGTGCGACAGTGGCGCACGCTGTGCGATCAGCACACCATGGAGGCCTCTACAGGGCGGATTGCCCCTATGTTTGCCGCCTCAGTGTTCCTAGCCTCGCGCCACGACCGTTCCGGTCACCCCACCTCGCGGACAGCCGTCCGCGGGATTCCTGAGGAGGTTGAATGCTCCGCTCCCGCACCCCCCGGTCAGTGCTCCTGGCCGCTACCGGGGCTGCCTTGGCGCTCACCGTGGCCGCTTGTGGCGGCGGTGGCGGCGATGCCGCATCCAGTTCAGCAGCTCCGGCCCCTAGCTCCAGCAGTGCCGCTCCCAGTCCGTCGGACAGTGGCTCAGGCGGCGCTCCGCTCGACGCCAAGATCGCCTACCTTTCCGCATCCTCGGCAAACACCTGGCTGCAGGCTTCCAAGGCCGCCATGGAGGAAATTGGCGCCGCGAACGGCGTTGAACTCGTCGAATTCGATGCCCAGTTCACTCCTGGTGAGCAGGCCAAGCAGATCCAGGATGTCATCGCTTCGGATGATTACGACGGGATCATCATCGCTGGCATCGATGGTGCAGCACTCATCCCCGACCTTGAGGCGGCCATCGCAGCGGGTCTCCCTGTGGTTGTGCTCAACCAGGTCATCGGGGAGAAGCTCGATACTGCAGAGCCCCAGTTCGAGGGTGCCAGCGCTAGCGTGATGGTGCCTCCGCTGGAGTCTGGTCGTCTTCTGGGCGAGCTGACGCTCAAGGCCTGCGAAGGCGTCTCACCCTGCAACGTCGTTTACTTCTACGGCATCAAGGGCACTCCGATCGATACGGCGGTGAAGATGGGCTGGGATGAGGTCACCGCGTCCAACCCCGACATCAAGGTGGTCGCCGAGGCAGAGGGGCAGTATCTCGGCCCGGACGTCGCACTTGCCGCAATGCAGGATGTCCTTCAGCGTTCCAAGGATTTCAATGTCGTCACAGGACCGGATCAGGCAATGGTCGGGGTTCAACTAGCACTGGAGGACGCAGGGCTCACGGACAAGAAGATCATCGGCTTCGGTGGATCCGAGGTGGGAATTGAGGCCGTGAAGTCCGGTGCGTGGTTCGGCGACCTCTTCGGGGCGCCGTTCACGGAGGGCGAACTCGCGATGCAGGCGATGATTTCCGCCCTCCGCGACGGCACGGTTACAGGCGGTGTGAATCCGCTGGAGAACTTCCCCAATGGCGGGCTTGTCACGGCCGACAACGTCGCTGACTTCACTCCGCAGTGGGCAGGCTGACGGCCTGACCATGACGACCTCTCCGCCGGCAGTCACGTTCCGTGGCGTGAGCAAGTCGTTCGGAGCCACCGTGGCGCTGCGCGATGTGACGCTCACGGTGTCAGCGGGAGAGGTTCACGCCCTCGTCGGGGAGAACGGCGCGGGCAAGTCGACTCTAGGCAAGGTCCTCGCCGGCATCGTTTCCCCCGATTCCGGTGAGATCCTCCTGGCGGGGAGGTCCGAAGCGCTCGGATCTCCCCGCCAGGCCCTTGCCGCCGGCGTGACGATGATTGCCCAGGAACTCTCCCTGGTTCCCGGGCTCAGCGTGGCCGACAATGTCTTTCTCGGTATTGAGCCGCACACGGGCCCTTGGGTGCGGCGCGGGGAGATCCGCAAGGCGTTCGAGTCGCTCGTGAGGGAAAGCGGTATTGATGTGCCAGATGCCGCGCAGGTGGGGAACCTGCGGATAGGCGATCAGCAGAAGGTCGAGATTCTCCGGGCACTTGCCCGCAATGCCCGCGTCATTGTCATGGATGAGCCGACCGCGCGGCTCTCACGTGACGAGACGGCTGTCCTCCTCAAGACGGTCCGCGCCCTCGCGGCGGCAGGCACGACGATTATCTTCGTCTCCCACTTCCTCGATGAGGTGCTTCAGGTTGCCGACTCCGTCACGATCATGCGCGACGCAGCGGTGGTTCGTTCCGGTCCGGCCAAGAGTGAGACGCGCGCGACCCTCATCGAGGGGATGACCGGCAGACCTCTAGATGCGATGTTCCCTGCACGGCGTCCCCCGACACCAGGCGCATCCACAGTCCTTGAGGTGACGGGCCTCTCGCGCAAAGGCGTGTTTGAGGACATCAGTTTTTCGGTCCGTCAGGGTGAGATCGTGGTGTTGTCGGGTCTCGTAGGTTCCGGCAGATCGGAAGTGGTTCAGGCCGTTTATGGTTCGGCGCGAGCGACATCGGGGAGCATGGATCTAAACGGAGTGGCGTACAGACCGAGATCTGTCCGGGACGCTCTTGACGCTGGCCTGGCGTTGATTCCCGAATCTCGTAAGGACCTCGGTTTGGTACTCGATCGATCGGTCGCGGACAACGTCACGCTTCCGTACCTGCGCGATGTGGAGCTCCTTGGACTCATTTCCCTGCGGCGAGAAGAAGCCTTGGCCACGGACCGCATGAGTACGGTAGGCGTCAAGGCTGCGTCTCCTCGGATCGAAGTCGCGACCCTCTCCGGAGGCAACCAGCAGAAGGTGCTGTTCGCCCGCTCACTGGTCAGGACGCCTGCTCTTCTTCTTGCCGACGAACCCACGCGAGGAGTGGATGTGGGAGCGAAGCGAAGCATCTATGACCTCATCACGTCGCTTGCGTCAGAGGGAATGGGAGTACTCGTCGTGTCGTCCGAGATCGAGGAGGTAATGGGACTCGCCCACCGCATCCTCGTCATGCACCAAGGGCGTCTTGTCGCAGAGTTTCGGGGGGAAGACGCCGACGAAGCCTCAGTTATCGCCGCTGCTTTCGGTCCCGTAGGAGCTACCGCATGACCACACTCGCAGAGACGTCCAGGCCCAAGCCGAGGTGGACCTTTTATCTCACCAACTATGGAATCGTTTGGCTCACGGTCATTTTGTTCGTGGCGCTGGCTGCCACAACACCCAACTTCGTCAGTGCAGACAACTTCCGCAACATCCTTGATCAGCAGTCCATTGTGCTGATCGTTGCGGTTTTCGTCACGATGCTGCTTATCTCCGGCAACTTCGATATCTCCATCGGTGCGATTTACACGCTCGTCCCTCTGATCGCATTGCGGGTCTTTGACGCATCCGACTCGCTGATCCTTCTCGTTGGGGTCGGTCTACTTGTCGGGGTGCTGGCGGGCAGCATCAACGGGGTCATCGTGACTAAGGGGCGCATCAACTCGTTTGTTGCGACCTTGGCGACCGCCCTCGTCTTCTTCGGCCTCGCCTACCTCGTGACCGGCGGCACAATCCTGAGGCTGTCTGACCTTGACGTGCGGTCGCTGGTGACCACGAGAATCTTGGGGCTCACGACGGCCACGTGGATTGCCATTGCGGTCGTCATCATCGCGTGGCTGCTCCTCGAACGGACTCGGTTCGGTCGCTATGTCTTTGCGATCGGCGGAAACAGGGAAGCGGCACGCCTTGCGGGAGTGCCCGTGGACCGCATCATCTTCATCGTCTTCGTCCTGGTGGGCACTGCTGCGGGCCTAGCGGGCGTGATGAATATGGCGCGGACCTTGACTGCTCAAGCGAGCGATGACTTCAGCCTCGTGTTCACTGTCATCGCGGCTGTGGTCGTGGGCGGTACGTCGATCATGGGTGGCTTCGGCGCCATCTGGAGAACGGTGGTAGGCGTCCTCTTTATCGCCTTTTTGGGCAATGGCTTCAATCTCAACGGCATCGACCCGGTGATTCAGCGCATCATCGAGGGCCTTGTCATCCTCGCAGCTGTAGGCCTCGACGCGTGGACGCGTTCGCGGCGAGAGTAGACGCGGTGAGACGCGCGCCTACTCCTCGATGAGCAGCCGGGGGATGACCTCCTGCTGGATCGTCCCGGGGGGGAGTTCATCCGGTTCCAGTAGCGACTGCATTGTCGCGCCATCGTGGAGCGCCTCCACCGTGCGCACGAGGAGCTCGGTGTCGAGCAGCAGCGTGAGCCCCTTCCTCTCGGCAGCCGCATCGATCGCTTGCCGGAAGCCTTCACGAAACTCCCGGCGCACTCGGATGAAGTCATTGCGCACCGCTGGCGACCGGAGGGCGTAGAGCGTGAGCTCGGTACGCACGAGATGGCGTCGTAGGGAGTCGAAGTCGGCGAGACGCTCCTGGATTGCCGCGACGATGTCGGCTGGATCGTCGGGCGGGTCGTGGAGGACCGACTCGATTTCAGACAGGGCACGGGCCCGGTCGTCGGCGATGATCGCGAGGACGAGGTCGTCGCGACTCGTGAAGTTGGAGTAGAAGGCACCGCGCGTGAAGCCGGCCGCATCGCAGATCGCCTCGACGCTGGCGCCGTGCACGCCCTGGTCGGCGATGACCTGGCGCGCCCCGTCGAGCAAACGGGCCCGCGTGGCCTCACGGCGCGCGGACACGGGGCGGCTATCGCTCACCGGGGGACCGTAGCGCCGCGGGGGACAGTGACGCAGCCCACTCGATACGGAACCGGATCAGGATGCATAGGTGTATTCAATACGATAGTGTATTCAAAACGACAAGGAATCCCTAGCGTCGAGCGGCCGGACTCTCCCCTCAATGACCGCCCGGCGCCCCTAGAGGAGGTCAGATCATGGCTACCGCCACCGTCGCCCGACCCGCAGCGCCCGCCCGGGTGCCCGCGACCGACAAGGCGTCGGCCGAGCCCACCACCGGGCAGAAGGCCGTCTCCGCCCTCATCATCGGGTCCGCTTCCGCGCTCACCGTGGGTGTCTTCGCATGGGCAGCCTGGGTCACGAGCCAGATCAGCATCCCCGTTTAGCGCGAGCGCAAGACCGAGCATCTCGGTAAGGGTGAGCAGCGCCAGATGCTCACGCTCGTCGACGAGGTGCTGAACTCAATCCAAGGCGCCGATGACGTTCTGGTCCCAGTCGATGATCGAGCCGGTCACCACCCCGGAGCGGTCGGAGAGCAAGAAGACGATGAAGTCCGCGATCTCATCGGGCTGACCGAGTTTGCCCATGGGCATGCGTGCCGCAGCTTCCTCATACCAACCGTCTGTCGCACCATGTGCCTTGCGCTGGATCACGTCCTCGCCCTCGGTGATGGTCCACCCGATATTGAGACCGTTGATCCTGATGCGGTCGAAGCGGTGCGCGTGAGCGGCATTCTTGGTGACGTGCGCGAGGCCGCCCTTGCTCGCGACGTATGCGGCGAGGATCGTCTGCCCCACATGCATGGAGGTGGACAGGATGTTGACGATGCTGCCCGGCGCTCCACGCGACAGCATGTCCTTGACGGCAGCCTGCATGGTGAAGAACGGTGCCCGGAGATTGACGGCGACGTGCCAGTCGAAGAATTCCGGTGTGGTCTCCAGAAGCGTCCCACGATCCACGACTGCTGCGGCGTTGACCAGGCAGTCGAGGCGACCGAACTCCATCACGGTCTGCTCCACCGATGAGATCGCCTGGTCCACGTCGGCGACGTCAGCCTGGAGATAGCGGGCCTCTGCGCCCGCAGCGCGAATCCGTCCCAGTGTGGCTTCCGCCGTCTCAGGCCGGCGACCAGTGATCACGACCGCTGGAGCACCCGCCTCGGCTGCAGCGATAGCGGTCGCGGCGCCGACGCCCGTGGTGCCGCCGCTGACGAGCACGATGCGATCCGCGAGGAGCCGGTCGTAGCCCACGTCAGGCCTCGCCCCTGGGGTCGTCCTCAGCCGACTGTGCCTGCTCCACGTGCCCGCATGTGATGCAGACGCGCCGATCGCCGTCGGTGCGATAAAGGTGACCGAGTGCCGAGCAACCGGGGTCGCCTTCGAGTGTCACGGACATGACGCCATCCTGGCATGACGAGGCAGGTCGCCGTCGCTAGTGCAGGTAGTACATCGTGTTGGGCAGGAGGAACCCGCGCCTCAGGTGGCCGTAGGACATGTCGCTCACCTGATCGCCGACGCTCGCGACGATGGTGAAGCCCTTCTTCTCCAGCGCCTTGCGCGCGATTGCCTTGTACTCGCCGCTGCTGAGTTGGGGTGCTGCACTACCGCGCATGACGTAGCGGTCCCAGCCGCTGAAGCCAAGGGAGTTGAGGCAGGGGATCATCGCTGCCTTCGTGTCGCGATTCCCCGAGCTCACCAGTGCGATGTGGACACCAAGATCCTTGAGTCGGTCAAAAAGAGCGCGTGTCTGCGGGATAGCTGAGTAGCCGCAGGACTTCACATAGTCGGTCCACGTCGAAGGGTTGAAGCTGAACTGCGGGTCCTGTGCGAGGGAGTAGGTGTAGCTGTTGAGCAGTGTCTCGTCGACATCGAACACCACCATCGCCTTGCATGCCCTCACCTGACCGGGTGATCGCCCGCATCGATCGCGTGTCCAGTCGCGCACGAACCTCCATGCTGCGAGGGCGACGTCGGCGCGATCGCGCTGGATCGCCGGTCCCGTGTAGTAGGCCTCGACCTGGGGTGCCATGTAGGAGCCGACGTTGTACGTCGTGCCCGCGACCGGCGGGAGGTTCTGTCCGGATCCGACGATCATGCGGCCCGCCGCCACCGGACCCGGATTCACCGGGAAAGCCGCAGCCTGGGCGGCGGCCGGAGAGATCAGACCGAGGGTGAGCCCGAAGGACGCAAGGAGCGCGGCCCCACGGGTGATGCCTCGACGAGGACCGATGCTCACGCCATGTCCGGGGCGGTCGCGAGCTCGGCCATCGCCGCCGGATCGAGCGTGACGAGGGCGGCGTCGCAGTTCTCGCGCAGATGCTCAGGTGATCCCGTGCCCGGGATGGGAAGCACGACGGGCGATCGCTGGAGGAGCCAGGCGAGTGCCACCTGCGCGGGAGTGCAGTCGTGGCGCGCGGCGATGTGCTGAAGGGGGCCATCGGGCGCGACAAGTGCGCGATTGCCGAGGGGAAACCACGGGATGAAGCCGATCCCCTCGTCCGTGCAGTGATCGAGCAGTGCCTCGCTCTGGCGCAGCCCCGCGTGGAAGAGGTTCTGGACACTGACGATCTCCATGACCTTGCGTGCCCGCTCGAGCTCGTCGATCGACACCTCGGAGAGGCCGACATGGCGAATCAGACCCTCGTCCTGCATGTCCTTGATCACGCCGAACTGCTCATCCTCGGGGACTGCCGGATCGATGCGGTGCAACTGCCATAGGTCGATGCGCTCGACACCGAGCCGGCGCAGTGACATCTGCACGCACTGGCGTAGGTACTCCGGTCGACCGACGGATGCCCATTGATCCGGTCCCTGGCGGGTGAGACCGCCCTTGGTGGCGATGACCACACCGCCGTAGGGATCACCGGGCCTACCCGTGTGCAGCGCCTCGCGCAGCAGATCCTCGCTCACGAAGGGTCCGTAGGAGTCGGCCGTGTCGATGAAGTCGACACCGAGATCGACCGCTTCCCGGATGACGCGGATCGCGGTGTCGTGATCCGCGGGCGCGCCCCAGATGCCTGCTCCGGTGATGCGCATCGCTCCGAAGCCGAGTCGGTAGACGGTGATGGGGTCCGACGTTCCCAGTGTGAATCGGCCGGAGGAGTGCACGGGCTTGGTCATGCCGATATCCAACCGTAGGAGGCCCGGACCCCTAGCCTGAGGTCGCATGACCGTAGACCCGCTGTGGAGTGCCGCCCTGGTGATCCTGGGCGCCCTGATCACCCTTGGCGCCAACCTTGCCGCTGAGGTCACGCGTCGACGCATGGACTCGTCCACCCGCTGGGACTCGGCCCGGCTCGAGGCGTACAGCACCTTCAGCACCGTGGTGGGCAGCATCCTCCGCTGTGCGTCGAAGGCGGGAGCCAAGGAGCGTCTGCCGGAGGTCTCGCTCGTCTTCGAGCGGCTAGTGCTTCTGGGTTCCAGTGAGGCGGTGCTCGCCGCCGACCGCGCGCGCATCGCCGGCTCGGCGTATGTGTCGTCCCTGGCCGATACCGACGACGAGGCTGTCAATGGTGATGGTGAGGGGGTCGCCTACACCTCGGGCGGGGCTCGGCGCGTGATCCTGTCCCCCGAGTCCAGCGATCTGCAGATCGCGGGGTTCGCTGCGCTGAATGTCCTCGTCGGTGAGGCCCGCAAGCAGTTGGGCATCAAGCCACTGCGTGGCGACGTCATGGGACGGCCGCTCTAGTCGCCTCCACGAGTTTCCGTGGCAGACTTCGGCCCATGCCTGATGTCTACGCACCCGACCCTGCTCGCTACGACGGCCGCATGCCCTACCGCCGCTGCGGACGCAGCGGGCTGAAGCTGCCGGCAGTCACCATCGGCTGCTGGCACAACTTCGGGGACGACACACCTCTGGAGACGCAGCGCGACATGCTGCGGACGGCCTTCGACCTCGGGATCACGCACTTCGACCTGGCGAACAACTACGGACCGCCCTACGGCTCCGCCGAGATCAATGTGGGCCGGATCCTGCGCGAGGACTTCGCCGGACTGCGCGATGAGCTCATCATCTCGAGCAAGGCCGGTTGGGACATGTGGCCCGGGCCCTATGGCGATCTCGGCTCGCGCAAGTACATCCTCGCCTCGCTCGACCAGTCGCTCGATCGGCTCGGCCTCGACTACGTCGATATCTTCTATCACCACCGACCCGACCCCGAGACGCCGCTCGAGGAGTCGATGGGCGCCCTCGCGACAGCGGTGCACTCCGGGAAGGCGTTGTACGCAGGCATCTCGTCGTACTCCCCTTCGCGCACGGTTGAGGCGGCACGCATTCTGGGCGACATGGGGGTGCCGCTGCTGATCCACCAGCCTTCGTACTCGATGTTCAATCGTTGGATCGAGGGCGATGGACTCATCGAGACATGTGCGGATCTGGGTGTCGGGATCATCACCTTCAGCCCGCTGGCCCAGGGCATGCTCACCGATCGCTACGCGCAGGGTGTCCCGGCGGGATCGCGCGCGGAGCAGGGCAAGTCGCTGGATCCGTCGATGGCCACTGACGACAACCTGCAGCGTGTGCGCGGGCTCGCGGCGATCGCGCGCGAGCGCGGCCAGTCGCTCGCCCAGATGGCTGTGTCGTGGACGCTGCGCGATCCCCGCGTGACCTCGACCCTGCTCGGGGCGAGCAGCGCGGATCAGTTGCGCGAGACCGCCGCCGCCGTGCAGCGCCTGGACTTCACGCCCGCGGAGATCGCCGCGATCGACGAGTACGCCGTCGAGGCCGGCATCGATCTCTGGCGTGATCAGTCCCGATTCGAGTAGGACCCGTCGGGTAATCCGCTGCTCTCGTCTCTGAGGCAGCGAGTCC
>JBJOJS010000140.1:0-3427 GCA_046046455.1 Actinomycetota bacterium | reverse complement strand
GGGTCGGGCATGCACGTGGAGTCCGTCGGTGCGCGCCCGGCAGTGACGGCAGATGCCGTCCCGGGCGGTGCGTCATCCGACAGCACCCTCAGCGAGACGAGCGCAGCACCGTCCGACCCGGTGTCTCCGTACCGCAGTCTCCAGCGCGTCGACGCGACCACGCTCCCCCGCCCCGATCGCACACCCCGCCCCACCGAGATCGCGATCCCCGCGATAAATGTGCGCACGACCGTCGAGATCGTGGGCCTCGACGACCGCGACCAGGTCGAGGTGCCCTATGACGTGACGCGAGCGGGCTGGTACCGCTACAGCGCGAAGCCCGGCTCCGGCGAGGGCTCTACGGTCATCGTCGGCCACGTCGACGGCGTGGACCAGGGCGCCGGAGCCTTCTACGACCTCCGCGAGCTGCGCCCCGGCGACACCGTCACCGTCACACGCGCCGACGATCGCCGTATTGCTTACGAGGTGGTCGCGCGCGAGGTCTTCGCCAAGGACCGCGTGCCGCTGCGCGAACTCTTCAGTCGCAGCGGGCCCGAGCGCCTCACCCTCATCACCTGCGGCGGTCCCTTCGACCCCGCGTCGCTGGAGTACACCGACAACGTCGTCGTGACCGCCGTCCCGCTGATGACCGCTGCCCCGGTCGACACTGCGGGCGATCTCGGGGAGACTCGATGAAGATCGCCAAGCGGGAGGGCTCCGCCGACCCGACGGCGATCTGGGGCGCAAGCATCGTGCGGCTCGACGTCGAGCGCCAGGCGCGGAGGGGAGGCGGCCCGGTCATGTCCGTGGTCGAGCCTCTCGAGCCCGAGGATCCCGCGCGCGACGCCGACGCCGCAGATGCCCGACTAGCGGCGGCCTTCCCCACGGGCGGGGAGCCGACGTTCGCCGCGGTCTACGACCGCTGGTCGCCCCTCGTCTATTCCACGGCCCGGCGGGTCCTGCTGGACTCCCACGAGGCAGCCGACGTAACGCAGGAGGTCTTCGTCTCCGCATGGCGCGGCCGTGCAAGTTTCGATCCCGAGCGGGGCAGTCTGCCCGGGTGGCTGCTCACGATCACTCGCCGCCGCGTCGCGGACCATCTCGACCGGCGCTCGCGCCAGGCCGACCCGACCGACACGCCCCCCGCGGATCCCGGGGAAGCTCCCGTCGACGTAGCCATCGACCGTATCCTCATCGCCGACGAGCTGAGCCGGCTCGGCGAACCTCCCGGCACGATCATGCGGCTGGCCTTCTACGACCAGCTCACCCATGCCGAGATCGCCGAGCGACTCCAGCTCCCTCTCGGGACGGTGAAGAGCCACATCAGGCGTTCGCTGGAGCGCCTGCGCGATCGATGGGAGGTGGACCGTGGCGCACTGTGATCCGCAGACCCTGTCGCTCATCGCGATCGGCGAGGAGCCGAGTGCCGACGAGGCCCTCCACCTCGTCACGTGCGATGACTGCCGACGCGAGTGGGAGTCGCTGCGCGCCGTGACCGATGTCGCACGAGACCTCGATGACGACGAACTCGCTCCTCCCCCTGCGCATGTATGGGCAGCGATCTCCGAGGAGATCGCGGAGAACCCTGCCGATGCCGGCAACGTCGTGCCTCTGCGCGCGAAGCGCGGCTTCGCGCCGTGGATCGCCGTCGCCGCCGCGGTCGGCCTGGTGCTCGGGGGTGTCGGTGGCGCGATGCTCATGCGGTCTAGTCCCCCTGAGGTGGTCGCCAGCGTCGCGCTCGAGCCCCTCGCGGACTACGCGGCGACGGGCAAGGCAAGCGTCGAGGTCGTCGACGGCGCGGAGATGTTGTCGGTCGACGTCAGCGACCTGCCCAGCACGGACGGATACTTCGAGGTCTGGCTGCTCGCACCGGATGCGTCGTCGATGATCGCCCTGGGCACCCTCGGTCCCGACGAGACCGCCACGCTTCCGCTGCCCGCGGGTATCGCGCTCGCCGACTACCCCGTCGTGGATATCTCGGTCGAGCCCTACGACGGCGACCCCGCGCACTCGACCGACAGCGTCGTCCGCGGCACCCTGCCGGCCTAGCGCGACTCCCGCCTAGGATCGAGGAATGCTCGATCGCCTCCGCTCGGTGGACCTGTCGCACATGGACCTGCGGCGCGAGGCCCACCTCAGTGCATCGATCGGCCTCTTCTGGGCTCTCACCCGCGTCTATTCACGCCTGGGTGATCCGGTGGGCGTGCTCGAGACCACCGATGACATCCCCGCCTTCGCCGACAGCCTGCGCGTCGAGCCCGTCGTCCGCAGCCGGACGGGCTTCGCCTATTCCTCCGACTACGAGGTGTGCTCCGCAGTCCTGCGTTCACCCGAGGCGTCCGCGGATGTGCCCGAGTCCCGCAACCTGCTCGAGTCCATCCTCATCGGCCCCTCATTGCCTCCGGAGCGCGTCGATCCCCTGCTGGACGCGATCATCGCCAAGGACGGCGCCGACCACACACGCATCCGCAGGCTCGTGCAGCCGGCGTTCACCCACCGCGTGATGCAGGGCTGGCGCCAGGCGACCGAGCGCGTCGCACAGCAACTCGTCGACGCCCTACCGACCGATCGCCCCTTCGACCTGGTCCACGATCTCGCGGCGCCGCTGCCCATGGCGGTGATCTGCGAGGTCCTCGGCGTCCCCTACGTCGATCGCGAGCAGTTCAGCGCCTGGGGCGACACCCTCGCATCGGGCCTGGACCGCCCCCGCAGCCTCGCGCATGCCCGGAGCATGGACGCCGCGGCCGAGGGCCTCACCAACTACCTCGCAGACCTTCTCGCCGAACGACGTGCCCATCCCGAGGACGACCTGCTCAGCTCCATGGCACAGGCCGAGGTGGACGGCGATCGTCTGGACGATCGCGACATCATCGGTACGGCGTCGTTCCTCTTGCTCGCGGGCTTCGAGACGACCGTCAACCTCCTCGGCGCCGGCACCGAGGTGCTCATGCGCCATCCCGACCAGTTCGCCGAAGTCCTCGCCGATCCCGGACTCATCCCCGACATGGTCGAGGAGGCGCTGCGCTACGTCAGCCCGGTGCAGTACACCTTCCGCACCGCGCTCGCCCCCATCGAGTTGCCCGGCGGCGACGTGCTCGATACGCGCGACACGATCGTGCTCATGCTCGTGGGCGCCAACCGCGACCCGCGCGTCTTCGCCGATCCCTACCGCTTCGACATCCACCGCGAGAATGCGCGCAAACACCTCGCCTTCGGTTTCGGCATCCACCACTGTCTCGGCGCGGCCCTCGCGCGCATGGAGGCTGAAGTCGCCTGGCGCACGCTCTTCGCCCGCTTCCCTGATCCCGCCGCCTGGCGGATCGCGGGTGACCCCGTGCCCAATCCGGGCCGCATGATCCACGGCCTGCGCTCCCTGCCCGTGCAGGTGAGCAGCCACGTGCCCGCATGACCTCTCGCATCCGCTGGACTCCGATCGCCCTGCTGGAGA
>JBJOJS010000100.1:0-50992 GCA_046046455.1 Actinomycetota bacterium | reverse complement strand
TCTTCCTTCCTCCCTGGGGGTCCCCTTGCTGTCGTACGCCGGGCGCCACACGCGCTCGGACCGCGCTTTCGGCACCGGTGTGTGCCTACCATGGAAGACGCCCTTTCCCCTGCAGCGACCGGAGTGTGACGTGTGACCGCCGAGGAAGCGCCGCCGTCAGGCAGCCCTGACGCGGCCCCGGGATCCCGTCGCGCCCTTCTCGTCGCCTTGGGCGTTGTCGCGGGGGCCCTGGCCTTCTACCTCGGCATGGTGCTGGGCTCGTCAAGCGATATCCCGGCCAACACCACCGTTCTCGGCGTTCAGATCGGGGGGATGTCCCGGTCGGAGGCGGTCGCCACCCTCGAGCAGAGCATCACCCCGCTGTCCCAGGAGCCCATGGGTATCTCGGCGTTCAGCACCTCCGAGGAGCTCTACCCCGCTGATGCGGGCATGTCCTTCGATCCCATCGCGACAGTCGACGCCGCCGAGGGTCGGCTCCTGAATCCCTTCTCACTCGTGATGAGGCTCTTCGGGTCGCGCGAGATCGACCCCGTGGTCGTCATCGACGACGCCGCCCTCACTGACCGGCTCGATGCGTTCGCCAATCTCATCCGCACGGAGACGGTCGAACCCACGGTGCACTACGAAGAGATGACTCCGGTGCTCACACCGGCGGAGGACGGGCGTGACATCGACCTTCCGGGAGCCGTCGAGACGATTGCCACCAACTACCTGGTCACCTCCGGGCCCGTCGCACTACCCGAGGTGATCCTCGAGCCCGCGGTCACCAACGCCGAAGCCGAGGAGTTCGTCGCCGGTCCCGCCACCGTGGCCGTGTCGGCGCCGGTCACGGTCGAGGTCGAGGACATCGCGCCGCAGGTTCCCCCGGAGGCGATCGCCGAGGCCACCCACTACCTCGTCGAAGGCGAGGCGCTTGTGCCCCAGATCGACGGCGCGCTTCTACACGAGTGGATCGCCCCTGAACTCAAGCCTGTCGAGGAGCCGGGCAACAACGCGACCTTCCAGATCGACTCCAGCAATGTGCCCGTCGTTGTGCCGTCCCGGGTGGGTCGCGGGGTGAGCGACGAGGTCCTCGCCGCTGCCGTGGGCAACGCGATGTTCGAGGAAGGCGATGGCCGCGTGGCGCCGGCCCCGGTCACCGTACGCGATCCCTCACTGACCACCGAGGATGCGCTGGAGCTCGGTGTCATCGAGGAGATCTCGAGCTTCACCCAGCAGGTCAGCTACGTCGACTACATGGCGCACAATCTCGCCCTTGCCTCCGAGTACATCAATGGCACGCTGCTCCTGCCGGGCGACGTGTTCTCCATGAACAAGACCACCGAGAACAGGGATCCCGAAAACGGCTACATGGAGGGCTGGGTCATCGGCCCGGGCGGCATCTTCCAGAAGGCCCTTGGCGGTGGTCTCTCGGCTGCGACGACGACCGTATGGTCCGCAGCCTTCTACGCGGGGCTAGAGCCAGTCCAGGTGCAGGCTCACTCCATCTACATCTCACGTTACGTTCCGGGCCTCGAGGCGACCATCGCCTGGGATGGCTTCGACATGAAGTTCCGCAACAACACGCCGTACGGCGTCTTCATCACGGCGGAGTCCGACGAGACATCGATGACCGTGCGCATGTACAGCACGAAGATCTACACGACCATCGATGCCGAGGTGGGGGAGCGCTACGGCATCACCCCCAACGGCAAGATCTACAACGAGTCGCCCGAATGCTCGCCGCAGACGGGTGGCCCGGGCTTCACTATCGACGTCGATCGCGTCTTCTACGACGGCGACGTGGAAGTCGAGCGCGAGACGTTCACCACCACCTACAACCCGGCCCCCCAGGTGGTGTGCGGTCCCAAGCCCGACAAGAACAAGGACAAGGACGAGGAGAACGGCGGGGACCCCTCGCCCACCCCGTCGGGGTCGGGCGATCCCGAGCCTGCGCCCTCGGACGGGCAGGCCGAGGGGGCGTCCACCGCGGCCCTCGGTCCCATCCGCGGGACGTCGGCGCCGTCCCTGTCGCGTGCGGGCGATACGGTGTGGGCGGCGCCGGTCAGCCGACCGGCCCGAGGCTAGCGGCGCATCGGCGTCGCCTGAGCTCGAAAGGCCGTGCGGTGACCTACGTCATCACCTTTGCCTGCGTGGACGTCAAGGACAAGTCCTGCATCGAGGAATGCCCCGTCGACTGCATCTACGAGGGCGACCGCATGCTGTACATCCAGCCCGACGAGTGCGTCGACTGCGGTGCATGCGAGCCGGTCTGTCCCGTGGAGGCCATCTACTACGAAGATGACGTGCCCGAGCAGTGGTCGGACTACACCGCGGCGAACGCCGAGTTCTTTGCCGATCTCGGATCGCCGGGAGGTGCCGCGAAGCTCGGCGCCCAGGAGTTCGACGCAGCGCTGCTGGCCACTGTGCCGCGCAAGGAGTCGGAGAGCTGAGCAAGACCGAAGGCGCGGCCTCCTCCGGCCCGCTTGCTCTGCCCGACTTCCCCTGGGATCGACTCGCGCCTCTTGCTGCTCGCGTGCGCGAGCACGCCCAGCCCGCGGACCTCTCCATCGGAAGTCCGATCGATCCCACGCCTGAGCTTGTGCAGCGAGCGCTGTCCCAGGCCGCTGATTCGCCCGGGTACCCCACCGTCGCCGGGGCACCCGCGACCAATGCGGCCTTCCATGGCTGGCTGGGGCGCCGTGCCGGCGTGACGGCAGTCGACCTGGGAGTGATCCCCTCGATCGGCTCCAAGGAGCTCGTCTCGCTCCTTCCGATGCTTCTCGGCCTCGGCCCGGGCGACCGCGTGGTCGTCCCCGAGATTGCCTATCCGACGTACGTCGTCGGAGCACTGGTGGCGGGCTGCGAGATCGTCGTCTCCGATGATCCCGAGGCGGCGCGCGGTGCGAAACTCGTGTGGATCAACTCTCCCGGCAATCCGACGGGCCGCGTGATGTCGTCGTCCGAACTGCGCGCTGCTCTCGGGGCCGCGCGCGAGCACGGTGCGCTCATCGCCTCCGATGAGTGCTACCTCGAGTTTGGGTGGGACGCCCAGCCCGTCTCCGTGCTCTCGGCCGAGGTGGTCGGCGATGACCCGACCGGCGTACTCGCGCTGCACTCCCTCTCCAAGCGCTCCAATATGGCCGGTTATCGCTACGGCGCGCTCGCCGGTGATCCGGCGGTGGTCGCGCGGCTGCTGGAGATCCGTAAGCACATCGGCTTGATGACGCCTCTGCCCGTGCAGCGTGCCGCGGAAGCGGCTTGGGCCGATGATGCCCATGTCGAGGAGCAGCGGGATCGCTACCTCCGCCGGCGAGCGGTCTTGGGCCCGGCGCTCGAGGTGGCGGGCTTCCGCATCGACCACAGCGAGGCGGGCCTCTACCTCTGGGCCACCCGCGACGAGGACTGCTGGACGACCGCTGCCGCCCTGGCCGACCTGGGCATCCTGGTAGCCCCCGGCGACTTCTACGGCGAGCGCGGGGCGCGCCACGTGCGCCTGGCCCTGACGGCACCCGATGAGGTCATCGCAGGGGCCGCCGCCCGCCTTCGCGGGTGACCTACCCGCGAGTTCGGGGAGCCTCCCTGCGGGATACGGTGGGGCCGCCATCAGCGCAGAGGTCGGGCCCCCACGAAGGGCCCTCTGGCACAGGAGGTCGTGCGTGTCCGACGTGGTCCTGAGCTACCCGGGCGGTGAGCTTCCCCTGGAGCGCGTGCCGTCGACCATTGGGGAGTCCGGGCTGGATATCAGCCGCCTTCTCGCGACCACCGGAGACGTCACTCTCGACCACGGCTTCGTCAACACCGCTGCATGCTCGTCGGCCATCACCTACATCGACGGCGACAAGGGCATCCTGCGCTACCGCGGCTACCCGATCGAGCAGCTCGCCGAGCAGTCGTCCTATCTCGAGGTGGCCTACCTCCTCATCTACGGCTACCTGCCCACCGCCGACGAGCTGTCCGACTTCAAGCTCCGCATCAAGCGCCACACGATGCTCCACGAGGAACTGCGTGCGTTCTTCGACGGATTCCCTCGAGACGCGCACCCGATGCCGGTCCTGTCCTCGGCCGTGTCCGCGCTGTCGACCTTCTACCAGGACTCACTGGACCCCTTCGACCCCGAGCAGGTCGAGATCAGCACCGTCCGTCTCCTGGCGAAGCTGCCGACCCTGGCCGCCTACGCCTACAAGAAGTCGGTTGGACAGCCTTTCATCTACCCCGACAACTCACTCGGCTTCATCGACAACTTCCTGCGGATGACCTTCGCGGTGCCGGCGGAGGAGTACGTCGTCGATCCGGTCGTCTCCAAGACGCTCAACATGCTGCTCTTGCTCCACGCGGACCACGAGCAGAACTGCTCGACGTCGACCGTGCGCCTCGTCGGCTCCTCGCATGCCAATCTCTTCGCCTCGGTCTCCGCGGGCATCAACGCTCTCTTTGGTCCGCTGCACGGCGGCGCCAACCAGGCTGTGCTCGAGATGCTCGAGTCGATCCACGCATCCGGCGGGGGAGTCAACACCTTCATCCGCCAGGTCAAGGACCGCCAGGACGGCGTCAAGCTCATGGGCTTCGGCCACCGCGTCTACAAGAACTACGATCCGCGCGCGGCCATCGTCAAGAAGGCGGCGTACGACGTCTTCGCCGCTCTTGACGTCAAGGACCCCCTGCTCGACATCGCGCTGCGCCTAGAGGAGGTCGCGCTCGCCGACGACTTCTTCGTCTCGCGCAAGCTCTACCCGAACGTCGACTTCTACACGGGTCTCATCTACAAGGCGATGGGCTTCCCCACCCGCATGTTCACCGTGCTCTTCGCGCTCGGGCGCCTGCCCGGCTGGATCGCCCAGTGGCGCGAGATGATCGAGGACCCCCAGACCAAGATCGGCCGCCCGCGCCAGGTCTACATCGGTGAGCCGCTACGCGACTACGTCCCGATCGATGACCGCACCGCCTGACTCACCGGCTCGTCCCGCTTGTCCCGCTTAGCGGGAGAAACGGTTCATGGAGTCCCATCGCACGTCTCCATCCACGTTTTGTCCCTGTGGGTGTGCTCGGATCCAGCGTTCAGGCGATGTGAGCCGAGCCTAACCTTGCTTGGGTCGCCGCCCGGCGGATGCGCTCGGCCACCGCCCGCGGATTCCTGAAGACCTCGTCCCACGTCCAGCGCACGACGACCCACCCGAGGGCCCGCAGTCGGTCTTCGCGACGCTTCTCTGCAATCAAGTCCTCGCGACTTTGGTACTTGCCAAGGCCGTCGGCCTCGCCGATGACGCCAAGGTCGTCCCACACCATGTCTGCGTAGCCGATGAGCCCCTGCGCGTCGTGGAAGGCAACCTGGAGCCCGGGTTCTGCGAGGCCCTCTCGCACGAGATTGAACCTCGAAATCGACTCCAGGGCGGTCTGAGCTCCGTAACGCGCCAGGGTCGCGGCTTCCCTCACGACACCCAGTCCCCTCAGCCCCCGCCACTCGTCGATGACGTGAGGTATTTGGTCGAGCGCGGCCGGATCTCGCCACGCGAGTGAGTCGAGTGTGGCCACGGCCCACATGAGCGTCGATCTTGCCGCGGTCGTGACCGCGGCAGTCACCTTGTCGACGGTGGGAATGCCGTCCACGATCGTGAGATGCGAATCTCGCAGTGCGTGGCGGTGAACCGTGACGTCCTTTAGCCCACTCGTTCCCGAAAGTCGCCGTCGAAGGGCGCGCTGGTCCAGGTGGACAGGTCGAACGATCGACACGCTTGCTGTGAGGTTCCTGTCGACAACAACATCGTGCAGGAGCGCGGCGGACTGACCGAATGCGTAGGCGGGGCCGGGCAGTGCGGCAATGGCTGCGCTTGCGAGAAGACGTGTCCGAGAGATGGGGTCACTCGCTGCTTCGAAGACGTCTGCGTCGACGTAGACGCCATGGTGGAGACGCATCCACCAATTGCGAGACATAAACGAACGAACGATCTCAGGATCAACGTCCAGCGCCAGCAAGTCGCTACGACGAAACACACCATGGCGCGCCGCGGCTTGCTCCCTTACCAATTCACGAATGGCATGGCGAGCCTCGTTGTCCAGTCTGCGGGTCATGGGCGGCACCATGCCCCGGAAAGCGCCCCTGTCGCCATCGACTATCCACAGGGACAGATGGTGGATGCAGGACGTTCGGCCCCGCTCATGAACCGTTTGTCCCCCTTAGCGGGAGAAACGGGGAGGGAACGTCAGTCAGTGGCGTGGAGGGCGGAGTTGAGGCCGCCCCAGGTGCCCGTGCGCGGCAGCGCCTCGAGAGCGCCCGTCATCGAATTGCGGCGGAAGAGCAGGTTGGCCGCCCCCGACAGATCCCGTGCCTTGACGACTTCGCCGTCGGGGAGGGTGATGCGCGATCCGCCGGTGACGTAGGCGCCGGCCTCGACCACGCAGCCGTCGCCGAGGCTGATGCCGATGCCGGCGTTGGCGCCGATGAGGCAGCCCTTGCCGACGCTGATGACCTCCTGGCCGCCGCCGGAGAGTGTGCCCATGATCGAGGCACCGCCACCGATATCGGAGCCGTCACCCACGAGGACGCCCGCAGAGATGCGCCCCTCGACCATCGATGTGCCGAGCGTGCCGGCGTTGAAGTTGACGAAGCCCTCGTGCATGACGACAGTGCCCTCGGCCAGATGCGCGCCCAGGCGCACACGGTCGGCATCGGCGATGCGCACGCCCGACGGCACGACGTAGTCGATCATGCGCGGGAAACGATCGACGCCGAGGACGACGAGGTGCTCACCGTGGGTGCGTGCGCGCAGGCGAGCCGCTGTGAGCTCGTCGAGTGAGACAGGGCCGCGCGTCGTCCACGCGACGTTGGGGAGGATCCCGAAGATCCCGTCGAGGTTGATGGTGCGCGGCCGCACCAGGCGGTGGGAGAGCAGATGCAGGCGCAGATAGGCATCGGCGACGTCGGCAGGAGGCGCCTCCAGGTCGGCGATAACGGTGCGCACGGACCGGACATCGACGCCGCGCACGTCATCGGTGCGCGTGGCCGCGTCGAGGCCGGGGACCGGGGGAGGGTCATCGCCCAGCGCGGGCTGCGGGTACCAGACGTCGAGGATCGCGCCCGCACTGAATGTGGCGAGGCCGACCCCGGCTGCCGATGTCGTCATGGTGGGACGCTATCGCCACGGCCGGGATCGGCCTCGAAGGGTCGAGCTGCTACTTCTTGACGGCCTCGACGTCCATCTCGAGCTTGATGGTGTCGCCGACGAGCACGCCGCCGGTCTCGAGGGCTACGTTCCACACCAGGCCGAACTCCTTGCGGCTGATCTCGGCCTTGCCCTCGAAGCCGATGCGGGTGTTGCCCCACGGATCCTGGCTCGTGCCGAGGAGCTCGAACTTCACATCGACGGGCTTGGTGACGCCGTGGATCGTGAGGTCGCCCGTGACGATGAACTCGTCATCGTCCTTCTGTGTGACCGCGGTGCTCGTGAAGGTGAGGGTGGGGAACTGCTCGACATCGAGGAAGTCGGCCGACTTCACGTGGGCGTCGCGGTCGGCGTTGTTGGAGCTGAAGCTCGAGGCCACGATGGTGAGGTCAGCGGAGGACTTGGCGGGGTCGGCGCCGTCGAGGGTGAGGGTGCCGGTGAAGTCGGAGAAGCCCCCGCGCACCTTGGCGACCATGGCGTGGCGGGCGACGAAGCCGATGGTCGAGTGGGTGGGATCGATCTCCCAGGTGCCGGTCGTGGCGGCGAGGTCGGTGCTCATGTCGGTCCTCCAGGGACGGTCGGGCCGGCGAGCCGGCGATGTAGTTGATGATTCAACCAGATCACCGGGCCCGCCGGCAAATCGACCCCCCCCCGGATGCTCGGGACCAGGATCCGCCCCGAGTCCCGGCTGGCACAGCGACTCGCAGCCCTTGCCGCCGAACGTCGGGCGAATTCGGCCCGCCTGGGGCACCTTTCGCCCGACGCTCGGCGGCGCAGGCGTCTGGGCTCAGGCTCGGCCGGATCCCTCGGTGCGCTCGGACACCCCGTCCTCCATCTCCGCGCGGTGCTCCTCCATGGCCTTCGCCTGCTCGGGGGAGAGGGCGTGGACGTCATCGGCGGTCGCCGTGCTCCCGGTGACTGTTGCGCGCACATGGACGGTGTCGCCGACCTTGGGGGCGTCCTCGGCGCGATCGCGCTCCAGTTCGGTGTCGCTGTTGATCACGTACGTAGAGGTATAGCCATCGGCACTTTTCACGGTGAGCGATGTGGCCGACACTGCGGTGACCTCGCCCTCCTGCATGCGCACGGTGATGTAGGTGCCGTCCGCCTGCTCGACGACGCCTTCGCTGTGGAGCATGTGACCCTCGGGTCCGCGCGCGCCCGGCCCGTGACCGCCGGGGCCGTGACCGCCGGGGCCGTGATCGCCGTGCTCGCGTCCGCCGCGCTCACCGGGGCCTCGCTGCTGGGTCCCCTGTCCGTCCCGCGACGGTGCCGACGCGCTCGCTGACGGAGAAGGCGTGTTGTCCGCAGCCAGGGCGACAGCGGCACCGGTGAAGGCTGCTGCCCCCAGCGTGGCTGCCGCCACGATGGCGGCGATCCTGGGCTTCGTCATGTCGGTTCCTCCATCTCGCGAACCGGCCGCCCAGGCGTGTCTCGCCTGCCGCGTGCCGGCTCAGCGCCCATCCTGGGTGGCGTATGTGAGGTCCCCGTGCGAGCGAGGTTCGGGACAGGTAAGGATGGGAGCCATGGCCGGAGGCGTGATGGGGCTGCTCTTCCTCGTGGTGGGCGTGGCCGTGATCGGCGGGGCCGCGCTCCTCCTCTCGGGGCGCTGGCGTGACGGCCTGCCCGAGGTCCCCGCCGACGCCTCGAGTCCGGTCGCCCTCCCCGCCGATGTGCCCGTCGGCTTCCTGCGCGTCGCGGACATCGAGGATGTCCGCATCGAGCAGGCGCCCCGCGGCTATCGGATGGAGGACGTCGACGTCCTCGTCGAGCGGCTGACCCTGGAGATCCAGGCACGTGATGCGGAGATCGACCGGCTGCGCGGCGGCCATCCCCCATCCGGCGGCGCCTCAGAGCCTCCCGCGGCCCCGTGACCGGCCCCGTCGACGGCGACGACGGACTCCCGCGATGTCCCTGGGGTGACGCCCCGGAGGACTACCGCGCGTATCACGATCTCGAATGGGGTCGCGCCGTACGCGGAGATAGTGCGATCTTCGAGCGCTTGTCGCTCGAGGGCTTCCAGGCGGGGCTGTCGTGGCTCACCATCCTGCGCAAACGCGAGGCCTTCCGCGAAGCGTTCGCCGGCTTCGACATCGCCGTAGTGGCTGCCTTCGACCGCTCCGACATCGATCGCCTCGCAGTCGATGCTCGGCTCATCCGCCATCGCGCCAAGGTGGAGGCCGTGGTCGGCAACGCGCAACTCGTGCAGCGGTGGCAGGAGGACGAAGGAGAGGGTGTGCTCGACGCGCTCGTGTGGTCGTGTGCGAGCGCCGGCCCCGCCCCCCGGACGATGGCGGACGTACCTACGAAGACTCCGGAGTCTGAGCGGCTGTCTCGGTCGCTGCGCGAACGCGGGTGGCACTTCATCGGCCCCACCTCGGCGTACGCCGCGCTCCAGGCCATGGGCGTCGTGGACGATCACCTCGCGGGATGTCATGCACGCGGCGGTGCGACCCGGTCGTCGGGTCCCGCGCCCGATAGGCGATAATGGTGACTTCCGCTCCCACGGAAGGGGACACCATGGCTGCCATGAAGCCGAGGACCGGCGACGGTCCCATGGAGGTCACCAAGGAGGGCCGTGGCTACGTCATGCGTGTGCCTCTCGAAGGTGGCGGCCGCCTCGTGGTCGAGTTGAATGCGACGGAGGTCAAGGAGCTAGGCGACAAACTCATCGCCGCCGTCCCCTGATCGACATCACCCTCGGGCCCCTGCTCCTTCGGAGCCGGGGCCCTCATCATGCTCCGGGTGCGTCATGCTCCCGACGCGTGGCAAGGACGACACCTTCGCCCACGGTCATCACGGTGGCGATCCACTCCGGATCATCACGCAGGTGCTGTACGAGGTCGTGGCGATCCGCGAGCATGCCCTCGGCGCCGAAGATGGGCGTGATCACGATGCTGCCGCCGGCGCTGAGGAGACGCTGTGCCTCGGCGAGAAGCGCATGGCCGTCCTCACCGTCCGCGTGCGTACCGGGTCCGAGGACGACGATGTCGTAGGCGCCGTCGCTGAGCCGGGGCAAGACCGCGCGGGGTGCACCCGCGATGGTGCGGACCCGCGTGTGGCTCACGCCCATCCGAGTGAAGGTGTCCCGGGCCGCGGTCTGCAACGCGGAGTCCGGATCGACGGTCGTGAGCGTGCCCTCGGGTGGCAATCCCTCGAGGATCCAGCCGCCGGTGACGCCCGTGCCCGAGCCGACTTCGACGACCGCGTGAGCGCGTGCGGCGGCCGCGAGGGACCGCAGCAGGGCGCCCACGGCGCGACTGGGGACCGGGGCCCCCAGATCCTTCGCGCGGCGACGGGCCGCGGTCACCTCGGGGGCCTCCTCCGCCCAGTCATCGGCGTACGCCCAGGTGAGTGGGCTGGGGGGCAGGGTGGCGTCCGTCACGTGGGCAGCCTACGACCCGGAGGGGCCCCGGGGGACCGCCCCTGCCCGGCTTGACCGGCTACATCGGTGCGGGGGTGGGAGCATCGTCGGGTGCCGCCTGCCCGCCGTCGATCCTTCAGCGGAGCCCAGATCGCGCTCATCGCGGTCGTCGGGCTCGCAGTCGCGCTCGTCGTCGGCCTGCTGGGGGGAGCGGTCGGCCTCACCGTGGCGGCGCTCGCGGACCGCGGGAGGCCGACGGCGGTCACCGTGTCCGCCCCCGATCGGGAACCGGTGCTCAGCGGCCCCGAGACGATCGCGGGGGTCGTGCGCGTGACGCTGCCCTCCGTCGTCTCCGTGGTGGTCGATGCCGGGGCAGAGTCCGGGTCGGGCTCGGGATTCGTGCTGCGCGACGACGGATACTTGGTCACCAACAATCACGTCATCGATGCGGCTGTCGTCAACGATGGCACCGTCGAAATCGTCCTCAACGACGGAAGGCGGATGCAGGCTGAGATCGTTGGTCGCAACGTGAGCTACGACGTCGCTGTACTCCGCGTCGACGATGAGTCGCTCCAGCCCCTGACCGCAGGAGAGTCCCCCGCTGTCGTCGGAGACTCCGTCCTGGTGATCGGCGCCCCCCTCGGCTATGACTTCACCGTGACGACGGGGATCGTGAGTGCGGTCGATCGCCCCGTGACCGTGGGCGAGGCGGACGAGACGTCCTACATCAGCGCGATCCAGACCGACGCACCGATCAACCCCGGCAACTCCGGTGGCCCCGTGCTGGATGGCAAGGGCAGCTTCATCGGCATGGCATCTTCCATGGCCACACTCGCCCAAGCACCGGGGGTGGGCAGCATCGGACTGGGCTTCGCGATTCCCGCCCGAGCGGTCGTGCGTATCGCCGAGGAGATCATCGCCACCGGCTCATCGCGCACTCCGATCATGGGAGTCACCCTCGATACGACCTTCCCCGGACCGGGTGCCCTCATCGACACGGTCACCCCCGACGGCCCCGCAGAGACCGCGGGCCTGCGCCCCGGTGACGTCATCCTGATGCTGGCCGGGCGCAGTGTGGGCAATGCCGACGAGCTCGTCGTCGCCATCCGAGACCGCCTGCCCGGCGAGGAGGTCCCGGTCGAGGCACGCCGCGGCGATCGAACCTTCGATACGACGGTCGTCCTGGGGAGCCGCGAGGACCGCTGACCGCAGCCCATGCGGTATCCGGTGGCCGCCGGGTCGGCGTACCCTGACCTACGTGTTCGACATCGGCCTGGGGGAGATCCTCATCCTCGCCGTTCTGGGTCTGCTCGTCTTCGGGCCCGAGCGGCTGCCCCGCGCTGCCGCCGATGCTGCCCGCACTTTGCGTAACGTGCGCGCCATGGCGAGTAACGCCCGAAAGGATCTCGCCGACTCGGCCGGTGTCGACATCTCCGGAGCCCAGGAAGCACTGCGCGACCTGCAGGATCTACATCCCAAGCGCATGGTGGCGGGGATCTTCGACGACGACGAGGCCGACGCTGCGCGCAAGCCGTCGTCGGGTACGGCGTCGGGCACGTCACCGGGTGGAGCGCCGTCGGCGCGATTCGATCCCGATGCGACGTAGCGTCGACTGCGTCTAGCGCCCTGCGGGGGAGATCGTCAGCGGCACTCCGGTGAGGCCGCGTGGCTTGCGCGCGAGCGAGGTTGCGAGCTCGATGAGCGATGCGGCCGCCGGTGATGACGGGTCGGTGAGCACCAGCGGAGCACCCTGGTCACCGCCCTCGCGCAGGCGCACGTCGAAGGGGATGCGGCCGAGCAGCGGGACCTGGGTGCTGAGGCCCGCGCTGAGCTGCTCGGCCACGCGGGTGCCGCCGCCGATGCCGAAGAGATCGATCGGCTCGCCGCAGTGAGGGCAGGGGAACCCACTCATGTTCTCGATGACGCCGGCGACCTTCTGGTGGGTCTGGCCGGCGAGCATCCCTGCGCGCACAGCCACGTCGGCCGCAGCCGCCTGGGGCGTGGTGACGACGATGACCTGGGACCCGGGGAGCAACTGCGCGGTGGAGATCGCGATATCGCCGGTGCCGGGGGGAAGGTCGAGGAGGAGAACGTCGAGATCGCCCCACCAGACGTCCGCGAGGAATTGCTGCAGTGCGCGGTGGAGCATCGGCCCGCGGAAGGCCACGGGTTCGGAGCTGCCGCCGGGCTTGAAGGGCAGGATCGAGATGGCGCGCACGCCGTAGGCCTCGGGCGGCATGATCATGCCCTCGACGACCGTGGGTGCCGTCGTCATCCCGAGCAGGCCGGGAATCGAGTGGCCGTAGATGTCGGCATCGACGATGCCCACCGTGAAGCCTTGCGCCGCCATGGCGACGCCGAGGTTGGCGGTGACCGAGGACTTGCCGACGCCGCCCTTGCCCGAGGTGATGGCGTAGACGTGCGTGCGTGATGCGGGGTCGGCGAACGGGATCGACTTCTCCTCCTGGCCGCCCCGCAGGGTGCGACGCAGCTGGGCACGCTGCTCGTCGTTCATCACGTCGAGCTCGACATCGACGTGGCGCACACCGGGCACGGATCCCACGGCGATCGTGACCCGCTGAGTGATGGTGTCGCGCATGGGGCAACCCGACACGGTGAGGTAGATCGCTACGCGCACCCGATCGCCCTCGATGTCGACCGACTTCACCATCCCGAGGTCCGTGATGGGGCGATGGATCTCGGGATCCTCGACCCGTGCGAGGGCAGCGTCGACCAGGGACGGATCGATGGAGGTCATGCCCCGATGCTAGGCCCGTCGTCTCCGCTCCGCGAACGCTGCTCCTCCGAGAGTCGCTCGGAGATCTCGTCGGCGAGATCGCGCAGCTCGGCCCGCAGGTAGTCGCGCGTGGCGACCTCGCCCAGAGCGACGCGCAGGGCGGCGATCTCGCGGGCGAGGTACTCCGTGTCGGCCACGAGGCGATCGGTCATCTCGCGATCCTCGAGGTATTGCACCTTGTCGCGATCCGCCTGCCTGTTCTGCGCGAGCAGGATGAGCGGAGCGGCATACGACGCCTGCAGTGAGAGCATGAGGGTCAAGAAGATGAAGGGGTAGGGATCGGGCTTGAGGTTGTCAGGCGCGAAGATGTTCCACAGCAGCCAGGAGACGATCACCACCGTCATCCATGCGATGAACTTCCAGGAGCCGATGAAGCGCGCAATGCGCTCCGACAGTCGCCCCCACTGCTCAGGGTCGTACGACGGTCCGCGGAGACGGCCGCGATCGAGCGGCTGGTCCATCCGCAGTTCCGGACGACGTGCGGAGGGGCTCATGAGCCGTCCTCCACGTCTCGCCAGTCCTCGGGCAGCATGTGGTCGATGAGGTCGTCGACGGTCACGGCGCCGAGAAGGTGGTCATCGGCATCCACGACGGGTAGCGAGACGAGGTTGTACGTCGCGAAGTAGCGGGCGACCGTGGCGACGTCGGTCTCAGGCGAGATCGGCTCGAGCGTCGTGTCGAGGATGCCCGAGACGAGAGCCGCCGGCGGCTCTCGCAGCATCCGCTGGAAGTGGCACATGCCGAGGTAGCGCCCGGTAGGGGTATCCGTCGGCGCGCGCGTGACGTAGACCTGCGCGGCGAGGGAGGGTGCGAGCTCGGGGCTGCGCACGCGCGCCAGCGCCTCAGCGACCGTCGCGTCGGCCGGGAGGATGACGGGCTCGGTCGTCATCATGCCGCCGGCGGTGTAGTCGCCGTAGACAAGCAGTCGACGGATGTCCTCGGCCTCGTCGGGCTCCATGCGCTCGAGCAGATCCTGGGCCTGCTCCGGGGGCAGCTCGGAGATGAGATCTGCCGCGTCGTCGGGGTCCATCTCCTCGAGGACGTCAGCGGCGCGCTCCATGTCGAGGGACTGCATGATCTCGACCCGTTCATCCTCGGGCATTTCCTCGAGGACATCGGCGAGACGATCGTCGTCGAGTTCGCGGACGACCTCGAGTCGACGCTTCGCCGTCATCTCCTGCAGTGCATGCGCGAGATCCTGAGGACGCATGTCATCGAGCGTCGCGAGGAAGTGCTCAGCACCCTGCTCCTGCGGGAGGGTGAGGCCGTCCACCGCTGCCCAGTCGACGATGCGCGTCTGGCCCTTGCGGCGCAGGCCGCCACCCTCGCGGATGAAGAGCTGGGTGACGAACCAGTCGCGACTGGGACGCTGCTCGATCCCCAGGTCGACAATCGTGACGATGCTCGGAGTAGAGGAGCGAGCAGGGTCCACGAGGGTCACGCGGCGGTCGAGCAACTCGCCCAGAGCCAGGGTCTCGCCGCTGCGCTGCTGGAAGCGGCGGAGGTTGACGACTCCGCTGACCACGACCTGGCCGCTGTCGATCGCGGTGACGCGCGACATCGGCACGAAGATCCGGCGGCGTCCGACCACCTCGACGACGAGACCGACGACGCGCGGAGGCTGGGAGTCGGTGCGCAGGGCCACGACCACGTCGCGGACACGTCCCACCTGGTCGGCCTTGGGGTCGAAGACCTCCGCCCGCGCGAGGCGGGCGACGAAGACACGGCCGAGGGAGGTCACACGGCCTAAGGGTACTCGCGGAAGGCGCCTCCCAGCCCTCGGTAGGGTCGGGCCATGACGTCGTCCTCGGTGACCTCAGGGGGTGCTGCCGCTGTTGCGCGGCCGGCTCGTTCGCGGCGGTCCAACCTCGCCGTCCCCGGGTCCAGTCCCAAGATGCTCGACAAGGCGCGTGGCCTGCCCGTCGACCAGGTCTTCATGGACATCGAGGACGCGGTGGCGCCGATCGCGAAGCCCGAGGCCCGCAAGAACATCGTCGCGGCGCTCAACGAGGGCGGCTACGACGGCAAAGTGCGCACGGTGCGCGTCAACGACTGGACGACCCAGTGGACCTACGCCGATGTGGTGGAGGTCGTCGAGGGCGCGGGTCCGAACCTCGACTGCATCATGCTGCCCAAGGTCCAGACGGCTGATCAGGTCGTCGCCCTCGACCTCCTGATCACGCAGATCGAGAAGTCGAATGGATTCGAGCTCGGTCGCATCGGCATCGAAGCTCAGATCGAGAACGCCATGGGGCTCATCAACGTCGATGCCATCGCCGCTGCATCGCCGCGCGTGGAGACCATCATCTTCGGGCCTGCGGACTTCATGGCCAGCATCAACATGAAGTCGCTGGTGGTGGGGGAGCAGCCTCCCGGCTACGACGTGGGCGATGCCTACCATTACATCCTCATGCGCATCCTCATGGCCGCGCGCGCGCACGACAAACTCGCGATCGACGGTCCCTACCTCGCGATCAAAGATGTCGAGGGCTATCGCCGTGTCGCCTCGCGTAGCGCGGCGCTGGGCTTCGACGGCAAGTGGGTGCTGCATCCCGGCCAGGTGGACGCGGCGAACGAGGTCTACAGCCCGCGCCAGGAGGACTACGACCAGGCCGAACTCATCCTCGACGCCTACGCCTACTACACGTCCGCTGAAGGCGGCGCCAAGGGCGCGGTCATGCTCGGTGACGAGATGATCGACGAAGCCTCGCGCAAGATGGCGATCGTCATCGCCGCCAAGGGCAGGGCTGCGGGCATGTCCCGCACTCAGGCCTTCGCGCCTCCTGCCTGACGTCCGGCCCGGCCCCTGCCGGATCGCGGCCGTGCCCTCACTGATGCGAACTTTGGGACAAAATCGACGTCCAGGGGCACTTTTGTCCCAAAGTTCGCGAGTCGGGGGAAGGCCGCTTGGGGTGACTCGATCAGGGCAGGCGGCGCTGCCCGACCCCTGCCGGATCGCCGATCTCGGCGTAGCCTCGACCCATGCTCGCCGGTCGCCGCCCCGCCCGCGATGACGCTGCGCGCCTGCTCGGCGTCAGCGCAGCCGCCGACGAGGCGACCGTCCGTCGCGCCTTCCGCGCGTGGGCAGCACTCGCCCATCCCGACCACGGGGGAGACCCCCGGCACTTCCAGGCGCTGTGCGATGCCCGGGATGCGCTCCTCGGGCCGATCGATCCGGGGCCGGAGATCCCCTTGCGCCCCCGCCGGACATGGCGTCAGGTGGTCGTGATGCCGACCGGCATCACGCTGGCGTGCCTCGCACTCGGCTTGGTGGCGGCCGTGGCGAGCGTCCTCATCGCTGGGTCTTCACCGCTCCTCGCCCTCCCGGCTGCGGTGGCGTCGGCGGCATGGTGCGTGGCCCTGTCACGTGCTGTGCTCCGCGGAGCCGATCACGGGCATGTCATCGTGACCCGCTCCCTGGCCTGGGGCGTGGCGACCGGCGGCCAAGGGGTGCTTGCCGCACTCGTCGGCATTCCTCTCATCGAGGTGCTGCCACTCCTGGCAGTGCCGTTCGTGGCGGTGATCGCCGCGGTGAATCCGGCCGCCGGGCTGTGGCGGGCGCGATCAGTTAACGTGCGTTAGCCTGCGGATCCCAGGGAGAGAGAGGCGTCATGTCGCGACTGGCACAGACCGAGGGGCTCACCGACGTCCAGGTAGAGATCATCAAAGCGGTCCGGGACTACGTCGACAACGAGATCCTGCCGTACGCCACCCACCTGGAGCACAAGGACGAGTACCCCGCCGACATCGTCGAAGGCCTCAAGGAACTCGGCGTCTTCGGCCTCATGATCCCCGAGGAGTACGGCGGCCTGGGCGAGTCCCTGCTCACCTACGCCCTCGTCGTCGAGGAGATCGCCCGCGGCTGGATGAGCGTCTCCGGCGTCATCAACACGCACTTCATCGTGGCGTGGATGGTCATGCACCACGGCACCGAGGAGCAGAAGGCCCACTACCTCCCGCGCATGGCCACGGGGGAGGTCCGCGGTGCCTTCTCGATGAGCGAGCCCGGATGCGGATCCGATGTCGCCGCGATCCAGTCGCGCGCAGTGCGCGATGGCGATGACTTCGTCCTCAATGGTCAGAAGATGTGGCTCACCAACGGCGGGAGCTCAACACTCGTGGCCGTCCTCGTGCGCACCGACGGTGAGGCACCTGAGGACGCCTCCGTCTACAAGCGCATGACGACGTTCCTCATCGACAAGCCGTCGGGATTCGGAGAGGTGCGACCCGGCCTCACCATCCCCGGCAAGATCGAGAAGATGGGATACAAGGGCGTCGACACGACCGAACTCGTGATGGACGACCTGCGCCTGCCGGCGTCGGCGATCCTCGGCGGTGAACCCGGACGCGGCTTCTATCAGATGATGGACGGCGTCGAGGTGGGCCGCGTGAACGTCGCGGCTCGCGCCTGCGGACTCGCGCGTCGCGCCTTCGAGCTGGGGATCGAATACGCCCAACAGCGCGTCACCTTCGGCAAACCGATCGCGGAGCACCAGGCGGTGGCCTTCCGTCTCGCCGATATGGGGACCAAGGTCGAGGCAGCTCATCAGATGATGGTGATGGCGGCGCGCAAGAAGGACTCTGGTGAGCGCAATGATCTCGAGTCGGGTATGGCCAAGCTCATTGCCAGCGAATACTGCAAGGAGGTCGTCGAGGACTCCTTCCGGATCCACGGCGGCTACGGCTACTCCAAGGAGTACGAGATCGAGCGTCTGTACCGCGAGGCGCCGATGCTCATGATCGGCGAGGGCACAGCTGACATCCAGAAGATGATCATCGCCCGCCGCCTGCTCGAGGACTACGCCTCGCGGAGTTGACGCGCACTGCTCACCCGGCGGATCACCCAGTCGATGCCCCAGAGGATGAGGCTGAGGACGATCGCGAAGACCACGACGCCGAGCACGTTGGTCGCGACGGCGCCGTAGCCGAAGGTGGCGACATCGAGGAATCCGTACGGGTACGCCCCGATGAACGCCCCTCGGACGAGGGCGAAGAGCAGCCAGATGATGGGCAGGATGAGCGCTGCGCCGATCGTGCGCCATGAGATCCAGCCGCGGGGCCCGACGAAGAGCCACACCAAGACGCTGACCAGGGGTGTGAGGATGTGGTCGAAGAGGTTGCTCACGACCTCGAGGCCTTGCAGTTCGGCGGACCCCGCGAGCACGACGTTGTAGATGATGCCCGTCACCGTGATCATGAGAATGCTGTCGAGGCGCAGTACGCGGAAGACGAACGAGTCTCGGTCGGGGCGCATGAAGAGCATGATCGAGATCACGGCCACGAGGATGTTGGACCAGATCGTGAAGTAGGTGAAGTAGTCGAAGACCCTGCCGAGCACACCCTGGTCGGGGTTGCCCAGCATCGTCGGATCGGTATTGAGGCTCGGATAGGTGCCGAGCACCGTGAGCGTGAAGCCGATCGTGAGTCCGGTGAGGGCCACAAGGGCATTGATCCCGAAGAGGATGCGCGTGCCGGTCATCTTCTGCTGCGTCACCGTCTGGCTCATGGGGCGTCAGGGTACGCCGAGCGAGGGCTCCCGGTGGTCTTTCGACGTGAGACGCGCCTAGTCTGACGCCGTGGGTCCGAGCCGTGACAGCCGTCCGGGGATCCGCGACATCTTCCTCGACATCGCCGCGTCATGCGATCGGCTCGAAGCCCCGACCTATGCCGACCTGGCCCGTTGCGTCGCTGAGTGGTGCGACGTCGAGCCGCTGGCATCGCTGCTCGCCCCCTATGCGGATGCGCGCGTGGGCGACATGGTGCCCCTGCGACTCCTCTCCGCCGTGCATCGCCTTGCCCTGTCGCGTGAGGCGCCCGAGATCGCGCTCTATCTCCCCACGACCGGAGGCACTGCACCGCGACACGACGCCGATCGCGAGCGCCTGCGGCGCGCATTCCTCGCCGTCCTGGACTCCCATCGCGACGCGATCGCGGCCGCCTTGACGCGGGTGCCGCAGACGAACGAGGTGGGGCGCACTGTGGGTCTCGCGGCGCTGCTGCGTCGGGTCGAGCGCGGCTTCGGGCTCCCGGTGCGGCTGCAGGAGATCGGGTGCTCGGCGGGCCTGGCGCTGCGTGTGGATGCGCTCGTCTCCGAGGGCATCGTCCCTGCGGACCATGTCGGCTGGGGTCCGCTCCCACTCATCGTCGAGCGAGTGGGATGCGACCTCGCTCCCGTGGATGCGGGCATCACGGACGGGCGCCTCACGCTCTCCTCCTTCGTCTGGCCCGATCACCTCGAGCGATTCGAGCGACTGCGTCGGTCACTGGATGTCGCGAGTCGCATCGACGTCGCGCTCGTGACCTCCGATGCTCTGGACTTCGTGCGCGGCCTGGAGCTGCAACCGGGTACGACGCTCGTCGTGTGGCACTCGGCGATGTGGCTCTACCTGTCGCAGGACAAGCGCGAAGAGATACGTGCTTCACTCGACTCGCTCGGCCGCGATGCCAAGCGCGACGCGCCCTTGGTCCACATCGCCCTGGAACCGGTATCCGAGGACCGCGACGCGCAGCATCGCTTCACGCTCGCCATGACGACGTGGCCGGGAATCGATGGCCTGCCCCCCGGCATCGAGGTGCCGTGGGGCACGACGCCTCCGGCCGGATCTCCGGTGACCTGGAACGTGCCCTGCGCGGGTGGGATCGTGCGTGACCGCGCGGGGCGGCTCCTGCTCGTTCGGCGTGGACAGGAGCCGGCGCGGGGACTGTGGTCCCTCCCGGGGGGCCGTGTCGAGGGCGATGAGCCGTGGGATGCCGCCGCCGCACGCGAGGTGCTCGAGGAGACGGGGATCGAGGCCGACTCCCCTGGATTCGTCGGCATCATCGAGCGCCCGACCGGATCCGGGTCGATGTATGTCATCGCCGATTTCGCCCTCAGCGGCGAGGGTGATCCGCGCGCCGCTGACGATGCGCTCGATGCGCGCTGGGTCGCGCCTGCTGACATTGCCAGGCTCGAGACCTCGCCGGGATTGGTCGAGGCGCTGGGGGAGTGGGGCTACCTCAGCTAACTGCGCTCAGTCACTCTGAGCGGTTTCGCCCCCGCGCTTGGTACGGCGGCGGCGACGGCGGGGCTTCGCGGTCGCATCGGCGGATCCCTCGGAGTTGCTCGCGGGACGGCTGGTCCGCTCACGCCCCGAGTCGCGACCGGAGCCGCGCGAAGCCGGTCGCGATGATCCGCTGCGCGGGCGCGACGCGGCCGGCTTGCGCTTGCCGGTCTCGCCAAGATCTTCGATCTCCTCGGCGTCGAGGCCTGCGCGCGTGCGCTTGTCCTTGGCGAGACGACCCGTCACGTCGCGCGAGATGCCCAGCCCGGTGTAGACGTGATCGGAGGTGGAGTACGTCTCGAGCGGATCCTTGAAGGGAAGTCCGAGGATCTTGTCGATCATCTGCCAGCGCGCGATGTCCTCCCAGTCGACGAAGGTCACCGCGACACCGCTGGCCCCTGCGCGGCCCGTGCGCCCGATGCGATGCAGGTAGGTCTTCTCGTCATCGGGGCACTCGTAGTTGATGACGTGCGTCACGCCATCGACATCGATGCCGCGTGCGGCGACGTCGGTCGCGACGAGGACGTCGACCTTGCCGTTGCGGAAGGCGCGCAGGGCCTGCTCGCGAGCGCCCTGGCCCAGATCGCCGTGCACGGACCCCACTGCGAAGCCGCGCTCGGTGAGCTCGTCGGCGATCTTCTGTGCCTTGCGCTTGGTGCGCGTGAAGATCATGGTGAGCCCGCGGCCATCGGCCTGGAGGACGCGGGCGAGCAGCTCGACCTTGTCCATGGGATGAGCGCGCCACACATGCTGCTCGATGGCGTCGACCGTGGCGCGGTCATCGCCGGGATCCGCGGCACGGATGTGGGTCGGCTGCGTCATGTAGCGACGCGCGAGGGCGACGATCTGGCCGGGCATCGTGGCGGAGAAGAGCATCGTCTGCCGCTGTGCGGGCAGTTCAGCAACGAGGCGCTCGACGTCGGGGAGGAATCCCATGTCGAGCATCTCGTCGGCCTCGTCGAGAACGAGCACGCGCACGCGCGACAGATCGAGTGATCGACGCTGTACGAGGTCGATGAGGCGTCCCGGCGTACCCACGACGACCTCGACACCGGCAGCAAGCGCATCGATCTGCGGCTCGTAGGAGCGGCCGCCGTAGACGCTCAGCACTCGGGCGCGCTGTCCTGCGCCGGCCTGCTCGAGGTCTCCGGCGACCTGCACGCAGAGCTCTCGCGTGGGGACCACGACGAGGGCCTGCGGAGCGGCACCGGGGGTGTCATCGCGCTCGACGCGTTGGAGCAGGGGGATGCCGAAGCCGAGGGTCTTGCCCGTGCCCGTCTTGGCTTGGCCGATGAGGTCGCGGCCCTCGAGGGCGAGCGGCAGGGTCATGGCCTGGATGGGGAAGGCGCGCTCGATCCCCGCGGCGGCGAGGGATGCCACGATCTCGGGGGATGCGCCGAGTTCGGCGAAGGTCGGAGCGACGGTCGGCGCGTCGTCGGGGACTGCTTCTGTCAGGGGTTCTTCGGTCAGGGTGGTATCGGTCATGGCTGTGCTCCAGTGCGGTTCCGCGGGCACCGCACCCGATCCTCATCGGGGGCGCCACACACGGGGGGCGGATGGGGCTCACGCCCCTCGGGGACCCGGCCGGGTGCCCGCATCGCTCACGCGATGACCTCATGCTACCCCGTGGGCACTAGCCTTCCGGCCATGGCATCGACGGACGCGCTCGACTCGAGCGAGGAGTACCGAGCAGCCGTCATCGACCTCCTCGGGGTGCTCGCCTACGGCGAGCTCATGGCATTCGAGCGTTTGGCGGCTGATGCGGCGCTCGCACCGACTATCGACGACGAGGCCCAACTCGCGGCGATGGCAGCCGCGGAATTCCGTCATTTCTCGCGGTTGCGCGAGCGACTCATCGAGCTCGGCGCCGATCCAGCCGCGGCCATGCAACCCTTCCGGGCGCCGTTGGAGCGCTTCCACGAGATGACAGCGCCGAGCGATTGGCTCGAAGGCCTGGTCAAGGCCTACGTCGGGGACGGCATCGGCATCGACTTCTACCGCGAGATCGCCACCTACCTGGATCCGCAGACCCAGGCCCTTGTCCTCGAGGTGTGCGAGGACCTCGGGCAGTCGGCGTTCGTCGTCGACCGCGTCCGTGCGGCGATTGCAGACGATCCACGGGTCGAAGGCCGCCTGGCCCTGTGGGGGCGCAGACTCGTGGGCGAAGCGCTGTCCCAGGCGCAGCATGTTGCGGCAGAGCGCGAGGCGCTCACCGCGCTGCTCATCGGCGAGGTGGCTGCGCCGGGGACGGGCATGGATCTGACGGCTATTGGAGTGATGCTGTCGAGGCTGACCGATGAGCACGCGCGTCGCATGCAGGCCCTCGGACTGTCGTCCTGAGGTTCCCGGACCGTCGTCCTAGGACTGAGTGCGTCAGGTGCCGAAGCCGACGCGTCGTGTGGATGCAGAGGTGATCTCGACGTAGGCGATCCGATCAGCCGGCACGATGACGCGCCGACCCTTGTCGTCCTCGAGGCTCAGGATGCCACCGTCGGCGATGGCCGCGCGCACGGCTGCGTCGATGTCCTGGGGCGACTGGTCCGACTCAAGCACGATCTCGCGTGCGGTCTGCTGAACGCCGATCTTGATCTCCACGGATCCTCCTTCATATCCAGGCTAACGCGCGAGGTCGCCTAGGGCGTCGGCGGGTGAGACAGGGGGAAGCCGCCGATGCCGCGCCACCCGAGGCCGGCGATGAGGTCGACAGCCGCCTCTCGTGCCATGCGGGGCTCCTCGCGCAACCAACGCCGGGCGGCGATCTGCGCCATGCCCAGCAATCCGGACGCCAGGAGTTCGGCCTGGGCAGAGGAGAGACCGGTGTCCTCGGCGATGACACGGCCGAGCATGAGCGAGCACGCGTCGTCGGCGCCCTCGACCCGGTAGCGCACCGCGGGCTCGTTGGTGAGGTCGCTCTCGAACACCAGTCGGGAGGCGCCGTCGGGATCGTCGACGAAGGCGAAGTACGCCGCGATCGCACCGCGCACGCGCTGCTTGTTGTCGGTGGTGGCCTCGAGGGCTGCGCGCAGGTTGTCGAGCAGCACCGAGATGCCCTCGTCGAGCAGTGCGACGTACAGATCGAGCTTGCCGGGGAAGTGCTGATAGAGGACCGGCTTGCTCACGCCGGCGCGTTCGGCGATGTCATCCATGGCGGCGGTGTGGTACCCCTGCGCCACGAAGACCTCGCGGGCCGCGCGCAGCACCTGGGCGCGTCGCTCCTCGCGGGGGAGCCGGGCGGACTCCGATCGCGGTGCATCGTCAGCCACGGTCACGTCGCCATGCTAGTGCCCGGGCGTGCTTCCTCCGGCGCTCCGTGGTCCCATTGAGCGGTGACGATTCCCCCGGCGGAGCGCTGGCCACTGTCGACCGGGGAGATCCATGTGCGCGAGGCGGGCGATGGCCCCGTGCCCGCGGTCCTCATCCACGGGCTCGGCGGCTCCGCCCTCAACTGGGTCCCGCTCATGGAGCACCTCGACGGCCAGGCGGCATCGCTCGCCATCGACCTGCCCGGCTTCGGTATGTCGCCGCCGCCGCGTGATGGCGACTATTCCCCGCGCGGGCATGCGCGTGCTGCCGCGGGTGCGATCGAGGAGTGGCGCCGACGCCGGGGCATCTCGGGACCCGTGCACGTCATGGGCAACTCCATGGGCGGGGCCGTAGCGGTGCAGCTTGCGGCGCACCGGCCCGAGCTGGTGTCCGCTCTCACGCTCGTGTCACCCGCGCTGCCGTCGACGCGCGTCGGACGTGGCAACGCGCATCTCCCGATCGTCGCCGTGCCCGGCGTGGGTGAGTCCCTCATTCGCCGCTATGCCGCGGTGCCGGTCGAGCAACGGGTCCAGGCCACGCTCGACGCGTGCACCACCGATCCGGGCCGCATCCCCCAGTCACTACGTGAGGCCCTGGTCGCCGAGACCGCTCAGCGCGATGCGCTTCCCTACGCCTCGGATGCCTTCCTGCGATCCCTGCGAGGGCTGCTGGCGACATTCGCGGACCCGGGACCGCGTCGACCCTGGCGACTGGCCCAGCGAATCCAGCGGCCGGTGCTGGCCATCTACGGGGAGGACGACATCCTCGTCGATGCCCGCGGCGCCTCTCGCGCCGCCCGGGAGTTCCCCGACGCCGAGGTTGCCCTGCTCGCCGACTGCGGTCACGTCGCGCAGATGGAGCATCCGGACCTCGTCGCCGAACTCTGGTCTCGGAAGTTCGTCACGGCGTCGGTCCCGGCTGAGTAGGGTCTCCGCGCGGGATAGATTCCCGTCCCCGGACATGCCTGGTCCGGCGCGTGACCCGACTCGGGAGGCTGAGATGGCGCGACCAGTGCCCCTGGACGTCGACACGCTGCGCCGCGAGGTGGACGAGGGCCTCATCGACACGGTGGTCGTCGGCATCACGGACATGCAGGGTCGCATGCAGGGCAAGCGGATCCATGCCGAGCACTTCGTCAACGACACGCTCGCGCACGGCACCGAGGGCTGCAACTACCTCCTCGCCGTCGACATCGACATGAACACCGTGTCCGGCTACGCCATGTCCTCCTGGGATTCGGGGTACGGCGACATGGTCATGCGGCCCGACCTGTCGACACTGCACCGCATTCCGTGGCAGGAGGGCACCGTCGGCGTGATGTGCGATGTCCTCTGGGAGGACGGCACCGATGTCGTCGCATCACCGCGCCAGGTGCTCCGTCGTCAGATCGACCGACTCGCTGACGCAGGCATGGCGGCGTACGTCGGCACCGAGCTCGAGTTCATCGTCTTCCTCGACAGTTACGAGGAGGCCTGGGAGGCCGGCTACCGCGACCTCACGCCCGCCAACCTCTACAACGTCGACTACTCGATCCTCGGCGGGGCACGCGTCGAGCCGCTCCTGCGCCGAATCCGCCTGGCCATGGCCGGTGCGGGCCTGGAGGTGGAGAGCGCCAAGGGCGAGTGCAACTTCGGCCAGCATGAGATCGCCTTCAAGTACAACGAGGCGCTGGTGACGTGCGATCGGCACACGATCTACAAGACGGGTGCCAAGGAGATCGCGGCCCAGGAGGACGTCTCGCTCACCTTCATGGCGAAGTACAACGAGCGTGAGGGCAATTCCTGCCACATCCACCTGTCCTTCCGCGGGCTCGACGGCTCGATGGTCATGGCCGACGACGCCGCGCCCGATGGCATGTCCGATCTCGGCAGGTCCTTCGTTGCCGGGCAGTTGGCCCACATGGAGGAGCTCACGCTCCTCTTCGCGCCGCAGATCAACTCCTACAAGCGCTTCGTGGAGGGGTCCTTCGCCCCGACCGCGATAAAGTGGGGGCGCGATAACCGCACCTGCGCCTTCCGACTCGTCGGCCACGGTCCGTCCCTGCGCCTGGAGAACCGCGTCCCCGGTGGGGATGTGAATCCCTATCTCGCCGTCGCCGGGATCATCGCGGCCGGTCTCGATGGCATCGACCGCACGCTCGAACTCGAGCCTGCCTTCGAGGGCAATGCCTATGTGGCCGATGCCGCCCGTGTGCCGACCACGCTCTCCCGGGCGGTGGAGCTCTGGGAGGCATCGGACTGGGTGCGGGAGACCTTCGGTGAGGAGGTCCAGGCCCACTACGCCAGGATGGGGCGCGTGGAACTCGAGGCCTTCGGCAAAGCAGTGACCGACTGGGAGCGCTACAGGGGGTTCGAGCGACTGTGACCGCTGTCATCAGCCCGGTCAGCGGGCAGCAGATCGCCGACGTCCCCCCCGCTTCCCTGGAGGAGACCGACGCCGCCATCGCGCGCGCCCACGCCGCTCTCCCGGCATGGCGCGCCGTCTCACCGGGTGATCGTGCGCGACTGCTGCGCCGATTCAGCCAGGTGGTCGACGAACACCTCGAGGAGCTCGCCCAGCTCGAGGTCCTCAACGCCGGTCACACGATCGGCAATGCGCGCTGGGAGGCCGGCAACGTCCGCGACGTGCTCGCCTACTACGCCGGCGCGCCCGAGCGACTCTTCGGCCGCCAGATCCCTGTTGCGGGCGGAGTCGACATGACCTTCCACGAGCCCATCGGCGTCGTAGGAGTGATCGTCCCCTGGAACTTCCCCATGCCCATCGCCGGCTGGGGCTTCGCGCCGGCTCTCGCGGCCGGCTGCACGGTGGTGCTCAAGCCCGCCGAGGTGACGCCGCTCACCGCCATCCGGCTCGGCGAGCTCGCGCTGGAGGCCGGGATCCCCGAGGGCGTCTTCACGGTGATCCCCGGCAAGGGCTCGGTGGTCGGCGAGCGCTTCGTCACGCACCCTCTGGTGCGCAAGGTCGTCTTCACCGGGTCGACCGAGGTCGGCGAGCACGTGATGGCCGGGTGCGCCCCGCAGATCAAGCGGGTCACCCTCGAGCTCGGCGGCAAGAGCGCCAACATCGTCTTCGCCGACTCCGACCTGGAGCGTGCGGCGGCGACGGCGCCGTACGGCGTCTTCGACAACGCCGGCCAGGATTGCTGCGCGCGCTCGCGGATCCTGGTGGAGCGCTCGGTCTTCGATCGCTTCATGGGGCTGCTCGAGCCGGCGGTGGCTGGGGTGCGGGTCGAGGATCCGTCGCTCGACACGTCCGAGATGGGTCCGCTGATCACATCAGCGCACCGCGAGACGGTCGCATCCTTCGTCGACGACGCGCAGGTCGCCTTCCGGGGCGCCTGTCCGGACGGCCCGGGATTCTGGTTCCCCCCGACGGTGCTGGCACCGGTGTCGGAGTCCGACCGGGCGTACCGGGAGGAGATCTTCGGCCCCGTCGTCGTCGTCGTGCCCTTCGAGGACGAGGCGGATGCCATCCGCATGGCCAATGACTCCGACTATGGATTGTCGGGGTCGATCTGGACACGCGACGTCGGCCGTGCACTGCGCGTGGCTCGCGGCGTCGAGTCGGGCAACCTCTCGGTCAATTCGCACTCCTCGGTGCGCTACTGGACCCCCTTCGGTGGGTTCAAGCGCTCCGGCCTCGGCCGCGAACTCGGGCCCGATGCACTGGAGGCGTTCACTGAGACCAAGAACGTCTTCATCGCCAGCGACTGAACCCCCATCGAGAGGAATGCCATGTCCGACGTCGTCTGCCGTCGTCTTGTGGGCCGCACCGCCCTCATCACCGGAGGTGCGAGCGGGATCGGATTGGCGTCCGCGCGCCGCCTAGCCAGCGAGGGTGCCCATGTCGTCATCGCCGACATGGACCCGAAGGCCGGTGAAGCAGCGGCCGCCGAGGTCGGTGGCACCTTCGTCCAGGTCAACGTGACGTCACCCGAGGACAACGACCGGATGTACAAGGTCGCGGTCGAGACCTACGGCTCGATCGACATCGCCTTCCACAATGCGGGTATCTCACCGCCCGATGACGACTCGATCCTCGACACGGGTCTCGAGGCCTGGAAGCGCGTCCAGGACGTCAACCTCACGTCCGTCTACCTCGGCTGCAAGGCCGTGCTTCCCTACATGCTCGAGCAGGGCAGGGGATCGATCATCAATGTCGCGTCGTTCGTCGCGACCATGGGCGCAGCGACCTCGCAGATCTCCTACACGGCGTCCAAGGGCGGCGTGCTCGCCATGTCGCGCGAGCTCGGTGTGCAGTTCGCCCGCCAGGGTGTGCGCGTCAATGCCATCTCACCCGGGCCCGTGAAGACACCGCTGCTCATGGAGCTCTTCGCGAAGGATCCCGAGCGTGCGGCGCGACGCTACGTGCACATCCCCTTCGGCCGCTTTGGCGAGCCCGAGGAGATCGCGGCTGCTGTGGCCTTCCTGGCCAGTGACGACTCGTCGTTCATCACCGCGTCGAACTTCCTCGTGGATGGCGGGATCTCCGGCGCGTACGTCACTCCGCTGTAGAGCGGCTTCTGCGGCCACTGTGCACTTGTCGGCGCGCGCGGCCCCGATTCGGCGTACACCAGTGCACACTCAGGGCTGAGCTCTCGGCGCTGAGCGCTCAGGATCTTGGTGCGGACGAGCTCCGCGAGGACTAGCTCCGCGAGAACGGAAGCACCGCAGTCAGCCACGTGATGAGGCCGTTGGGATTGCGGGACTGGGTCCACACCAAGCCCGGGCCCGTGATCTCCAGCACGATGCCCTCGCCCGACTTCAGCGACTTCATGACACCGCCGGTGGTCTGCGCCTTCATCGCGATGTAGGCGTCGTACGCCACGATGTGCCCGGAGTCGACCACCATGCGCTCACCGGCCTGCAGGGCGTGCCTGTCGAGTGCGCCGTAGGAGGCGACAACCACCTTGCCCGCGCCCGTGAACATCGACACGAAGCCGCCCTCGCCACCGAAGAGGTTGTTGGCGCCTCCCCACTTGGTGTCCATCGCCAGGCTTTGCTCATTGGCCAGCCAGGCACCCCGCGTCACGGCGAGCGGTCGATCGGGGGTGCTCTCGAGGACCGTGATGTCGCCCGGCAGGACGGCGGCGACATCGACCCAGCCGCCGTCGACGGAGCTGGTGTAGGACGTGACGAAGAAGGAGTTGCCGCCGAGGGCGCTGCGCCCCAGCGACTTGAGGAAGCCGCCCTCCATCTTGGCGTCGAGTGTCACGCCATCGCTCATGGCAGCCATGGCACCGGACTCGACCTTGACATGCTCACCGGCTGCCAGCGTGCAGCGGGCGAGTGCGAACGACGGACCGTGGCGTACGTCGACCTGCATGGCGGTTCCTTCCCTAGGTGGTGGCGGCGCCGATCAGCGCGCGGAAGAGCGGGAGCTCGGCGGAGCGCCGTTCGGGGTGCTCGGGATGCCACTGCACGCCGAGGGCGAAGCGCGCCTCAGGCGCCTCGAGCACCTCGATGAGCCCGTCGTCGGTCCAGCCCGTCGCGGTGAGCGTCCCCGGATCCGCGACGCCCTGATGATGGGAGGAGTTCGTGTCGATCCGGCTCGCACCGTAGATGGCCGCGATCCGTGATTCCTGCGCGAGGGTGACGGGATGCTCGGTGAAGGTCCCGGGTCGCTCGCGATGCACAAGGCCGTAGCCCGCGTCGGGAAGGTCCTGGATGAGCGAGCCACCGTGGGCGACCGCCATGACCTGCATGCCCCGGCAGATCCCGAGCAGCGGCAGGTCGCGGGCTACGGCGCCGCGGCACAGCATCAGCTCGCTTGCGTCACGCTCGACACGCGGTGCATCGACCGTGGGATGCGGCTCGGCACCGTAGTTGGCCGGGCCCACGTCGGCGCCACCGATCAGGATGAGCCCGTCGATGCGATCGAGCACGTCGTCATCGGTGGAGTCCGGCGGAAGCAGGACGGCGCGTCCGCCGGCCTCACGCACCGCATCGACGTACCACTCGTGGAGCAGTGCCGCGGGGACCTCCCAGGCCCCCCAGCGCGCGGGCTCGACGTAGGTCGACAGGCCGATGACGGGGCGTCCCATGCCGCCAGTGTCCCGCGATCGCCTCCCGCGCGCCAGGGCCGGGGGAGCGGACGCGAGGTCGAGGCAGCATGATGGTCGGGAAGATCCCGGGCGTCGCGAGCGTTGACCGCGATGCCCGCCCAGGCCTCAGGAGTCCGAGGAGACCCATGTCACTGCCGCCGCTCGTGGAGCCCGCCGACAGCCTGTCGGCCGACGAGGTACGCCGCTACAGCCGGCACCTCATCATCCCGGATGTGGGCATGATGGGGCAGAAGCGCCTGAGGAACGCGCGCGTGCTCTGCGTGGGCGCGGGCGGACTCGGCAGTCCCGCGCTGATGTACCTCGCCGCTGCGGGGGTGGGCACCCTCGGCATCGTGGAGTTCGACGTCGTCGATGAGTCCAACCTGCAGCGTCAGATCATCCACGGCCAAAGCGATGTGGGCCGCTCCAAGGCCGAGAGCGCCCGCGACTCGGTCAAGGAGATCAATCCCTACGTGGACGTGGTCTTGCACGAGGAGCGCCTGGACTCCAGCAATGTCATGCAGCTCTTCGCGCAGTACGACCTCATCGTGGATGGCACCGACAACTTCGCGACGCGCTATCTGGTCAACGACGCGTGCGTGCTACTCGGCAAGCCCTACGTCTGGGGTTCGATCTACCGCTTCGACGGTCAGGCGAGTGTCTTCTGGGCCGAGCACGGCCCCTGCTACCGCTGCCTCTATCCCGAGCCTCCGCCGCCGGGCATGGTGCCGTCGTGCGCCGAGGGCGGCGTACTCGGTGTGCTCTGCGCGAGCATCGGCTCGATCCAGGTCACCGAGGCGATCAAGCTCATCACCGGCATCGGTGACCCACTGCTGGGCCGGCTCAAGGTCTATGACGCCCTGGAGATGGACTACCGCGAGGTGCGCATCCGCAAGGACCCCAACTGCGCTGTCTGCGGCCCCAACGCCACCGTGACCGAGCTCATCGACTACGACGCCTTCTGCGGAGTGATCTCCGATGCTGCCGCGGAGGCCGCTCGCGAGAGCACCATCTCCGTGCACGAGCTCAAGCAGATGCTCGATGAGCGCGAGCGGGGAGAGCGCGACTTCGTGCTCATCGACGTGCGCGAGCCCGTCGAGTGGGAGATCTGCACGATCAAGGGTGCCGAGCTCATCCCCAAGGGCGAGTTCCTCGACGGCTCCGCACTGGAGAAGCTCCCGCAGGACAAGCAGATCGTCCTGCACTGCAAGGTCGGCGGACGCTCGGCCGAAGTGCTCGCCGTGCTCCATGGAGCCGGCTTCTCCGATGCCGTGCATGTCGGTGGCGGCATCAACGCCTGGTCGCTGCAGGTCGACCCCGATACGCCGTACTACTGATCCGCTCGTCGGGCCTAGGCTGAGGCCGTGATCGGGCTCGGGACCCTGCTCAACATGGCGGCCATCGTCGTGGGCGCGGCGATCGGCGTACTCGTCGGCCACCGGCTCCCCGAGCGCACCCGTGACCTCATCACGCAGGCCCTCGGCCTGGTCACCCTGGTCGTTGCCGCACTCAATGTCGTCGAGCTCCTGGATCCGGAGTGGATCTCCGACGTCGGATCGGCAGCCCCCCTGCTCATCGTGCTCGGCTCGGTCGTGGTGGGCGGCATCATCGGCTCACTTCTCCGCCTCGAGGACCGCGTCGAGCACCTCGGAGGCTGGGTGCAGCGCAAGGTCACTCGGAGGAACCGGGCCAGCAGCGAGAGCCGTGCCCGCTTCATCGAGGGCTTCGTCGATGCCTCGCTGCTGTTTTGCATCGGGCCCCTCGCGGTCCTCGGTGCCCTCTCCGATGGCCTGGGCAAGGGGATCGATCAACTTGCCCTGAAGTCGGTACTCGACCTCTTCGCCTCCGTCGCCTTCGCCGCCTCGCTCGGCTGGGGTGTCGCCTTCTCTGCGGTATCCGTCGGGATCGTCCAGGGCCTCTTCACGGTGCTGGGCGCGCTCGTGGGCTCCGTCGTAGCCGCATCGGCGATCGCCGCGCTCACCGCGACGGGGGGCGTCCTGCTCATCGGCGTGTCGCTGCGACTGCTCAAGGTGTCGCGCATCGCCGTCGCCGACCTACTGCCCGCGCTGGTCATCGCACCCTTGCTCACGATGGCCGTCGCGGCCTGGATGTGACGGTCGTCAGGCCTCGACGTTGGAGACGAAGCCGACCTTCTTGTGCGAGCCGTCACAGAAGGGCTTCTTCTCCGAGGCTCCGCAGCGGCACAGGTAGACCTTGTCCGCGCTGCGGATCTCCGTGCCGTCGGAGGCATTGACGCGGCAGGCTCCCGAAACCTCGAGGGGACCGTCGACCAGGGGCGTGATGCTCACTTCGCTCATGCCGCGACCCTACAGATAGCCCTTCTTGGTCAGCCAGTTGAACGCCGCATAGCCCGGTATCGTGGGGATCCAGAAGGTGATGAGGCGGAAGAGCAGGACGGCCGAGACCGCGATGCCGCCGGGCAGGCCCGCCGCGGTGAGGCCCGCGGCCAGCGCTGCTTCGACGGCGCCCAGACCACCGGGTGTCGGTGCTGCTTGGCCGATGGTGGCACCGGCGAGGTAGACGACGGCGATGGCGGCGACATTGAGATCGCCGTCGAAAGCACGCACGCAGGCGATGAGGACCACGATGTAGGCGAGATTGAGCAGCACGATGCCGCCGATGCCCTCGACGAGCTTCATCGGCCGCTGCGCCACGGTGACGAGTCGGGGCACTACCTCGCGCAGCAGCGGTCGCACTCGGCCGAAGACGTAGCGGCGCAGGGGAGCGACGGCGAAGGCCGCGAAGAAGAGCGTGACCACCGCGATGACGAGGATGACCGCCCACGCTGGCGGATCGAAGGTGAAGTCGGCCTGAGTGCCCGCGGCGATGCCGAACCCGAGCAGGAGCAGCAGGTGTACGACGAAGGCGGCCACCTGCGACACGCCGACGCTCGCGCCCGCGAGTGCGGGGTGCAGTCCCGCCTTGGTGAGGAAGCGCATGTTGATCGCGACCGAGCCCAGGGTCGGCGGTGACACGAGCGTGGCGAAGTCGCCCGCGACCTGGGCGAGCATCGTGCGGTGCAGCGGGATGCGCTCAGGGACGAAGCCGGTGAGCGACCATGCCGCGCCGACATAGGTGACGAGCGAGGCGACGACCGCGACGGCCAGCCACTCGAGGGAGGCCGAGGTGAGTAGCTCGCCGAGGTCCACCTGGGCGAGCTGCGAGAGCAGGACGTAGGCGGCGATCGTGCCGACGACGATCATGATGAGCGTGCGCGGCTTGATGCGCTCGACGTCGATCTGCTCGACGTCGCCGTCGGGGCGGATCTCGACGAGTGCGTCGCGCAGGTGAACCATGAGGTCGCGGTTCTTGCGCATGGCCTTGCGTGTGGTCGGTGTCAGTGCGACGGGCTGCAGCACGGGGAGCGCGCGGGCCAGTCCGGGGACGCCGAGCACCTTGCGGCCGGTGCGGATGGCGCGGTCGGCACCCGCGATGAGTGCCAGCGTGCACAGCAGCTCGGCGACGTCGATGCGCTGCGCGACATCGCCCGCGGCCACGGTGCCGCTGGCCTCGCCCACGAGCCAGACCTTGCCTTCCCGGTCGAGGAGGATGTTGTCGCTCGTGAGGGCGCGGTGGGCGATCCCGTGATCGTGCAGCGTGCGCATCGCGCGCCATGCCTGCTCCAGATCGTCGTCGCTGACCTGATCCGGCTGCAGATCGATGAAGCGCGTCGCGACGGTGTAGTCGTAGGCCAGCAATGCGGAGTCGGCGCCGATCTCGCTCGTGACCAGCAGGCGCGGCACAGGAGCATTGGCCGCCTGCGCGGCGTAGGCCATGAGTGCCGCGTGATCGAGCTCGCGCCGCATGTTGAAGGCACCGCGGCCCGACTCGTCGCGCAGACGTAGGGCCTTCCAGGCGGCGCTGGCGAGGCCGGCGCCCTCGAGGTCTCGGTCGAGCACGACCACTTCAAGGGATTCACCACTGCGTGTCGTGGCGACGTAGCGACGCCCTATCGGGGTCTGTCGCGACGCGCGCAGGACGGTGAGCGGGTAGCCGGCCCGGGCCATGGTCTCCGCGACCTCCGAGCCGGAGGGTCGGGTGGTCGGCGTACCCACGGCGTAGCGCGTGAGCAGACCCAGACCCCAGCCGACGAAGAAGGAGATGAGCAGTCCTGCCACGGTCGCCGTGGCGCTGAGCAGGGCCACGATCACCAGGGAGCCCACGACGAGGACGGAGAGCACGTCCCAGGGGCGTCGACTCATCAGGCGGGCCACGGTGACGAATGCAACGAGGCCGCCGATGATGGGCGCGGTCACGGAGGTGTCACCGCCGACGGATCCCGCCAGTGCCGTGACGAGCTGCGCGCTGCCGTAGGTCTCGACGAGGTACGACGCGAGGGTGAGCAGCACGACCGTGAGCAGCAGGCCGACGAGGGCATCGAAGAGCTGTCGCACGCGTCGGCGGATGACCAGGTTGACCGCGGCGGCGATCGGCAGTCCCAGGAGGCCGATGCCCCCGATGATGTTGAGAGCGAGGATGACGATCGACGGCAGGAGCGCCGCGCCCCCGGTGATGTCCTGCTCGATCCCCTCGGTCGTGCTCGTGGCGAAGTAGGCGATGACGACGGTCGCGGCTGTCGCCGCGAGTGCCACGAGGAAGCGAGCGAGGTCGAGGGGGCGGCGCAGGCGCCGCGGGATGACCCCGTCCTCGATGACGACGGTCGATTGCGGGGCGGGCGCCGCCTGCGGGCGCGGGATCGCCACGGTCTGACGCGGTGCAGGATCGACCGAGGGCTGATCCTGAGAGGGGATCTCCCCGGGGCGTGCGCCCACGTCGGTCATCCCATGATCGTCCCATCCGCGCGCGTCCTCAGGCCGGACGACCCGCTCCGGCTCCCATGCGCCCCGTCGAGGTCAGACCTCCCTGATGGGATAGCCCCATGCCCAGCCCGCTCCTGCTTCTCGCGCCGCCGGAGCCGGCCCACCCCGTCTCGCTCGACCCCGTACAGCAGGGCATCGTCTCCTGGCGCGGCCCCGGGACGCGCGTGGTCCTGGGCGCGCCGGGCACAGGCGCGACAACGGCGATCGTCGAGGCGGTCGCGGCGAGGATGGTCGAGGGGATCGCCTCGCGTGTGGTCGTCATCGTGCGCGATCGTGACGCCGTGCGCAGCATGCGCGCAGCACTCGCGCGGCGCGTGCCCATGGGGGCGCTGCCGACGGTGACGACCTTCCACGGCCTCGCCTACTCCCTGGTGAGCCGCACCATCGGGCCCGGACCCGATGCCGGTATGCCGCGTCTGCTCTCCGGTGCCGAGGAGGATGCGCGGATTCGCGATCTGCTGCGCGGTGCGATTGCCGACGGCGATGTGCCCTGGCCGACTGATCTGCTCGCGGCGAGTGCGACCCTCGGCTTCGCCAATGATGTGCGCGCCATGCTCGCACGCGCACGCGAACTCGGTCTCGACCCGGTCGATCTCGACGCCATCGGTCGTGAGGCGGGTGTGCCCGCCTGGCAAACCCTGGGTCGTCTGGCCGAGATCGACACCGAGGTCATGGCGCTCGAAGGTGTCATCGACTACGGCGGACTGCTCGAGCTCGCCATCGACGCGGCGCACGCATGGTCGGGAGAGCTCGACTACGTCTACGTCGACGACTTCCAGGAGGCCGGTTCCCTCCAGCGGCGCCTCCTCCGTGCCCTCACGTCGCCGACGACCGCGACGCTCGTGGCGACGGATCCCGATGTCGCCGCCTACGGCTTCCGGGGTGGTGACCGACTCGGCGCGCTTCGGCTGATCGGCGAGGCGGGTGCCGAGGTGGTGGTGCTCGATCGGGTCCATGCGGGAGCGGGTGCGATCCGAGCGGCGTACGACGCCGTCCGGCGACAGCCGGCGCTGCCGGGTCTCGGTGCCGCGCATGTCCACGCGTATCGCCATCCCGGGACCGATCCCGGTGCCGTGACCGGATCCGTCGAGGTCATCGCGCACGACACCTGGGGCGACCTCGTCGCCTGGGTCGCCGATGACCTGCGGCGACGCCATCTCGGCTCCGGGGATGCAGCGCCGGTGCCGTGGAGCGACATGGCCGTGATCGCCCGATCGACCGGTCATCTCGAGGGCCTCCGCCGGGCACTCCAGGTCGCCGGCGTACCCGTGACCATGGCCGGAGCCGATATGCCGCTTCCGGAGGAGCCGGCCGTGGCGACTCTGCTCGCGGCGGCATCGGCGGCGATCGCGCCGGAGGATCTCAGCGTCACGGCGGCCGTCGACCTCGTCAGCGGACCGCTCCTCGCCCTCGATCCGACCGATCTGCGCGCACTCGCCCGGGCGCTGCGCGATGTCCACCGGGCGAGCCACCCGGGCGAACCCGCGCCCGCCGGCACCGACCTTGTCCGCGACCTCCTCGTCGAGGCGATTGTGGCTAGCGACGTCGCGCGCGACATCGACGATCCGTCACGCGAGGCGTGCGACCGGGTCATCGAGTTGGGTCGCATGCTCGCGAAGGTGCGGGAGTGCGCCGATCGCGGCGCAACCCCCGGAGAGGTCCTCTGGCAGGCATGGTCGGGGGCTCTCGCGGACCGCGAAGGGTTCGCGTGGTCGCAGCGCCTGCGGCGCGCGGCCCTGTCCGGTCATGTCGCGAGCGGTCACGATCTCGACGCCGTGCTCGCGCTCTTCGCCACCGCGGAGCGGCTCAGCGACCGATACGCGGGTGTCGTCGGCATCCGCGGCCTGCTGGCCGCGCTCCAGGGCCAGCGGGTCGCCGCGGAGCGCGTGGCCACGCCTGCGTCCACGACGCCTGCGGTAGCCCTGCTCACGGCGCATCTCGCCGTGGGTCGCGGCTGGCAGCACGTCGTCATCGTGGGAGCCCAGGAGGGCACCTGGCCACCCGCTCTCGGCGGATCGTCCGCACTGCGACTGCCCGAGTGGGAGGCCGTGGTCACCGGAGGAGGGGTCACGGAAGCGAGCGTCGCGCTGCGTACCGCAGCGGCGGATCGCATGGCCCAGGAGCGCAGGCTCTTCGCCCTCGCGGTCTCACGTGCGCGCGCGAGCCTCTCCGTCGCCACGGTGGCCTCCGATGCCGAGCATCCGAGTCGATTCGTCGACGATCTCGGTGTTCCTGTCCGCCGTCGATCGGGGCGTCCGGCGCGACCGCTCACCATCGATGGACTCGTGGCCCGTCTGCGCACGGTGGCGCAGGATCCTGATGCGTCGGCCGCCCTGCGTGACGCGGCCGTGCAGCGACTGGCGGCCCTCGCCGCGGCCGTCGACGATGCCGGCGTACCCCTCGCTCCACGTGCTGATCCGAGCACCTGGTGGGGTCTGGCGGAGCCCACGGTCGGCGCGGAGCCGGTGCGTGCCGCCGACCGGCCCGTGGTCCTGTCGGGATCCGGTCTTGCTGCTCTGCGCAGTTGCCCGCTGCGCTGGTTCCTCTCCCGCGTCGTGCGGGCAGAGGGTCCGCGCGGGAGGGCGCTGGCCATCGGCAGCCTCGTCCACGCCATGGCCGAGCGCGCCGCGTGCGGCGACATCGCGGCTGACCCCCACGGAATGCTGCACGAGATCGATCGCGTGTGGTCGGAGCTCCCGTTCGATGCGCCATGGGAGTCCCTCGCCGAGCGTGCGGAGGTGGCCGCGGCACTCGACCGTCTGTGCGCCTACCTGCGCGATGCCGATGAGGTCCTCGCCGTCGAGCATCCCTTCGCAGTGACAATCCCGCTCACGGGCGAGCACGTTGGCGCCGACGGCGAGTTCGTCGTCCGCGGGGCCATCGATCGTGTGGAGGTCACCGGCGACGGCCGTGTGCGTCTCATCGATTTCAAGACTGCACGCACTCCTCCCAGCGTGACCGCGGTCGAGTCCGATCCCCAGCTCGGCATCTATCAGCTCGCGGTCCAGCACGGTGCCCTCGGCGACCTGGCTCCTGAGCCCGAGGTGGATGGCGCGGCGCTCGTGCAACTACGCATCGACGCGAGCGGCGCTCCGGGGCATCCGCGCATTCAGGAGCAGCCCGCACTCGATGACGCCGCATGGCTTGCTGAGGGGATCACCGAGGCGATCGCGCGCGTGCGCGCTGAGGACTTCCCCGCGATCGCGTCCAGTGAGTGCCGCACCTGCCCGTACGCCGTGGCCTGCCCCGCGCAGCCGCAGGGCCGGGAGGTGCTCGCGTGAGCGATATCCGAAAGTCGGTCGAGTCCCTCCTCGGGCACGACCTGAGCGACGAGCAGTGGGCTGCGGTGAGCAGTCCGGCCGAGCCGTCGGCGATCGTCGCGGGAGCAGGCTCGGGCAAGACGACGGTGATGTCGGCGCGCGTCCTGTGGCTGGTCATGGAGCGCCTCGCTCTGCCCGATGAAGTCCTTGGCCTCACCTTCACCACCAAGGCCGCGGGGGAGTTGCTCTCGCGCACGCGACGCCTCCTCCTGCGTGCCGATCGCGAGGGTCTTCTCCCCGAGGGCCTGGTCGACTCGGGTGCGGTCGAGCCCGCGATCTCGACGTACCACTCGTTTGCGAGCCGCCTGCTGCGCGACCACGGCGTACGACTCGGCCTGGAGCCCGATGCCGTCGTCCTCGCGGATGGCGCGCGCCAGGCCCTCGCCGGTCGGGTCGTGCGGTCTACCGCTCTGCCACTCGCCGATCTGGGGCGCTCGCCGGCGACGCTGATCGAGGCCGTCCTTGCACTCGACGATGGCCTCGCCGAGCTCGACCTCGCACCCGAGCGCCTGCTCGCGCACTCCGTCGATCTCATCGCCTGGCTCGAGTCGCTGCCGAGCCTGCAGGTCATCGGCCGCGACATGCTCGACGCCGCTCGCGTGCGCGCGGCTCTCTGTGGACTCGTCGAGGAGTTCCGTGACGCCAAGCTCGCCGGGCACTGCGTCGACTTCGCCGACCAGGTGCGCCTGGCGCTCGCGATCGTCCGGGCGGCGCCGGAGGTGCGGGACGAACTCCGCCATCGCTACACCTTCGTCCTCCTCGATGAGTATCAGGACACCTCCGCGGCTCAGCGCGTGCTCCTGCAGGAGGTCTTCGCCGATGGGCATCCGGTCACGGCGGTAGGTGATCCCTGTCAGGCCATCTACGAGTGGCGAGGTGCGAGTGTCGCCAACATCGATCACTTCCCCCACCACTTCCCGCGTGCGGGCGGAGCGGGCCCGGCGCGTCGCTATCCGCTGGTCGATAATCGCCGTTCCGCACCCCGCATCCTGGCGCTCGCCAACGATGTGGCAGCGCCCTTGCGCGCAGTGCATCCCGGCGTGGAGCCCCTGCGCGGCGCCGCGACCGATCGGGGCGCGGGAGAGATCGTGGTCGCCCTGCACGACACGCACGACGACGAGGTCACGTGGGTGTGCGACCGTGTCGTCGACCTTCACGCGCGCCACGGACAGTGGGAGGGTATCGCCGTACTCGCCCGCACTGCGGCCACACTCGTGGACGTCGATGCGGCCCTGCGCGGTCGCGGCGTTCCCACGCGACTCGTGGGTGCCGCCGGGCTCCTGCAGGTGCCGGTGGTCGCCGAGCTGCGCGCCACGCTCGAGGTCATCGACGATCCCGCCGCCGACCCGGCCCTCGTGCGCCTGCTCACGGGCCCGCGCTGGCGCATCGGGCCGCGGGATCTCGCTGCCCTGGGTGCGCTCTCGCCCTCCGCCGACAAGTCGGAGGCCAGCGATCTGCCGACGGCCCTGCGTCTGGCCGTGCTCGGGAGCGATCCGGTCGATCGTCCGAGCCTGGCCGAGACGATCGAGGCCGCGCTCGCGGCAGCCGACCGGGGCGAGACCCGGCTCTCTCCTGCGGCCGTCACTCGCCTGAGCCGGCTCATGGACGAGATCCGCCGACTTCGTCGACATCTCGATGAGCCATGTGTCGATCTTCTCTCACGCGTGTTGCGGACGACGGGCCTGGGAGTGGAGGCGAGTATCGGACCGGACGCCGCCGACAACGCCCGTGCCCTGGCCGACTTCCGCGAGCTGGCCGCCCGCATGACGCGAGGCTCGAGCGCAGGTCTGAGTGCCTTCCTCGCACGCCTGCGCGAGGCCGAGCGCTACGACGAATCCCCGCGACGCGACGAGATCCCCACGGGTGACGCCGTCGTGCTCATGACCGCCCATCGTGCCAAGGGCCTGGAGTTCGCCCATGTCGTCATCCCCGGTATGTGCCAGTCGGTCTTCCCGAGCGGGCGCGGCCGCGAGCGATGGCCGGTGAGCGCGGCGGTGGTGCCCTGGCAGCTCCACCCGGATGCTCCGCCGCAACTCGCGGCCTTCCCCGATCGCGGATCCGAGCCGCGCGCCAAGGACCACCGCGAGTTCGTCGCGCGCAGCAGCGATGCGGAGTTGCTCGAGGAGCGGCGACTCGCCTACGTCGCCCTCACCCGCGCCGAGCGCAGCCTCACCGTGAGCGGTCACTGGTGGGGGCCGTCGCAGGCGCGCACCCGGGGTCCGGGCCCCTTCCTCGAGGAGATTCGCACCTGGTGCGATGACCACGGCGGTCACGTGGCGGTCTGGGCTGAAGCGCCGGCCGATGGAGCGATCAACCCGGCCGTAGAGGATCGGGCCACGGCCTGGCCCCCGATGTCGGATCCGGAGCGCGCGGAGCTCGTGCGCGACGCTGCCCGGGCCGTCGGCGAGGCCCGAGCGGATGCATCGGCGTTGCCGAGCGCGGATGTGATCGATCGTTCGCTCGGTCCCGCCGAGCAGGCGCTGGTGCGCTCCTGGGACGACGACATCACGGTGCTGCTCGAGGAGGCGCGTCGCGCACGCGCACCACTCGCCCTGCGGCTGCCCGATGACCTCTCCACGACCGCCGTCGTGCGCCTGGCACAGGATCCCGAGGCCTTTGCCCTCGATCTCGCCCGTCCGATGCCGAAGCGCCCGCACCCGGCCGCGCGGCTCGGCACGGAGCTGCACTCATGGATCGAGGGGCAGTACGCCGTGCAGACGCTCTTCGACCTCGAAGAGCTGGACGCGGCCGACGACCTCGACACCGATGTCGATCTCGCGCACCTGCGCGAGGCCTTCCTGCGCACCCCTTACGCCGCGCGCGCCCCGATCGCGGTGGAGGAGCCGTTTGCCCTGTCCATGGGTGGTCGTGTGGTGCGCGGCAGGATCGACGCGGTCTTCGCGTCCAGCGACGGGAGGGTCGAGGTCGTCGACTGGAAGTCCGGAGGCAGGGGAAGCCTCAGCGACCTCCAGCTCGCCATCTACCGGTTGGCCTGGTCGCAGATCGCATCCGTCCCGATCGAGGACATCGATGCAGCCTTCGTGCTCGTGCGCTCCGGTGAGGTGATCCGCCCTGATCGACTGCTCGATCGTGCGGAGGTCGAACGCCTGCTCAGCGGTCGGTGACGCCGCGGCGTGCGTCCGGGTCGGCGGTCGACTCCTCGGGCGCCACTGGCTTGACGCCGATGAGCTTGCGCATCCAACGACGGCAGGGCTCTTCGACGATGCGCCACATCAGCCACGCGATGACGAAGGACCCGGCGATGGCCAGGACGACGGAGAGCGCATAGATCGGTCCGGACTCGATGCCGACGGCGTTCATGCCCGCTCGCCACACGCCGAACCACACCAGGTGCGTCATGTAGAGGGAGTAGGAGACCACGCCGCCGAGGATGAGCGTGTCGGTGCCGAGCCAGCGCGCCTGGCCGCGACGGGACAGCGCGAGCGCGCCGATCCAGATGATGAGCGGTGGCACGAGCCATAGGTGGAAGAACGGCGGCAGCGGCTCGGCATCGGGGTCATTGAGGGTGAGCGGGGACTGCGCGGTGGTCCAGCGGCCGAGGAAGACCGCCCCGCCGACGACGAGCAGCGGCATGAGCCACGACACCGCCGTGGCTGCGCGCTCCACCCTCGGGCTCGGGTCGCTCGCGCCTGAGGGGATGAATCGCAGCACGATGAGATACGTGATCGCCCCGGCGGTGAACTCCGTGAGGACGCGGATCACCGAGCCCCACAGGTCGGTGTAGTAGGGATCGATCGTCAGGCTGCCGCGCCACAGCAGCGGAGCCAGTGCCACGAACCACGCGAGGACGAGCACCGCCGTGGGCACGCGCTTGTGGAGCGCGTAGAGGAGCAGCACGAGGAGCGGGAAGACCAGATAGGCGAGCCACTCCATCGACAGCGACCAGGCGACGACATTCCAGCCGCGATCCGGATGGGGTCCCCACTCCTGGATGAGGAGGAGATTGCGCACGTAGTCCCAGGCATTGAGCCACGGACGGTCCTTCTCCACCCCGGTGATCCACACCTGCGCGATGACCGCGAGGCCGGCGACGTTGAGCATCACGAAGTGCACGGGATAGATGCGCGCCAGGCGCAGCCACCAGAAGTTGGCGGATGCACCCAGCGCCAGCCGGGAGCCCATCCGTGTGAGGTAGGTGTGCGTGATGATGAAGCCCGAGAGTGCGAAGAAGAGGTCCACGCCGAGTCGGCCCACGCGGATCACGTCGCTGAGGACAGGGATGTCCATGACGCCGATGCGATCCAGGGGATCCTGCAGGTGATACAGCAGCACCCAGAACGCAGCAACGAAGCGGATGCCCGTCAGCTGCCGGATGAAGACCGCCATGTCACCTCTCGTCTCGCGTGAGCGAAGGCCCCATCGTCCCATGCGCGGGCACGACTACCCTCGGGCCATGCCGCAGCGTCGTGTCGATTCCGCCCTCCTCGCGGACCTTTCCTTGGCGCGTGGCGGCATCGATCGCCACGCGGAGCATCGCTCCGATCCGGCGTGGCTGGAGCGCGCCTGGTCAGATGAGCGCACCCGCGTGCTCGCGGTCCAGGACGGCGCCTTCCCGGTGGAGCCGGAGTCCGCGCATCTGCGCGCGCTACGTCCCGCGGACGTGCCGGCGGATGCCGAGACGCTCCTGCTCGGCACCGACTCGACGGGAGTCACCTGGTGGGCCGCGCGCATGCCGGTGGAGGGACCTCGAGCAGGCCTGCGCGAGGTCGGGGCCGAGCTCAGCGCCGACGAGGTCGCCCTCGCGACCACCGCCATCGCACTCGATAACTGGCACGCTGCCCACCCACGGTGCTCACGCTGCGGAGCGATGACGGAGATGTCGCAGGCAGGATGGGTACGCCGCTGCCCCGACGATGGCAGTGAGCACTATCCGCGCACCGATCCCGCTGTCATCGTCCTCGTCATCGACGAAGACGATCGCGCGCTCCTGGGCCGGCAGGGCCGCTGGCAGCCGACGTGGTTCTCCACCCTGGCGGGATTCGTGGAGCCGGGCGAGTCCGCGGAAGCCGCGGTACGCCGGGAGGTCCTGGAAGAGGCAGGGGTCACGGTGGGGGAGATGACCTATCTCGGCAGCCAGCCCTGGCCCTTCCCCTGCTCGCTCATGCTCGGCTATCACGCGTGGGCGACGACGTCCGACATCCGCGTGGACGGCGAGGAGATCGTGGAAGCGCGTTGGTTCTCTCGGGCCGAACTCACCGCTGCATGCGCATCAGGCGAGGTTGCCCTGCCGCCGGCGGTGTCCATCGCCCGCCGGCTCATCGAGCATTGGTACGGCGAGCCGCTGCGCGGCGACTGGATCCGGCCCTAGGCGGGGTCGCCGGGGAACGTCAGAGCCCGAGGTGGGCCTTGACCTGTCCGATGGAGGGGTTGGTCATCGTCGTCCCGTCGGCGAAAAGCAGGGTCGGCACCGTCTGATTGCCGCCGTTGACGCCCTCGACGAAGGTCGCCGCCTCAGGATCGGCCTCGATGTCGACCTCGACGACCTCGATGCCCTCACGGCCGAGCTGGGCCTTGAGGCGCTGGCAGAAGCCGCACCATGCGGTGGTGTACATCGTGAGGGGGGCCGCTTCGGTCGACATGGTGGAATCCTCCCGCGCCCGGGCCCGCTCGGCAACGCGGGTGCCCTACGTCAGGCTCCCAGCACCGCCATGCGTGATTGGCCACCGATCGACGCGACAACGGCGATCGGTATCGCGTCGCTGGGGGTGACAGTGACCACGGCGGTGTAGTTGCGACCCTTCTTCCGGAGCGTCACGACCTTCTCTTCCGGAGTCCCGATATTGACGACAGCCCTCACTGCGGCACGCGAGGCCTGGGGTCCCTGGACCTGGGCGGTCAGTGTGATCTTGCTCCCCTGCCGTGACACCGAAGCCATGACCCGGCGTGGGTCGTCCGGGAGAGAGAGGGCCGCGGTAACGGTGTCTCCCTCGGTGGCCTTGCCCGCCACCTTCACCGTGATGTCTCCGGAGCGGGTCGTCCCTGTGAAGCGTTGCGGCCAGCCCGTTGATACGCCGGTGCCGAGAGACGTTCCGTCCGGGCCGATCACCTCCATAGCCATGCCTGCGGGTGCCGTGACGTGGATGACGGCCGATCCACCCGGCGAAGACAACGTCAGGGGTCGGGTCGTCGGAAGGACGGCTGAAGTTCCGGCGGCGGTCACCCCGAGGACGGGGGTGGGTCGGACGGAGGCTCGGGCGCTGTCCCGGACGCGGCCCCGGGCAGCTGAGAGGGTCACCGCATCCGGCGGCCCAAGTCCCACGACCTTCGCGAGCGTCGTGTCGAAGTACTTGCGGGAGCCGCCCATCTGGATGTGCGTCGTCCAGTCAAGGGGCTGGAGTTGTCGTCCACCCAGGCCTGCACCAATCAACGAGGGCACCACGACGACGAGATCGTTATCGCCCCCCTGTCCGTACGAGCCGTCGCTCACACCGCACGCGAAGATGGGTACCCCGTCACCGCCCATGTAGCCATAGGCGACTCCTCCACGAGGAGGAGTCTGGGCACGGAAGCTGCCCGTGAGATAAGCAGGCGTGAGTTGAATCGTGGGTATCCACTTCCCGGTGGCGACCTCGAGCGTCTGTCCTGCGAGTGCAGCCGTGGCGCGCGCCGCGTAGGCACCATTGAGGACGTCGTTGGCACAGTCGGACCCGAGGTTGGGCGTCCCCATCATCGTCAGGCTGCGCACGAGCGGACGCCCATCCTCCGTCTTCGCCGGCATGATCGTGCTGAGGTACCACCGAGAGATAAGGCCGCCCATCGAGTGGCCGATGAGGTCGACATGGACTGCGCCTGTGTCGCGACGCACCTGCTCGATCGTTGCCTGTGCCCTCCGGGCGTTGCCCTGGATGCTCACCCCGTCTCGGGGATCAGTGTTCATCCCCTCGACCGCGCGCACAGTCCAATCCCCGCGTACTGACGATACGAATCCCGGCCACGCCGACCACGTCGACGGGTCTGCCCGCCACCCGTGGAGGAGGAGCGCAGGTCGAGGCTCGACCTTGACGGTGGCGCGGGCTCCTCCGAAGGGCGTGAGGATGTCGATCGTGCGCGAGGTGATCGGCTTACCTGGCGTTTCCCAGGCGACTCCGTCGGTGCGCCACAGGAAGGTCACCTTCTTTTGCGCACCCGCGACGAAGGTTTCCCGGACAGGATTGACCTGACCCTTCTCGGTCTCCAGCATGCGCTCGAATTCGGCGTCCCACAGCTTGACGTCCGCGGTGATGTCCTCACGCCACTGGTTCTCGATGAGCATCTCGATCTTGACCGTATTGCCATCGATCACCGGCTCGGATGCGGGCACTTCGACGTACCCGCCAGTGGGTGTCATCTGCAGGATCTTGATCTCGTTGACGACGAGTGCGCGCTCGAGTTTGGTCTGAGCGAACCCCGACCGCTGACTCGAGCAGGTGGGGGTGAGATGGTCTGAGACGTAATCCTCGTACACCCCGGTCCAGATGTAGAAGCCGGTCGAGTGCTGGTTGTCCCACCACCGATTGCCTGATACGCAGGAGGAGTCCGTCTTCGCCATGTCGAACCGGACCTTGGCTTCGTCCTTCTGCTCCGCGACGTCTGGGCGGACGTAGGCGCCGTGGTACATGGCGTCACCCCAGTAATCGAGCATGTAGCCACCGGGGGCGAAGGGCACCTCGCCGTCGCGCATCAAGCATGCGAGGCCGGGCTCGTAGTTCGGCCAGCCCGTGACGCGCGTGGACTCACCCGAGACGTACTCCTGCCCCTCAAGCGTGAAGTCCTGGGGCTCCACGATGGTGGCGGGCAGCCCGGGAACGAATGTGTGTCGGCACGTGCCTCCTGTGGCCAGGAAGAGCCCCTGCTCGTTGCACCCCCAGTTCTTGGCGTTCATGTCCATGTAGCCAGCGATCTTGGTGTACGCCGGAAGGATTGTGGTGGGTGGCTGAGGGCTCGCGTCAGGAACGTCTGCGTACCCGAGATCGACGAGGCCTGTCACCGTGGACTTCTCCACGACGTCCAGTCGTCCATCGGCGTAGGGATTGCAGCCGTCGGGGTCAGGGTCCGCCTGACGCACGCTCACTGTTTGCGTGAGACTGATATCCCGCTCTGTGGTGAGGATCCCTCCCGTGAGCAGCGGTGTGAGTGAGTAGCCGGTCGCTGCGGGCTGACGCAGCGATGCGCTCGCGTCAGCAGGGGTCCAAGCAGAAACAGTCGGTGTGACGGCGAGCATCGACGTTGCCAGCAGGCCGATGAGCAGCACCCTGGGTTGCCTCACGTCGGTACTATCGGCGCCACCTGCCGGGGCGTCAAGACCTGTCAGACCCGGGTGCGACGATTCCTCCATGGACCCCGACCTGCTCGACGCGCTCGACCCCGAGCAGCGCATGGTCGCGGAGTCCGTCGAGGGACCCGTCGTGGTCTGGGCCGGTGCCGGCACGGGCAAGACACGTGCGGTGACCTACCGCATCGCGCATGCCGTGCGCACAGGTGCGCACGATCCCCGGCGCGGTCTCGCGGTCACCTTCACCACGCGTGCTGCGGGTGAGATGCGCGAGCGACTCCTCAGACTGGGAGTCGAAGGCCTGCAGGTGCGCACCTTTCACTCCGCGGCCTTGAGGCAGCTCCGGCACTTCTGGCCGCGTGCGATCGGTGGCCAGCCGCACGACGTAATCGCCAAGGCGACACCCCTGGTCGCGGAGGCGGCTGCGCGATGCGCGGTGGCCACCGACACCGCGACGGTCCGCGATCTCGTCGCCGAGATCGCGTGGGCCAAGCAGGTCGAGGTCGACCCCGAGCACTACCCGGATCGCGCCGCCCAGCGGACCCCGCCGCTCCCTCCCGCTGACGTCGCCCGCGTCTACGCCGCCTACGACGAGCTCAAGTCCGATCGCGGGGTCATGGACTTCGATGACGTCCTCCTCATGACCGTGGGGCTGCTCGGCGAGCGCCCCGACATCCTCGACGAGGTCCGCTCCGCCTATCGCTGGTTCACCGTCGATGAGTTCCAGGATGTGAGTCCGCTCCAGCACCGACTGCTCGAGCTCTGGCTCGGCGATCGGCAGGATGTCTGCGTCGTGGGAGATGCCGCCCAAACGATCTACTCCTTCGCGGGAGCGACCGACCGCTTCCTTCGCGACTTCCCGCGCCGATTCCCCGAGGCCACCGAGGTGCGTCTGGTGCGCGACTACCGCAGCACGGAGCCCATCGTCGCGTGGGCTAATGCGATCCTCGCCGCCGCGGGCGATGACGAAGGGCGCCTCGTCTCGCAGTGCGGTGCCGGCCCAGCACCCGAGGTCCGCGACTTCGACGACGAGGTAGCCGAGGCGCAGGCTGTCGCCAGCCACATCGCCGATCTCATCGCCGACGGGGTGCCACCCGAAGGCATCGCGATCCTGGTCCGCATCAACGCGCTCATGCCCGCATTCGAGGAGTCGCTCGCCGCGCTCGGCATCCCACTCGTGCTGCGTGGCGGGGAACGCTTCTTCGAGCGACGCGAGGTGCGCGAGGCCGTGACTCGATTGCGCGGTGCGGCCCGCAGCGGTGAGGGCACGGGTGCGCCTCTCGCAGAGCAGGTCGCCTCGGTCCTCAGCGCCATGGGATGGAGCGAGGAGGCTCCCCGCACCACCGGTGCCGTGCGAGAGCGCTGGGAGTCGCTGGCGTCCATCGTCGATCTCGCGCGGGGACAGGGAGAGGGAGGCGGGGATCTCGCGAGCCTCGTCGACGAGCTCGATCGGCGAGCAGCGGCCCAGCATGCGCCTGTGGCTCGCGGAGTCACGCTGGCCACCATCCACGCCGCCAAGGGGCTCGAGTGGGAGGCGGTCGTCGTCGCGGGTTGCGCCGAAGGCTCGATCCCGCATGCGCAGTCGACATCGCTCGAGGCCCTGGCCGAGGAACGACGACTTTTCTACGTCGCGGTGACGCGTGCTCGCCGCCGCCTGCTCGTGACCTGGTCGAGATCTCGGCAGCCGGGTGGCCGCGCCACACGCCAGCCCAGCCGCTTCCTCGACGCCTTTGTTGCCCGCGAGGATGTCGATGACCGTGCGCCCCGGGCGAGCGTGCGGCGCGGCCGAGGCGGCCGAGCGACCGTGCGCAGTGGACCTGCCGCGTGTCGATCCTGCGGACGAAGCCTCGTCACGGGAGCTGAGCGGGCGCGCCTGCGGTGCCGCACGTGCCCACCAACGGCGAGCGAGGCGACGATCGATCGACTGCGCGCGTGGCGACTCGAGCGCGCCCGCGAGCGCGAGGTGCCCGCCTACGTCATCTTCACCGACGCGACGATGGAGGCCCTGGCCGAGACGCTTCCGCGAGACTCCGAGGAGCTACTCGCCATCAGTGGCATCGGCCCCGACAAGGTCGATCGCTACGGCGAGGCCCTGCTCGCCCTCCTCGCCGAGTCCGCTCGGGAATCAGCCGAGGCGCCTTAGTCAGCGCGCCCGGACCCGCGGCCCGGCCCCCGCGCCTGTCTCCGGCCAGAGGCACCCGCACAGCGGGTGCGGTGGGCGGGGCTCCCACGTGACGCCTGCATCAGGGAGCCGCACGACGAGCGCCCCCTCGAGCGTGGGCAGGGAGCAGGTAGCAGGCCCCGCGTCCACGACCGCGAGTGCGTGCAGTGCGGCCCAGGCCGCGGCGAGATGAGCCAGGCCGGCAGCGACAGGACCCGGCTTCCTCGCCGACCACTGCACGGCGACACGCGGCCAGGCAGGGTCCGCATCGGCGAGGTGCAGATCACGGCAGCGCAGGCACGACGTGCGGCCGGGGATCACGAGCGGACCGATGACGGCCGAGGCTCCGGCGACGGTCACCGCAAGGTGCGGGATGTCGAGGGCCATGGCGTCGGGGTCGGCTGCGGCATCGGGGTGAGCGGAGTCGCAGAGCACATGGCACACGCGGTCCAGCGTGCTGCGACGGTGACGCTTGGATGCGGAGTGGACCGCTCGGTCCTGTACGACGTTGCCGACCCCTGCGCTCGTGAGGACGAGTGCCACGGCGTCGGCGACCGCTCCCATGCCCTGGACTGACACTTCCGCGCGTCGACGTCGGTCGATGATGTCGCGCGCACGCGCTGTGCCGCCGTGGAGATGACGCGTCGCTACGACATCGGCCGCGATGAGATCGCGCAGGTGCAGGGGAGTGTCGCGCAACGACTCCGGCATGGCAGCCGCATCGTCGACGAGGCCGCACAGCACCGCCGTCGTGAGCATGCGGCGCATGAGCGCGGGCCGCAGCCCCTGCGCCACCCCCGTCGACATGACATGGTCGAGGTCGTGCTCCCCGTGGAGGCCGAGCAGCCATGCGATGTGAGCCCGGTCGACCCCGTCGATGCGTACGGGATGCGGCGGCCATCCCATCTCGACGCACGTGTCCGATCGCCACACCAGCGGCACGTCGTGGCGTGTCCAGGGCCGGAGCGGGAGCAGGGATTGCGATGCGGGCATGACCGGAGCGTCGCACGATGCGCGGCTCCGACAGGTGCGTCATCCACAGCGCGCATGCGCGCGATCAGTCAGACGTGCCGCAGAAGCGCACGGCGTAAGCCGCGAGCACCTGAGCGCAGGCCACCGTCTCCCGCAGGTCGACCCACTCGGCGGGCGCGTGCGCCGCGGAGCTCTCACCCGGACCGAAGTGCACGGTGGGGATACCCGCCCCGACGAGCAGACGCAGGTCGGATCCATACGGCGCGGCGTAGACCTCGGGGGATGAGCCCAGGATGCCGGTCGCGACCTCGCCGAGGTCGCGCACCAGCGGGTGGCCGGGATCGGTGCGTCCGGACGCGAACTGCCCGCCCCACCACTCGACCTCCACGGGATGCTCGGCGAACCAGGGGTCCTGGTCGCACAGTCGGGCCAGTGCCGCCTCGAGTTCCGCGCGCGCCTGGGCCGGGGTCTCGCCGAGCGCCACTCCCAGGCGCCCTTCGGCGACGAGGAGGTCGGGCACGGTCGATGCCCAGTCCCCCGAGTGCACCGTGCCGATGGACAGCGGGTAGGCGACCGGCCAGCGTTGCATGAGGGGGTCGACGGACTCGTTGCGTTGCGTCTCGAGTCGACGGAGCTCCTCGAGCACGGGAAGGAGCTTCTCCACCGCGCTCACGCCCTCCGTGCGCCGCGACGCATGCGTGGCGCGGCCGCGGATGCGGAGGCGGAAGGTGAGCGCGCCCCCGTTGGCCGGCACGAGGTCGAGACTCGTGGGTTCGGGCAGGACGCAGGCGTCGGCGGTGATGCCCTGGCTCAGCAGGGAATACGTGCCCAAGCCGCCGTCCTCCTCGCCGGATACGGCGGCGAGGAGGATGTCGCCGCGCAGGCGGACACCGCTCGCGATGAGTGCGCGGGCGGCGTAGGTGATCGAGGCGGTGCCGGCCTTCATGTCGCAGGCGCCGCGTCCGATGAGTCGATGGCCGCGCACCTCGGGACGGAAGGGGTCACCCGCCCAGGCGCCCAGGTCGCCGGGTGGCACGACGTCGGTGTGGCCGAGGAGCAGGAGGGTGGGGCCTTCGCCGGTGCCGGGGATGCGAGCGACCACCCCGCGGGCGGAGGAGCGCTCGACCTCCATGCCCGGGAAGTCGGGCTGTGCGACCAGTGACGCCACATCGATGTCCCAGGTGGTCACATCGAGGCCCAGGGCGGCCCACTCGCGTGCGACGTCGTCCTGGATGTCCAACTCGGCGTCGCTGCCGCCGAGGGAGGGAACTGCCACAAGACGCTCGACGGCGCCGACGAGCCCAGGGCCGTCGACGCCGTCGATGACGTGTGCGTAGCCGTGCGGATCGTCAGTCACGACGCTCCTGCGGCGGTGGTACCCGGCGGGACGGCGTAGCCGCCCCTGTCGGGATGGTCAGGCCTTGCCCAGGATGCGGGTCACCTTGGTGCCGCAGACCGGGCAGATGCCCTTCGCGAAGCGGCGACCGTTCGTCTCCTCGACGTGTCCGGTGAACTCGCGCTTCTCCTTGCACTTCACGCAGTACGCCTCGCCGGTGTAGCTCTCGGCCATCGGGCCCTCCTGTTGTCCGTCAGAACCGCGTGGCCGCGGTCGGCAGCGTGCGCCGCCTTCGGTCGTCCTCACCCTAGGGCAGGAGGGGTGCCGTCCCGGCCGCGCCACGGGGCGGGACCGGTGGATTTCCGGTTATCCACAGGATAAATAGGACATTTAGCCCTCAGGGG
>JBJOJS010000097.1:0-6378 GCA_046046455.1 Actinomycetota bacterium | reverse complement strand
ATTGCGCTGGAGGAGATGCTCGAGGCTTGGCCTCAGGTCGAGCTCGTGTCGGTCACCCCTCCGAGCGGCTTCGCCTTCCGCCGTCCCGCGGACATGATCGTGCGGGTCTGACGTCCCACAGGGCCACGCGTGAGCACCTGGCGCTGCAATCCGCGGACCCTTTTGCCACAGAGGCAGCGCGGACCTCGGGCTTCGATCGGGGGCGCTCCTTGGCCTAACCTACGCAGGTGATCCGGCGCTCCCTGACATCGTCCTCAACTCGGCTGCTTGCGTTCGCTGGGGTGACCGCCTTGACGACAGCGATGCTCGTGGGTGTCGCTACCTCCCCCGTGTCGGCAGCACCCCAGGTCTACACGTACACGGGTTCCCCTCAGCTTTACGTCGTCCCACCGGGAGTGACGTCCATTCAAGTGACGCTCAAGGGGGCCGGAGGCCTGTCCGTTACGAACGGCGGAATCGGCGGTCAGGGCGGCGCGGTGACCGCGACGGTTGCCGTCCAGCCGGGTGAGTCGTTGATGTTCAACGTCGGTGGGCAGGGCATCAGCAACGCTGGCGCCTACAACGGTGGAGGGCGCCCCGGTGGGGGTGGTGCCACGGATATCCGGCGGCCGGCTCCATCGACACCCCTCAACACCGCATCGTCGTGCGCCTACGACTTCAACTGCGGGCTCAATGAGCAAGTCGTTGTTGCGGGTGGAGGAGGCGGTGGCGGCAACACGTCCGGCAGCAATGGCGGCGACGGAGGTGCTTCTGGCACGGCCGGAGTAGCAGGCAACCTCACAGGCGGTAACGCCACCGGTGGTGGAGGGGCGACGCAGGGCGCCGGCGGATCTGCAGGCACGGGCTCCGTAACGGGCCCCGGGCAGAGTGCTGCACCGGGGGCCGGTGGTCGTGGCGCGGGAGGCGCTAACGGCTGGGCGGTCGGAGCCTTCGGTGGTGGTGGTGGCGGCGGCTACTTCGGCGGCGGTCAAGGCGGGCAGAGCACCAATGGAATAGGTGGGAACATCGGCGCCGGCGGCGGCGGAGGCGGATCTTCCTGGGCCGGTGGAGCGGGTGTGAGCGGCGCCACGTTCCAGACGGGTGGTAACTCAGGTAATGGCTCCATCACGGTAGATCCACCGAGCGCCATCCAGGGAGCCGCATTCGGATTCACTGGGAGCGCGCAGACCTATACGGTGCCGGCGGGAGTCTCGCAGCTCAGTGTGCGCATCACGGGTGGAGGCTCAGCAGCGCAAGGTGACACCGTCTATGGCAGATTGCCGGTGACCCCGGCCCAGGTCGTCCAGATCAACATCGGCTCGGCAGCTACGCCCGTGTCATCGTTCAACGGCGCATACTCCGGTGGATCCGGTGGTTGGAACGGCGGTGGCAACTCGAGCCAGACGACATCTGTCGGAGCCCTTGGTGGCGGAGGTGCGAGCGATATCCGAGTCTCGCCGTACACCCTGGACGACCGAGTCGTCGTCGCAGGCGGGGGCGGAGGTTGCTACAGCTTCTGGTGCCCAGGTAATGGCTGGAACATCGGTAAGGGCGGCCAGGATGTCGCAGGTGCGGGGGGAACGTCGTTCCGCAATAGCGGCGACACCTGGTACGGAGGAGGTTCCCTCACCCGCGGAGGTGCATGGCTCCTGCCGCCCAGCGGCACCGGGGGAGATGACACGTCCGCGCCCCTGGCGACGGTTGGCGTCTTCGGTGCGGGTGGATCCGGTGACTCTGGCGGTGGCGGCGGGTATTGGGGCGGAGCTGGCGGTTCAGCGGGAGGTGGCGGCTCGTCGTACGCGTCCGTTACCGGTCCGGATCCCACGCGCCAGGGAGTCGGCAACGTCCTCGGCACTGCTGGTGCAGCATTCCAGCACGACCGTGGTGGTAGCAGCGGTGATGGCATCGCGGTGATCACAGCCATGCCGATCGGAGTCACCACTAGCGCTACCCAGATTGGCTATACGTCGGCCTTCATCCGCGGAAGCATCAATCCGAAGTACCTCGCATCGACACCCACCGTCTACTACAGCACCAATCAGTCAACCGTGGCGAACGGCGGCGGTTCCTCCGCTCCTATTCCCGGTCCCGCTGGAGCCGCTGTCCTCGCGGGTGATTTCTCACAGGCGGTGAGTGGATCGATCACGGGCCTCACCGCGGGCACCACCTACTACTACCGGGTGTGTGCCCAGAGCGTGGCGGGCAACGGGTGCGGCGCGGTCGAATCCTTCACCACGGTCGCCAGCGGATTCCCTTACTTCACGGCTGATTCCCCCGATGACTCCGGTGTGGTCGGCTCGGCGTACACCTCCTACACGTTTGCGGCGACGAGCTCACCCTCGAGTGCGATCACCTTCGGGCTGGCGAGCGGCGCGTTGCCGCCGGGCCTGACCTTCGATGACTCCACGGGAGTGCTGTCCGGGACGCCGACCACCGCGGGCACGTACACGTTTGCCATTCGAGCGACGAATGCGAACGGGACCACGACGACGTCGACCATCACCATCACCGTTGCAGCGAATCCCACACCGCCTGTCCCGCCGGCCCCGGTCCCGCCATCAGCGCCCAACTCGGTGGTGGCCACACCGGGCAATGCCTCGGCCAGCGTCTCGTGGTCGCCACCGACCTCCAGTGGGTCATACCCGGTGACGAGTTATCGGGTGATCGCCTCTCCTGGTGGACAGTCGTGCCTGACGTCTACGACCACCTGCACGATCAGCGGTCTCGCCAACGGCACGACGCACACCTTCACTGTCGCGGCACTCAGTGGCGCAGGGTGGGGAGCAAGTGCGACGAGCGGACCGGTCACGCCGAGCGTGAACCCAGCCCCGACACCGGCTCCAGGCCCGCAGCCGCTGCCCACTCCCCTTGCGCCGGGCGGGTCGTCGCTGACGGTCAATGGCGTGACACAGCAGATGACCGTGGCGCCCAACCCGACGGCAAACGGACTGCAGGTCACCGGCGACGACTTCGAGCTGAAGCTCGATGGTCTCGGCCCTGATGGCCAGCCCCTCGATCTCGGGCCGGATGGGGTGCTCATCCTGAATGAAGAGCGGCAGGCGTCGAGCTCAGGGCGCGGATTCCTCGGTCGATCCGACGTCGATCTCTACATCGACCCGCCGGTGGCATCGCGCACGTCGCGCTCTGCCCGGTCCAGTGGTCTCTACGTCGGCACGATCGTCACGAATGGCACCGGTGAATTCAGCGGCACGGTCACCTTGCCGGATTCCATCGCGGCGGGCGATCACGTCCTGCAGGCCGTGGGTCTGACGGCGACGGGGCAGTCGCGCGCCGTCTCCATCGGCGTGCGCGTGACTGCCTGGATCGAACTCGAGCAGGGCACCCGCAAGAGCGAGGGACGCCATGACCGGATCTCGACGGTCGGAGATAGCGCGGGCATTGCGGCAGGCACACGTCTGATGCCGTGGATCCGCTACTCCGGTCAGGACGAGTTCACACAGGGTACGGCGTCCATCACCGTGCGTTCGGACGGCTCATTCACGTGGAAGCGGCTGATCCGCAAGGACAAGTCGGTGACGGCGTACATCTCCTGGACGGACATCGAGTCCAACCGCGTCACCTGGGCCAAGGTGCGCTAGGCAGCGGGCTCAGGACGGCTCAGATGAGCGGGCGGCCATCCGGGGAGGTGTGACCTCCCCGGATGCTCCGTCATGTGGTAAATCTGTGGGCCATTGATCAAATAGTGATCAAGAACCCAGGAGGTTTGCATGTCGTCCATCGCTCGTTCGGCCCGCAGGGACCGTACTCGCCGCATGGAGCGGTCGAGGACGATCGCGGGCGCCAGCGTCCTGGCGATCGGCAGCCTCGTCTCGGGCTACATGCAGGTCCTCCGGCAGGCGCCGTCCGCCTATGCGGCCGTGACATGTGGCTCCAACGTCATCGATGACACCACCTTCAATGCGGCGATCGTGGACTTCAACAATGGCTACTGCGACACGATCAACATCACGGCGAGTTTCACTCTCGCCGCGAATCCCACCCGGATTGACTTCACCGGGGCCTTTGTCGATGACACGCTCACGATCCAGGGTGCGTCACCCACCACGACGGTCAGTGGGGGCGATCTCTATCGTCCGATCTCGGCCAAGCTGGGGTCTGGCCACTCGCTCGTTGTCTCAACGCTCACCCTGGCGGATGGCAATTCGGCAGGCCTCACAAACGACGTGCGTCGCAGAGGTGGAGCCATCGCCGTCAACACCTACATCGGCGAAAACGCCTCCCCTCAAGGCAGTGTCACTCTGTCCAATGTGAAGGTGCTCTCATCAAGCGCCCTGAGTGGGACGGTCCCGACGCAGAAGGGCGGAGCGGGGGCGATCTTTGCTGGAGGCATCTCAATCGCGAACAGCGAGTTCTTCGGCAACTCCTCGAATGACGGTGGGGCACTGTATTTGTCAGGAGCATCCGCCGGTGACGTGACGATCACGAATTCCACCTTCGGATCGTCCGCACAGCCCAACGTCGCCCTGGACGCCGGTGGTGCGATGTACGTCGACCTTGCCAGTAGCGCAGACAAGATCACGGTGACGAACACCACGTTCGATTCCAATGATGCGGGCACGTCCTCGTCGTCGGGGCACGGAGGAGGGGCCTACATCGACAGGGGACGTCTGTATCTGTACGACTCGATCCTCACATCGAATTCCGCCGACAATGGTGGCGCTATCTACGTGCAGAACGGAGGCACGTACCTCCTCTCCGAGGGCAACACCTTCTCCGGCAACACGGCGGGCGGTCGTGGTGGAGCAGTCTTCGCCGACACCGACACCACGGGACCGAGCGGCTTCCGAACCGTCCTCGAGGACGACACCTTCATCAACAACTCGTCGGTGACCAAGGGTGGAGCGCTCGATGCCTACGAGCGGGGCTCCAATCCCATGAAGGTGACGGCCACGACGTTCACGGGCAACTCGTCATCGCAGGGTCGCGGCGGCGCCATCTACGTCTCCGCTCCACTGACGATGCTCAACTCCACCGTGACAGGCAACTCGGCTCGTCGGGGGGGCGGCATCTACGTCTACGACGACACCGTGGGCCTCATCCAGACAACCGTGTCGGCCAACAACTCGGACGACACGGGAGGCGGCCCCGCGCTGGGCGGGGGCATCATGCTCGGCGACAAGCTCAGTTCGACGGCCCCCGTGGGGCTTCGGGCCTACCGCTCCTCGATCTTCGGCAACAGCGCAGACGACACCGGTGGTGCCGCCTACATGCAGCGGCTGGGCTACATCACGTTGACCAACTCCTACGTGGGATCCAATGTGTCGACGAGGAATACGGGGGGCCTCGCGTCAGCGAACGGATCCATCACGCTCAACTTTTCCACCATCGTCGACAACACCGCGCAGTCCGGCTCGTTTGCTACCGATGTCGTGGCTGCTGACATCGATGCCACCGGATCCGTCGTGGCAAACTCCGCTCCGTTGTCCGTCCTTGCGTCCAACTCACTCGACGACACGTCCTCTGTGTTCACGCAGTCCGGCTCCGGTGGGACCGGCTCGGTGTGGGGCGCCTCGCTGGCGGATATCGCCCTCCAGCCGAGAGATGGCTCCGGGCCTGGCCTCGCGGGTCGCACTCCGAGCACGAGCAGCGTCCTGGCGACGAACGCCCCGAACTCCGCATTGAACACCGGCGTCACCGTCGATCAGCTGGGCACGACGCGTGGGCCGTCATGGACCATCGGAGCACGCCAGGCTTCAGCCAATCCGAATCCACCGACGCCACCGGCTCCGGTGTACCCGCCGTCGGCTCCGCGCGACGTGACGGCGTTCCCTGCGGATAGCTCGGCCGTGGTGACGTGGCGTGAGCCGGAGAGCAGTGGCTCGTTCCCCGTGTCGACCTACAGGGTGACCTCGACACCTGGCGGGAAGTCCTGCCTGGCGGTAGCGCCGTCATTGACCTGCGCGGTGACGGTCCTCACCAATGGCGTGATCTACACGTTCACGGCCGAGGCACTCAATGGTGCGGGTTGGGGTCCGGCGGGTGGGCCGTCTGCGCCGATTCGACCGGGCGGGGTGACGCCTGCGCCGCCGCCTGAGCCTCTGCCTGGTCCGCTGTCGCCCGGTGGTTCGGTGCTGCAGGTCGATGGCGCGGTTGATCCCAACGTGACTGTGGAGCCGAAGCCGAGTGACCGTGGTCTCGATGTTACGGGCGATGGTTGGACTATGGACCTGGACGGGCTGGGTCCGGATGGCCAGCCCTTGCGACTGGGTCCGGATGGTTCCTTGCGGCTGGCAAGTGAGCGCGATGTGCTGACCTCCGGCACCGGCTTCCTCCCCAACTCCGATGTGGATCTGTACGTCGATCCGCCGGTGCTGCTGCAGGGTGCGACTGCCAGGTCGACTCGGGCCGCGGAGGGGATCTACGTCGGCACCGTGCGGA